>NZ_JBIBGL010000007.1:0-510232 GCF_042956465.1 Embleya sp. NPDC008237
GCCCACACCGCCGGCAACGCGTCCCGACGCCCGCTCTTGACGAGATAGGCGATCAGGATGCTGACCACCAGAGCCGCTTCCAGGCCCTCGCGCAGGCCAATCAGATAGTTGGCGAACACAGGCCACCCCACCGACTCGAACAAACATTGAAGAATGAGAATTAGGCGAGGCTAACCAAACCATCCGGCGGGATCCGGCGTCAATGTGGACAAAGCAAAGCTCGGGTAAGGCAACGAGCCCCCGCGGCCGCGCCGGGATCCGCGGACCGCGGGTCGGACCCGGTGCACCGGGCGGGACACGCCCGGTGCCCGGTGCGGTTCAGGCGCTCGTGCCGTTGGCGGCGTGCGCGGCCAGCCGCAGGAACGCACCGGAGAGCGCGTGCGCGGTCAGGTCGATCTGCCACGGACGTGCGCCGAAGGCGCGCAGCACGTCGCCGACCGCGTCGGCGGTGGGCACCGAGGGCGGAGCCCAGGCGAGCCGGCGCACGTAGTCCGGCGCGAGCAGGTTCTCGGTGGGCAGCGTGTGCTCGTCCGCGATGGCCGCGACGGCGGTCTTGGCCGCGGTCAGGCGCTCCGCGGCGGCCGGGTCCTTGTCCGTCCACGCGCGCGCCGGCGGCGGGCCCTCGTGCGGCAGCGTGGACATCGGCAGTTCCACCTCGGGCAGCGCCCGGGCCTGCTCGATCGCGGCCAGCCACACGCCGGCCTGGCGTCGGCTGTCCCGCCCGGTGAAGCCGGGCAGCGCGAGCAGGGCGGCCACCGACGCGGGCCCGGCGATCGCGGCCTCGACGATCGCGCTGTCCGGGATGACCCGCCCCGGCGAGACATCCTTCTGGCGCGCGATGGCGTCGCGGGCCAGCCACAACGAGCGCACGATCGCCAACTGCCGACGGCGCCGCACCCGGTGCAGCCCGGAGGTGCGCCGCCACGGGTCGACCCGCGGGGCGGGCGGCGGCGCGGCGGCGATCGCGGCGAACTCCTGCAGGGCCCAGTCGAGCTTGCCCTGCTCGGTCAGGATGGCCTCCAGCTCGTCGCGCAGCTCGATCAGCACCTCCACGTCCAGCGCGGCGTAGCGCAGCCACGGTTCGGGCAGGGGGCGGGTGGACCAGTCCACCGCCGAGTGCCCCTTCTCCAGCGAGAAGCCGAGCACGGTCTCGACCATCGCACCCAGCCCCACCCGGGGGAAGGCGGCGAGTCGGCCGGCCAGCTCGGTGTCGAAGATGCGCCGCGGCACCATGCCGACCTCGGCCAGGCACGGCAGGTCCTGGGAGGCGGCGTGCAGGACCCATTCGGCGTCGACGATCGCCGCGCCGAGCTCGGACAGGTCCGGACACGCCGCGGGGTCGACCAGGGCGCTGCCCGCGCCGGCCCGACGCAGCTGGATCAGATAGGCGCGTTGTCCGTAGCGATAGCCGGACGCCCGCTCGGCGTCGACGGCGACCGGTCCCGCTCCGGCGGCGAAGGCGGCGATGGTCTCGGCGAGCGTTCGCGAATCCGCCACGACCGGCGGTACGCCCTCGCGAGGTGCCAGGAGAGGGACCGGCGCCGGGGGGACCGGCGCCGGAAGTTCGGATGAGGTTTCGAAGGAGGCGTCGGTCACCCCACCAAAATAACCCGCCCGTCCACCCGATCGGGCAGGTCCCCGCCAAGGTGGGCGCGCCACGGGCGGTGTACGGCGGTCGGAAACCGTACAAAATCAGCCGGCGCGAAATATCCGGGACGTGCCGGGGCGCCGGATTCGGCCGGCCGAGGAGGGCATCGAGGGGCGCGAAGCGCGCGGGACGGCCGACCCGATGTCGAGAGGACGACGTCGAGTGGGCCGGCGCCGAGCGTTCCGCTGCCCGGCGACGCGATGCCCCGGTGGACCGACGCCGAGTGTTCCGAGTCGACGCGCCCGAGGCCGAGCGGACCTATGTCGGCCGGCTCGACATCCGCCGCCCCCGCCCCCGCGCCGCCTCGCTCCGCTGCGGACCCGACCCGACCGGCATCGAACCGGGTCCGGACATGCCGAATCCCGGCGGGTGGGTCCACCCGCCGGGATTCGGCTCTACCTGATGAGGTGTCCTGATGCCCAGCCGACCTGCGTCAGCTGATGATGCCCGCCCGCAATGCGAGGGCCACCATGCCGGCACGGTCGCCCGTGCCCATCTTGCGGGCGATGCGGGCGAGATGGCTCTTGACGGTCAGCGCCGACAGGCCCATCGCCTGGCCGATCGCCTTGTTGGACCGGCCCTCCGCGACGAGGCGCAGGACCTCGATCTCGCGCGCCGAAAGCTCCCGGACGCCGGAGCCGGGCTCCGTCCCGCGCTGTTCCGACGGACGCATGCGGTTTGCCTGGGGCATCCCGTGGTGCATTCCCGCTTGCCGTGCGTGTCCAGGGTTCAGTCCCGCTCGCGCGCCGGTCACGACATAGCCTCGAACGCCCGCGGCAAGCGCGGAACGAACGGCACCGATGTCGTCGGCTGCGGAGAGTGCCAAGCCGTTCGGCCAACCGGACGCGCGCATCTCGGTGAGAAGCGTGAGTCCGGAGCCGTCCGGCAGGTGCACGTCGGCGACACAGAGGTCGCGCGGCGTGCCGGCACGGGATCGAGCCTCGGCGATGGTCGACGCCCCGACGACGTCGCGCACACCGAGGGCCCACAGGTGGCGGATGACCGCGTCGCGAACCCGGGGGTCCGCGACGACAACCATTGCCGTGGGCTTGGAAGGACGGTAGGCAAGCAGGTTTGCAGGGTGATCGAGAAGTACCGACACCGGGCCTCCTGCGCAGTGATCGCGATTCCCGAAGAAGCGGCCCGACCAGCTACTCCTTCGGGGTGGTCACCCTGTCCTTCGGCACATATGGCGCCGGCCTTTAGAGGAAGATCCAAATCCGTTATGCGAGTTTGACCCGGGTGTGTGACCGCGACGTCTCGCAGCGCCGGCCCGGCGTGTCAGGAGCCGGGTCGCGAGGGCCGACGCGGTATGGCGACGACCCCTTCGCCGGAGACCACCGGCGGCAAACCCGCGCATGTGCACATGAGTTCGGTCCACGCCAGCAGATGCGGGAGCAACTCGTCGTCGGCCGGCGTCCACGATGCCCGGACCTCGATCTCGGTCCGGGCGATCTGCCCGGAGAGTCCGCCGAAACCCTGCGAGGTACTGCGGCTGACGGTGCCGCTGGGCGCCCGATAGGCGGCGCCGACCGCGTGCAGCGACTCGGTCAGCCAGGTCCAACCGACCTCGGGCAGCAGCGGGTCCATCGCCAGTTCGGGTTCGAGTTCGGCGCGCGTCATGGTCACCACGCGAAACGTCCCCTCCCAGGCCTCGTGGCCCGCCGGATCGTGCAGCAGCACGATCCGGCCGCCCGCCAGTTCGTCCTCGTCCTCGCCCAGGGCCACCTCGGCCGCGAACGCTGCCGAGAAGGGGGCCAGGCCGCGTGGTCGGGACATCTCCTCCAGCACGATCTCCGGGCGCAGGATCGCGGCCCGCCATCCGGCCAGCGCCTGCCGGAACTCCTCGGGCTCCTCGGTCTCGCCGACTGCTGCCATGCCTGGCAGCCTAGGCCGCGCCGGGGTCGCCAGGCCCGGGCGACGCGCCGGACGGGGGTGCTCGGTCTGGGCCGTCCGGGTGCGTCTGGGACCATGGCGGATGTGACCGAAACGAGCCTTCCGCACGCCACCGTCCGAGACTCGGCCTTCCTGCGGGCCTGCCGACGTGAACCCGTACCGCACACCCCGGTGTGGTTCATGCGCCAGGCGGGTCGTTCGCTGCCCGAATACCGCAAGCTGCGCGAGGGCACCGCGATGCTCGAGTCGTGCATGCGGCCGGACCTGGTCACCGAGATCACCCTCCAGCCCGTGCGCCGGCACGGCGTGGACGCGGCGATCTTCTTCAGCGACATCGTCGTCCCGCTCAAGGCGATCGGCATCGACCTGGACATCAAGCCCGGGGTCGGCCCGGTGGTGGCGAACCCGATCCGCTCGCGCGCCGATCTCGCCCAGCTGCGCGATCTGACGCCGGAGGACGTCCCCTACATCACCGAGGCGGTCGGCCTCCTCGTCCGCGAGCTCGGCGGCACGCCGCTGATCGGCTTCGCGGGGGCGCCGTTCACCCTGGCGAGCTACCTGGTCGAGGGCGGCCCGTCGAAGAACCACGAGCGCACCAAGGCGCTGATGTACGGCGACCCGCAGCTGTGGGCGGACCTGGTGGACCGGCTCGCGCAGATCACCTCGGCGTTTTTGAAGGTGCAGATCGAGGCGGGCGCGTCGGCGGTCCAGCTGTTCGACTCGTGGGCCGGCGCGCTCTCCGCCGCCGACTACCGGGCGTCGGTGCTGCCGGCCAGCACGAAGGTGCTGGCCTCGGTCGAGCACTACGGCGTGCCGCGGATCCACTTCGGCGTGGGCACCGGGGAACTGCTGCACATGTTCGGCGAGGCCGGCGCGGACGTGGTCGGCGTCGACTGGCGGATCCCGCTGGACGTGGCGGCGACCCGGGTGGGGCCGGGCAAGGCGCTCCAGGGCAACCTGGACTCGGCCGTGGTGTTCGCGCCGTGGGAGGCGGTCCGGGCCAAGACCGACGAGGTGCTGGCCGCCGGTCGCGCCGCCGAGGGGCACATCTTCAACCTCGGCCACGGCGTGCTGCCCAACACCGACCCCGAGGTGCTCACCCGGATCGTGGCCCACGTGCACGAGGTCAGCGCGCGATAGAGCCCCCGCGTCGGGCGCCGGCCGGGCCGCGAGCGGGTTCGGCCGGCGCTTGCGGCCGGTTACGGCTGCCGGCTCGGCGGCTCTTGCGAGGTGGTGCCGGTCGGCGGCGAGGTTTCGGTGGCGTCGGTCGGCGGGTGCGGTGCGGTCGGGCCGAGCCGGGTCGGCACCGGCGGTCGGGTGCGGCGCGTCGGGCGCGAGCGGCGCAACCGGCGCAGTCGGCGGCCCGTGAAGCGGTCGATCAGCCACACGAGGATCAGGATCAGCGCGAACGGGAAGATCGCCGCCAGTACGATCGCGATCACCCGGCCGGTGCCGGCGAGGCCGTGCCAACCCGCCGACCACGCGTCGCCGATGGCGCCGGCGAAACCGTCGTCGTCCTTGTGCCGGTCCGCCGTCCGTTCGGGGTCGGTGGTGATCGTGATCGTGATCGTCGACAGGTCGGTCTGTGCAGTGAGCGCCTGCTGCCGCTTCAGCAGCGACTCCAGGTCCGCCTCGCGGCGGGTCAGCTCGCTCTCCAGGGTGACGATGTCGGCGATCGTCGCGGCCTTGTCCATCAGTTGCCGGGTGCGCTCCACACTGCGGCGTTGTGATGCGATCCGGCTGTCCACGTCCACGACCTCGTCGGTGACGTCCTTGGCGGTGCGCTGTCGGTTGAGCACCCTGCCGATCCGGCTCAACTCGTCCAACGCCCGGTCGAACTCGGCCGGCGGGACCTTGAGGGTGAGTGTGGTGGTCGCGGCGCCCGTCCGGCTCGCCTCCTGCTCGGTCGAGCGGGTGGTGCGTTCGTCGGTGACCAGTCCGCCGCGTGCCCGGGCCACGCCCTGCGCGTCGCCGGTGGCGCGGTCGAGGTCGGGCACCCGTACGCGCAGTTCGCCGGTCAGCACCACCTTGCGCTGTCCGGCGGCCGGGTCGACGGCCGCGCTCGGGCCGGTCTTGGTGCCGGGTGTCGCGGGGGCCGCGGGTGCGGCTGCCGCCGGTTTCGATCCGGATCCGGATCGATCCTCGTCGCCCGAGCCGTCGCCGCTGCACCCGCCCACCGCGAGCACCGCGGCCACGGCGATCGCGAGTGCCGGGCCCGTACGTCGTCTCGCCTCTCGTGCGCTCATTTCTTTCCCCCCTCGAAGTCGACGATGGGACGGCGCCGGCGCGTGGCCGGTTCCGATCCGCGGGTGGTGCTCGTGAGAAGGTGCGGTGTGGACAGTTCGCCGGTGGAAAAAGGTCGTCATGTCGTCGTCGTAGGCGGCGGAATCGCCGGTCTCACGGCCGCCTGGATCCTGCTTCGGGACGGCGATCCGCGGCTCACCGTCACGGTGCTCGAAGGCTCCGCCCGGATCGGCGGCAAGCTGCACGCCGGCACGATCGCGGGCGTCGCGGTCGACGAGGGTGCCGAGTCGATGCTCGCCCGGCGCAGCGAGTCGATCGACCTCGCGCGCGAGGTCGGCTTGGCCGCGGATCTCCAGCCGCCGACGACCGCGAGCGCGTCGTTGTGGACCCGCGGTGCGCTGCGGCCGATGCCGCGCGGCCACGTCATGGGCGTGCCCGGCGACCTGGAACCGCTCGCGGCGAGCGGGGTGTTGTCGGCGGCGGGCCTGGCCCGGATCCCGCTGGACCACGCGCTCGCGCCGCACCGTTACGCCGACGACGTGTCGGTGGGCCGCTATGTCGCCGAGCGGGTGGGTCACGAGGTGGTCGACCGGCTGGTCGAGCCACTGCTGGGCGGGGTGTACGCGGGCAACGCCTACGACATCTCGCTCGCCGCGGCGGTTCCGCAGCTGCTGCCGATCGCGCGCGCGGGCGGGTCGCTGGTCGCGGGCGTGCGCGGGCTGCTGGAGCGGGCCGCCGAGCGGCCGGGCGGGCCGGTGTTCATGGGCATCCGCGGCGGGGTCGGGCGGCTGCCGCTCGCCGTCGCGGGCGCGGTGGTGGCGACCGGGCGCGGCGAGATCAGGACCCGGAGCACGGTGCGGGAACTGGAGCGCACGCCCACCGGCTGGCGGCTGGTCACCGGACCGACGAACGCGCCGTCCCCGATCGAGGCGGACGCGGTGGTGCTCGCGGTACCGGCGGCGCCTGCGGCCCGGCTGCTGCGCCCGCACTCCGCGGTCGCCGCGGTCGAACTGTCCTCGATCGAGTACGCGGGAATGGCCCTGGTCACCCTCGCGTTCCGCCGCGCCGACCTGGCACGGGTGCCCGCCGGCAGCGGGTTCCTGGTGCCGCCGATCGACGGCCGGCGGATCAAGGCGAGCACGTTCGCGTCCAACAAGTGGGGCTGGCTCGCCGACGCCGACCCGGACACGTTCGTGCTGCGCACCTCGCTCGGGCGCGCCGGCGAGGAGGCGGTGTTGCAGCGCGAGGACGCGGACCTGGTCGCCGACTCGCTCGCCGACCTGAGGGACGCGGTCGGGTTGAGCGCCGAGCCGATCGACACGAGGGTCACCCGTTGGGGTGGCGGGCTGCCGCAGTACGCGGTCGGCCATCCGGGCCGGATCGCCTGTGTGCGCGACGCGATCGAGCGGCTGCCCCGGCTGGCGGTGTGCGGCGCGGTCTACGAGGGAGTCGGCATCCCGGCGTGTGTGGCGAGCGCGACGAGCGCGGCGGCGGACGTGTTGGCGCAGCTCGCCGAGCCGCTTGCGCGCCCCGTGCGCTGACGGTGGGGACGGGGGAGGGAGAATCGACCCATGACGCAAAGCACCGCGGAGAACACCCCGGATCCGGTCGACGCCGCAGCAGCCGTGATCGACAACGCTCTCGACGAGGACGTCCCGGGGACCGAAGGCCGACCCACGCCGGCGCGCCCCAAGGCCCGCGACCTCAACCAGGTGATCAGGTACACGATGTGGTCGGTCTTTCGGCTCCGTGAACCGCTGCCCGGTGATCGGGCCGACCTGGCGGGCGAGGTCGAGCAGTTGTTCGAGCAGCTGCTGGACGAAGACGTCGTGGTGCGCGGCACCTACGACGTCTCGGGGCTGCGGGCCGACGCGGACATCATGATCTGGTGGCACGCCGAGGACTCGGACGCGCTCCAGGAGGCGTACAACCGCTTCCGCCGCACCGGACTGGGCCGACTGCTGGAGCCGGTGTGGTCGAACATGGCGCTGCATCGCCCGGCGGAGTTCAACAAGAGCCACATCCCGGCGTTCCTGGCCGAGGAGACCCCGCGCGACTACGTCGCGGTCTACCCCTTCGTGCGCTCGTACGAGTGGTACCTGCTCGACGACGCCGAGCGCCGGCGGCTGCTCGCCGAGCACGGCAGGATGGCGCGCGGCTTCCCGGACGTGCGGGCGAACACGGTGCCCTCGTTCGCGCTCGGCGACTACGAGTGGATCCTCGCCTTCGAGGCCGACGAACTGCACCGCATCGTCGACCTGATGCGGCATCTGCGCGGTTCGGAGACCCGCCGGCACGTGCGCGAGGAAGTGCCGTTCTACACCGGTCGCCGGCGCCCGGTCGGCGAGCTGCTGGCCGGCCTGGCCTGAGTCACCCCCGCGAGGCGGTCGGACCACGATCGGGCCGACCGCCTCGGGGCGCCGGAACCCGGGCCCGCACCTTCTAGGACGAGCTGCTCGAACAGGACGAGCCGCTGGAACACGAGGAGCCGCTCGAACAGGACGAGCCGCTCGAACACGAGGAACCGCTCGAACAGGACGAGCCCCCGCCACCGCCGCACGAGGAGTTGCCGCCGCACGAGGCGTGGTGGCCGTGGTGCCCCTGCCAGTCCGGGCCGGGCGAGTGGTGTCCGTGCGTGTGGTGCGGGCCGTATCCGTCGAACGGGGGCGTGCCCGGCAGCCACTGGTCGGGAGCCGGGCCGGAGCCCGGGTCGGGGCCGAACGACGGGCCGCCGGGCGGCCATCCGGCGGGCCCGTACGGCCGGCCGAACGTGCGCCGCATCCGCCGTCGGGCCGCCCAACGGACGCTCAGGCTCCCCACCAGCGCGCCCGCTCCCGCGATGACCAACGGAACCACCATGAACCAGGTCATGCCGCCCACCCCCTGTGTGTGATCCCCTGCCCGTACCTACCGGTCGCGCGTCCACGGGCGACGCCCGAGCCGCGCCCGCAACCGCCCCCACCAGGGCGGCTCGCGCGGCATGAACACCTCGGCCAGCTCGGCCGGCAGCGCGTCGCGCTCCCACAGATGGGCCGCGAAGGCGTGCACGTCCGCGCGGGTGCCACCGTCCGCCGGCTTCGGGTGCACCAGGGCCCACGTCATGAACTCGCCCGGCCAGCGCGGCCCCAGGGCCGTCGCCAGCTCGGGCACCGCGCGCAGCGCCGAGTCGCGCCGCTTGGCGGCCAGCGCCCGCGCCTGGACGCGCACTCGCGCCGGGTCGAAGCCGGGCGGCGTCGGCCCGCCCGCCACCAGCGCCGCGAGCAACTCGCCCTGCTGCCGCGCCAGCCGCTCGCGCGCGCTCACGAGCGCACCGTCGCGCGGGTGACCACCGCGCGGATCGCGGCCAGTTCGGCGGCCATCTCGCCGGCGGACGGGAAGTCGGTGTCGCGCTCCAGCAGCACCCGCGGCGGGCGGCGCAGCGCGCACAACATCTCCAGCACCTCCAGGATCGGCGCGGTCACCGGGTGCGCGTGCGTGTCGTGCCACAGGCCCTCGCGCTCGACGCCGCCGGCGACGTGCACGTACTCGACCGCTTCCAGGGGCAGTTCGGCCAGTGCGGCGGCCGGGTCCAGGCCGTGGTTGACCCGCTCGGTGTGCAGATTGGCCACGTCGATCAGCAGCCGGACGCCGGTGCGCTCCACCAACTCGGTCAGGAACCGCGCCTCGCTCATCTCGTTGCCGGGCCAGGACAGCAGCGTCGCCGGGTTCTCCAGGGCGAGCGGGACCGGCAGCGCCTCCTGCGCGATCCGTACGTTCTCCACGACCACTTCGAGCGCGTCCCGGGTCATCGGGGCGGGCAGCAGGTGGCCGGCCTCCATGCCGCCCGCCCGGACGAACGCGAGGTGCTCGCTGACCAGCGGCGACCCCAGCGCGTCGGCCACTTCCGCCAGCCGGGCCAGGCGCGCCGGGTCGGGCCGGTCCGCGCCCGCGAGCCCGAGGCTCACGCCGTGCGGGATCACCTGCGCGCCCCGCGCGCGCAGCACGCGCAACGACTCCGGGAGGTGCTCGACGCACACGTTCTCGGCGATCACCTCGACGAAGTCGACGCCGGCCAGGCGCTCGATCGTCAGGTCGATCTCCGGCCGCCATCCGATTCCCACCGCTGTCCGCATATGCCAAGCATGGCGGGCCCGACCCACACCGAAACAGGCGGAGTTCCCTCGGTTCGTCCGCCGCCCACCGGGATCCGCCGGACCGGGCCCGAGACCTACCCGCCGCAGCCGTCCGCCGTGCCGCCGCAGGAGCCCGCTCGGGCACCCTGGGGCGACGCGCAGGACGTGCTGCCGCACCACGGGGACCGCGGGTCGCGGCTGCCCGGGGCGGGAGCGTTGCGGCGGAAGATCTCCTTGACCACCGGGTCGGGGAAGCGGTCCAGGCCCCACAGCGCGACGGCGCCCACCCCGTCGGCGCCCAGCGCGGCCACCGCCGCCTCGTCGCGGCGCATCCGGATCAGCCGGCGCATCATCGGCGCGGTCGGCACCACCCGCTCGCCGAACACGCCGAGCAGCAGCAGGCCCGCGACACACGCCTGGATGCCGATCACCGCGAGCAGCAGACCCACCCACGGCAGCGCGCTCGCCGCCTTGTCGTCGGCGGTCACGAAGCCCGCCACGGCGGTGGCCACGCCCAGCGGGATGGTCGCGAACAGCGCCCAGCGCGGCACCCGGCGCGGTCCCGTGTCCGGCCGGGCGACCAGACCGGCCGCGAGCAGCGCCGTGCCGATCCGCTGGATCTCCGGCGACGCGGCCACCCGGGTGCGCAGGTCGCGCAGCGGCAGCCCGCCGTACTCCTCGTCGAGCACCCGCAGCGGCACGTCCGCCGCCGCGCCCGGCTCGGGTGTGCGGGCGCCGACCACCTGGCCGTCCCGGCTCACGTGCAGGCAGCCCGTGCCGATCAGGCGCAGGATGCACACGTCCGCCGCGCGCGCCGCGCCGCCGGACACGAACGCGTACTCGGCCGGGCCCAATTCAGCCGGGTGCAGCCGGTCCGCCCGGCTGCCGCCCCGCCGGGCGGACCCGATGGCGACGCCGAGCACGAGCGCCGTCCAGACCGAGTACGCGAGGGGTGGCAGCCACGGATTCATGGACATCAGGCATAGCGGACGAACACCGCCCCCGTGACCCGATGTGAGGTTTGCCGCACCGCCGCAGAGCAGGTTTGACGGGTGCGGCGGTCAGCCCTGCGGGTCGGGTTCCAGGGTCAGCGAGATGGAATTGATGCAGTAGCGCTGGTCGGTCGGCGTCCCGTAGCCCTCGCCCTCGAAGACGTGACCCAGGTGCGAGCCGCAGTTCTTGCAGCGCACCTCGACCCGGGTCATCCCCATCGACGAGTCCTCGATGTACTCGACCCGGTCCTCGGCCAGCGGTGCGTAGAAGGACGGCCAGCCGCAGTGGCTGTCGAACTTGGTGTCGGAGCGGAACAGCTCGGCGCTGCACGCCCGACAGCGGTAGACACCGGTCGTCTTGGTCTCGGTGTACTCGCCCGTCCAGGCGCGCTCGGTGCCGGCCCGGCGCAGCACCCGGAACTCCTCGGGGGACAACTCGGCCCGCCACTGGTCGTCGGTCTTCTCGATTTCGTAGGCCATGTTCACATCCAACACGCAACGGTGCCGCGACGTTCCCCCGGGGACGTCGCGGCACCGCCGGGTGGTCGGCCGGGCCGACCGGCGCTCAGCGCGGGGCGTTGGCGCGGTCGCGGATCGCGTCCAGGATCTCCGGGCCGAGCAGGGTGACATCGCCCGCGCCCATGGTCAGGACCAGGTCGCCGGGCCGGGCCAGTGCGGCCACCGAACCGGCGACGTCGGACCAGCTGTGCTCGGTGCGCACCAGGCCGCCGTTGTCCAGCGCGGCGTGCGCGATGATGTTGCTGGTCACGCCCGGCTGCGGGTCCTCGCGAGCGGCGTAGATGTCCATCACGACCGCGATGTCGGCGGCGGCCAGCGCGCGGCCCATCTCCACGCCCAACTGCTGGGTGCGGCTGAACAGGTGCGGCTGGTACACCGCGATCACCCGGCCCGCGCCCACCGCACCGCGCGCGGTGGCCAGGTCGGCGGTGATCTCGGTGGGGTGGTGCGCGTACGAGTCGATCACCCGGATGCCGCTCTCCTCGCCCTTGAGCTGGAACCGGCGGCGGACCCCCTGGTACTTGCCCAGGCCCTCGGCCATCCGCTGCGCCTCGACGCCCAGCGCGAGGCCGACCGCGAGCGCCATCACCGCGTTGGAGGCGTTGTGCCGACCGGGAACCGCGACGGTGAACACCAGGTCGCCGCCGGTGGCCTTGCCGCGCACCGTGACCCGGCTGCCCAGACCGAGCGACTCGATCTCGACCAGGCGCAGGTCCGCGTCCTCGTGCTCGCCGACGGTGACCACGCGCAGCTCCGGCAGCGAATCCGCGAGCCGCTCGCGCAGGGTGCCCGCGCCGGAGTCGTCGGCGGACAACACCAGGGTGCCGCCCGGGGTGATCCGGGCGGCGAAGATCTCGAACGCCTCCAACACGTCGTCGAGCGAGCCGTAGTTGGCGTGGTGGTCCAACTCGACGTTGAGGACGACGGCGACCTCGGGCGCGTACTTGTGGAAGCTGCGGTCGCTCTCGTCCGCCTCGGCCACGAAGATGTCGCCCGAGCCGTGGTGCGCGTTGCTGCCCGCCTCGTTGAGGTCGGCGCCGATCGCGAAGGACGGGTCCAGGCCCAGCGAGGTCAGGCCGACCGCGAGCATGCTGGTCGTGGTGGTCTTGCCGTGGGTGCCGGCGACGGCCACCGAGCGGCGCCCGTCCATCAGCCGGGCCAGCGCGTCCGCGCGGTGCACGATCGGGATGCCGCGCTCGCGGGCGCGCACCAGCTCGGGGTTGTCGGTGCGGATCGCGGACGACACGACCACGCAGGACACGTCCTCGGCCACATTGGCCGCGTCGTGGCCCACGTGCACCGTGCAGCCGAGCTGGCGCAGCGCGAGCACCTGCGTGGAGTCCTTGGCGTCGCTGCCGGAGACCCGGGCCCCGCGAATCGCGAGGATCTTGGCGAGCCCGGACATGCCGGCGCCACCGATGCCGACGAAGAACGGGCTGCCGAGGTCGACGGGCTCGGCGGGGGGTGCCATGACGCGGGCTCCTTCGAATCGTGGGACCCGGGCGGTTCGGCGCGGGCTCCCGCGATTGTGTCAGCTCACGTCGTGTGCGAAGAGCTTGAGCACCGGGACACCCACGTTCTGTCGGGCCCGCGAGGCCCAGTCGCGGTGGAAGACCTCCTCGATGAAGTGCGGGTCGGTGAGCACGATCACCTCGTCCGCGTCGTGCCGCTCGACGATCTGCTTGAGCGTGTCCAGCGGGTCGCGGCCGGGGGTGGTCTCGCCGACGGCGGTCGCGCCGCTCGCGCGCAGCGCCGCGACGCTCGCGTCCAGCGTGCGGCGGGCGGCGGTCGCGCCGTCGTCCGGGCCGGGCTTCTCCTCGATGTCCTCGGCGGCCTCGTCCAGACGCACCAGGGCCACGTCGTCCAGCGCCTGGAGCAGCTTGCGATGGTCGGCCTTGCCCGGCAGGACCACCACGAAGGACGTCTCGACGCCTTCGTGCAGGCTCGTGACGAACTTGACGTCCGCCTCGTTCAGGACCTTTTCGATGAGCAGCACGATCGTGTACACGCAACACTCCCTTGATCCACATGATCCGACCGCCGAGCCGGGGCGTCCGTGCCCCGTCTGCCCGGGAGACCACCCTCCCACTCTCGGGCGCGGCACCGGGATCGGCCGGACCTCGCGAGCGCTCCGGGCGGGGCCCACGAGCACACCCGGCCCGATGCCTACGAGCGCACGTAGCGGGTGAACAGCGAGCCGTCCTCCTCCAGCAGCGACACCGGGCGCATCGGCACCGCGTCCACGAGGGTGGGGCCGGCCAGGATCCGATCGGCGGGGCCGGCGGTCAGCAGCGGGCTCAGCGTCAGGCACAGCTCGTCCAGGCGGCCGCACGCGGCGATCTGGGCCAGCACGTGCGGGCCGCCCTCGGTCAGCTGCCGGGTCAGCCCGCGCGCCGCGAGGGCGTCCAGGGCGCTCGCGAAGTCGACCCGGTCCCGCCCGGCGACGATCACGTCGCCGTACTCGCGAGCCGCCGCCAGGCCCTGTGGGGCGGCATCCTCGCAGGTGATCACGATGGTCGGGGTGATCGCCTCGGTGAACAGCGGCGTGGTGAAGTCGAGGGCCAGGCTGCGCGAGACGATCGCGATCACCGGCGCCGGCGGCTGCCCGGCGGCGGCGCGGGCGGCGGCGTAGGCCGCCTTGGGCTTCGGCGGCCGGTAGCCCTCCTGGCGGACCGTGGCCGCGCCCACCAGCACGACGTCGGCCAGCCCGCGCAGCACCCCGAAGATGCGTTTGTCGGCCGGTGAGGACAGTCCCGCGGACAGGCCGTCGGGCGCCTGCGCGGCGCCGTCCAGGCTCGCCACCATGTTCGCCCGCAGCCAGGTGCGGTCCGGCGGATAGGCGTACGCCTCGACGAGGTCGACGTCGGGCTCGGCAGGGGTGCTGGGCACAGGAAGGAGACGGCGCATGCGACCGAGTTTTGCACGCGTCGTAGGCTTGATGATCGTGTCCGTAGCCCACGTCGTGTCGCTCACCCGGCGTCAGCCCAGCGTCCCCGCCGACCGTCTCGTCGCCGAGATGGTTCCGCCGCCGCGCTTCGGCGACGTGCGCTTCGATACCTACATCCCGGATCCGAACCAACCCGGGCAGGCCGCGGCCGTGCAGCGCCTGGAGCGGTTCGCCGCCGAGCTGAACGGGGACGGCGGGAACGGGAAGCGGCGCTGGTTCCGCCGCGAGAGCGCGCCCGGCCCCAGCGGGATCTACCTCGACGGCGGCTACGGCGTGGGCAAGACCCACCTGCTCGCGTCGCTGTGGCACGCCGCACCCGGCCCCAAGTCGTTGTGCACGTTCGTCGAGCTGACCAACCTGGTCGGCGCCCTGGGCTTCCGGCAGACCGTCGAGGCGCTGTCCGGACACCGGCTCCTGTGCATCGACGAGTTCGAGCTGGACGACCCGGGCGACACCGTCCTGGTCTCCACGCTGCTCGGCAAGCTCGCCGACGCGGGCGTCAAGCTGGCCGCGACCTCGAACACGCTGCCCGACAAGCTCGGCGAGGGCCGGTTCGCCGCGCAGGACTTCATGCGCGAGATACAGGGGCTGTCCGCACGCTTCGAGGCGCTGCGCATCGACGGCGAGGACTACCGGCACCGGGGCCTGCCCGCGGCCCCCACGCCGATCGCCGACGACGTGGTCGGCAAGGCCGCCGCGGCCGCACCCGAGGGCGCCGCGCTGGACGACTTCGCCGAGCTGCTCGGGCACCTGGCGACCGTGCATCCCAGCCGGTACGGGGCCATGCTCGACGGCGTCACCGGGATCTTCTGGCACGGGGTGCGACCGGTCCAGGACCAGGCGACCGCGCTGCGCCTGGTGGTGCTCGCGGACCGGATGTACGACCGCGAGCTGCCGATCGTGGCCTCGGGTGTGCCGTTCGACGAGTTGTTCACCGAGGAGATGCTGGCCGGCGGCTACCGCAAGAAGTACCTGCGGGCGGTCTCGCGGCTGGTGGCGATGGCCCGCGACGGCGCGGAGCACGTGCCCACCCGCTGACCGGGCGGCCCGGGGGCGGGTCTTCGATCCCGCGTCGCGGTGCTCGGGCGGGGGATCGAAGGCCCGCCCCGGGTGCGGTACGGCCGGCATCGGCCGTGTGCCGTGCGGGCGTTGTCCGTGGGCGACCGGTGTTCGGGTGCGGCATCATCGGACCCGGGTCCCGACGACGCGGAGGCAGCGGTATGGCGAAGAAGGCCGAACGCAAGAGTGCAGGCAGGACCGACCGGGACTCGAAGGGGCAAGCCCCGGCGGGCCTGGGCGAGGCATCGGCCGAGACGGCGGGCGCGAAGGCCGCTGCCAAGGACGCCGTGAAGGCCGCCGCCAAGGCCGCTGCCAAGGCTGGGAAGGCCGAGAAATCCGCGAAGGCCGCCAAGGCCGAGAAGGTTTCCAAGCCTGAGAAGGTTTCCAAGCCTGCCAAGGCTGCCAAGGCTGAGAAGGCTGCCAAGAAGATCAAGAAGGCTGAGAAGGCGGCCAAGGCCGAGAAGGCCGCCAAGAAGGCCGAGAAATCCGCGAAGGCGGCCACGGGCGCCGAGAAGGCCGAGAAGGCCGCCATGAGCGCCAAGAAGGCCGCGAAGGCGCTGAAGGCGGAGCGGGAGCTGCGCGCGGAGCAGGCCGAGGCGGCGGGGAAGGCGGACAAGAAGGCCGCCAAGGCGCTGAAGGCCGCATCCGAGCGGGCCGAGGCGGAGCGGGCCGCGGCGCAGGTACTGGGCCTCGAGACGGTCGAAGGCGAAGCGCTCGGTCTCGAAACCGTCGAGGTCGAGGCTGTCCGGGTCGAGGCTGTCGGGGTCGAGGTCGAAGCCGTCGACGTCGCAGTCCTCGACCTCGACGTGGTCGGCGAAGAGGGCGCCGACCCGTCGGCCGCGAGCGATCCGGAGCCGGAGCCGGAATCCGAGGTGGCGCCCGAGCCGGAGCCCGAGGTCGCGTCCGGGCCGCCCCGGCTTCGGGTGGTCGCCGAACCGAGCGCCGAAGCGCCCGACCACTCCGGGCCGGCCGAGCCCTCCGTTCGGGCCGCGCTGCGGTTGGCCGGCGGCCCCGTCGACCTGACCGCGATCGACCCGCGGGCCACACCCGGCTTCCGCGGCGACAAGGCGGACGCGCTCGCCGACATCGAGGCGATGGGGCCGCGGTTGGCCGAACTCCAGGAGAAGTTGTACGCGCAGGCCGTGGCCGGTGGTGCGCGCCGCCGGGTGCTCCTGGTGGTCCAGGGCATGGACACCTCCGGCAAGGGCGGCACGGTCAAGCACGTGATCGGCCAGTTCAATCCGTCCGGCTGCCACATCCACGCGTTCAAGGCGCCGACCGAGGAAGAGCTCGGGCATCCCTTCCTGTGGCGGATCCGCAACCAGGTACCGGGCCCCGGTTTGATCGGCGTGTTCGATCGCTCGCACTACGAGGACGTGCTGATCGCACGGGTGCGCAATCTGGTCCCGCGCCAGGTGTGGTCGCGCCGCTACGCCGGGATCAACCGCTTCGAGCAGGGCCTGGCCAAGGACGAGGTGAGCGTGGTCAAGGTCTTCCTGCACATCTCCCCGGAGGAGCAGAAGGAACGGCTCCTCGCGCGGCTGGACAACCCGGACAAGCACTGGAAGTTCAACCCGGCGGACATCGACGAGCGCTCGGTGTGGCCGGACTATCGGGCGGCCTACGAGGCCGCATTGGAGAAGTGCGACACCGACGCGGCGCCCTGGCACGTGGTGCCGGCGGATCGCAAGTGGTATCGCAACTGGGCGATCAGCCGGCTGTTGCTCGAATACCTCACCGAGTTGGACCCCCGATACCCGGCGGGGACGTTCGACGTCGAGGCGGAGCGCAAGCGGCTGCTGGAGTCGTGAGCACGCGGGCACGGTCCTTGGGCCGTGCCCGTCCTCGAACGTCGGACGGGCCGGACGGGTCGGATCGACTCGTCCGGCGCTCGACGCCGCAGTCGTGGTCCGGACGGTGGGCTCAGCGCGATCCCACCCGGACCACCGCGACCGAGGTCGCGGGCAGTCGCAGGGTGGTGCCGACCAGGCCGCGACGGATCTCCGCGCGGTCGTCCCAGGCCGCGACGATCTCGGCCGCGCCGGTGCCCATCGGCAGCGTCGCGGGCTGCTCGGCCAGGTTGACCGCGGTACGGAAGGCGCCGCGGTGCACCATCAGCCAGCCGGCGGTCTCCTCGAAGCTGACCTGAACCCGGGTCAGATCCGGGTCGGTCAGGTGTTCCCATTCGCGGCGCAGCGCGATCAGCCGCTTGTACCAGGCCAGCAGCGCCGCGTGCGGCGAGCCCTTGAGTTCGTCCCAGTCCAGGCACGAGTCGCGCACCGTCTGCGGCGACTGCGGATCCGGGATCTGCGCGACGTCCCACCCGTGCGAGGCGAATTCGGCGCGGCGCCCGTTGCGTACCGCCTCGGCCAGTTCGGGGTCGGTGTGGTCGGTGAAGTACTGCCACGGCGTGGACGCGCCCCATTCCTCGCCCATGAACAACATCGGGGTGAACGGCGAGGTGAGCACCAGGGCCGCGCCCGCGGCCAGCAGCGCCGGTGGCAGGGCGGCCGAGATGCGGTCGCCGGTGGCCCGGTTCCCGACCTGGTCGTGGGTTTGCAGGTAGCCCAGGAAGCGGTACGCGGGCATGCGTGAGACGGGCACCGGGCGTCCGTGCGTGCGCTCGCGGAACGAGGACCAGGTGCCGTCGTGCAGCCAGACCCGGGTGAGTGTCTTGGCGAGGGTGCCCATCGACCCGAAGTCGCCGTAGTAGCCCTGTCGTTCCCCGGTGAGCAGCGAGTGCAGCGCGTGGTGGAAGTCGTCGCTCCACTGGGCCTGGACGCCCATTCCGCCGCTTTCGCGCGGGGTGACCACGCGGGGGTCGTTCAGGTCCGACTCGGCGATCAGGAACAGCGGCCGGCCACTGGACGCGGCGAGCTTGTCCACCGCTTCGGACAACTCTTCGAGAAAGGGCACCGCGCGGTTGTCGGCGAGCGCGTGCACCGCGTCCAGCCGCAGCCCGTCCACGTGGTAGTCGCGCAGCCACATCAGCGCGCTGCCGACCAGGTAGGCACGGACCTCGTCGGAGCCGGGCCCGTCCAGGTTGACCGCCGAACCCCACGGCGTCTTGTAGCGGTCGGTGAAGTAGGGCCCGAACCGCGGGAGATGGTTGCCGGAGGGGCCCAGGTGGTTGTGCACCACGTCCAGGATCACGCCCAGGCCGCGCCCGTGGCACGCGTCCACGAAGCGCTTGAGGCCCTCCGGGCCGCCGTACGGCTCGTGCACCGCCCACGGGCACACGCCGTCGTAGCCCCACCCGTGCCTGCCCGGGAAGGCGGACACCGGCATCACCTCGACGTGCGTGATGCCCAGGTCGACCAGGTGGTCCAAGCGCTCGATCGCCGCCGCGAAGGTGCCCTCGACGGTGAAGGTGCCGATGTGCAGCTCGTAGACCACCGCGCCGGGCAGCGGCCGGCCGGTCCAGGCCCGGTCGGCCCAGGCGTACGCGGTGTGGTCCACCACTCGGCTCGGGCCGTCCGGGCCCTGCGGCTGCCACGGGGAGCGCGGGTCGGGCAGCGGTGTGCTGCCGTCGATCACGAACGCGTAGTCGCTCCCGTGCACCGCGGCCGGCACGTCCGCCTGCCACCACCCTGGTCGGTTCGCGTCCCGCATCGGCTTGCGTCGGCCGTCGACGATGACGTCCAGGGACGACGCTTTCGGAGCCCAGACCTCGAACCTGACCACGATGGTTGTGTCCTTTCCGGGAACGTGCGGGACTTTCCGGGAACGTGCGGGAACGGGTGCGAACGACGTGGGAACGGGGAAGCGTGCGGCGCGGCCGGGTCAGCCGCGGGTGAGCAGGGCCACCGGCAGGTCCTCCAGGATGTGCCGCAGCCGGGCCTGCCCGGAGTACGGGTTGCCGGTCAGCGCGTCGACCCAGCGGCCCGGTGGCAGCGGCAACAGTGCGCCGCCCCAGCCGCCCTTGGCCGCGAGGCCGGCCGGCAGCAGGGTGGCCACGGTGATCGCCTCGCCGCCGCGGACGAACGCGATCGCGTGTTGCGCCTCCTTGCCGCGGGCGAGCAGCGGTGTGTAGGAGCCGGTGAACCAGTCGGGATGCTCCCGGCGCAGCCGCAGTGCGGCGCCGGTGACCCGGAATTTGAGCGCGTCCAGCGGGCCGTGCTCGCGGCCGAAGTCGACCGGGGCCCGGTTGTCCGGGTCGACCAGCGTGTACAGCGCCAGCTCGCCGCCCTGGTACACGTCCGGCACTCCCGGCATGGTGAGCTGGACCAGCTTGGCGCCGAGCGAGACGGCCCGGGCCGGACGATCCAGGTCGGTGACGAACTGCGCGATGTCGGCCGTGAGCTCCTCGTCCGCCAGGACGGCGCGCACGAACGCCTCGCTCGCCGCCTCGTAGTCGGGGTTCGGGTCGGTCCAGGTGGTGGCCCGGGCCGCCTCGCGCATCGCCTTGCGCAGGTAGTCGACGGCCCGGTCGGCGGACAGCGGCCAGGCGCCGACCAGGGTCTGCCACAGCAGGTACGTGTCGTAGCCGTCCGGCCCGAAGCGGAACTCGGAGCGGTGCGGGCGGGACCAGTCGTTCCAGGTGTGCACTCGTTCGGCCCAGTCCTCGGGGACCTCGGCCAGCACCGCGAGCCGGGCCCGCACGTCCTCGCTGCGCTTGGTGTCGTGGGTGCTCAGCGTGGTCATGGTGGTCGGCGACATGCGTGCGCACGCGTCGTGGAAGCCGGCAATGTCCAGGCCGATCGAGTCCGGCGCGCCGCCCACCTCGTTCAGCGAACTCAGGCCGTACCAGCGGTAGAACGCGCGGTCCTCGACGCCCTTGGCCGCGAGTGCCGCCGCCACCTGGCCGAAGCGGGTGCCGAACTCGCCGTCGGCGAGCGCGAGTTCGGCGATCTCGCGGGCCGCCTCGGAAACCTGGCCGGGCACCCCGGTCAGCGCCTGTGCCATGGCCGCGATCGAGCCGGGGCCGCCGCCGGGGTAGGGCCGGTAGGTGGGGAAGGCGGCCAGCAGCGGCGGCAGTGCGCGGCCGATGTCGCCGGCCCCCGCGATCGGTTCCAGCCGGTCCAGGGTGCGCCGCAGCCGGGCGAATTCGGTGGCCAGGCCGCCCGCGAGCACCTCGGCCTTGGCCTCTTGGGCGAGGTAGTCGAAGCCCTCCCGGACGCCGGTCTGCTCGCGGTGCAGCGCGCGCAGCGGCTCGGCGCCCTCGGCGTCGACGAACAGGTTGTCCACCCGGCGCAGTGCGTCGTATCCGGTGGTGCCGTCGCAGGCCCAGTCGGCGGGGAGGTGTTCGTCGGCGGCGAGGATCTTCTCCACCACGATCCACGCGTTCGGCGCCGCGGCGCGCAGTCGGGCCAGGTAGGCGCGTGGGTCGGCGAGCCCGTCCGGGTGGTCGATCCGCAGTCCCTGCACCAGGCCCTCGTCGACCAGTCGCAAAATGGTCGCGTGGGTGGCCGCGAAGACCTCCTCGTCTTCCTGGCGCAGCGCGATCAGGCCGGCGATGGTGAAGAACCGGCGGTAGTTCAGCTCGGTGTCCGCACGCCGCCAGTACGCGAGTTCGAAGTGTTGGGCGGCGAGCAGTTCGTCGAGCGCGAGCTTGTCGGTGCCGGCCCGGAGCGGGAACTCGTGCTCGTGGTAGCGCAGCACGTCGCCGTCCACGATCAGCTCGTCGGCGACCTCCTCGATCGGCCCGCCGAGCACGGGCAGCAGCACCCGGCCGTCGTGTCGGGACCAGTCGATGTCGAACCACCGGGCGTAGGGCGAGTCCGGTCCCTCCCGCAGGGTCTGCCACAGCGGCCGGTTGAGCGACTCGGGCGCGGGCACGGCCATGTGGTTGGGCACGATGTCCAGCACGATGCCCAGCCCGTGTGCGGCGGCGGAGCCGGCCAGCGCGCGCAGCCCGTCCTCGCCGCCCAGGTCGGCGGACACGCGCGAGTGATCGACCACGTCGTAGCCGTGGGTGGACCCGGGCACGGCCTGCAGCACGGGCGACAGGTGCAGGTGGCTGACCCCGAGCGAGGCGATGTAGGGCACGGCGGCGGCGGCGTCGGCGAACCCGAAGGCGGGCTGCAACTGGAGCCGGTAGGTCCCGGTGGGGAGGTTAGCAGGCGACGAGGTCATGCGGACTAGCTTCCCCGGACGGCCGCGCACTACCACCCGCCGGGGTGGTGAAACCTGATCGGACGCGCCCGGCCACGACCGGCGGATTCCCTCGTTCCGGGCAATTGGTACGCGGCCGTGGCCACGATTGCGTACGGGACCGCGGCTCCCATGCCCAAGCCGTTCGCCGACCTGGACACCTCGCTGCTGGTCTGATGCGCCCCTCAGGGGCGTTGCAGGACCACCAGTGAGCGGGATACGACCGTTTGGCAGCCGCCGCCGTCGACGGTCGTGCGGGTTTTGGGGTCGTGCATCGTGGTCTTGTCGTCGGCGGTGTCGACCACGACCGTCCAGGTCGTGCCCAGGCCCTCGGGGATGGTGAACTCCTCGGTTTCGTGCGAGGCGTTGAACAACAGCAGGAACGAGTCGTCGGTGATCTTCTGGCCGCGCGGGTCGGGCTCGGAGATCGCGTTGCCGTTGAGGAAGACCGCGACCGACTTGGCCGCTGCCGCCCACCAGTCGCCGTCGGACATCTCCTCGCCGGTGGGGGTGAACCAGGCGATGTCGGTGAGCTCGTCGTGGGTGCCCTGGACGGATCTGCCGTGGAAGAAGCGCCGGCGCCGGAACACCGGGTGCTCGGCCCGCAGCCGGGTCATCATCCGCATGAACTCCAGCTGGTCCGGCACCTCGCCCTGCGGCCACCGCACCCAGGCGAGTTCGTTGTCCTGGCAGTAGACGTTGTTGTTGCCCCGCTGGGTGCGGCCGAACTCGTCGCCGTGCGCGATCATCGGCACGCCCTGGGACAACAGCACGGTGGCGATGAAGTTGCGCTGCTGGCGGGCTCGCAGCGCGAGCACGTCCGGGTCGTCCGTCTCGCCCTCGACGCCGTGGTTCCAGGATCGGTTGTGGCTCTCGCCGTCCCGGTTGTCCTCGCGGTTGGCCGCGTTGTGCTTGTCGTTGTACGACACCAGGTCGTGCAGGGTGAAGCCGTCGTGGCAGGTGACGAAGTTGATCGAGGCGATCGGCCGCCGGCCGTCGTCCTGGTACAGGTCCGAGGAGCCGGTCAGCCGCGAGCCGAACTCGGCCAGGGTGCGCTCCTCGCCGCGCCAGAAGTCGCGCACGGTGTCGCGGTACTTGCCGTTCCACTCGGTCCACAACGGCGGGAAGTTGCCCACCTGGTAGCCGCCCTCGCCGACGTCCCACGGCTCGGCGATCAGCTTGACCTGGGACACGATCGGGTCCTGCTGGACCAGGTCGAAGAACGAGGACAGCCGGTCCACCTCGTGGAACTGCCGGGCCAGGGTGGCCGCCAGATCGAAGCGGAAGCCGTCCACGTGCATGTCGGTGACCCAGTAGCGCAGCGAGTCCATGATCAGCTGGAGCACGTGCGGACTGCGCATCAGCAGGCTGTTGCCGGTGCCGGTGGTGTCCAGGTAGTAGCGCTTGTCGTCGGCGAGCCGATAGTAGGACGCGTTGTCCAGGCCGCGGAAGGACAGCGTGGGCCCGAGGTGGTTGCCCTCGGCGGTGTGGTTGTAGACCACGTCGAGGATGACCTCGATGCCCGCCGCGTGCAGCGCCTTGACCATCGAGCGGAACTCCTGCACCTGCTGGCCGCGTTCGCCCGTGGACGAATAGGCCGCGTGCGGCGCGAAGAAGCCGATCGTGTTGTAGCCCCAGTAGTTGCGCATGCCCAGGTCGGAGAGCCGGTGGTCGTGGATGAACTGGTGCACCGGCATCAGCTCGATCGCGGTCACGCCCAGGCTCACCAGGTGCTCGATCACCGCCGGGTGCGCCATCCCCGCGTAGGTGCCGCGGATCTCCTCCGGCAGCCCCGGGTGGGTGCGGGTCAGCCCGCGCACGTGCGCCTCGTAGATCACCGTGTCGTGGTACTCCGTGCGCGGCGGCCGGTCGTCGCCCCAGTCGAAGTAGGGGTTGATCACCACCGAGGCCATCGTGTGCGGCTCGGAGTCGGTGGTGCTCATCAGGTCCGGGTGCTCGAACGAGTAGCCGTACATCGACTCGTGCCAGTGCACCTCGCCGCACATCGCCTTCGCGTACGGGTCGAGCAGCAGCTTGTTCGGATTGCACCGGGCGCCGGAGGCCGGGTCGAACGGCCCCTGGACGCGGTAGCCGTACCGCCGGCCGGGCTGGATGCCCGGCAGGTAGGCATGCCGGACGAACGCGTCGGCTTCACGCAGCTCGATGCGCTCCTCGGCGCCGCTCTCGTCGAGCAGGCACAACCAGATGCGTTCGGCGGCCTCCGAGAAGACCGCGAAGTTGGTGCCGGCGCCGTCGTACGTGGCGCCGAGCGGATACGGATGACCGGGCCAGACCTGCATGAGCAACCTGCTTTGTCGCGGATCGTGCTTCGGCAGCTTGCAGTCTCCCGTACCGAACCGGATTCATGTGCGAGATCCGCTCCGGCGTCCCCCGGTCGGGTGGATTTCCGGCCCGACCGTAGGGCGCAAACCGCCGATCCGATCGGTTTCGATCACATCGGTCGGATCCAGTCGAGCAGTTCCGCCGCGAGTCGTTCCTCCCGACACGGCCACGCGCCGCCGCACGAGCACGCCGCACCGCCGGTGCCCCCGGGCTCGGTGCGCCGGTGGTGCGCGAAGATGTCCGCGACCACGTCGCGGTACTTGGCGAAATCGTCCTCGGTGCCGGTGCGTCCCGCCGGGATCCTGCCGTTCATGGCCAACATGACGACCTCCTGGGTGCCCACGGTTCCTGCCGCATGAGACGGACCGTCGATCCGTCCCGGTTGCGCTCCGGAACAGGTGGAGGGAAGACCCTCTGCCGTCCGGCAATTGTTCCGAGACGTCATCGTGCCGCTGGGCAGAAGTTGCCAGAGCGCGCCGAGTCCCCCCAATTGGCTTGCGCCATCCGGGTAATGCACGTGCGTCCATCACTCGAACGAGGTATCCGTGCCGCCCCGCGCGGCCTTCCCGAGGCCGTCGGGTTTCGCTATACGCTCGTTCGGTTCCGGCTCGACGACGAACGGATGGGACGCGATGGCCGATCGGGAGTCCAGCTCGCCACCCTCGACGCCCGAGGAACCTGCGGAGGGGACGAGTACGACCGGCCTCGGCGGCGGGACCGGCCCGACACCGGGCGACGGCGGGGACACCTTCCCGGATCCGTACGCCGGCTACCCGGACGCCGAGTCCGCGGGCGGGTCGGCCGGGCTCACCGACACCGGTTCGTTCGCGTTCGACCCGGGCATGCTGCCCGGGCCCCGGCACGCGGCGACCGGGATGGGGACGGGAACGGGGATGGGGGCGGGAACCGCGGTCCTGGACGGTTCGAGCCCGCCCGACCCGATGCCCGGGATAGACCCCGCGACGCTCACCTGGACCGAGGACGACTGGGCCGGCGCGCTGTTGCGGGCCCGCCGGGCGGGCCGGGCGTACGTGTACCTGAACCTGATCGAACAGCGGCTGCGGGCGGTGATCGCCGCGGTGCTGGTCCCGGTCTACGGGCCCGGCGAGCACCCGCACGACGACGGCGCCTGGGTGCTCGCGGCGGCGGGCAACGTGCAGAACGAATGGGTCGAGCGCGCCGAGGCCGTGCGCGAGATGAGCCGCCGGCGCGGATACATCGTGGACCCGGCCGACGACGAACTGATCGCGTTCCTGACCCTGCCGCAGTTGCGCGAGCTGATGGTGCGCAACTGGTGGTGTTTCGAACCGTTCCTGCCGGACCGGCGCAAGCTGGAACGGGCCCTGGAAGAGGTCGAGATCGGCCGGCACATCGTGGCCCGCAACCGGGTGCTCTCGCCCGACGTGCTGGCCCAGGTCGAACGCGCGTGCCTGCGGGTGCTGGCGATGCTGGACGGCCCGCTCGCCGACCAGGGCGATCGACGGCTGGCCCTGGACGCGGTCGAGGAACTGTTCGCGGGGCGCTACGCGGACGTGGTGGGGGTCTTCCAGGACCGCTCGGCGCTGCAACGGCGCCTGCCGTTCGCCGACCTGGTGGACGGTGCGCGCGGGATCGACGCCATGGGCGTCTCGCTCAACCTGCTGTGCCAGAACTACTCGGGGCGCGATCTGACCCGGCTGGCGGCGAGCGGCTGCGAGATGCGCCTGCTCTTCCTGAACCCGGCCGGGGACGCGATGAAGCAGCGGGAGAAGGACGAGGGGATCAAGAAGGGGCTGCTGTCCCGGATGACCACCCTCAACATCCTGCACCTGCGCCGGATCCGCTCGAAGCTGCGCGAGCCGCGCCGGATCGAGATCCGGCTGTACGACGAGGCACCGCGGTTCGTCGCGTATTTCGTGGACGGGGACGTGGGACTCGTCCAGCCCTACCTTCGCCGCGCGCGCGGGGTGGAGTCGCCTGCCTTCGTGCTCCGCGCCGACGCGACGGGGACCACCGGGCGCGGGCTCTATCCGCTGTTCCAGGAGGAGTTCGAACAGCAGTGGACGGACAGCAAGCGCACGTCCTGAGCGGGGCTGCGGTTGCGTCCCGGTCGACCCGGGTTCGAGTGTGCCCACCCGCACCGCCCGTGGCGTAGGAGCGGCGGTTGCGGTTCCACGGCGCTCGGGGTGGCCTGCCGGGGTCCGGTGGTGGGGCGGTTCGGTGGGTCAGAAGGCGTGCCAGCGGGCGTTCTCGTCGTCGGTGCGCAGGGTGCGGACCCGGTGGTGGAACTCCTCCTCCGCCGCCGGGTTGCCGGGTACGTGCTGGGCCACCCACGCGGTGGCGGCCAGTTCGCGGGTGTCCCGGAGCACCCGGTAGCCGGGCCAGTCGGTGACGTCGAAGCCGTACTTCTTCGCGAACCGCCGCTCCGCGCCGTCGGGCAGGCCGTAGCGCGCGGCCGCCATCGGGGTCAGCACCAGGTCGTACTCGCGCAGGTCGTGGGCGACGGTCTCCCAGTCCAACAGCAGCGCCCGGCCGCCGTGTACGCGGACGTTGCGCAGCAGCGCGTCGCCGTGGATCAGGCCCTGCGGCAGGGCCGGCGTGAGCTCGCGGCGGGCCGCCTCCAACGCGTCGCGGCGGTCCAGCAGATAGCGGCGGTCCTCCAACCCCACGGCGGCGTCGGCGGAATCCAGCCAGGTCTCCACCAGCGCGAGCGGCGCCCGGGCGGGCAGTGCGAACGGGGGCGTGGGCAGCGCGTGCAGCTTCTTGAGCAACCGGGCCAGGTCGGCGATGTCCGGCTCGCGTTCGGCCGGCGACAACAACTCCCAGAAGGTGGTCGGACGGCCGTCGATCAGCACCGGCTGCGGATCGATCCCGGCCGCGGGTCGGACCGCCGGAAAGTCCTGCTCGGCGAGCCAGCACGCGACCGCGATCTCACGGCGCGCCCGCTCGGCCATGTGTGCCCCGCGCGCCACCCGGACGGCCAGACCCGGACCCGGGAGGGCGAACACCGCGTTCTCGCCGAAGGCGAGCAACACCGCGTCCGCGGAGGGCACTCCGACCTTCGCGCACGCGCGTACGAGCACCGAACGTTCGCCGGCCACCGAGTCGATCACGCCGGTGATGGTACCGGTCCCGGGTCAGGCGGAGAGCCAGGATCGGGACGGCAGCGCCGCGTCGTAGCGGTCGAGCACCAGCCGGGCGATCTCCTCGGTGTCCGCGACCGGCTCGGTGACCGGCTCGGCTCCGGCGGCCAGGGCCTGTTCGAGGATCCGGTCCGGCAGGATGCCCGGGGCCAGCATGCAGGACGCGACGGCGACGCGTTCGGCGCCCAGCGTGCGCAGGTCCTCGATCGCGGCGCCGATCGTGGAGCCCTGGTGGACGGAGGCGAACGCGGGGACCACGGCGCACCAACCGGTACGCCGCCACTCCCGCGCGACGATGGTGGTCACCGCGTTCGCCTCCGGATCTGTGGAACCGGCGGTGGCCAGGACGACGCCGTAACGGCCGTCTCCGGGCCGCACGCCGGCCTCGCGCATGCGCCGGTCCAAGGCCGCCAGCAGCAGCGGGGAAGGAGCCAGCGTGGCCGCCTGACGCACGGTCAGCCGGCGATGGCGCAGCACGTTCGGCACGTCCTGCTTGGCGTGGAACGCCGGGGTGAACAGCAGCGGTACCGCGACCACGGTCTCGGCGCCGGCGTCGGCCAGCGCGTCCAGCCGGTCGGGTACGCGCGGGCCGCAGTGGTCCAGGTAGCCGATGTCCACCCGCAACCCCGGCCGCAGCGCGCGTACGCGTGCGGCCAGGGCGGCCATCGCCGCGGCGTGCCGAGGATCGCGGCTGCCGTGGGCGACGGCCAGGAGCGGGGGAACGGGAGTCATGGCGTGGGCTACTTGCTTGCGGCCAGGCCGCGCTGGCGCAGCACGAGGCGTTCGACGGGGGTGAAGACCAGCATCTCGATGCCGATACCCACGATCAGGATCATGAAGACCGCGGTCAACATCATCGGCATGTCGCCCAGATCGCGTCCCTGGTCCATCAACTGGCCCAGTCCCGAGCCCAGTTCCGGACCGGCGGCGATCAGTTCGGCGGCCATCAGCGAGCGCCAGGAGAACGCCCAGCCCTGCTTGAGGCCGGCCACGTAGCCGGGCAGCGACGCGGGCAGCATGACGTGCCACACGCTGTTGAGGCCGCGGGCGCCGAGCACCCGGCCGGCCCGCAGGTACAGCGGCGGGATCTGGTCGATCCCGGCCACCAGGCCGTTCGCGATCGAGGGCACCGCGCCGAGCAGCACGACCGCGTAGATCGCGCTGTTGTTCAGGCCGAACCAGATCACCGCCGGCGGTACCCACGCCACCGAGGGCAGCGACTGCAGGCCGGAGAGGATCGGGCCGATCGCGGCCCGGATCCAGCTCACCCGGGCCACGATCAGGCCCAGCGGCGTGCCGATCGCGACCGCGATCAAAAAGCCCAGGATGCCGCGGGAGAGGCTGGTCCACAGGATGTCGAAGACGGTGCCCTTGCGCCACTGCACCAGGAACGCGTCCCACACGTCCTGCGGGCTGGGCAGCGCGTAGCGGGGCTTGATCTCCATCCAGTAGGCGATCTGCCACGCGGCCAGCACCAGCAGGATCGCGATGACCGGCGGGAGCACCTTCTCCAGCAGCACGCGGGAGAACGGCTTGCGCTCCTTCTCGTAGCTCTCCAGCGCGTCCAGGCCGGCCTCGAGCCCGGCCAGGTCCTCCTCCGCGTGCTTGCCCGCGGTGTCGGTCCCGATCTCGGGGTCGGTCTCGGTCAGATCAGGCGCGGCCATGGCGGCGGATCTCCCCTCGCAACTGGTCGGTGATCTCGACGGACAACTCGGATACGCCGGTGGACTCGATCCGGCGCGGCTGGGGGATGTCGATGTTCCACTCCCGGGCGATCCGGCCCGGGCGCGAGGACATCAGCACCACCCGCTGGGCGAGCCGGACCGCCTCGCGCACGTTGTGCGTCACGAACACCACGGAGCGGCCGGTCTCCGCCCAGATCCGGGTCAGTTCGTCGTGCAGCACGTCGCGGGTGATCGCGTCCAGCGCGGCGAACGGCTCGTCCATCAGCAGCAGGTCGCCGGCCTGGGCGAGCGCGCGGGCCAGTGCCACCCGCTGGCGCATGCCGCCGGACAGTTCGTGTACGCGCTTGTTGTACGCACCGCCGAGCCGGACCAGCTCCAGCAGCCCGTCCGCCTCGGCCCGGCGCCGATCGCGCGGCACACCGCGCAGTTTCAGGGCCAGTTCGATGTTCTTGCCCGCGGTCAGCCAGGGGAACAGCGCGTGGTCCTGGAACATCAGCGCGGGGCGGTCGCCGGAGACCTGGATGGTGCCCGAGGTGGGCCGGTCCAGGTCGGCGATCAGGTTGAGCAGGGTGGACTTCCCGCAGCCCGACGCGCCCAGGAGGCAGACGAACTCGCCCGGGGCGACGGTCAGGTCGATGCCGTCCAGGACGGGCGTGCCGCCGCCTCGGCCGAAGACCTTGGTGACCTGGTCAAGGCGGACCGCGAAGCCGGTCTCGACGGGGGTCGTGGCCGTGGGCGTGGCCTCGCTGATGGTCTGGGTCATGTCCGGATCACCTCTCTCGGTGGGCGCGTCGGGCGGGAAGTGCTCATCCGGGCGCGATCACCCGGATCGAAGCGGCGCGAACGCTACTTCTTCGGGCCCAGACCCCCGTCGCTCACCGCGGGCTTCCCGGCGGCGGCGAGGACCTTGTTCAGGATGGTCAGGTCGTAGATGCCGTGGATGTCGAGCTTCTTGGTCACGCCGACCGCGACGCCGTCGTCGGAGAGCTTTTGCAGCGAGGCGGCGAGCGGGTCGTTGGTGATGGCGATGTTGGGCCAGGCCGCGTCGAGCACGTTCTGTGCGAGCGGCTTGCCGGCGAATTCGGTGATCTTGCTGTTGACCGCCGCCTTGGCCTTGTCCTGGTTGTTCGCGGCCCAGTCGTTCGCGGCGACCTGACCCTTGAGCAGCGCCTCGACGGTGTCCGGGTGGTCCTTGAGGAACTTGGTGGTCACGATCAGGTCGGTGGTGACGAACTTGCCCTCCGGCCACAGCGTGCGCTCGTCCACGAGCACCTTGGCGCCCGCCTCCAGGACGAGTCGGGTGGCCCACGGCTCGGGCAGCCAGGCGCCGTCCAGGTCGCCCTTCTGGAACGCGGCCAGGGTCTGCGCGTTGTCCGTCGGGACGACGCTCACGTCGCCCTTGCCGGAGGTGTCCACGCTGTAGCCGGCCTTGGTCAGCCAGGCCCGCAGTGCCACGTCCTGGGTGCCGCCGAGTTGCGGCGAGGCGATCTTCTTGCCCTTGAGGTCGGCCGGCAGGTTGATGCCCGGCTTGACCACCAGGGACGCGCCGCCGGAGGTGGCGCCCGCCACGATCCGGAGCAACTCGCCGTTGGTGCTCGTGAAGCCGGAGATGGACGGGTTCGGGCCGATGTAGGTCGCGTCGATCGAGCCGCCCTTGAGCGCCTCGATCGCGGCCGGTCCGGCGTTGAACACCTGCGGCTTGATCTCGGTGCTCCCCAGCTCCTTCGCGAAGAAGCCCTCGTTCAGACCGATCAGCGGTGTCGCGTGGGTGACGTTGGCGAAGAAGCCGAGGCGGATCTGCGAGGCCGAGGTGCCCGCCTTGGCGCCGCCGGCGGTCGCCGGACCCGCACCCGCGGCGGGTGCCTTGTTCTTGTCGTCCTTCTTGTCCGAGCCGTAGCCGCACGCGGACATCGCGAGCAGCGGCAGGAGGAGGGCGGCAGCGAAGCCGGTACGTATCGATCTGCGGCGGTTTGTCCTGAAAACGGACATGCGGGGACCTTTCCTCGGGCCCGCGCGTTGTGCGCGGGCCGGGACGACGTGTGTGGTGGACGGCGGCGGACGATGTCACGGGTGTGGCCGACGGAGCGTCAAAAGCGGGTGGTCAGACCCGCGATCGCGTCAGCTGTGACATCGACCCGGCGCGGAGAACGCGGCGCCGGCCATGCCGGCGGTGAGCGTCGAACCGTCGGCCTCGTCGATCAACAGGAAGGAACCGGTCCGCCGACCGAGGGCGTAGTCGTCGAGCGCGAGCGGCTGGGCGGTGCGCAGCACGACCCGGGCGATGTCGTTGGCGCGCAGCTCGGTCAGGTGCTGCTCGTGGCCCAGCACGCCGTCGATCGGAGCGTTCAGGTCCAGGCGGTAGGCGATGTCCTTGACGATGGCCTTGACCGTGCGGGTGGTGTGCTTGAGCAGGACCCGGTCGCCGGTGCGCAACGGGCGGTCGGCCACGTGGCACACGGTGGCCTCGACGTCCTGGGTGGGTTGCGGCGCCGAATCGATCGGAGCGATCAGGTCGCCGCGCGAGATGTCCACGTCGTCGGCCAGCCGCAGGGTGACCGACTCCCCCTGCCGGGCCTGGCGCACCGCGACGCCGAGCCGGTCGATGCCCGCGACCGAGGTGCGCTGCCCGGACGGCAGCACCACGATCTCGTCGCCCTCGCGGAACACCCCGGAGGCGACCTGGCCGGCGTAGCCCCGGTAGTCGCGGTACTCGTCGTCCGACTGCGGACGCAGCACGTACTGCACCGGGAAGCGCGCGGGCTCCAGTGTCGGGTCGGTCTCCACCGGGACCGTCTCCAGGTACTCCAGCAGCGTCGGCCCGGAGAACCAGTCCATGTGCGAGCTGGGGTCCACCACGTTGTCGCCGCGCAGCGCGGAGACCGGGATCGAGCGCACGTCCGGCACACCCAGCGCCTCGGCGTACTCGGCGAACGTGTTGGCGACCTCGGCGAAGCGCTCCTCGCTGTAGCCGACCAGGTCCATCTTGTTCACCGCGAGCACCACGTGCGGCACCCGCAGCAGCGCCGCGACGGCCGCGTGCCGACGGGTCTGCTCGACCACGCCGTTGCGCGCGTCCACCAGCACCACGGCCAGCTCCGCGGTGGAGGCACCGGTGACCATGTTGCGGGTGTACTGCACGTGGCCCGGGGTGTCGGCGAGGATGAACCGGCGCCTGGCGGTGGCGAAGTAGCGGTACGCGACGTCGATGGTGATGCCCTGCTCGCGCTCGGCCCGCAGCCCGTCGGTGAGCAGCGCGAGGTCGGCCTCCTCCTGGCCGCGCTCGTTGCTGACCCGGGTGACCGCCTCCAGCTGGTCGGTCAGCACGGACTTGGAGTCGTGCAGGAGCCGGCCCACCAGGGTGGACTTGCCGTCGTCGACGGAACCGGCGGTGGCCAGCCGGAGCAGACCCACGCGCTCGTCCGCGGACGACAGGGCGTCCGGGGAAATCTCGGAAGTCCCACTCATGGCTAGAAGTACCCCTCGCGCTTGCGGTCCTCCATCGCGGCTTCGGACATCTTGTCGTCCGCGCGCGTGGCACCTCGTTCGGTCAGCCTGCTCACTGCGATCTCGGCGATCACGTCCGCCACCGTCGTGGCGGGGGAGTCGACGGCGCCGGTGCAACTCATGTCGCCGACCGTGCGGTAGCGCACCACGCGGCGCACGACCTCCTCGTCGCCCCTCGGCCCGCCCCACTCGCCGGGCGAGAGCCACATCCCGTTGCGCTCGAAGACGTCCCGCTCGTGCGAGAAGTAGATCTGCGGCAGCGCGATCGCCTCCCGCTCGATGTACTGCCACACGTCCAGCTCGGTCCAGTTCGAGATCGGGAACACCCGCACGTGCTCGCCCACGCGGTGCCGGCCGTTGTACAGCTGCCACAGCTCGGGCCGCTGCCGGCGCGGGTCCCAGGCGCCGAACTCGTCGCGCAGCGAGAACACCCGCTCCTTGGCGCGGGCCTTCTCCTCGTCGCGCCGGCCGCCGCCGAACACCGCGTCGAAGCGGTTCGACTCGATCGATTCGAGCAGCGGGACGGTCTGCAACGGGTTGCGGGTGCCGTCCGGGCGCTCGCGCAGCCGGCCGTTGTCGATGAAGTCCTGCACGCTGGCCACGTGCAGCCGCAGGTTGTGCTCGGCCACCACCCGGTCGCGGTATTCGATGACCTCCGGGAAGTTGTGCCCGGTATCGACGTGCAGCAGGGCGAACGGCACCGGCGCGGGCCAGAACGCCTTGCGCGCCAGATGCAGCATCACGATCGAGTCCTTGCCGCCGGAGAACAGGATCACCGGCTTCTCGAACTCGCCCGCCACCTCGCGGAAGATGTGCACGGACTCGGCTTCCAACGCGTCCAGGTGGGTCAGGGCTCCGGGTGCGGTGCCCTTGTCGATCGTCGTGGTCACGCCAACCCCTCCTTCGTCTTCGTCGAGCACGGTGCCGTGATGCGTATCGGGCCGGTCATGTGTGGATCCCGCACTCGGTCTTGCCGTTGCCGGCCCACCGGCCGGCGCGGGCGTCCTCGCCGGGGGCCACCCGGCGGGTGCAGGGCGCACAGCCGATCGAGGCGTAGCCGTCCATCAGCAGCGGGTTGGTCAGCACCCCGTGCTCGGCCACGTAGGCGTCCACGTCGTCCTGCGTCCAGCGGGCGATCGGGGCGACCTTGACCTTCTGCCGGCGTGCGTCCCAGGACACGACCGGGGTGTTCGCCCGACTCGGCGAGTCGTCCCGGCGCAGCCCGGTGGCCCACGCCCGGTAGTTCGTCAGCGACCGCTCCAGCGGCGCCACCTTGCGCATCGCGCAGCACGCGTCGGGGTCGCGATCGTGCAGCGCCGCGCCGTACTTCGCGTCCTGCTCGACGACGGTCAGCTCCGGGTGCACCGTGATCACGTTGACGTCGTAGACCGCCGCGACCGCGTCACGGGTGCCGATGGTCTCGGGGAAGTGGTAGCCGGTGTCCAGGAAGACCACGTCCACACCGGGCGCCACCCGCGAGGCGAGGTGTGCCACCACGGCGTCCTCCATCGAGGACGTCACGCACCACGCCGGGCCGAACCGCTCGTGCGTCCAGGCCAGGATCTCCGACGCGGTCGCGTCCTCGAGTTCGAGGCCGGCGCGGTTCGCGAGTGCCTCGAGGTCGGTGGTCTCGGTGACGGTCATCGGCCCTCCTCCTGCGTGATCGACTCGTCGTGCTCCGGTTCGGTTCGGGTGGTGCCGTGGCCCTGCGGACCGTGCTTCCCGGTGCCGTGCTGTTCCGGGCCGTGCTTTTCCGGGCTGTGCTTCTCGGGGAAGGCCAGCCCCAGGAACTTCAGCGAGAACACCCGCCGGCAGGCCGAGCACAGCCAGGTGCCGTGTCCCTCCTCGTGCGGACGAAGGTCCTCGTCGCCGCAGAAGGGGCAGTAGAACGGAACGGCCCGCTGACCCGGCTCGGCGCCGCCGGCGGCGCTCACGACAGGTCCGCGTCGGCCGCGCGCACGGCCCACTGGGCGAAGCGCTCACCCTCGGTGCGCTGCTCCTCGAAGCGGCGCAGCACGCGCTCGATGTAGTCGGCCAGGCCCGCCGAGGTCACCTTGAGGCCGCGGATCTTGCGCCCGAAACCGGGGTCCAGGCCCAGCCCGCCGCCCAGGTGCACCTGGTAGCCCTCGACCTGCTCGCCGTCGTCGTCCAGCACCAGCTGACCCTTGAGGCCGATGTCGGCGACCTGGATCCGGGCGCAGGCGTTCGGGCAACCGTTGATGTTGATCGTGATCGGCTGGTCGAACTGCGGCAGCCGCTGCTCGAGTTCGTCGATCAGCCGGATCCCGCGGCCCTTGGTCTCCACGATCGCCAGCTTGCAGAACTCGATGCCGGTGCAGGCCATCGTGCCGCGCCGGAACGGGCTCGGGTCCACCCGCAGGCCGAGGGCCTCCAGGCCCTCCTTGAGCGAGGCGACCTTGTCCTCGGCGACGTCCAGGATGAGCATCTTCTGCTCGACCGTGGTGCGCACCCGGTCCGAGCCGTGCCGCTCGGCCAGGTCGGCGATCTTGCCGAGCGTGGCGCCGTCGACCCGACCCACACGCGGCGCGAAGCCGACGTAGAAGCCGCCGCCCTTTTGCGGACGCACGCCCACGTGGTCGCGCCACACCTGCGCGGGCGCTTCGGGGGCGGGGCCGTCGACCAGCTTGCGTTGCAGGTACTCGTTCTCCAGCACCTCGCGGAAGCGCTCCGGCCCCCAGTCGGCGACCAGGAACTTCAAGCGCGCACGGTTGCGCAACCGGCGGTAGCCGTAGTCGCGGAAGATCGAGATGACCCCTTCCCAGACCTGCGGCACCTCCTCCAGCGGGACCCACGTGCCCAGGCGGACCGCGAGCTTGGGGTTGGTGGACAACCCGCCGCCGACCCACACGTCGAAGCCGGGACCGAACTCGGGGTGCACGACACCGACGAAGGACACGTCGTTGATCTCGTGCGCGACGTCCAGCAGCGGAGATCCGGAGATCGCGGTCTTGAACTTGCGCGGCAGGTTCGAGTATTCGGGCTTGCCGATGTAGAGCCGGTTGATCTCGTCGATCGCCCAGGTGCCGTCGATGATCTCTTCCTCGGCGACGCCGGCCACCGGGGAGCCGAGCACCACGCGCGGGGTGTCACCGCAGGCCTCGGTCGTGGACAGGCCGACGCCCTCCAGGATCCGCCAGATCTCCGGCACGTCCTCGATCCGGATCCAGTGGAACTGCACGTTCTGCCGGTCGGTGACGTCCGCGGTGCCGCGGGCGAAACGCTCGGAGACCTCGGCGATGGCCCGCAACTGGGCCAGGTTCAGCCGGCCGCCGTCCACCCGCACGCGCAGCATGAAGTATTCGTCGTCGAGCTCGTGCGGCTCCAGCACACCGGTCTTGCCGCCGTCGATCCCGGGCTTGCGCTGGGTGTACAGGCCCCACCAACGCATCCGGCCGCGCAGGTCGTTGGGGTCGATCGAGGAGAAGCCGCGATGGGCGTAGACGTTCTCGATGCGCGCGCGCACATTGAGACCGTCGTCGTCCTTCTTGAACTGCTCGTTCCCGTTGAGCGGCTCGTGATGGCCGAGGGCCCACTGACCCTCGCCGCGATGGCGAGCGGTCTTGCGGGCGCGGGGACCGCTGCCGGCGGTGTCGGTAGTGGCGGCCATGGGGAGCGTCCTCCGGGCGGATCGGTGGGGGACGCACGGGGGAGCATCCGGCCGCACCCTCGCCGGACCGGCCGTGAGAGTCGTGGTGCCGGTGCGACCGCGCGCCCGGCAGACAGGTGCAACGGGCGGGTCGTCAGACCGGCGAACAGACGGCGCTGGACATGCGTCCGAGGTCGACGTGGAGTCGACCTACGAGAGCAATACCGGCGCGTGACATGTCGCAAAGATTGACATGGTGCCGGAAAGCAGTCCATCACTGTCCGGGATACGAACGCTCATCTCACATGTCGAACACGCGTGCCCACATTATGAGATGAGCCGATCTTCCACACCGACCGCGGCATGGATCGTCGCCGCGGTTGGTTACGGTACGGGAGGCCGGATTCCGTTACCCCGGACGGTACGCGGCCCACGCACCACAGTGGACGAGGAGCTGATGGGTATGCCAGGCGAGGTTCTGGGCGCGCCCCGGCGCAGAACGCGCTCCGTATGCACGGTCGAATCCGCCGCCGGACCCACCGCCGAGCGGCCGGAGCTGCGTCGTGAGGAAGCGGTCGAGACGCTGCGCTACGCCCTCAACGGTTTCCTCTCCGCGATCCGCGCCGATCGCGCCGGGCAGGCCGGTCCGGTCGACGCCGGAGCCGACGGTACCCGGTACCGACTGCTCGCGGCGCTCGCCGACGAACTCGACCTGGACAACGAGCGGCTGGCCCGAGTGCTCGGCCTGTCCGGATCGGCCGTGCGCGACCTGTTGGACGTGCACGGGCGCGAGGGGCTGGTCGAGGCGGCGCGCGCCGGGCGCGGGCGAGGCGGCTCGGTGGTGCGCCTGACCCCGGCCGGGCGGCGTGAGCTGTACCGGCTCGACGCGCTGTTCCGGGAGACGTGGGAGAGCGCTTTCGCCGACCTGCCGGCCGAGGAGCTGCGGACCGCGGCCCGGGTGCTCAGCAGGCTCTCCGGGGTGCTGGTGCCCAGCCGCTGACCGGCGCGGACGGTCGAAAGAGGCGACCCGGGGAGAACCCTGCCGGAAGGCGGTATTCACCCGGACGGCGACTTGGCGAATGTCGGGCCCCCGGCCGGATACCTTAAAGGGGTGGCAGCGGACTACCAACAACGACCTCGCCTGCGAGGTGCCGGTCGCATCCGGTTGCGGAGCGCACTGTGGCGGATACTCCGCGAGACGGTGATCTCCTGCTTCAACCACCGGGTGACCGGCCTGGCCGCCGAGGCCGGGTTCTTCATGCTGCTCTCGCTGCCCCCGCTGCTGCTCGGGCTCGCCGGTACCGTCGGCTACCTGCACGGCATGCTCGGCGGCAGCACCGTCAACGACCTGAAGGCGGACATCGTCAAGGCCGCCGGTTCGGTGCTCTCCAGCAAGAGCACCGAGCAGGTGGTCGTGCCCCTGGTCAACGACGTGTTCGACTCCGGACGCGCGGACATCATCTCGGCCGGCTTCCTGATCGCGCTGTGGTCCGGCTCGCGCGCGCTCAACGTCTACGTCGACACCATCACGATCATGTACGGCCTCTCCGGCAAGCGCGGCATCGTGCGCACCCGGCTGCTGTCCTTCACCCTCTATGTGGTCGGCCTGCTGCTCGGGATGTTCCTGATCCCGCTCCTGGTGGCCGGCCCCGAGTTGGTGGTCAAGGCGTTCCCGCACTTCGAGGGGACCGTGCACATCCTGTACTGGCCGGTCCTGGTGGTGCTGTCGGTGTGCTTCCTGACTTCGCTCTACCACGTGTCGGTGCCGGTGCGGACGCCGTGGCGCGAGGACATACCGGGCGCGCTGGTGGCCCTGCTCCTGTGCATCGTCGGCAGCTTCCTGCTGCGCGTCTACCTCGCCACCACCATCGACGGCCCCACCGTCTACGGCTCCCTGGCGGCTCCGGTCGCGGTCATGGTCTGGATGTACTTCGCGGCCATGGCCGTGCTCATCGGCGCGGCCGTCAACGCCGCCATCGACCAGGTCTGGCCCAGCCAGGAGACCGCGCAGGCGCGCGCCGAGCGGGACAAGGAGAAGGCCGCCGAGGAGATCGCCGCGGCCATGGAGCACCTGCGCTCGGGCCGCCACCGCGGCAACCCCGGCGACTGGACGCCGGTTTCGGACGACCACGACGAGATGGAGGACACCGTCATCCACGGCGAACTCCCCGACATCGCCGAGCCGCCGTCCGAGTTCCCCGAGCGCTGGGCGATCCACGCGCGCGATGCCAAGCGCAACGACCCGGGCACCATCAACGGCCGTGCCAACGGCGCCCGCCGGGCCGCCGACCTGCCCCGGATGCCGTCCCGGCCGCCGCGCCCGCCGGGTCCGCCGCCCACCAACGGTCAGCCGCCGAGCCTGCACATGCCGGCCGGACAGGAGTTGCCCGGCCTGCCGTTGGACGACACCGCGTGGCCGCCGCGGCCGAGTCGGCCGGCGGTCGGCGAGCAGGAACACGCTCGACGCGACCGCCCGTGATGGCCTAGGCTGCACGCGTGGCCCTTGGGCCCGCACAGTGCCCGAGAGCGCGGCCCGAGGCCGCACGGAACAGGTGGGAGGTGGAATGTCGTGAACACGACCTCGATGACGGTCGCCCGGACGGGCTGGACCTCATTCCACTTCTCCGCCTCTCGGATTCGCACCGCGTAGCCGCGCCACGTCGTTCGTCGTGACGGCGCGCAGGTCGGCGGATCCGCCCCTCGAAGGGCCACCGGCTTGTCTTCCCGGCAGCATCACGCTTCCCGCAACACCTCTGCTTCTTCCGACACCGCTTTCGTGCCGACCTCCGACGTGCTCGCCGCCTACGGCTGGGACGCGGACCGGGACACCGAATTCGCCCCCTACCGCACGCACGGCCTCGTGCCCGGACGGATCGCCCGGGTGGACCGTTCGTTGTGCGAGGTGGTCACCGCCGACGGCACCGTGCGGGCCGCGCACGGCGACGGCGAACTGCCGTGCACCGGCGACTGGGCCGCACTGGAGTTTCCCGACGACGGCCGCGAGGCCTTCGTCGCGGCCCTGTTGGACCGCCGGACCGCGCTGGTGCGCTCGCAGGCCTCCGGGCGCTCGGCGGGCCAGGTCCTCGCGGTCAACGTCGATCTGATCGGCGCCGTCGTCCCGTTGGACGCCGCGCCCGACCTCGGCCGCCTGGAGCGGCTGCTCACGCTCGCCTGGGAGAGCGGCGGCACGCCGCTGGTCGTGCTCACCAAGGCCGACCTCGCGGCGGACGCCGACGACCTGCGCGCGGACGTCGAAGCCGTGGCCATGGGCGTGGACGTCGTGGTCGCCAGTGCACTCACCGGCGAGGGTCTGGACGTACTCCAGGCGTACACCGCCGGCCGGACCGTCGCCCTGATCGGCACCTCCGGCGCGGGCAAGTCCACGCTCACCAACGCGCTCGCCGGCGCCGAGGTGACCTCGGTCCAGGAGGTGCGCGGCGACGGCAAGGGCCGACACACCACCACGTGGCGCGAGTTGGTGCCGTTGCCGAACGGCGGCGTGCTCGTGGACACCCCCGGCATGCGCGGGGTCGGCATGTACGACGTCGGCGAGGGCCTGGACCGCACCTTCGCGGACATCGACGCCCTGATCCCGGACTGCCGCTTCGCCGACTGCACGCACGAGAGCGAGCCCGGCTGCGCGGTGCTCGCCGCGATCGAGGCGGGCGAGCTTCCGCAGCGTCGCCTGGACAGCTATCGCAAACTGTTGCGCGAGGCACGCTGGATCGCCTCGCGCGAGGACCACCGCATCCGGGCCGAACGGGCCCGGGAGTGGAAGCTGATCCACAAGGAGATGCGCCGCTCGCCGTCACCCAAGAAGTGAGGACCGGTCGGGGGTGGGCCGAGCCCACCCCCGACCGCGCCTTTTCCGGCGGGTCAGCGCTGCTCGGGCCGCCGTGCGGGCGGCACCGGGTCGAAGCCGCCGTTGCCGGGCCGGCAGCGGATCAGTCGTCGAGCGGTCAGATAGGTACCCCGGACCGCGCCGTGCCGATGCAGGGCCTTCTTGCCGTAGGTCGAACAGGACGGCGTGAAGTTGCAGCACGGTGGCCTCAGCGGGCTGATCTCGGTGCGGTAGCGCTCGACGGCGGCGCCGAGCCGGCGGGCGGGCGGGCCACCGCGCGGGCGGAGCAGGCCGGTCAGCGCGATCCACATCAGGCGCAGCGAGAACATGCCGATCAGGCACGCGTCGCAGCCGCAGTCGCCGCCCCCTCCGCTGCCGTGACCGCCACCACCGCCACCACCGCTGTCGCGGTCGCCTCGGTCCCTGCTGCCGCCGCGGCCACAGCAGCCCCCGCCGCCACCCCCGCCGCCGTCGCCCCCACGACCGCCGCCCGAGCCACCGCCCGAGCCACCACCCGAGCCACCACCCGATCCGCCGCCCGACGGCGGGCCGCCGAGTTCGCCGATGCCCTCCACCAGATCCTCGCGGCGCTCGCTGCGCCGTCGACGCGCCTCTTCCTCCTCCAGCCGGCGACGCCGTTCCTCGGGCGTCTCACCGGGCCGACCCGCACCTTCCCCGAACAGGGGATGCGGTTCCGGTGGTGGTTGGGTCATGGTGGCGCTCCCCGTGTTCCGGATCTATGTTCGGGGCAATCTACCGGGACCCGTCCGGCGTCGTTCGGGTCCGCCGACTCGCATCAGGAGGCGCCCGTATGGCCAAGGCACCCGCGTTCGACCCGATGGACCCGCTCGGTATCGACGATCTGCTCGACCCCGAGGACAAGGCGATCCGGGACACCGTGCGCCGGTTCTGCGCCGACCGGGTCGCGCCGTACGTGGCCGAGTGGTTCGAGCGCGGGGCCCTGCCCGACGTGCGCGAACTGGCCCGCGGGCTGGGCGGGATCGGCGTGCTCGGGATGACCCTGGACGGTTACGGCTGCGCCGGGACCAGTGCCGTGCAGTACGGCCTGGCCTGCCTGGAACTGGAGGCGTGCGACTCGGGGTTGCGCTCGTTGGTGTCGGTACAGGGCTCGCTGGCGATGTTCGCGATCCACCGCTTCGGCAGCGAGGAGCAGCGGAGTACCTGGCTGCCTCGGCTGGCCGCCGGCGAGGCGCTGGGCTGCTACGGCCTGACCGAGCCCGACCACGGCTCGGACCCGGCGTCGATGCGTACGCACGCCAAGCGCGACGGTGACGACTGGGTGCTCAGCGGTCGCAAGATGTGGATCACCAACGGTTCGGTGGCGGATGTCGCGGTGATCTGGGCGCAGACCGAGGAGGGCGTGCGCGGCTTCGTGGTACCCACCGACACCGCCGGGTTCGCCGCCCGCGACATCAAGCACAAGATGTCCCTGCGCGCGTCGATCACCAGCGAGTTGACGCTGGACGAGGTGCGGCTGCCGGCCGATGCGGTGTTGCCCGACGTGGTGGGCATGCGCGGTCCGCTGACGTGTCTGGGCGAGGCCCGGTACGGCATCGTGTGGGGCTCGGTCGGCGCGGCTCGCTCGTGCTTCGAGTCCGCGCTGGACTACGCCCGCACGCGCGAGCAGTTCGGCCGGCCGATCGGCGCATTCCAGCTGACCCAGGCCAAGCTGGCGGACATGGCGGTGGAGATCGGCAAGGCGCACCTGCTCGCGCTGCACCTGGGTCGGCGCAAGGACGCGGGTGCGGTGCGGCCGGAGCAGATCAGCTTCGGCAAGCTCAACAACGTCCGTGAGGCGATCGCGATCGCCCGCGAGGCGCGCACGATCCTGGGCGCCAACGGGATCTCGCTGGAATACCCGGTGATCCGACACATGAACAACCTGGAGTCGGTGCTGACCTACGAGGGCACCTCCGAGATGCACACCCTGGTCATCGGCAAGGCGCTCACCGGGCTGGACGCCTTCCACTGACCTTCCCCACCGCCTCCTGGCCGCTTCTTCCCCGGTGTCCGTCGCGGTTTTGCCTGCCGTTTGCCCGCGTCCGGTCCGGGCAGACGTCAGCCCAGCCGGATGCCATACGGCACGGCCGCGAAAGGCGCTCCGGGAAGCATTGGGGATACGACATGTCAGGGTCAGCTTCCATGGCCGAATCGGGTCGGGCGGCCAAGGCCGCGGGGCGGCAGGCCGCGGACAGCAAGGTGATGGTCGGCCTTGCCCGGGCGGGGCTCGCCGCACGCGGGCTGCTGTACATCATCGTCGGTGCCATCGCGGTGCAGATCGCCTTCGGCGACAAGAACCAGGAGGCCGACCGCGGCGGTGCCGTCGAGGAGATCGGCAACAAGCCGTTCGGCGAGGCGATGTTGTGGGTGCTGGTCGTCGCACTGATCGGGATGTGCCTGTGGCGGCTGGTCGAGGCCGCCTTCGGGCAGGCCGCGCCGGACGGCGACAAGGTGGGCAAACGGCTGATGTCGCTGGGCCGGGCGATCTTCTACGGCTTCGTGGTCGCCTCGCTGATCCGTACGCTCACCGCGAGCGACTCCGGCGGCGGGAAGGGCCAGGACCAGGGCGGCGGCAGCAACAAGACCTCGAAGGACCTCACCGCCAAGGCATTGGACTGGCCCGGCGGCCGGTACCTGGTCGGCCTGGCCGGACTGGTGCTGATCGGGTTCGGGATCGGGATGGCCGTGCGATACGCGCTGCGCAAGTTCCGGGAGAAGCTGAACACGGGGGAGATGAGCCCGCTCCAGCGCCGGGTGGTGGACCTGCTCGGGATGATCGGCGGCATCAGCCGAGGCGTGGTGTTCGCCGCAGCCGGTGTGTTCGTGCTCGTGGCGGCGGTGAAGTTCGACCCGAAGCGGGCCAAGGGCGTCGACGAGACGCTGCGCTCGTTCGCCGACACGCCGATGGGGCCCGCACTGCTCGTGCTGATCGCGCTGGGCCTGGTGGTGTTCGGGCTGTATTCGTTCTGTGAGGCGCGTTGGCGGCGGGTGCGCTGAGGCCGGGACGGGCTATCCCCGGGCGTCCGCGCGCAGGGTGACCCGGATGCTCTTGCCCGTGCCGCCGGGCAGCACGTCGATGCGGCCGCCGAGTTCGGCCACCGTGAGCTTGACGATCATCAGCCCCCGGCCGTCCTCGGCCTCGGGGCCGGTCTCCAGGAGCGCGTGCGGGCGGAACGGGTGGTCGTCGGCGACCTCCAGACGGATCTCGGAGCCGCTGTGCGAGGCGGTGATCCGGATCCGCTCGGTGCGGATCGCGGCGTGTCGGACCGCGTTGGAGGTCAACTCGGTGGCGACTAGGAGCAGGGTCTCCTCGATCTCCTCGGCCACCCCCCAGGCGCGTAACAGGTCGCGCAGGCGGTGTCGGACCTCGGGTACGCCCGCGACCGTGGGCGCGATGGTCCAGCGGACGAACACGGGGCCGGGCCGATGGTCGGGATCGGTGTCGTGCCGGGGGTCCGTCGAGGTACGCCGGTCGTGTCGAGCGCGGGCACGGGCCCGCCCGACGGCGGTCACGGATGACTCGACGAGTGGTACGCGGTCGGGACGGTCATCGGCTGGGGCGGGTGTGCTGCACGTGCGGGGGAGGGCATCCCGGTGTCCTTCGCTTCGTTCACTGCGTTTCGCGGGTGGTCTTGCCGGCGTTGGCAGTGTGCGATGGCGAATCGTGCTTGTGGCGCGGTTTTCCGGGTGTGATCCGTAATGCTTCGGTAAGCGACACTTCATCTCGACTTTGGGTCCGGTTCGGACCCTGTTCGGACTCGGGATCAGTCCCCGGTCGAGCGTCGCAGTCGTTTGATCTCACCGCGATGGTGCTTGTTGCGCAGCCGGCGCTCGCGCATCCCGCGTGAGGGCTTGGTCGGCCGCCGTGGCGGCGGGGGCGGGGCGGTGGCCTCGACCAGGATGTCGACCAGTCGGCGCACCGCGCTCTGCCGGTTCATCAGCTGGGAGCGCTGTTCGGACGAGGCGACGGTGAGCACGCCGTCCACCAGACGACCTTCCAGTCGGCGCAGGGCGCGCTCCTTGAGCACGTCGGGCAGCATCGTGCTGGCGCCCAGGTCGAAGGACACCTCGGCGCGGCTGTCCGTGGTGTTCACCGACTGCCCGCCCGGTCCGGAGGAGCGCGAGAACCGCCACGACAGCTCGGCGGCGGGTATCACCACGCCGCGAATGTCGAGATCTGTCGTCATACGCACATGATCCCGCGTCCAACCCGCTCGGGTCGACCCGGTTTTCGAGGGCTCTGCCGGATGCTTTCCCGGCTCCGGATGGAGAGGATCGGGTCATGAGTGCCGACATGAACGCCGACGCGACGAAGACATACGGTTCCTGGCCCTCGCCGATCACGGCCGAGCGCTTGGTGGAAGGGGCCGCGAATACCGGTGACATCCGAGCCGACGGCCGGGACGTGTGGTGGTCGGAGGGCCGGCCGTCCGAGGGCGGGCGCATCCAGCTGGTGCGACTACGGCCGGGCGGGTCTCCCGAGGACGTGCTCCCGGAGGGCTTCTCGGCCCGCACCCGTGTGCACGAGTACGGCGGCGCCGCCTGGACGGTTCGCGCGGGAGTGCTGGTCTTCGCGAACTGGACCGACCAGCGCCTGTACCGGCTCGCGCCGGGCGACGCGGCGCCGGTGCCGATCACCGCGGAGCCGGAGACCGAGGCGGGCCTGCGCTACGCCGACTGCACGATCGTGCCGGCCGGGCAGTGGGGGCCGGGGGAGTGGCTGGTCGCGGTGCGCGAGAGCCACGAGCCGGCCGCGGTCAAGGCGCACGGCGAGGCGGTCAACGAGATCGTCGCGCTGCCGCTGGACGGCCTCGGCGGCGAGCGGGTCCTGGTCACCGGCCCGGACTTCGTGTCCTCGCCGCGCCCGGCCGCGGACGGCTCGGCGCTGGCCTGGACCCAGTGGTCGCATCCGGACATGCCGTGGGACGCCGCCGAATTGATGGTGGCGGCGATCGAGGCGGGGCCGCGGCCGACCGGCGCACAGGCGGTCGCCGGCGGTGGGCGCGAGTCGGTGGTCCAGCCCGAGTGGGGACCCGACGGCGCGCTGTGGTTCGCGTCGGACCGCACCGGCTGGTGGAACCTGTACCGGGTCGGTGCGGGCGGTCAGGTCGAGGCGGTGGCGCCGGTCGAGGCGGAGATCGGGGGCCCGCAGTGGGTCTTCGGCGAGCGCTTCTACGCCTTCCTCGACGACGGCCGGATCGCCTGCTCGGTCAACTCCGGCGGCTTCGCCCACCTGGGCATCGTCGATCCGACCCGGCCCGAGGAGTCGCCCACCCGGGTGGAGACCGGGCTGACCTGGTTGTCCGACCTGGCCGCGGTGCCCGGCGGCGTGCTGCTCGTCGGCGGCGGCCCGGACGACGAGGACGCGCCGCGCCGGGTCCGGCTCGCGCCCGGCACGGCGACCGCATTGCAGATCGAACGACTGCGTCCGGCCCGGGACTTCGGCTTCGACGCGGAGTGGTTCAGCGCACCGCGGCCGATCGAGTTCGAGTCCGCGGCCGGCCGCACCGCGCACGCGCTGCTGTACCTGCCGAAGAACCCGGACGTCCGGGCGCCCGAGGGCGCGCTGCCGCCGCTGATCGTGTCCATCCACGGCGGCCCGACCGCGCAGGCACCTGCGGTGCTCAACCTGCGGATCCAGTACTGGACCAGCCGGGGCTTCGCGGTGGCGGACGTGAACTACGGCGGCAGCACCGGCTACGGCCGCGAATACCGCAACCTGCTGTACGACGCGTGGGGCATCGTCGACGTCGAGGACTGCACGGCGGTGGCCCGGCACCTGGCCGACACCGGCGTCGTGGACGGCGCCAAGCTGGCCATCCGCGGCGGCTCGGCGGGCGGCTACACCACGCTGGCCGCACTGGTGGCGGGCGACGACTTCACCGCCGGCGCGAGCCACTTCGGCGTCGCCGACATCGCCGCGCTGGCCCGGCACACCCACAAGTTCGAATCGCGCTACCTGGATCGCCTGGTCGGCCCCTACCCCGAGGCCGAGGCGGTGTACCGGGCACGCTCGCCGATCAACCACACCGAGCACCTGTCCAGTCCGCTCGCGGTCTTCCAGGGACTGGAGGACGAGGTGGTCCCGCCGGCCCAGGCCGAGCTGATCGTGGCCGCCCTGAAGGAGAAGCAACTCCCCTACGTCTACCTGGCGTTCGAGGGCGAGCAGCACGGCTTCCGACGGTCGGAGAACATCATCCGCGCCCTGGAAGCCGAACTGTGGTTCTACGGCAAGGTCTTCGGCTTCGACCCGGCGGACGAGATCGAGGCCCCACCGGGCGGCGGTTTCTGAGCCGACTGCGACGCGCATCCGCGAACAGCCCCGCCCGGCCGAGGGATCCCGGCCGGTCGGGGCTGCTTCGTCGTGCTCGCGCCGGGGCGCGACCGGGCTGCGACGCGAGCGCGTCGATGCGATGGCGGCGCCGATCGCACGGTGTTTGTCGGCCTATCCGCCGATCCCATCGGTCGCCGATGCGTGAGGGTTTGGATACACCGCGTTAACATGCACCGTTTCGGTGGGAAACACGAAGCGGTCAGGCTTCGAGGGCAACGAGTCGGTACGACCTCGGAGGAGGGGCGCGACGTGCTGCTGACCCCGCATGAGCAGGAGCGGTTGATGGTGTCCTATGCGGCTGACCTGGCGCAGCGGCGTAGAGCCAGAGGGCTTCGGCTCAACTGTCCCGAGGCGACCGCGGTGTTGGCTTCGTTTTTGCTCGAAGGGGCTCGGGACGGGCGATCCGTGGCGGACCTCCAGGAGGCGGGGCGGCATGTGTTGGGGCGCGATGACGTGATGGAGGGTGTCCCGGAGATGGTGGGTGAGGTGCAGGTCGAGGCCACCTTTCCGGACGGGACCAAGCTGGTGACCGTGCATCGGCCGATCCCGTGAAGCCGCGCAGGTCGCTCGTGGCCGTCGTACCCGGGGAGATTCTGTTGGGCGAGGAGGAGATCCCGCTCAATCCCGGGCGGGTGGTGTTGACGCTGGTGGTGGTGAACACCGGGGATCGGCCCGTTCAGGTGGGGTCGCATTTGCATTTCCCGGCGGCCAACGATGCGTTGGAGTTCGATCGGGCGGCGGCCCGGGGGCATCGGCTGCATGTACCGGCGGGGACGGCGGTGCGGTTCGAGCCGGGGGTGGGCCGTGAGGTGGAGTTGGTGCCGTTGGCCGGTGCGCGCGTGGTGCCGGGGCTTCGGGTCGGGCACGGGGGCGATCCGGACCGGGAGGGCGCGCGATGACCACCATCGATCGGCATCGGTATGCGCTGCTGTACGGGCCGACCACCGGGGATCGGATCAGGCTCGCGGACACCGAGCTGCTCGTCGAGGTCACCGAGGATCTGACCCGCCCGCACGGGGCGGCCGGGGACGAGGCGATCTTCGGTGGCGGCAAGGTGATTCGGGAGTCGATGGGGCAGTCGCCGCGCACCCGCGCCGAGGGCACCCCCGACACGGTGATCACCGGCGCGGTGATCCTGGACCACTGGGGGATCGTCAAGGCCGACATCGGTATCCGGGACGGGCGGATCCGTGGGATCGGCAAGGCCGGTAATCCGGACATCATGGACGGCGTGCATCCGGACCTGGTGATCGGGCCGTCGACCGAGATCATCGCGGGCAACGGACGCATCCTGACCGCCGGCGCCGTCGACTCTCACGTGCACCTGATCTCGCCGACCCAGTTTCCCGAGGCGTTGTCCGTCGGGGTGACCACGATGGTCGCCGGCGGTACCGGGCCGGCCGAGGGCAGCAAGGCGACCACCGTCACGCCCGGTGCGTGGCACCTGGCCCGGATGCTGGAGTCGCTGGACGAGGTGCCGATCAACTTCGTGCTCCTGGGCAAGGGCAACACCGTGTCCGAGGAGGCCATGTGGGAGCAGATCCGGGCCGGCGCCGGCGGTCTCAAGCTGCACGAGGACTGGGGCTCGACCCCGGCCGTGATCGACGCCGCGCTGCGGGTGGCGGACGCGGCCGGCATCCAGGTCGCGCTGCACAGCGACACGCTGAACGAGACCGGGTTCGTGGAGAGCACGTTGGCCGCGATCGGCGGGCGCACCATCCACGCGTACCACACCGAGGGCGCCGGCGGCGGACACGCGCCGGACATCATCACCGTGGCGGGCCTGCCCAACATCCTGCCCTCGTCCACCAATCCGACCCGGCCGCACACCGTCAACACGGTCGAGGAACACCTCGACATGCTGATGGTCTGCCACCACCTGAATCCGGCCGTCGCCGAGGACCTCGCCTTCGCCGAATCGCGGATCCGGCCCTCGACCATCGCCGCCGAGGACGTGCTGCACGACCTCGGTGCCATCTCGATGATCGGCTCGGACAGCCAGGCGATGGGCCGGGTCGGCGAGACCGTGCTGCGCACGTGGCAGACCGCGCACGTGAACAAGGTCCGGCGCGGTGCACTGCCCGGCGACGGGGCCGCGGACAACCTGCGGGCCCGGCGGTATGTGGCCAAGTACACGATCTGCCCGGCGGTCGCCCACGGCCTCGACGAGGAGGTCGGCTCGGTCGCCGTCGGCAAGCTCGCCGATCTGGTGCTGTGGGACCCGAAGTTCTTCGGTGTCCGGCCGCATCTGGTGGTCAAGGGCGGGGCGATCGCGTGGGCCGCGATGGGCGACGCGAACGCCTCCGTTCCGACGCCGCAACCGGTGCTGCCCAGGCCGATGTTCGGCGCGGCGGCGCGGACCGCCGCGGCCACCTCGGTGCACTTCGTGGCTCCGGCGGCGCTGGAGGACGGGCTCGCGGGACGGCTGAACATCGACCGCCGACTCGTGCCGACCGGTGACGTGCGGGGAAGGGGCAAGTCGGCCATGCCGCTCAATGACGCCATGCCGCACATCGAGGTCGATCCCGAGACGTTCTCGGTGCGCATCGACGGCGAGAAGGTGGTCGCGGCGCCGGCCGGAACCCTGCCGATGGCGCAACGTTATTTCCTGTTCTGATTGCGCATGAATGCTTCTTGACGGAGGGTCAGTGCAAGCTGACTCACCGTCAGGATGTAGAACTGTGACTGCGGTGACCGGCCAGGACCGACATCGACACGTTACGACCAGTAAGAGGTGGTACTCATGGGTGCTGGACTTCTCCTCCTCGGGGACTCCCGGCTGCCGGCCGGAGGCTACGCGCACTCGGGCGGCCTGGAGAACGCCGTCCTGCGGGGCGAGGTGCACGACCTCGACACACTCACCGAATTCCTGCTCGGCAAGCTCTACGGCACCGGCGCGGTGCAGGCGGCCTTCGCCGCCGTCGCCGCGCTGACCGCGGGCCCGTACACGATGCCCGAGGTCGCCCCCTGGGCCGAGCTCGACGCCGAACTCGACGCGCGGACCGCCTCCGCGCCCGCCCGGGCCGCCTCGCGCGCACAGGGCAGGTCGCTGCGCCGGGTGGCCAAGGCGGCCTGGCCCACCGAACCCTGGGCCGCGCTGGGCGTTTCGCCGCACCACGCGATAGTGCTCGGCGCCGCGGCCACCCGGGCCCGGCTCGACGAGCGCGAGGCGGCCGTGCTCGCCGCCACCAACGTGGTCAACGGGCCCGCCTCGGCGGCGGTCAAACTGCTGTCCTTCGACCCGATCTCGGTCACCGTGGTGCTCGCCGAAATGGCCGGGCACTGCGATCAGGTCGCCGCGGAGGCAGCCGACGCGGCACGCACCGTGTTCGCCGACGGGGACTGGGAGCGGTTGCCGTGCTGGTCCTCGGTCGGACTCGACGTCTGCGCCGAACTGCACGTCCACGAGGAGGTCGTCCACTTTGCATCTTGACCACAGCCCCGGCAACGGCGGTACCCGCACGCACACTTCGCCGGCGCCCGCCGTGCCCGGCTCGCGAGCGCTGCGGATCGGCATCGGCGGGCCGGTGGGATCCGGCAAGACGGCGCTGGTCGCCGCGCTGTGCCGGGTCCTCGCCGACCGCTTCTCGCTCGCGGTGGTCACCAACGACATCTACACCACCGAGGACGCCGACTTCCTGCGTGCCGCGGGGGTGTTGGCGGTCGACCGGATCGCCGCCGTGCAGACCGGTTGTTGCCCGCACACCGCCGTGCGCGACGACATCAGCGGCAACCTGGACGCGGTCGAGGACCTGGAGGCGGCACATCCGGACCTGGACCTGGTGATCATCGAATCCGGCGGCGACAACCTGACCATGACCTTCAGCCGAGGACTGGCCGACGTGCAGATGTTCGTCATCGACGTCTCCGGCGGCGACAAGGTCCCGCGCAAGGGCGGCCCCGGGGTGACCCGTTCCGACCTGCTGGTGATCAACAAGACCGACATCGCCCCGCAGATCGGCGCCGACCTGACGGTGATGGACCGCGACGCGGCCCGGATGCGGCCGGGCACCCCCGTGGCCTTCCTGTCGCTGCGCGAGAGCCCGGGCGCGGATGTGGTCGCCGCATGGGTGCTCGCCCAGATCGCCGCGTGGCAGGCCGGTACCGCGGTTCCGGTCGCGGGCTCGGCGCCGGCCTCGGACTCGGTCGCGGGCTCGACCCCGGCGACGGGCCCGGTCCCGGCCTCGGCCCCGCTCGCGCCGACCGTGGGATCGGCCGCCGGGTGAGGGCAACCGCCGTGGTCCGCGCGGAACTTCGGTACGGCCGTACGGTGTTGGCCGAGCTGCGCGGACAGGTGCCGCTGCTGCCGCGCGAGGTGTCCGCCCCGGGAGACACCGCCGAAGTGGTGTTCGTCGGCGGCGCGGCGGGACCGATCGGCGGCGACGATCTGATGCTGCGCGTCGAGGTGGGAGCCGGCGCGCGGCTGCGGGTGCGCACGGTCGCCGCGGCGGTGATCCTGATCGGCGACGGCACCCCGGCCCGGCAGCGGGTGGACCTGGTGATCGGCCCCGGCGGCCTGCTGGAGTGGCTGCCGGAGCCGGTCGTGGTGGCCGCGCGGGCCACCTTCCATACCCACGTACGGGCCGAACCGGCCTCGGACGCACGCCTGTTCGTCCAGGAGACGCTGGTCCTGGGACGTGCCGGCGAGCCCTGCGGCGACGTGCGCTCGCGCTGGGACGTGGTCGTGGGCGGGCGCCCGGTGCTGCGCCAGCAGAGCGCCTACGGACCCGCCGCGCACCCGGGCTGGCGCGGTCCGGCCGGCACCGCGGGCGGGACGGTGGTGGCCTCCCGGCTGACCCTGCCCGCCCCGCCCGACCGGCTGCCGAGCGCCCCCGGGCGCGCGGTGTGCGATCCGGCCGGCGGCGGCCGACTCGTGACCGTGACGGCGCGCGACGCGATGGCCGCTCGGCGCGCCCTGGCGGCGGCACCGATCCCGGCGGATCAGGTTTCCAGGGCGACCAGTTCGGAGCCGGCCGTGCCCAGCAACAGCACCTCGTCGGTGCCCGCGGGAGCCGCGGTCAGGTAGGTCGGCAGCGCGTGCGTCCAGTACCGCCGGCCCGACTCCGCGTCGAAGGCGTGCAGTTCGTCGGTGCCGCCGGCGTAGGCGGTGCCGTTCACCAGGGCCACCGGGCTGGGCACACTGGCGCCGGTGCTCTGTCGCCAGCGCTCCGCGCCGCTGTGTGCGTCCAGCGCGTACAGCGTGCCGACGTCGGTGGTGTAGACGATGTCCTGCGCCACCACCGGGGCGGTCAGGTCGGGCGTGCCGCGGAAGCGCCACACTATGTCGCCGGTTGCGCTGTTCAGCGCGACCAGGGTGAACCCGGTCACCACGTACACCAGGTCACGGATCACATGCGGTGGGCGGGTGATCGGCGAGGCGAGGTGGATCCTCCAGCGGGGCTCCTTGCGCTCGGGCGCGATCGCACTCACCGTGCCGTCGTTGTAGGTCAGGTACACCGCGTCGCCGGCGCCGTGTGCGAAGACCGCCGGCATCACCCCGCCGCGCGCCTGCGGCTCGGACCACTCCCATCGGTGCGCGCCCTGCGTCATGTCGAAGCCGAGTACCCGGTCGTCCCGGGTGCCGACCACCAGGGACGAGCCGAGCACGACCGGTGCGCCGAGGATCTGATCGCCGGCGTACTGCTGCCACCTGCGTTCGCCGCTGCCCGGGTCGAGCGCGCAGAGCTGCCCGGCCACACAGCCCAGGTACACGGCGGTCCCGGAGACCACCGGCTCGGACCACACCATCGATTCGGTGCGCGCGGTCCACAGCGCGACCCCGGTCTCGGTGCCCAGCGCCATGACCACGTTCTCCGTGGTCGTGCAGTACGCGACGTTGTCGAAGACCTGAAGCGTGGTCACCCGACCCTCCACCGCACGCCGCCACCGCGCCTTGGGTCGGGGCCGACCCCGGTCGGCGAACCGGGCGAAGGCGACGCCGGCCGAGGTCACCGTCGCCGCGGTGACCGCGAACCCGCCCGCGATCAGCAACCGGCGCCGGGTCAGCCCGCGACCGGTCGGCGGATCCTCGGCGCGGACCGCCTGCGGCACGTCGGCGGCCTCCTCGACGGGGGCGGCCGGCGGCACCAGGACCATCGCCCTCGGGGTCAACACCCGATCGACGTCCACCGCGGTCGGGCGCTGCCCCGGGTCGGGGTCGAGGCAGCGCCGGAGCAGCGGGCTCAACTCGGCGGAGGGCGTGCCGCCGCCGGCGAGGGTGATCAGCGTGCCGAACGCGTACACGTCCTCCGAGGGATCGCCGCCGCCTTCCGCGTCGGTGCGGCCGGCGAAACCGGTCACCCGCGGCCCGTACGGGGTGATCAGCACCTGGTCCGGGCCCAGCCGACCGTGCACGAGTCCGATCGCGTGCACTCGGGCGAGGGCGTCGGCGATTCCCGCCGCGACCTCGCGCAGCGGCCCCTCCGCAAGCGGGCCGTCGTGGTCGAGCACCTCACCGAGCGTCCGCACTCCGGGCATCGCCCACGCCCTTCCGGGACCTGTCGACGTGCTTGCTGGAGAGCAGAGTAGGACCTGGGCGGCGGCACGGATAGAGCGCGGAAATACGATCCGGAAACGGTTCCTCCGGGCGATGCGGGAGGGATGTCCGAGGCGTCCGGGACGGCCGCGGCGGTGCCCGGACACGGCCTTCGGCCCGGCCCGGGGCCACACCGGGCGGAACGGACCCGGGTCCACGCCGGTGCGCGACCGGCTCGGTCACCGGGCCGGACCGGACCCGGACGGGGCGGACGCGACGGGACCCGGACAAGGAGCGCGACCGGATCCGGGCAAAGAAAAGGAGGCGCCCGGCCAAAGGCGCCTCCTTCGCGAACCGCACAGCGTTTCGCGAGCAGGACGATCATAACCCGGCTGCGGACCGGACCCGCCCGCCCCGCCGTCCGCGGCCGCCGGCGGGGCGCTCAGTACCCCGCCGAGGCGAGTGCCTCGTCCCACACCCGGTGCCAGTGCGCGACCGCCGACTCGCCCATGCCCGCGACCATGCTCGGCAGACCCGCGTCGAAGCCGCGCTGACACGACTCGGCGCCGGGGAAGTCCTCGGTCACCAGCACCCGCTTGTTGGTCTCGTGGTTGGCCCGGGCCATGGCGATGCTGCTCTCGTCCAGCGGCTCCCAGGTGCCCTCGGTCATGTGGACGATCGAGCGGTTCGGCCGGTCGCCCGGGTAGATCCGCAACATCGTGGTGCTCAGTGGGCTCTCGATCAGCACGGTGGACGGCAGCACGGTCTGCACGTTGACCATCGGCAGCCGCGCGGGCCAGGACTCCTCGGGCACCTCGGCGAGTTGCTCGAAACCCACGATCGGGACGGCGAACCGGGTGTGCGGGCCCCACGTGTCGACGATGCCGTGGTTGAGCACGATGCCGTTGATCGTCGCGGTGTGCAGGAACGGCACGTGGTACGCCTCGACGTTGATGTCGACCGAGAGCTTCCAGTTGCAGGCCAGGTCGAACCGTTCGCTGACCACCGCACGCGTGCGGTGGTACGGGAAACCCGCGTAGGCGTCCTCCAGTTCGTCCAGCGCGCCGGCGACCTCGACGTCCGGGCGCAACCCGACCACGACCAGGCCGGCGGACAGCGCGACCGGCAGCGCGCGCAGGCCGAACTTCGCCGGGTCGATGCCCGGGAACTGCGGACGCGAGGGCAGTCCGGTCAGTTCGCCGTCATTGCCGAAGGTCCAGCCGTGATAGCCGCAGCGGAAACGTTGCGCGCTGCCACAGCCCGTGCCGGACAGGCCCGCTGTCTCCGGGGCGTCCCGGCTGACCCGCATGCCCCGGTGCGTGCACGCGTCCAGGAACGCGTGCAGTTCGCCGTCCCGGTCCCGGGTCACCAGGACCGGTACGCCGTCCACGTCGCGCGCGATGAAGTCGCCCGGCTCGGCCACCTCGCCGGCCCATCCGATCACCTGCGGGGTGCGGCGGAACAGCACCTCGCGCTCGTGGGCATGCCGTTGCGGATCGGTGAAGCACGAGCCGTCCAGGACGGCGGGCGCCGTGCCCAGGTCGAGCGTGCGGTTGGTGATGTGCTCGATGATGCGTCGCCCGGTGGCGACCACGTCCTGGTGCTTCAAGGAGTGACTCCGATGTCTGGGAGATGTCCGGAATGGGGAGATTCAGTACTCCGACCACGTCTCTGTTACACCGTTACATTGTTGGCCGGGGTCGATACCCCGTCAATGACCCGCGGGGCGATGTGGTCTCATCAGTGGGCAATCGCACGTGGAGGTCAGCACCATGCCCGGCCGGGTCGAGAACGTTGGCTATGACATCGCGGGCATGACCCTGTCGGGTCTGCTCGCCCGCCCCGAACCCGGCGTACGCGTGCGCGGACTGCTGCTCGCGATCCACGGCGGCGGCTCGCGCGCCGCCTACTGGCACCGCGACGGCGCGGCCGAGGGCTCGCTGCTCCTGCTGGGCGCGGCGCTCGGTTGGACGGTCCTGGCGATCGACCGACCCGGCTACGGCGCGTCCGTGGGCCTGGCCCGGGAGCGACAGGGTCTGGACGCGCAGGCGGACGTGCTGTTCGCGCTGCTCGACGAACTCGGCGAGGCCGCGGTCGGGGCCGAGCCGGACGGGTCGGGTCCGCTGCCGGTCTTCCTCGCGGCGCACTCGATGGGCGCGCTCGTGGCGTTGCGGATGGCGGCCGACAAGCGCGGCCGGGACCTGCTCGGGGTCGCGGTCGGCGGTGCGCCGCTGCGGTACACCCCCGAGCGGCTGGCCGAGTTCGCCACGGTCCCCACCGAGGGTGCGTTCGTGCCGTCGGCGGGCGGCGGCACGCCGGACACCTTCTTCGGGCCGGCCGGCTCCTACGATCCGGCCCTGCTCACCAGGGCCGGCCGGGTGGCGGCCCCGGTGCCGATGGCCGAGTTCGTCGACGTGCGACAGAGCCCGTACACCCTGCCCGGGGTGTTGGCGCGGGTGGTGTCGCCGGTGCACTGGACCGTGGCGGAGTTCGAGAGATCCCAACCGGCCGGTCCCGAAGTGCCGGCCGAGGCACGCGAGTTGCTCGTCGGCGCGCGGTGGGTGGAGACCCATGTGCAACGCGGTGTCGGGCACAACATCAGCCTGCATCACGCCGCACGCGCCTATCACCTGCGCGTGCTGGCCTTCGCCGAGGAATGCCTGCTCGCGGAGGCCGCGGACGCCGGCGCGCACGGAGGCGAGCCGCACGGAAGCGGCCCGGACGGAACCGGTCCGACCTCCGCCGGTTCGGCGGCGGCCCGGCCGTCCGGCGGCTGACGGACCGCCGGGCCGCGGGTGGCGCGGAGTTCGGGCACCCGATGTCGCCGTGCGCGGGGTCCGGTCACCCGGCGTGGTTCGCACGAAGGCGGTCACACGAAGGCGCTCACACCGCGTCGCTCACCCGGAGTCGTTCGCAGCGGGTCGGGCACACGGTGTCCGGCAGGGTGAACCAGACCACCTTGCCCGGCGGGAGACGATCGGCACCCCACGCGTGCGCCAGGCCCTCGATCATCCGCAGGCCCCGCCCCGACTCCTCGTCCCACTCGCCGACCCGGGCGACCGGCATGCGCGGTGACGAGTCGCGCACCTCCACCCGCAGCAGGTCGCCGTCGTGCAGCAGGGTCAGCGCGTGCCAGGCCCCGGGCCCGACGTGGACGAGCACGTTGGTCAGCAGTTCGGTCAGCAGTACCTCCGCGACGTCGACCAACTCGGCCAGGCCCCAGTCGTGCAGGACCTTGCCGGTGGCCCGGCGGACTCGGCCGACCCCCAGGGTCGAGGCGGCGAGCTGAACGCAATAGTGACGGACGTCCTCCGCCATCACCGGCATGTCGACCTCCGGACGTGCGGCAGGGGGTCGCACGATCCGGGGCATGCACCCAGAGCGACCCGTGGACAACAGTAAGTCATGGCCGGCATGGAGCGTGCCCGGTCCTGAATGAGTGTGCAACTCCCACTCTTGGACCGACGGGAAGTTTCCGGTAGTAACCACACTTCCACCCGCAGTAGGGCACACTGTCCCCCGATCGGACGCGCCGACGTTCCGGTTCGGTGCGTGAACAGCGTGTAAGTGGAGGTGCGGCGTGGCCATGGCGCCCAATCCGACCGTTCGGCAGCGCAGGCTCGGGACCGAGCTGCGCCGGTTGCGCGAAGCGCGCGGCCTGAGCCTCGAAGATGTCGCCGTGCGCCTGGAGTGCTCGGATTCCAAGGTCAGTCGGATCGAATTGGGCCGCAGCGGGGTACGACCGGTGGACCTGCGGATCCTGCTGGATCTGTACCGGGTCGAGGACGAGCAGGAGCGGGATTCGCTGCTCACCCTGGCGCGCGAGGCCAAGAAGCGCGGCTGGTGGCACAGCTATTCGTCGATCCTGCCCAGCTCCTACGCCGAACTGCTCAGCCTGGAGGCCGAGGCCTCGGGTATGCGCGGATTCGAACTCTCGCTCATTCCCGGCCTGTTGCAGACGCCGGACTACGTCCGGGCGGTGATCGCCGCGGTCCGCGAGGACATGTCCGCCGAGCAGGTGGACATGCTGGTCCGGGTCCGGCAGGAGCGGCAGGCGGTGCTGGATCGGGTCGGGCCGCACGGCGAGGCCACGTTCCGGCTCACCGTGGTGATCTCGGAGTCCGTGCTGCGCACCGTGGTGGGCGGCCGGGAGACGATGCGGGCCCAGCTGGAGCACCTGATGGCCGCCGCCGCCCGGCCGCACGTGCGGCTGCAGATCCTCCCGTTCTCGGCGGGCGCACACCCCGCGATCGAGGGTTCATTCGCGATCATCGGATTCCCCGCGCTTTCCGATCTGGATGTGGTCGTACTCGACACGCATACGAGTAGCCTCTATCTGGAGGAGCCCGAACACGTCAGTGTCTATGAGCGTTTGTTTGAGGACATCCGCGCTTCGGCGCTGTCGTACGGTGAATCCTTGTCCATGATCGAGCTCGCAGCAAAGGAATTGTCTTGAGCAACACAAACCCGGGTGCGCATTTCCGGTTCGATTCCCCGAGGATCACCGCAGATTCCCAAGAAGACCTCAAAGCCGCAGGTCACAGCGCTTTCGCCGGCCACGCTTGGCGGCGGAGCACTTACAGTGGCGCCACCAGCAATTGCGTCGAGACGGCCCCCGTCGCGAGTGCGGTCCTGGTGCGCGACTCGAAAGTTGCCGCCGGTCCGGTGCTCCAGATGGAAGCCGGTGCGTGGCAGACCTTTATCGGTGGGATCGGCGCCTGAGTCGAGTCCGTTCCGATACCGAACGGTTGATTGTTCGCGCTCCTCACTCCCAAGAGTGGGAATCAATCCCACGAAAGAGTGAATTCTCCCGATGATCGTCCCGGGTTCCCGTGCCCCGGGGCGCTCCCAAAGCGCAACTCTCCGTCGCCGACCCCCTACTTCACTCCGTGCGCTGCTGCGGCTCGCTCCGGCAGCGCATCGGGGTGGAAGAGTGGTGGGGTGCAGATCTCGGTGCTTGGCCCACTCCAGGCGTGGGACGACGAAGGTCGATCCGTGACGATCGGCGGCGCGCGACTGCGTGCGCTGCTGATCCGGCTTGCGCTGGACCCCGGCAGGCCGGTCTCCGCGGATCGGCTGATCGCGGCCGTGTGGGGCGACGAGCCACCCGCGGGGGCGGGCAATGCGTTGCAGTCGTTGATCTCCCGGCTGCGCCGGCAGTTGCCCGTCGAACTCGACTCGGGACCGGCCGGCTACCTGCTCCGCATCCGGCCCGAGGACGTGGACGCGCACGTGTTCGGCACGCTCGCCGTCCGCGGTCGTCGGCAGCTGGGCGAGCGCGACCCGGCGGGCGCCGCCGAGACCCTGGGCCGTGCGCTCGCGCTGTGGCGGGGCCCGGCGCTGGCCGACGCCGCCGACGCCTCGTTCGCGATCGGTCCCGCCGCCCGGCTGGCCGAGCAGCGGCTCGGCGCGATCGAGGACCGGGCCCAGGCTCAACTGACGCTCGGCCGCAGCCGGGGCCTGGCCGCCGAGCTGGAACAGCTGACCCGGGAGCACCCGCTGCGCGAGCGGTTGTCCGCACTGCTGATCCGCACGCTGCACGAAGAGGGCCGCCGGGCCGATGCGCTGACGCTTTATCAGGACCTGCGCGAGCGGCTTGCGGACGAACTGGGTATCGACCCCTCGCCGGAGCTGGAGGCCGCCTACCTCGCGGTGCTGCGCGGCGGCGATCCGCGCCCGGCGACCCCGGCCGCGCCGTCCGCCGACCGGGTCTCGGCCGCCACCCGCCCGGCGCCGGGCAACCTGCCCGCGCGGCTGACCACCTTCGTCGGGCGCGAGGACGAGGTGGTCCGGGTCGACCGACTGCTCGACGAGTCGCGCCTGGTCACCGTGGTGGGTCCGGGCGGGGCGGGCAAGACCCGGCTGAGCACCGAGACCGGCGCCCGGATCGCGGCTCGTGGCGAAGGCGTGGACGGCGGCGTCTGGTTCGTCGAACTCGCGCCCGTACTCGACCCGTTGGATCTCCCGCAGGCGGTGCTGACCGCACTCGGGCGGCGTGAGGTGGGACTGCTGGACACGCACGTGCCCGGCTCCGGTCGGGACATCGTGGACCGGATCGTCGAACTGCTCGCCGGTCGACCCAGCGTGTTGATCCTGGACAACTGCGAGCACCTGATCGCCGCCGCGGCGGCCCTCGCCGGCCGGTTGCTCGCCCGCACGCCCGCCCTGCGGATCCTGGCCACCAGCCGCGAACCGCTGGGCATCGACGGCGAGATGTTGTGCCCGCTGGGCCCACTCGCGCTGCCGCCGGTGGGCGTCGGCGCGGCCGAGGGCATGGCCTACGCGTCGGTGCGGTTGTTCGCCGATCGAGCCCGCGCGGTCCGCCCGGGCCTGGTGATCGACGCCGACACGATCGGCGCGGTCGCCGAGATCTGCCGGCGTCTGGACGGACAACCGCTCGCCATCGAACTCGCCGCCGCCCGCACCCGCTCGCTCACCCCCACCCAGATCGCCTGCCGGCTGGACGACCGGTTCCGGTTGCTGACCGGCGGGAGTCGGACCGCGCTGCCGCGACACCAGACACTGCGCGCGGTCGTGGAGTGGAGCTGGGACCTGCTGGAAAAGCGTGAGCGGGTCGCGCTGCGCAGGCTGTCGGTGTTTGCCGGCGGCACCACGCTGGAGGCCGCCGAGGCGGTGCTGCCCGGGGTGGACTTCGCCGCGGCCGACGTGCTGGACCTGCTGGCCGGACTGGTGGACAAGTCGCTGGTGGACGTGATCGGCACCACCGAGACCCGCTACCGGTTGCTGGAGACGATCCAGGCGTATGCGAGCGAGCGGCTGGCCGACGCGGGCGAGACGCAGGCGACCGCCGGCCGGCACGCGCAGTGGTTCACCCGCTACGCGGAGGAGGCGGACGCCCGGCTGCGCGGGCCCGGGCAGATCGACGCGATCAACCGGCTCGCCGCCGAGCACGACAACCTGGCGGTGGTGCTGCGCTACGCGGTGGACCACAAGGACGCGGAACTGGCGGTCCGGCTGATCGACGCGCTGTCCTGGTTCTGGGCGATGCGCGGCAACCACGGCGAGGCACAGGCGTGGGGCCACGAGGGCCTCGCGATTCCCGGCCCCGTGCCGCTGGACAAGCTCGCCGGCGCGCTCGCCTTCCACGCGCTGCACTCCTTCTCGGCCGGCGAACGATGGGACGCCGTCCGCGCCTACGCCCGGGCTCGGCTGATCATCCGGCGACTGGGCGCAAATGTGAAGCCGGTGCTGCCGGTGTTCGTCGAGATGCTGGCCGCGGTGGTGCGTCAGGACAACGCGGCACTGAGCGAGTCGCTGATCGAGGCCGACGCGCTCGGCGACGAGTGGACCCAGGCGATGGCCCGGCTGATGCGCGGGCATTTCGCGGTCAATCTCGGTCACCCGGAGGAAGCGGTCAGCTTCCTGACCGACGCCCGGGACCGCTTCAACGCCATGGGTGACCGCTGGGGACGCGCCTCCGCGATCTCGGGACTGGCCGAACTGTTGATGTTCATCTCCGACTTCGACGGCGCGTTGGCCGCCGTGGACGAGGCGCTGGAACTGTTGCGCGAGCTTCAGGCGGAGGACGAGATCCCGCAACTCATGCTCCGGCGGGGCATGATCCACGCCCGGGCCGGCGACATCGACCGCGCCCGGCAGGTGATGGTCGATCTCAACCAGCGCGTCGAGACGCACGTGACGCCGTTGTCGCACCTGTTCGGCGAACTCGGGCTCGGCGAACTGGCGCGCTTCGTCGGCGATTTCGACGAGGCCGAACGCCGCTACGAGAGCGCTTTCGCGGCGTTGCCGAATGCGCGGCTGCTGCCCCCGCAGCTGACCGGAAGCCTGCACATCGGCCGCGCGCACGTCGCGTGTGGGCGCGGTGACCTCGATACCGCCCGGTTGCACTTCGAGGCGGCGGTCCCGTACGCGATGGAGGGTCAGGACATGCCGGTGCTCGGCTTGTGTGTCGAGGGCTTCGCCGCACTGGCCCTGGCCGTCGGCGAGTTCGAACGCGCGGCGATATTGCTGGGCGCGGCGCAGGTGGTGCGCGGCCACCCCGATCTGGGCGACATCGACGCCGACCGGGTCCGTCGCGAACTCGAAACGCAGATGGGCGCCGAGGAGTTCGCCCGGGTCAGGGCGATCGGCTCGGCGTTGAGCCTGGCCGAGGCGATCGAGCTGATCAAGCCGGAACCGCCCGCGGCCCCGACACCGTGAGGTGCCGGGGCGGTCCGGGCGACTTGCGAGCGGGCGACCCGAAGCCCGCTCGACGCGGGCGGGCATCGGGCGTCAGACCCGGCGGTTGTACTGCCGCAGGGTCAGCGGGATGAAGACCAGCATCAGAGCGAACGCCCAGATCACCGCCACGGTCGCGTGATGGGCCACCGGCCCGCCGGTGAGCAGCCCGCGCGAGGCGTTGGTCACCTCGGTGATCGGGTTGACCTTGACCCACGCCTGCAGCCACCCCGGCATCGTCGAGGTCTTGGCGAACAGGTTCGAGCCGAAGGTCAGCGGAAACATCATCAGGAACGAGACGCCCTGTACGCTGCGCGGCTGCTTCATGGTCACTCCGAGCAGCGCCACGACCCAGCAGAAGGCGAACGCGAACAGCAGCACCAGACCGACCGCGGCGGCCACCGCGAACACGTTGGTCTGGAATCGGAAGCCGATGATCGTGCCGAACACGAACACCGACCCGACGGCCACCAGGAAACGCAGCACGTCACCGAGCACGGTGCCGGCAAGCGGTGCGATCCGCGATATCGGCAGACTGCGGAAACGGTCGAACACACCCGTGGACATGTCGGTGCACAGGCCGACGCCGGTGCCCACCGAGGCGAACACCACGGTCTGCACCAGGACGCCCGGCAGCACGAACTGCAGGTAGTCGTGCGTGCTGCCCTCGATCGCACCGCCGAAGAGGTACACGAACATCACGAGGAACAGGATGGGCTGAAGCGTCAGGTCGATCAGTTGTTCGCCCTGCTTCTTCAATTTCACCAGGCTGCGCCAGGTGAGGGTGAGCGTGTGCCGCACCAGCGCGCTCGCGTCGTTGCGGTGCGGCACGTGAGCGGCCGGGCCGGGCTTGCGCGTGGGCGTGCCCTCGGTGGGACGGACGGTGGTGGTGGTCATCGGGAGGCTCCTAGGACGAGGGCCAGGTGGGAGATGGTCAGCAGGAGGACGGCGAGCAGCGGCAGCACCCGGGTGCCGTACAGATCCGGGAGGTCGTTCATGCCGCCTTCTTCCGGTCGGCCGACCCTTCGTCGCGCTCGGTCGAATCCTGGCTGCGGTGCCCGGTGACGGTCATGAACACCTCGTCCAGGCTGGGCAGGCGCAGCGCGAACTCGGTGGCCCGGATACCCGCCTCGTCGAGTCGGCGGACCACGATCGGCAACAGGTCCTCGTCCGAGACCGCCACGGTGACCTGACCGCGCTCGCTCTCCACGATCGGCTCCCGACCGGTGAGTTCGCGCAGCAACGCGACCACATCGGGCGTTCGGGCCGGGTCGGCCGGACGGACCTCCAGACTCTGACCGCCGACCTGGGCCTTGAGCTGGTCCGAGGTGCCTTGTGCGATCACCCGGCCGTGGTCGATCACCACGATGTCGCTCGCCAGATGATCGGCCTCGTCCAGATACTGCGTGGTCAGCAGCACGGTCACGCCCTCGTCGCGGACCAGCTCGCGCACCATCTGCCACACGTCGCCCCGACTGCGCGGGTCGAGTCCGGTGGTCGGCTCGTCCAGGTAGAGGAACGCGGGACGTCCGACGAGCGAGGCGGCCAGGTCGAGGCGACGACGCATACCGCCCGAATAGGTGTCCGGTGTCCGGCCGCCGGCCTCGGTCAGCTCGAAGCGGGCGAGCAATTCGCGGGCCCGCGCCTTCGCTTCGCCGCGGGACAGGTTCAACAGCCGGCCGAGCAGGAGCAGATTCTCGAAACCGGTCATCTCCTCGTCCACCGACGCGTACTGCCCGGTCAACCCGATCAGCCCGCGCACCTCGTGCGCCTGCCGGACCGTGTCGAACCCACCCACCCGGGCGACGCCCGCGTCCGGCGTGATCAACGTGGCCAGCGCGCGGACCATGGTGGTCTTGCCCGCACCGTTGGGGCCCAGCAGGCCCAGCACGGTACCGGTCTCGGCCTGTAGATCGACCCCGGCCAACGCGGTGGTCGTGCCGTACCGCTTGACCAGGCCCTCGGTCTCGATCGCGTAAGTCATCGGGTTGCTCCCCGTCGGGTGTTCGTCGTCGGCGGCGACGTCTGTTCGTCGTCCGTTGCACATCAGCCTCGATCCACCCGCTGATATCCCGCGCACACCCGGCCGGCACCGCCGGCACCGAACTGACACGGTGCCGCGACCGTCCCGGGCCCGGGCAGCGGTAATGTCCTGGCCCGAGGGTCCTTGCGGGGAGAACGAGGGAAGACCATCGGGAGCCGCCACACGCTCGCGATAACTTCGGGGTAGGGCCGTTCGCCGGGCACATCGACGGTCGGCGGACGTGGGTCGGGGGACCGACAAGGGGCACACGCGACAGGTGGGGGAGGCAGAGCGTTGGCGGCAGCCGTTCCGATTTCGCAGGCACCGGGCCCGGGAGTGCCCGCACGGGGCACAGGCCGTTCGAACGGGCTGTTTCGATCCCGGAACATATCCGTGCGCCGACTCGTGCGGGTCGGTGGCACGACCCCGGGCCTGATGCTCACCACCGGCGTGGTGCTGGTGCTGATCAGTTTGCTGGCGGGCCTGTTCGCGGTGCTGGCGGTGGGGCAGCGCGCGGACGCGGCCAAGGCGGTGGCCACCGGCAGCGAACCGCTCGGCGTCAAGACCCAGGAGATCTATGGGGCCCTCGCCGATGCCGACGCGACCGCCGCGGCCGGGCTGCTCGAAGGCGGCGTCGAGTCGGCGGACGTGCGGCGGCGCTACCAGCAGGCGATCGACACCGCGTCGAGCACCCTGATCCAGGCGACCGCCGCGGGTGCCTCCGGCAAGGTGGCCGAACAACTCACCGTGATCGGTGTGCAATTGCCCGAGTACGCCCGGCTGGTCGAGCGCGCCCGCGCCGAGACCCGGCAGGGCAACACGGTCGGCGCCGCGTACCTGCGCTCCGCCTCCAAGAACGTGATGCGCGCCAAGATCCTGCCCGCCGCCACCGCGCTGCACGAGATGGCCGAGAAGCGCCTGGCCGACGACCACCGCGACGCCGCCTCGACCCCGTGGGTGCCGCTGGCCCTGCTCCTGGTCAGCCTGGCGTCCTTCGGCGCCGCCCTGTGGTTCTTCGCGCGGCGCACGCACCGCCGGATCAACATCGGCCTGGCGATCGCCGGTCTGGCCACGCTGGTGTCCATCGGGTGGTTGTGGGTGGGCACCGACTCCTCGCGCAGCGACCTCGACCGCAGCCGCAGCGACGGATGGGGACCGGTCGAGACGCTCGCCCAGGCCCGCTTCCTGGCCCTGCAGGCACACGGCGACGAGAGCCTGACCCTGGTCATGCGCGGCAGCGACAACGGTCAGTACGAGGACGACTTCAAGGACGTGTTCGGTCGGCTGGCCGGCGTCCCGGCCGACAACGGTCGACCCGCGGTGGTCGGCATGTTGGCCCTGGCCGAGCGGGCCGCCGCCGCGGACCCGGTCACCCGGGAGCGGGTCAAGGCCGCGCAGGCCGCCGCCGGCGACTGGAGGAAGGCCCACGCGGACGTCGCCACCCTCTACAAGAACGGCGAGTTCGAGCAGGCCGTCGCCCGGGTGACCAAGGCCGACGGCGCCTCGGGGGTGGCCTTCACCCGGATCGACGAGGCGTTGCGCGCCGCGGTCGCCAAGGACCAGAAGGACTTCGAGAACTCGGTGGCCTCGGGCCGCGATGCGCTGCACAACCTCGACGTCGGCCTGGGCGTCCTGGCACTGCTCGCCGCCGCCGCGACCGTGGACGGAGTCCGTCGTGAGGTCGGGAGGTACAACCGGCCATGACCATCCGCATCGCGCTGCCCGCAGCGGTATGCGCCCTCGCACTGACCGTCGCCGGCTGCGCCGCCGGGGTGGGCGAGCAGAGCACCCGGCAGCCGGTCCGACCCGCCGCCGCGCCACCGGCGCCCCGGGCGGCCCCCGGTCCCGATCAGTCCTGCCCGAACGTCACCGCGAGCCTGCGCCCGAACGGCGCCCTGCCGGCGCCGACCGCGTTGCCCGCCGGCAGCACCATGGACACGCTCCGCAGGCGCGGCTTCCTGATCGCCGGCATCGACCAGAGCAGCTTCCCGTTCGGCTTCGTGGACCCGCGGACCAACGCGCTCCGCGGCTTCGACATCGACCTGCTGCGCGAGGTGGCCAAGGCGATCTTCGGCGACGCCGGCCCCAACCGGATCCAGTTCCGGGTCGTGCGCAACGAGGACCGCACGATCGCGATCGCGCGCGGCGACGTGGACATCATCGCCGAGACCATGACGATCAACTGTCAGCGCCGGCAGAGCGTGGAGTTCTCCTCGGTCTACTTCACGGCCGGCCAGCGGTTGTTGGTGCAACGGGACGGCGTCGCCGACCGCGCCGACTACGCCGGCGGCCTGGCGGCGCTGCCGCGCGGCATGCGGGTGTGCTCGGTGCCCGGTTCCACCTCGATCGGCCTGCTGCGTGCCGAGGCGCCGCAGACGAAGGTGGTCGAGAGCGACACGTGGGCGGGCTGTCTGGTGCTGCTCCAACAGGGCCAGGCGGACGCGATCACCACCGACGACACGATCCTGGCCGGCCTGCAGGCGCAGGATCGCATCTTCACCGTCGTGGTCGGGCCCAACCTCACGCTCGAGCCGTACGGCATGGCGATCGCCAAGGACCGTGCCGACTTCGTCCGATTCGTCAACGCGGTGCTGGAGCGGCTGCGCCAGAACGGCCGGTGGAAGCAGCTGTACCGGGACTACCTGGGCGACTCACTGTCGTCCGAGGTGCCCGAGCCTCCTCCCGCCGCATATCGGGACAGCGCGTGAACCGAGCCCCCCGCGTGCTCGGCCGCGACGAGATCGACGAACTGACGGCTCGTCACGAGGCCGAGTACGACGGGATCACCGCCGGCCTGATGGAGTTGGAGAACCACCCGGGCCGACAACTCCTGGAAGGCGCCACGCTGACCGGACGCACCGCCGAGCAGTGGGAGGGCGGCCGTCGGGCGATCTCGCTGCTGTGGGGACACCGCGAGGCGTACGGCGCGGTCCTGGACCGGGTGCGCGGGCTGCGCGGGCGCCGGAGCAAGCCGCAGCGGGCCGAGTTGGAGGAGCTCTCCTTCCTGCTGCTGGGACAGTCCGCCGAACTGGCCGCGCGGGACGTGCCGATCGGCCGACGAGGGCTGACCGATCCGGCGATGCACGTGCGCCGGATGAGCCTGGCCGAGCTGGTCGTGGACATGGCACCGGCGTGGAGCGAGGTGACCGCGATCGTCGAGGCCGCCGACGCGGTGTGGACGCGCCTGGTGCCCACGCTGGACCGGGTGGACGCGGGCATCGATGCCGCCGAGGCCCGGATCGCCGAACTCGGCGGCCCGGACGCGGTGCCCGAACAGACCGCCGCGTTGGACCGGATCCGCCGCCTGCTGGAAACGGCCCGTACCCTGGTGGCGGGCGATCCGCTGGCGCTGACCGCCGGGGACGAGCGTCGGATCGGCACCGTGGACGTGCCCGCCGTCGAGGCGGAGCTGAGCCGGGTCACCGACGCGGTGCGGCACCTGCTCGTCGTCCGCGGCCGCTTCGACGAGCGTATCCGCCGACTCGCGGCAGTGCTGGACGAGTTGACCTACCAGGAGGGCGACACCATCCGACGGCGTGCACACGTCCTGGGTCGGATCAGCGACAAGCGGGTGCCCGAGGTACCGCTGCGGGCGGCCACGCTGAAGGAACGGTTGGCCGCGGTCACCGTGCTCGGCGGCGAGGGCGACTGGGTACGCGTCTCGCGCGAGCTGAGCACCCTGGAGAACGACGCCGAGGGCGCCAGGGACCGACTGGCGGCCACGCGCGGGCACATCGAGGCGCCGCTTGCCCGGCGCGACGAACTGCGCGGCCTGGTGCAGTCCTACCGGGCGATGGCCGCGCGCGGCGGACACGGCGAGGAAGCCGTGCTGGAGTCGCTGTACAGCCACGCCAAGGAGTTGTTGTGGCGAGCACCGTGTGAACTAGAGGTGGCGGTACGGGTGGTGACCCGCTATCAGGAGGCGGTGATCGCCGCGCACCGCAAGGATCGTGCGGACGACAAGGGGGAACAGAGATGACCAAGTGCAATCGTCCGCCTTGCCCGGGCGAGATCGACGACGGGTACTGCACCGAATGCGGCCAGGAGCCGCTCGGTGCCGGCGCCCCGGTGCCGGCCGCGTCCGAGCCGCACCGGAGCGGCCGATCCGGTGTGTCCGGTACGGCGGGCACCGCGGGCTCCTCGTCCGCGCGCAGCGCCTCCGGGCGCAGCTCGCGCCGCTCCGGCAGCACCGGCACCAGCCGGCGACTCGGCGGCGGTCTGGTCGAGATGCCGAACGTGCCGCGCCGCAACCCGGAGACCGCGCTCGCCCGCAATCCGGTGATCCCCGAGGAGAAGCGCTTCTGCCGCAAGTGCGACCAGCCGGTCGGACGCGGTCGCGGCGGCCGGCCCGGTGTCGCGAACGGGTTCTGCCCGCGCGACCGGACACCGTTCTCGTTCGCGCCCAAGCTCCAGCGCGACGACATGGTCGGCCAGTACCGGATCATCGGCTGTCTCGCCCGCGGCGGCTTCGGCTGGGTCTACCTCGCACAGGACACCGCCGCGCACAACATGTGGGTCGTGCTCAAGGGCCTGCTCGGCAGCGACGATGCCGACTCGCGCGCCGCGGCCCTGGCCGAGCAGCGCATCCTCACCCAGATCCAGCACGCCAACATCGTGCACATCCAGACCGTCGTGCAGCACCCGGACCCGCTCACCGGCCAGGACGAGACCTACCTGGTGATGGAGTACGTCGGCGGCCTGTCGCTGATGGACCGGCTCAAGTCGATGCGCGAAAGCGACCCCAAGGCCGTACTGCCCGTCGAGCAGGTGCTGGCCTACGCCATCGACATCCTGCCCGCGTTCGGCTACCTGCACCAACAGAACCTGGTCTACTGCGACTTCAAGCCGGACAACGTGATCCAGACCGAGGACCAGCTCAAGCTGATCGACCTCGGCGCGGTGACCGACCTGGCCCGGCCGGGCAAGTTCACCTACGGCACGGTCGGCTACCAGGCACCCGAGATCGAGACCGTACGGGCCGAACCCTCGGTGGAATCGGACCTGTTCACGATCGGCCGCACGATGGCGGTGCTCAGCTTCTACTTCGCCGGGTACACCCGCAAGTACAAGGCCGCCCTGCCGCCCCCGTCCGAGGTGCCGCTGTTCACCGAATTCGAGTCGTACCACCGGCTGTTGCTGCGTGCCACGCACCCCGATCCGAGTCTGCGCTTCGCCTCCGCGGCGGACATGGCCGAACAGTGCGTCGCGGTGCTGCGCGAGGTGGTGGCGATCCGCACCGGCGAACCGCGACCGGGGGTGTCCGGCCTGTTCGGCCCGGAGACCCGGGTCGTGCACGCCGAGGTGGCCGCCCGCAACACCGAACCGGGCCTGCTGGCACCCGCGCCCGATCCGGCGGTGATCGCCGGCGCGCTGCCGGTGCCCCGGGTGGACGCCGCCGACCCGGCCGCCAACCTGCTGGCCACCGTCGCCACCACCGACCCCGACGAACTGCTCTCCGCGCTCACCGCCGCGGGCATTTCCTCGCCGGAGGGCACGCTGCGGCTGGTCCGGATGTGCATCGAACAGGGCGACGTGGTGCGCGCCCGGGCGTTCCTCGCCGACCTGGACGCCGACGACTGGCGGCTGCCCTGGTTCGAGGGCCTGGCCGCCCTGTCGGAGCACGACCTCGACCGCGCCCACGAGTGCTTCGACGGGGTGCGCGGCGCGCTGCCCGGCGAGCCCGCGCCGCGGATCGCGCTCGGCGCGTGCCGCGAGTTGATGGGCCGGCACAACGAGGCCGCCGCCGAGTATCGCGGTGTGTGGGCCACCGACCGCGCCTACGTCGCGGCGGCCTTCGGACTGGCCCGGTGCCAACTGGCCACCGGCGACCGGGCGGGCGCGGTGCGCACCCTGGAGACCGTGCCGGACACCTCGGCCAACCATGTCGCGGCGCAGACCGCGGCGCTGCGCACCCGGATCAGCGGGCGCGGCGCGGGCGAGGCGTTGGGCCCCGACCTGACCGCGGCCTCCGATCGGCTCGGCGCGCTGCGCCTGGAGGGGGAGGCGCACGATCGACTCGCCGTCGAACTCCTGGAGACGGCGCTGGAGTGGGTCAAGGCGGGCTCGACGGGTGGGAATTCGGGCACCGGGGACCTGGGTGGAACCGCCAAGGTGCTCGGCAGCGAGTTGAAGGAAAAGCCTCTGCGGTTCGCCCTGGAAAAGTGTTACCGCGATCTGGCCCGGCATGTGACGACGCATGCGGAGCGCATCGCGCTCGTCGACCGGGCGAACGAGGTGCGACCGTGGACGTGGGTGTGATCAGAGTGGCTGGATATGGACGACTGGACGCGACCGGGCCCGGAGGCGCCCCGGACGGGAGCGAGATCGCCCCGCCCGAGCCGCCGACGGCCGCGGGCGCGGCGTGTCCGTCGTGTGGACTCGCCGGTGACGCGGACGACCGGTACTGCGAGTCCTGTGGTTACGACCTGGACATCCCGGTGCCGCCGGTGGCCGAACGCCCGCCGCCGCGGCGGGTCGTGGCGCCCAGTGGGCACGGCCCGGTGTGTTCCGCGTGCGGCACCGCCACGATCGGCTCGGACGGGTGGTGCGACGCGTGCGGGCGGCCGTTCAACCCGCGCGATCACGTGGAGAGCGACCTGGGCGGCCTGGTGGCCATGGTCAGCAACCGTGGCCTGCGGCACCGCCGCAACGAGGACTCCGCCGCGCTGCGGGTGTTGCGGATGCCGGACGGCAGCGACCATGTGGTCGCGGTGGTGTGCGACGGGGTGTCCTCCTCGCCGCGACCCGACGAGGCGTCCGCGACCGCGGCCGAGACCGCGTGCGCGACGATGGCCGCCACCTTGATCGAGGGGTGCGCACCGGCCAAGGCGACCAGCGCGGGGGTGGCCGCCGCCGCGAGCGCGGTGGCCCGGATGCCCGGCGCCGAGGACGGGGGCAACGCGCCCGCGTGCACCCTGGTCTCGGCGATCATGACACCCGGTGAGATCACCGTGGGCTGGGTCGGCGACAGCCGCGCCTACTGGCTGGCCGACCCGGCAGGCGGGGCGGACGACCCCGCGGACGGCGACGACACGCTGCCCGGTGCGAGCACGCTGCCTCGTGGGGCGGTCGGCGAGCCGTACGAGCCCGACGAGGGCGCGGACGCGGTCCGGCGCACCCCCTCCGCGCTGCTGACCGAGGACGACTCCTGGGCGACCCGGATGATCGCACTCGGCGCGATGACCGAAGCCGAGGCGTACGCGGACCGGCGTGCGCACGCGATCGTGTCCTGGCTGGGCGCCGACGCGGGCGAGGTGCGGCCCAGGGTGACCAGCCTGCGGCCGACCGGGCCCGGGGCCCTGCTGTTGTGCAGCGACGGATTGTGGAACTACCTCTCGGTCGCGCCGACGCTGGCGGCGATGGTGCTGCCGGGCGCGCTCGAGCAGCCGTTGGCCGCCGCGCGTCTGCTCACCGGCTTCGCGCTCGACCACGGTGGCGCGGACAACATCACCGTCGCGCTGATCCCGTTCAACCCGCCCGGGGATCCGGTGCGCGGACCCGACCACGACTGACCCGGAAACGAAGGAGTCGGATTCATGTCAGGCGCCCCCGAATTCACCATCGAGGTCAACCAGAACCCCTACCTCCCGATGGGAGGTCACGAGGTGCACGCCGTCGCGCACATCCAGGCCTCCGGAGCGCCGACCGGTGCGCGCGGCAGCACCCGCGGCGCCGAGGTGATCATGGTCGACAGCTCGGGTTCGATGGACTTCCCGTCCACCAAGCTCAAGGCCGCCAAGCAGGCCACCAAGGCCGCGATCGACACGCTGCGCGACGGCACGCTGTTCGCGGTGGTCTCCGGCACCGGCATGGCGTCGATGGTGTACCCGTTCGAGGAGGGTCTGGTCGCCGCCGACGAGCGCACCCGCAAGGAGGCCAAGCGCGAGGTGGACAAACTCCGCGCGCGCGGCGGCACCGCGATGGGGCAGTGGCTGCTGATGGCCCGCCGTCTCCTGGAGCCGCACTCGGATGCGATCCGGCACGCGATCCTGCTCACGGACGGCAAGAACGAGAGCGAGCGCGAGCAGGACCTGGCCGAGGCGATCGCCTACTGCGAGGGCGTGTTCGTCTGCGACTGTCGGGGCATCGGCCTGGACTGGCGGGTGGACGAGGTGCGCAAGATCTCCACCGCGCTACTGGGCGACATCGGCTTGGTGCGCGAACCGGCGGACCTGGTCGCCGACTTCACCAAGATGATGGAGAACGCGATGGGCAAGGCGGTGGCCGACGTGGCGCTGCGGGTGCGCACGATCAGCAACGCCCGGGTGAAGTACGTCAAGCAGACCTACCCGGTGATCGACGACCTGACCGCGCGGCGGACCGAGGTCGGACCCAACGTCGGCGACTACCCCACCGGTTCGTGGGGTGGCGAGAGCAAGCACTACCACGTGTGCCTGGAGGTCGAGCCGGACGAGGTCAACCCGGGCGGCAAGCGCCGTCCGTGCCAGATCTCGGTGGTGCTTCCGGACGGCGCCGGCGGCCTGGAGTTGGCCAAGGCCGGCGTGTTCGCGCAGTGGACCGACGACGAGGAACTCTCCACCCGGATCAATCCGGAGGTGGCCCAGGTCACCGGCCGGGCGAAGCTGGCCGAGGCCGTCCGGGAGGGCTTGGAGCTTCGCGAGGGCGGGGACGAGGTTGCCGCGACCGCACGGCTGGTCCAGGCACTGCAGCTGGCCAACGAGGCGGGCGACGAGCACACCGCGCGCCTGCTCGGCCGCGTGGTGGAGATCGAGGCCGACGGGACGAGCAGGCTGCGCAACAACGAGGAAGACATCATGATCATCGACATCGAGTCGCACAAGACGGCCCGGGTGGGGCCGCCGCGCGAGGGCTGATCCTGTCCGGTGCCGCACGCGGCATCGGTTCGGCACACGCCCGGAGTTGGGTACGGAAGAGGAAGGAGGTCCGCTCATGCACATCTGCCCGGTAGGCCATCCGTCCACCGCCGCGGACTACTGCGACGAGTGTGGGCGCACGATACCCACCGATGTGGACTTGCCCCACGACTCCGACGGGCCCGGCCCCCACAGGCCGCCGGACGAAGTTGTGCTGACGTGTCGGTTCTGCGCGACCGAGTACACCCCGGACGACCAGTTCTGCGAGGGCTGCGGGCACGAGAATCCGGTGGGGGATCCGGTGCTCCCGGTAAAGCGGCAGGAGCCGGTGAAGCCGCCGCCTTCAGGGGACCCGGAGAAGCCGCCCGGCACGGTGTGGTCGGCGCGGGTGGTGCCCGACCACGACTACTTCCTGCGGGTGCTCGAATGGGACGGCCCGGACGCGCACAGCATGCGCTTCCCGCACGAGCAGGAGCCGCGGACGCTGCGGTTGACCGGCGAGTCGATGCGGATCGGCCGGGGCAACTCCGGCGCGAGTTCGGCCCCGCCGGAGATCCCGCTCGATGATCCGGGCGTCTCCCGTCGGCATGCGATGTTGCTGCGCTGTGGGGACGGCACGTGGGAGGTGATGGACCTGGGCTCGGCCAACGGGACCACCATCAACGCGGGCTACGACCGGGTCCGCCGCGACCCGGTGCACCTCAAGGACGGCGACCGGGTGCACGTGGGCGCCTGGACGACGCTGGAGATCCGACGCGTGGACCCGTGACCCCGTCCGGCCTCGACGGGCGCCGATCGGCCCACGGCCGACCGGCGCCGGGGCGCGGACGGGATCCGCGCCCCGGCCGGGCAGGGCTCAGCCGACGGTGGCCACGCCCGGGGCCAGGGCGGCCAGGATCGGGGCCGGGTCGGCGGCGGCCTCGGCCGCGGTCAGCCGTGCGGTGACGCGGCCGGTGGACAGCACCGTCAGATGGTCCGCGATGCCCTGGACGAAGCCCAGTTGGGGAGCGGCGATCAGGATGGTCAGGCCCTCGTCGGCGAGGGTGGTGATCAGTCCGCGGATCTGCTCGGCGATCACCGGGGACAACCCCTCGGTCGGCTCGTCCAGCAGGATCAACCGCGGACCGCCGAGCAGGGCCCGGGCGATGGCGAGCATCTGCTGTTCGCCGCCGGAGAGTTGAGACCCCCGGTTGCCGGCCCGCTCACCCAGTCGGGGCAGCAGTTCCAACACCCGGCCGGGAGTCCACGCGGCGTGCTTGCGATGGGCCAGTTTCAGATGCTCGGCCACGGTCAGGCTCGCGAACACCCGACGGCCCTGCGGCACCAGGCCGATGCCCGCTACCGAGACCCGGTGCGCGGGGCGCCCGGTGAGGTCGGTGCCGGCCAGCTCGACCCGTCCGCCCGAGGGCTTGAGCAGCCCCGCGACGGAATGGATGAGGGTGGACTTGCCCGCCCCGTTGGCGCCCAGGAGCGCGTGCACCGTGCCCTCGGGGATGCTCAGGTCGACGCCGTGCAGCACCGAGCCGCCCTGGTAACCCGCCGTCAGTTCGCCGATCTCCAGCACGATTCAGCCCACTTCCTGGTGCTCGGGCTCGGACGCGCCCAGATACGTGTCGCGCACCGCCTGGTCCGCCGCGATCTCGTCCGGCGTGCCGGTGGCCAGCAGTTGTCCGGACGCCAGCACCGTGACGGTGTCGGTGACCTCGCGCACCAGCGCGAAGTTGTGCTCGACCAGCACCATGGTCACCTCGGCCGGCAGCGCCTTGAGGACGGCGGCCAGGCGCTCGATGTCGGTGTCGGTCAGACCGGCGGCCGGCTCGTCCAGCAGCAGCAGCTTCGGATGTCCGGCGAGCGCCATTGCGATGTCGAGCAACCGCCGTGACCCGTGCGAGAGTTCGCCGGCGATCTCGTCGGCGCGGTCGGTCAGGCCGACCGTCTCCAGATGGGTCGCGGCCTCGCCGGCCAGGGCCCGGTAGCGGTCCGGTCGCCAGGCCGTGCCGGTGACCTCGGCATGCCGCCAGGCGGCCAGGGTCACGTTGTCCAGGACGGAGAGGGAGGGCACCACGGCGGGTTGCTGGAACGCGCGCGCGATGCCGATCCGGGAGCGGCGGGCCGGGGCCAGTCCGGTGATGTCGCGGCCGGCGAACACGATGCTGCCGGACGTCACCGGGATCGCGCCCGCGATCATGCCGAGCACGGTCGACTTGCCCGCGCCGTTGGGGCCCAGCAGCGCGTGTCGGGCGCCGCGGCGCACGGTCAGGTCCAGCCCGTCCACGGCCGCCAACGCGCCGTACCGGCGGGTCAGACCGGTGACGGTGAGCAGCGCATCCGGGTCGGGCGCGGCATCCGCTTCGGGCGCGGCATCCGGATCGGGCGCGTCCTTCTCCGCCTTCTCCGCCTTCTCCGGCGTTTCCGCTTCCTCCGGCGTTTCCGCCTTCTCCGGCTTCTCCGTTTCGTCCGCCGGTCGGATGGCCCGACCCAGGGCCCGCCACGCCGCCCGTGGACCGCCCGCCGTCAGGCCGACCAGGCCGCCCGGCAGCGTGTACACCGCGATCAGGAACAGCACGCCGAGCAGCAGCGGACCGTGCCCGGGCCAGGGTCCGGAGAGCCAGTCCCGAGTGAACACGATCAGCCCCGCGCCGATCATCGCGCCGACCAGCGACGCGCCACCGCCGATGACCACCGCGAGCAGCACCAGCGAGGAGGTGTCGAAGCCGATGTGCGAGGGCGAGATGTAGCGCTGCACCGAGATCAGCAGCGCGCCCGCGACGCCGGCGAGGGCGCCGACCCCGACGTAGGTGATCGAGAGGTAACGGGTCACCGGGTGACCGGTCGCGCGCATCCGGGTCTCGTTCTCGCGCGCACCGTCCAGCAGCAGCGCGGCCGGCGAGCGCAGCACCAGCGCGGTGAGCCCGATCACCACGAGCGTGGTGATCAGCACGTACCAGTAGGTGTCCACGTCGTCGACGAGGTCGCCCATGCCCCAGAACGGCTGGATCGGCGGCACGCCCGACTTGCCGTCGGTGCCGCCGGTGACCGACTTCCACTTCTCCGCCGCGGTGCGCACCAACTCGCCGACGGCCAGGGTGATCATCAGCACCGTGACGCCGCGCGCGCGCACCACGATCGGCGCGGTGAGCGCGTTGAACAGGGCACCCGCGGCGGCCGCGACCAGGGTGTGCACGACGCCGATCCGCATGCCGTGTTCGGCCAGGATCGCCGCCGTGTAGCCGCCCACCGCGTACGGCGCGACCTGGCCGAGCGAGGGCAGCCCGGCGCCGCCGCCGAGCACCGCGACGCTGGCCGCGAGCACGCCCAGGGACAACGCCTGGGACAGCAGGATGAGGGTGAACAGGCCGACCAGGTACGGCGCCGCGAACAGCCACACGATCGCGGCGACGGCCAGGACTCGGCCCACCACGCGCGCACGCGGCGAGTGCAGCGCGGTACGTGCGCGCAGGGCGAGGGTGGTCATACTCGGCTCCCCGTCGGGCCGAAGCGCGCGGTGCGCGCGATCAGCATCACGGCCATCGTGGCGAACAGCAGATACGGCGCGAGGTCGGGCAGCAGCGTCACGCCGAGCGTCTGCACCTCGCCGACCAGGATCGCGGCGAGCAGTGCGCCGCCGACCGAGCCCAACCCGCCGATCACCACGACCAGCAGGGACTGCAACAACACGGTGTTGGCCACCGAGGTGGACGGGCCGATGATCGGCGCGCCCAGGCCGCCCGCGAGGCCGGCCAGGGCGCCTGCGGCGACCAGCACGCCGGTGCGTACCCGGGCCGGCGAGATGCCGCCGGCCGCGAGCATCTCGGGGTCGTCCACCGACGCGCGCACGGCCGCGCCGATTCGGGTGCGGGCCAGCACGTACCAGCCGCCGAGCCCGAGCGCGATCGCGACCACGATGAACGCGAGCCGGTAGCCCGGGTAGTTGTGGCCCAGGATCGACACCGGCTTCTCCAGTGCGCCGGGCACCGGGACCTGGGGGTCGTCCTTGCCGAACGTGGTGGTCAGCAGATCGCTGCCGACCAGGGCGACGCCGAAGGTCAGCATCGCCTGCGCCATATGCCCTCGGTCGGCGATCGGCGCGGTCAGCGCCGCCAGCACCCCGCCGCCGGCCGCGCCCGCCCCGATGCCCGCGAGCACCGCCAGTGCCAGGCCCACCCAGGACCCGTCGGCCACCGCGGTCGCGGTGTAGGCGGCGAACGCGTAGAGCGTGCCGTGCGCGAGGTTGAGGACTCCGCCCGAGCCGAAGGCCAGAGTCAGGCCCGCGGCCACGACGAACAGCAGCAGCCCGTAGGCCACACCGTCCAGGGCCGGGATGAAATTGTCGTCGAACCAGCCCACGGCACGCTCCCTTTCGCTCCGAAGCCGCCGCTAGCCGAGCGTGCCGAGTTCGCGGACCATGACGTTGCTCAGCGCGGTGCCGTCCTGCCGGACCTCACGCAGGTACCACTTCTGCACCGGCGCGTGCGTGGTCGGGTTGAACTCCCACGAGCCGCGCGGGCTGTCGACCTTGCCGGTCTTGGCGATCGCGGCGTTGACCGCCTCCGGGGTGACCTTGTCACCCGCGGCGGCGATCGCCTTGTCCAGCACGGCGGCCGCGTCGTACATGGTCGCCGACATCATCGTCGGCAGCGCGTTGTACTTGCCCTGGTAGGCCGCGACGAACGAGCGGTTCGCCGGGATGTCCAGGGTGGGCGTGTAGTTGAGCGAGGTGAACACGCCCTTGGCCGCGTCGCCCTCGGCCCCGAGTACCGCACCCTCGGTCAGGAAGCCCGCGGCGTACAGCGGGATGTCCTTGACGTCGGACTGCTTGTACTGCTTGACGAAGTTCACCGCGGCGGTGCCCGCGTAGAACGTGTAGACCGCCTTGGCGCCCGAGTTCTTGATCTCGGTGAAGTACGGCTGGAAGTTGGTGGTGGCCGGGAACGGCGTCCACTTGGTCTTGCCGTCCGGGTTCGCCAGCTTGCCGCCGAGCTTGTCGAACGTCTCGGTGAAGCCGCGGAGCTGGTCGAAACCACCCTGGTACTCCGGGCCGATCGCGTAGACCGTGCCGGGCACGTTCTCCTTGATGTACGGCGCAGCCGCCACACCCGGCTCCTCGGAGAGGTAGCTGGTGTGCCAGACGTAGTCCGGCTTGTCGATCTTGCCGGGACGACCGACCGCGCCGATCATCGGCACCTTGTTGTCGTTCACGACCTGCACGTTGGCCGCCACCGTGGCCGCGTTGGTCAGCCCGACCACGGCGGTGACCTTGTCCTGCTTGATCAGCTTGGTGACCGAGGGTACCGAGGTCTGCGGGCCGTCGCCCTCGTCGGTGATCACGAGCTCGACCTTGTGCCCGCCCAGCTTGCCGCCGTGCTGGTCCAGGTAGGTCTGGAAGCCGTTCTGCAGGTCCGGACCGAGCGCGGCGTAGACACCGGTCAGCGGGATCGTCAGGCCGATCTTGACCGTGCCGGAGGACGATCCGCCCTTCTTGTCGTCCGCCGCGCTGCCGCTGCACGCGGCGGTGAACGCGAGCGCACCGGCGAGCAGGCCGGCGGAGGTGACGCGGAACGAGCGTCGGGATATGTGACTTGCCGGGGTCATGACGTGCTCCAGGGTTGTGACGGGTACAGCGTCGAGCGGTCGAGTGGGCCGCGTCGGGAGGGACGCGTGGGTGTATCGGTCAGCCCAACGCGCCGCGCTGCACGTGCAGGAAGCGCTCGCGGGCGGCAGGGGTCAGGGCCGGGCCGACCTGGTTGATCAGCTCGGCCATCTCGAACGAGACCTGGCCGATGTCGCACTCGCGCGAGGCCAGCACCAACAGCGAGGCGCCGTCGCTGACCTGCATGGAGAACATGAACGCGCCGTTCATTTCGGTCAGGTTGCTCGCCACCGGGTCGGTGCCGAACAGGCGCGCGGCGCCCGCCAGCAGGCTGACCAGGCCGGAGGCGACCGCGCCGAGCTGGTCGGCGCGGTCCTGCGGCAGCGAGCTGGTGTTGGCCACCACGAGACCGTCCGCGGAGACCGCGACGGCATGCAGTACCTCGGGCACCCGGGTGGCGAAATCGTTGAGCAGCCAGCTGAGATCGGCTGCGGTGGGGTGGGTCACGATCTCTCCTTGTGATCCGGTTCGCCGCCGCCGGGGCGGGGCGAGGGGGCGCGACGGGCCCGGCTGTGCCCGATGCCCTGCGCGAAGGCGGACATCGCCGCGGACACCTGGCGGGCGTCGCGACGGTCCGGCGTGGTGTTCGCCCGGGCGGGCGTCCCGGCCGAGCCGACCAGCGGCGCGGCGGGAGCGGGAGGGCTGCCCGGGTGCACACTGGGAGTGTCCCGGCGAACCCGCAGTGGCAGGCCCGTGTTCGTGGTGCGGGTGGGCAGTGCCGAGTCCGGCGCCGGAGCCGCGGGCGCCTGCGGCTGCTCCGGGCGCACGGCGGGTTCGGCCGAGACCATCGGGGCGAGTGCGGGCGGCGTCGGGGCCTCGGGTGCGGGTGGCCGCGTACCGGTGAAGCGCAGTCCCGAGGGTGCGGGCTCGCGCGGTCCCGGGGCAGCCGCGTCGCTGACCGGCTGGGGGCGGGTCGGCGTGAACACGTTCGCGACCGGCTCGAACGGGCCCGGGTCCGGGTGGCCGCCGGCCCGTACTCCCACGTCCGGCACCCGACCGGAGGCGGGCAGGGGAGTGACCTCGGGCTTGGGCACACCGCGGTGTCGGCCCGGGCGATCGCGGAAGACCACGATGTCCTCGGGCAGGCCCACCTCGGCGACCGTGCCGCCCTGCGCCCCCTGGCTCAGGGTGATCGTGATGCCGTAGCGCGTGGCCAGGTGGCCGGCCACGGTCAGACCCATCGCGCGCACCGCGTGCACGTCCAATTGGGCGGGCGAGGCGAGGCGTTCGTTGAACGCGGCCAGCCGCTCCGGGGTGATGCCCACGCCGGAGTCGGTGATGGTGAGCACCGCGCCGTCGCCGCGCCGGTTCGCCTGGAGTACCACCCAGGTCTCGGGACGGCTGAACTTGGTCGCGTTGTCCAGCAGTTCGGCGAGCAGGTGCGCGACATCGTCGCGGGCCCGCCCGGCGATCAGGATGCGCGGGTCCACCGCGCCGGGGTCCACCCGGGTGAACCGTTCGATGCGGCCGATCGCCGCGCGTGCGACGTCCAGGAGCAGCGCGTCCTCGCGCACGCGGGCGGTGCCCTCGCCGCCGAGCACCAGCAGGCTGGTGTTGTTGCGGCCCATGCGCTGGACCAGGTGGTCGAGCGAGTACAGCCGCTTGAGCCGGTCCGGGTCGTGCTCGTGCGCCTCGGCCTCGTCGAGGACCTTGACCAGGCCGTCGGTGAGCCGCTGGTTGCGGCGCGCGAGGGCGACCAGCACGGTGGCGATACCGGCGCGCAGGACCGCCTGTTCGGCGGCGATCCGCACCGCGGCGGTGAAGACGGTGTTGAACGCCGAGCCCACCTCGGCGATCTCGTCCTTGCCGCGTACCTCGATCGGGGTGCCCGCGCGTTCGGCGATCTCGTCGGCGGTCGCGCCGTCGAGCGAGCGGCCCTGCTGGAGCTTGGCCACCGCGTCCGGCAGGCCGGTGTAGGCCACCTCGTGTGCGGTGTCGCGAAGACGCAGCAGTTCGCGGGTCATCGGTCGACCCAGGCGCAGCACCAGGAGTACCGCGGCGGCCAGCGCGAGCAGCACCGCGGCGGCCTGCCCGATCGCCCACCAGCGGCGGTCGTCGCGTTCGTCGCTGACCGAGGACAGCACCGATGCGTCCACACGTCGTTCGACGTCGCTGATCCGGGCGATCCGGTCCGCGGTCGCCTTGGTCCACACGTCCTGACTGATCACGATGGGCGTGTCGACCTTGGCCCGGGAGACGGCGTCTTCCAGTTGGTGCACGGCCAGGATCTCCGGGCCGGTCTGGGCGAGTTCCAGCCAGCCCAGCCACTCCTCGTCGGCGAGCGACTCGAAGGACGTCTCGCTTTCGTCGTAGCCGGTCCGGGTGGCCAGGATGTCCTGCTGTTGGGACGGCGAGATCCGGCTGGACGCCAAGGCGCGCAGGACCGCCGTCTGTTGTTGCCCCAGCCACTCCGTGGCGTGCGAGAGCGCGGCGGCGGCACGCAGGCGGTCCGAGTTGTCCGCGCCTGCGCCACCGGCCTGGGCCACGCTGTCGCGGTAGTCGAGCGCGTCCGCGATCAGGATGCGGTAGCGGAAGACGACGGCGGTCAGCGAGGTGCCCTTGGGTGCCTGGACCTGCTCGCGCAGTGCGGTCAGGTCGGTCAGACCCGCGTCCAGCCTGCGCAGTCGTTCCTTGGTGTTGCCGGGGATCGAGCCCAGGTCCTTGCGCAGCTTGCGGTAGCGCGTGGCGCTCTCGTCCGTCGCGGCGGTGCGCTGGTGGTACGTGACCAGCGCGCCCTTGTCGGCCTCCGGCCACAGCACCGCGGCAGCGGCGGCGCGTTCGCTCTGCAGGCGGTGCGCGAGTTCACCGGCCTCGGCGGAGACCTTGGTCAACGAACGCAGGCGGTTCGCATCGAGGGCCTCGCCGGTCGTGGTGGACACGGCGAGTCCCGCGGAGCCCACCATCACGGTGAGCGGCACGGCGACGAGCAGGACGAGTTTCCGAGTGATGTTCAGGTCGTCCACCACCAGGTCGTTGCCGCCGGGGTGGAGCGAGGCAGGGATACGGAGTCGAGTATTCCGCTTGTCAAGTACGTCATTTTCCCGATGATTCGCACTTTCCGGTCTTGCGCTTTCGGTGACGCGGATCGCGTCCTATTCCGTGCACGACGGGCAGAGCCTAGCGGCATTCGCACGTGTGCTCGCAGTGGCCGGTGGGTAAAGGGCCGAGAGCCCGGCATACGCCCCCGAATGTTGACATGCGTAAGTTAACGCTGCGAAGGAATATCGATTACGGGGCATGATCCTACACGCGGTGATATCACGGCATTTGCCCCCGGCGTCGTCCGTCGGGCCTCTATATCCGTATTTTGCCACCCAGCGCTCGATGCCCGTTTGCCAACCATTCGTTGGGATATACCGGATCGTTGCCTTCCGTTTATCGGTGTGTCGACCAACCGGATCGTCGCCGAGGGCTGCCTAGACTGGGCCGAGACCGATCCCGACGGATCGATTTGGGAGAGTCACATGATGCGGCGACGCGCCCTGGCTTTTTTCCTCACCGTGCCGATCGCCGCGGCGGGGGCGGCCGTATGGATCACCGACGCGACCTCCTCCTCGGGCGGCACGCCGAAGGCCGACCCGAGCGGAGCGGGCGGGCCGGTCCCGCCGACCACCGCCGCAGCCGAGACCCCGGAGTCGCCGAGCGGACCGCTGCACGCCGACGCGCGTGGGCTCGTGCCGATCCCGGTCGAGGCGCTCGGCGGCCCGGGCCGACCCTGGACACCGGCCCGGGACACCCGGGTGCGGGCCGCGACCGAGGCCGCGCGGCCGGTCGCCGAAGTCGTCGCCGCCGAACTGCGGGCCGCCACCGGCCTGCCGCTGCCCGTGGTGGTCGACGCACGATCGCGCGCCGGCACCGACATCTCCCTGGTCCCCGACCCCGATCCGGCCGGCCGACCCGACGGCGACGAGGCGTACGAACTGGTCGTCACCGAGCACGGCGCCACGATCCGCGCGGGCGCGCCGGCCGGCCTCTACCGGGGCGCCCAGACGCTGCGCCAACTGGTGCCGGCAAAGCCGCCGTTCGAGTTGCGCCCGGCCGTGGTCCGGGACGCGCCCCGGTATCCGTACCGGGGCATCATGATCGACCTGGCCCGGCACTTCTATCCGCCCGCCGAGATGCGCCGACTGATCGACCACCTCGCCGCCTACAAGTTCAACCACCTGCATCTGCACCTGACCGACGACCAGGGATGGCGGATCGCCATCGAGGGACGCCCCAGGCTCACCGGGATCGGCGCGGCCACCCAGGTGGGCGGCGGGCCCGGCGGGTTCTGGACGGCGGACGACTACCGCGCGGTGACCGAATACGCGGGCGAGCGCTTCATCACCGTGGTGCCCGAGATCGACATGCCGGGGCACACCAACGCGGCGATCGTCGCCTACCCGGAACTGGCCCACGACGGCAAACCGCACGTTCCCTACACCGGCACCCAGGTCGGCTTCTCCTCGCTGCGCATCGACGGCGAGGCCACCTATACGTTCCTGGACGAAGTGCTCGGCCGGCTCGCGGAACTCACCCCCGGGCCCTACCTGCACATCGGCGGCGACGAGACGCACACCCTCGAGCCCGCGCAGTATCGGGCCTTCATGGCCCGGGCCCAGCCGCTGGTGGCCAAGCACGGCAAACAGACCATGGCCTGGCACCAACTCGCCTCCGGCGACCCGGCACCGGGGGCGATCCTGGAGTACTGGGGCGCGTCCAAGCAGGACGCCGCCAAGGTCGTGGCCGCCGCGCGGGCCGGGCACAAGGTGGTGATGGCGCCGGCCGACCACGCCTACCTGGACATGAAATACAGCGGCGGCGAGCGGCTGGGGGTGACCTGGGCCGGCACCGTCGACGTGCGCAAGTCCTACGACTGGGAACCCTCGACGCACCTGCCCGGCATGCCCGCGGACGCCGTGCTCGGTGTCGAGGGCGCGCTGTGGGGCGAGACGATCAGGAGCGTCGTGGACGCCGAGTATCTGCTCTTCCCGCGGATCGCCTCGGTCGCCGAGGCCGCCTGGTCCCGTCCGGAACGGCGCGACTGGGCGGACTTTCGCACCCGCGCCGCGGCACACGAGGCGCGTTGGGACGCACAGGGCATCAAGTACGCGCACAAGCTGAAGTGACGCCCGGGCCCGCGCCCCGGCGACCGGCCGCGGGCCGGCCGCGGGCGCGGGTGGGTCCGGACCGGGAGATCCGGCGAGGCGAAGCCCGTGCGCCGGGTGTCCTCGGGTGCCGGGGCGGCCGAGCGCACCCGAGGACGGAACGGCTCAGCGGCGGACCGCGCCCGCGGTCAGGGCGATGATCGCGACCAGTACCGCCGGGATCGCCAACGCCGTGGTCAAACTGGTGTGGTGGGCGATGAAGCCGATCACCGGCGGACCGGCGAGCAGCCCGATGTAGGCGATCCCGGTCACCCGCGAGATGGCCCACGCGGCGGGCACCCCCGGGGTGTTGCCGGCCGCGCTGAACGTCACCGGGGCGACCGGGGCCACCCCGACGCCGAACAGCGTGAACCCGAGCACCGAAAGCGCCGGCCAGGGCGTGGCCAGCGCGAGCGTCATGCCCAGTGCGGCGATCAGCGCGCCGATCCGCAACACCCGTACCGGGCCGAAGCGTTCCACCACCCGGTCGCCCGCGAACCGGCCCGCCGCCATCGCCACCGACATGCCCGCGAAGCCCAACCCGGCGACGCCCGCCGAACTGTCCAGCGTCTCGCGCAGATGCACCCCGCTCCAGTCGGCCACCGCGCCCTCGCCGACGAACGAGCACAGCCCGATCAGGGCGAGCAGGACCACCGCGCGATAGCCGGCGAGCAGCCGGGCCACACCGCCGATGGTCGCCTCGACCGTCTCGGGCACCACAGCCGCCACGGCCTGCGCGTCCGGCTCCGCCGGCGGGTGCACGTGCGGATCGTCCGCGACGCCCAGCAGCGCACGCGAACTCGCCCACGCCCCGACCGCGAGCACGAGCGCCATCACCGACAGGTGCACCCTGGGCGTGAGGCCCAGGGCCGCCGCGCCGGAGCCGACCAGCGCGCCGAACAGCCCGCCGAGGCTGTACCCGCCGTGCAGGCCGTTCATGATCGGCCGACGCAACTGCTGCTCGATCGCGACACCCTGCGCGTTCGCCGCGACATCGGTGAACCCCATCAGCGCGCCCAGGACCAGCAGGCCGACCGCCAGGGAGGGCAGGTTCCAGGCGAACGCGGGCAGGAACAGCGCCAGACACCCGCCGATCACCGAAACCCGCGCGACCCGCTTGCTGCCCCAGCGTCCGGCGGCGCTGCCCGCGAGTTGCACCGCCACCAGCGCGCCCACCGGCGAACCGAGCAGGGCCAACCCCAACTGGGCGTCGTCGAGCCCCAGATCCTCCTTGAACTGCGGGATCCGGGCCAGGAAGTCCGCCACCGCGGCGCTGAAGGCGAAGAACACCCACAGTGCGGCCCATCGGGCCCGTTGCAGGCGCTCGACGGACAACCGCCCGGTCGTTCCCCCCGGGGCGCTCACACCGCGCAGGAACCGTCGGCGCACGCGTCGTCGTCGGCCGCCGGCGCGGTTGCCGCCGACCCGCCGCTCGGCTCCCGTATCTGCTCTCGCACCTGCTCCAGGACCTGGAGGAACGTGGATGCCTCCTGGGCACCCTGCACCGCCCACTTGCCCTCGAACACGAACGTCGGCACGGCGGTGACGCCCATCTCCTGCGCCTCGGCGATCTCGCGCCGGACCTCGTCGGTGCCCTCGTCCGAGGCGAGGAAGGCGACCACCCGGTCCCGGTTCAGACCGGCCTCGACCGCGAACTCGGTCAACCGGGCGTGGTCGGCGACGTTCTCGCCCTCGGCGAAGTACGCCGCGAGCAGCCGATCCTTGAGCGCGGCCTGGGCCGCCGCGCCGAACTCGGTCAGCGCGAGCCACAACACCCGGTGCGCGGTCAGCGTGTTCACCGACAGGGCCCGGGTGAAGTCGAAGCCGATGCCCTCGGCGGTGCCCACTTCGGCGAGCCGCGCGTTCATCCCGTCCAGGTTGGCCGCGCCGAACTTCTCGGCCAGTCGTTCGCGCAGCGGCGACGGCTCCGCGGGGGTGCTCGGGTCCAGCTGGTAGGGACGGTACGTGACTCGGACGTCCTCGGCGCTCGGGAACGCGGCGAGCGCGCGCTCGAAGCGCCGCTTCCCGACGTAGCACCACGGACACGCGATATCGCTGTAGATCTCGACCTTCACTTGCTCTCCGGCTTCCACCTCGGGTGATGTACGGACGGACGTACCGACGGTCACGGCGGCGGACGCACCGAAAAGGAAACATACGTGCACTCGCCAAACATTCCCCAACCGGCCGTATCCGCCGCCCGGACCCGGGCGTAGCCTGACCGCTGCCCGTCGTGCGTCACCCCGAAAACACGTCGTGTCAGCGCGGCGTCATCCCTCGAAGGAGCCCTCGTGGACCAGATAACCCAGTACAAGCGCGCCGTCGACGCGTTCCGCCCGCTGCTCGCCGAGGTGGACGACAGCAAGCTCGGACTCGCGTGTCCGTGTGACGAATGGGACGTACGGGATCTGCTCGCCCACGCCACCGGTGCTCAGCGCGGCCTCGCGGCGGCCCTGACCGGGCCGAGCGAGCCGGTCTCCGAGGACCCCCGGGAGGACTTCGAGGCGGTGGTCGAGACGATCCTGGCGACCTTCACGCCGGAGCGGATCGCCGCGTCGATCAAGACCCCGTTCGGCGAGCGGAACGGCGGCTTCCTGCTCGGTCTGGCCACCGGCGACGTCTTCGTCCACGCGTGGGACCTGGCCCGGGCGCTGGGCAAGCCGACCGACCTGGACCCCGAGCTCGCCGAGATGCTCCTGGAGCGCATGCGCGCCACCCTCCCGGACGCCGCGCGCGGTGAGGGTCGCGCGTTCGGTCCGGTGCAGCCGGTGGATCCGGGCGCGCCGGCCGCGGATCGGCTCGCCGCATTCACCGGTCGCGCCGTGAACTGAGCCCCGATCGAGCCGCCGGGCCCCGGACATCCCGGGACAAGCCCTACCGGACGCGGCAACTGACGGATCGTCAGGCTGCGCGCCGGGCGGTCGGCGGTGTATGCACGTCAACGCACACCCCCAGTCGATCGGGAGTATCGATGAGCACGTCGCAGCACGATCACGGCCGGATGGATCCGCCTCGCGTCCAGGAGGTGGCCGACGGAGCGTTCGCGTACATCCAGCCGGACGGCACCTGGTGGATCAACAACACCGGCTTCCTGGTCGGTCCGGAGGGCGTCGTCGCGATCGACGGTTGCGCCACCGAGGCCCGGACCCGGATGTTCCAGGAGACCATCGCCAAGCACACCGACGCCCCGGTGCGCACCCTGATCAACACGCACCACCACGGCGACCACACGAACGGGAACTACCTGTTCGAGTCGGCCACCATCGTGGCGCACGAGAACACCCGGGCCGAGATCCTCAACCTCGGCATCATGGAGGTCGAGGCGATCTGGCCGGGCGTCGGCTGGGGCGGTCTGCGCGCGGTGCCGCCGTTCCTGACCTTCACCGACAGCGTCACCGTGTACGCGGGCGAACTGCGGGCGCAGGTAAGGCACTTCGGTCCGGCGCACACCTCGAACGACTCGGTGGTGTGGCTGGAGGAGCAGGGTGTCCTGTACACGGGCGACCTGATCTTCAACGGCGGCACGCCGTTCCTGCTGATGGGTTCGCCCGCCGGCTACCTCGAAGTGCTGGAGCGGATCAAGGCGTTGGGCGCGACCACGCTGGTCCCCGGGCACGGTGAGGTGTGCGGCCCCGAGCAGATCGACTACGCGATCGGGTACACGAACTTCCTTCTGGACACCGCCCGCAAGGGTCTGGAAGCGGGCCTGGACCCGCTGAGCGTGGCGCGCGAGACGGACCTCGGCGAGTATGCGGCACTGTCCGACTCCGAGCGGATCGTCGGCAACCTGCACCGAGCCTATGCGGAGTTGAACGGGGCGGAGCGGGCTGCGTCGATCGACATCTACGGTGCGCTCGGTGACATGGTCACGTTCAACGATGGCAAGCCGCTTTCCTGCTACGCGTGACGGGGGTGGCCCGGCCTGCGCTCGGGTGGCCTGGCGGGTGGGGCCTCCGACGCCGGCCGGGCCCTTGGCCTCATGCGCCGGCCGGGCTGGTTCGCCTCATGCGCCGGCCGGGCTGATTTGCCTCATGCGCCGGCGGGGCTGAGTGGCCTCAAGCGCCGGCCGGGCTGAGTGGCCTCAAGCGCCGGCCGGGCTGAGGTTGCGTTCGGTCGGCGTTGCGCCTTGGTGGGCTGGGTTCGCCTCAAGCGCCGGCGAGGCTGATTTGCCTCATGCGCCGGCGGGGCTGAGTAGCCTCATACCCCGGCTTGGGTGGCTGGGGCTTCGGTGTCGGAGGTGTGGCCGGGGCGGGGTGGTTTTGGTCGGCTTCCGGTGGGTGGAAGGAGGGGGTGGGGGGCGGATCGGCCGGCGCATAGCGTCGGTGGGTCGGGCTGGTGGGGTGATCGGAGTCGGTATGGACAAGGTGGTCGGTACGGCCGAGGCGGCGGTGGCCGATATCGGGGACGGGGCCTCGATCGCGGTCGGCGGGTTCGGTCTGTGCGGGATTCCCTCGGTGCTGATCGGTGCCCTGTACGCGCAGGGTGCCGGCGATCTGCGGGTCGTCTCCAACAACTGCGGCGTGGACCGATGGGGCCTCGGCATCCTGTTGCACGCCGGCCGCATCTCGCGTGCGACCGGCAGCTATGTCGGCGAGAACAAGGAGTTCGCCCGGCAGTACCTCTCCGGCGAAATCGAACTCGAACTCACTCCGCAGGGCACCCTCGCCGAACGGCTGCGCGCGGGCGGCTGTGGCATCCCGGCGTTCTTCACGCCGGCCGGAGTCGGCACCCAGGTCGCCGAGGGCGGTCTGCCCTGGCGCTACGACGCGGCCGGCAACGTGGTGGTGGCCTCGCCGCGCAAGGAGGTGCGCCTCTTCGACGGTGTCGAGTACGTGCTGGAGGAGTCGATCACCACCGACTATGCGCTGGTTCGCGCGGTCCGCGGGGACCGCCACGGCAACCTGGTGTTCGACAAGTCGGCGCGCAACTTCAACCCGCTCGCCGCGATGGCCGGCCGGATCACCGTTGCCGAGGTCGAGGAACTGGTCGAACCGGGCGAACTCGACCCGGACGCGGTGCACCTGCCCGGCGTGTTCGTCCAGCGGGTGGTGGTGCTGAGCGCGGCGCAGGCCGCCGAGAAGCAGATCGAGAAGACCACGATCACCGCGCCGGCGGCGCGGGGGACGGTGCGCGACTGATGGCCTGGACCAGGGACGAGATGGCCGCGCGGGCGGCGACCGAGCTGACCGACGGCTCGTACGTCAATCTCGGGATCGGGCTGCCCACACTGGTGCCCAACCACATCCCGCCCGGCGTGCACGTGGTGCTGCACTCGGAGAACGGCCTGCTGGGGGTGGGACCGTATCCCGCCGAGGACGAGGTCGACCCGGATCTGATCAACGCCGGCAAGGAGACCGTCACGGTCCTGCCGGGCGCCTCCTTCTTCGATTCGGCGCTGTCCTTCGGGATGATCCGGGGCGGCCACATCGACGCCGCGATCCTGGGCGCGATGCAGGTCAGCGCGGTCGGCGACCTGGCGAACTGGACCATTCCCGGCAAGATGATCAAGGGCATGGGCGGCGCGATGGACCTCGTGCACGGCGCCCGTCGGGTGATCGTGCTGATGGAGCACGTGTCCCGCAAGGGTGACCACAAGATCGTCGAGACCTGCACGTTGCCGCTCACCGGCAAGCGCTGTGTCCAGCGGATCATCACCGATCTCGCGGTGCTCGACGTGACCGAGCGCGGCCTGCTCCTGGTCGAGACCGCCCCCGACGTCACCGAGGACGAGGTCCGCGCGAAAACCGGCGCCGAACTCCGGACCTGAGCCGACGCGTCGGGAGCCGCCGGTCGCGCGCCGAGCGCTCTCGGCCGTTCGGCGGACGGCGGGCGGCGACCCGGCCTGCGCCGATGTGATCATTTAGCGACGGTGATCATGTGGCGACACCGACACACCGTCGCCGGTCCTCGGTACGTACGGAACAAGGAGCAACAATCGTGAAGTTCGCGACCTTCGACCTGAATGGCTCGATCCTCTCCGGGGTGGTGTCGAGCGCCGGCGACACCGTGCACCCGCTGCCGGCCGGCGAAACGTTGCTCGGCCTGATCGAGCGCGGCGCCCGGGAGTTGCGCGCGGCGGGCGAGCAGGCCCTGTCGAAGCCCTCGGTCCCCCTCGCCGACGTGCGGTTGTTGCCGCCGCTACAGCCGCCCACCGTGCGTGACTTCGTGGCGTTCGAGGAGCACGTCGAGGGCGTTGCGATCACCGTGCAGGGGCCGGACGCGACGGTGGTGCCCGAGTGGTACGAACTGCCGACCTTCTACTTCACCAACCCCTACGCGATCATCGGCCCGGAGGACGTGGTGCCGATGCCGCCTGGGTCGAGCGTGCTCGACTTCGAGTTGGAGGTCGGCATCGTGATCGGCCGCGCGGGCAAGGACCTGACGGTCGAGCAGGCGGCGGAACACATCGTCGGCTACACCATCTTCAACGACTGGTCGGCGCGCGACCTCCAGGCCCGCGAGATGCGGGTCGGCCTGGGTCCGTGCAAGGGCAAGGACACCGCGACCACGCTCGGCCCGTGGCTGGTGACCGCCGACGAGTTCGAGGCGTACCGGGATGCCGACGGCTTCCTGGACATCGCGTTGCGCGCGTCGGTCAACGGTGTCGAGATCGGCCGCGACTCGCTGGTCAACATGGGCTGGCCGCCCGCCGAACTGGTCGCCTACGCCTCCCGCGGCACCTGGATCCGCCCCGGCGACGTGCTGGGCACCGGCACCTGCGGCAACGGTGGCTGTCTCGGCGAACTGTGGGGCCTGGGCCGGGAGTTGCCGCCGCTGAAGCCGGGCGACACGGTTGCCCTCACGGTCGAGGGGATCGGGACGCTGAGCAACACGGTGGTCGAGGGCGCCGCCCCGCAGCCGATCCCGGCCGCGCGCAAGCGCCCGCGCACCCGCAGGGACACCTTCGACGCGTGAGACGGAGGTCGGGCGGCGAGGCGACCGGTGACCGGGCGACCGGCCCGCGTTGCCAGGCGCCGGGTGACGACGCCGGGTGACGACGCCGGGCGACGCATAGGGCGCTTCGGTGTCTCCCTCCCGCCGCGCGCCTGCCCGCCCCCGTCCGCCGCCCGGCCGCCCGGCTGTTTCAGCTGTTCACCCGAGCGAGCACGGCCGGCACCCGTCGATGCCCCGCCTCGTCGGGTGCCGGGCCGAGCTTCGCGAAGAGGTTGCGGTTGTGCTTGTCGACGGCGCCTTCCGGAGGTCGGCGGCGGGGTGGGCAGTTGCGCGTCGGCGGCGTGATCGTGAACGTGCTGCTCACGGTGTGACGGTCGGCCCGGGTGACGCGCCGTCCTGCCGAGGCTTCCGGAGCGAATCCACTGCCCACACCGTCAGCGCCAGGGCTCCGAAGGCCGCGCCCAGCAGGCACACCGCCGGCCAGCCGGCCGCCGCGTACAGGGTGGTGGAGGCGATCGCTCCGCCGGCGCTGCCGATCGAGTAGAAGATCATGTAGCCGCCGATCAGCCGGCTGCCGGCGTTCAGGCGCAGCGGGTGGATCAGCGTCTGGTTCGTCACGTGTACCGCCTGGACGGCCAAGTCGAGCACGATCGTGCCCACCACCAGCGCCCACAACGACTGGCGGGTGAACGCGAGCGGCAGCCAGGACAGGGTCAGCAGAACCAGGGCGACCCCGGTGACCCGGTTCGCGTGGCCCCGGTCGCTCAGACGGCCGGCCGGGATCGCCCCCAACGCGCCGGCGGCGCCGGCCAGGCCGAAGGCGCCGATCGCGGTGTGCGACAGGGACAGCGGCGGCTCGCTCAGCGGGAGGGCGATGCTGCTCCAGAGGGTGCTGAAGGCGGCGAAGATCAGCAGCGCGAACAGGGCCCGGACCCGGAAGAGGCGCTCCTGCGCGAACAGGGTCAGCGTCGAGAGGAGCAGCTCCCGGTAGCTCGGCCGGTCGCCACCGGACGCCACGACCCGGTCGTCGTGTCCGCGGGGCAGCACCCGGTACAACGTCCCGGCCAGGGCCAGGGACAACGCGGCGGAGCCGAGGTACACCGCACGCCAGCCCGCCAGGTCGGCCACCGTGCCGGAGACGGTGCGGGCGAGCAGGATGCCGATCACGACGCCGCTGGTGACCACGCCGACGACGCGACCGCGTTCGGCCGGGGCGGCCAGCGAGGCGGCGTGGGCGACGACCGTCTGGGTGACCACGGCGAGCAGGCCGACGCCGATCATCGCGACCAGCAGCAGCGCGGCGTGACCGGCCAGGCCGACGGCGGCCGACGCGACGGCGAGCAGGGCGAATTGGCCCACGATCAGCCGGCGACGGTCGATCAGGTCGCCGAGCGGGACGAGCAGGAACAGCCCGAGCCCGTAGCCGACCTGGGTGAGCGTGACCACGACGCCGACGGTGCCCGGCGCGAGACCGAGGTCGCGCCCCATGGTCACCAGAAGCGGCTGGGCGAGGTAGACACCGGCCACGGCAACACCGGCCGCGACCGCAAACAGAAGCGTCTGCCCCTTGGAAAGCCCCCGCGGCCGGCCTGTCTCCGCCCCGCCGGGCGGTACCGCCTCATCGGCCGCCGCGCGCGCCCTGCCGGCCCACCGCATTCCGTCCGCCTGTGCGTCATCGACCCTCCCTGCCTCGTCGACCCGCGCTCCTTCCACCCCGGCTTCGCCCGTCCGGGCCTTGCCGACCCGCGTCGCCCGATCGCCCCCCGCGCCGGCCGTGCGCGCCTTGCCGGCCCTCACCCCGTCCGCCCCCGGCCGGTTCGTCCCCGCCCCGTTCCGCCTCGGAGGGCCCTGCTCGGTCGCTGCCATGCAACGCTCCTCATGCCTCGTCGCCTCCCGCATCTGGTTGCAAGTTGCTACCTGGTGCAGGTTAGACGAGCTTGGTAGCATGTTGCAACCAGGGTGGGAGTGGGTGGCCACCCGACACGAGGCAGAAGGGGTCGGTCATGGTGCAGCGCACACGGTTCGACGAGAGCACCTGTCCGGTGGCGCGCTCGGTGGATGCGATCGGCGACTGGTGGTCGTTGCTGATCGTGCGCGACGCGTTCGACGGAAGCCGACGATTCGGCGAGTTCCAACGCAGCCTGGGTGTGGCCAAGAACATCCTCAGCGCACGACTGCGCACGCTGGTGGCCGGCGGGATCCTGGAGGTGGTCCCGGCGTCGGACGGAAGTGCCTACAACGAGTACGTGCCGACCGCCAAGGGCCGCGACCTGTTCCCCGTGATCGTCGCGCTGCGCCAGTGGGGCGAGGCGCACTGGTTCGAGCCGGCCGAGCCGCAGTCCAGGCTGCTGGATCGACGCCACGGCCGCCCGCTGCGAACCCTGGAGGTACGCGCCGCGGACGGCCGTCGGATCCGACCGGAGGACACGCAGGTGGAAAAGGTGCCGGAGCACACCGAGGCGGACCGGGCCGAGTGAGCCCGGCTCGCCCGATCACCGCTCGGAGATCGACACCAGCCCGAGGCACGCGAGCAGATCGAAGAACAGGTGTTGTACGAACGGGTCCCGCTGGAGGCCGAACAACTTCAGGATCGGCTCGGCGCGGACCCGGTATCCGGCCGCCGCCGCCCACCGCACCGCCGCCTCGGCCACGCGCGGCCGATCCTCCTCCAGCCACGCCGCGGCCTCGTCCCGGAAGCGGGCGAAGTCGCCCTGCTGCCCGGTCCTGTTCCACCGGTCGTCGGCCAACTGCGTGGCGGCGCTGCCCGGATCGAGCCAGCCCTCCCAGAAGTCCGTCCCGCTCAGCCCCTGGACGTGCGCGACATCGCTCTCGACCACCCCGCAGACCAGCACGGGCGAGCCGGTCCGGGCGGCCAGATCGGTCAGCCAGGGCCCCTGGAAGGCGTACGGGTCCTCGAAATGGCGCACGTGCACAGCGCGCCAGCCGTCCGCGTAGGACCACTCGCCGTAGATCGGATGTCCGTTTCCGCCGACGTAGGGCGCCAGGTCCGGCAACGGCGTCCGTGCGCGTAATACGACGATGTCCCCGTTGAATCCCATGGCCCACCCCTTCGGTCGCGATGTCCGTTGGGGTTCAACGTAGATACCGCGTCCGACAACCGACCGGGTGTCAGGTCCGCGTGCCGACGACCTGCTCCACGGCGCTGGTACCGCTGCCCTCCCGAGACTCCCACTCCCATGTCTCCTCCAGCCGGATCCGACCGTCTGGCAACACCACGACGGCACTGACACAGTGCCCGGATGCGGTGGTGCCGGACCGGTTGAGCTGCGTGTAGCGGAAGTCCAGGGTGTCCCCGTCCCGGGTGCCGATCAGGTGGCCGCGCACGATGTCGCCACCGCTGTACTCGGCCCAGACCACTCCGTCGGCCTCGTGATACGTGAAGAACGTGGACGCGTCCACCTCACCGTGCTCGGGACGATCGAGCGGGGCGAAACCGAGTCCGTCCAGGGACGGTGCGGGCATGGGGTTCCTCCTGGGTGGTCGGGCGATGGAACGGGAGCGCACTCGGGCGCGCCTCGGCGCACCCGCGTGCCCAAGTCTGCTGCAAAGCCCCCGAGTTCCCACGCGCGGATACCGGGGGCACAAGGACGCACCGGCACGGACGCACGGAACGCGCGGCCGCCTCGACGCGAGCAGCGTGGGCGCGGGCCGCCGCGATCGGCGCCGCGGGGCGCGACTGACGGCCGCGCGGCGGGGCCGGCCCACGCGCCGCGCCGGCCTACGCGTCCGGCAGGCCCTGCCGGCGCCATTTCCCGACCCGGCGCGGGTGGCCCGGGAGTTCGGTACGGCCGGTACACCACAGCAGGGCAGTCCCACTCCAGTCCGCCCGCCCGGCGGGACCAGTCCCGTTCGCCCTCGGTGGCCTCGGCCGATGCCGCGACGGCGCGTACGACCGTCGATTCCACGTCCTGTGCTGCCTGTGTTCCCATCCGGCGATAGATACCGGGGTGGGTGCGAGGGCGCATGTGCATTTGCGTCAGGATGGGGGTTCTGCCGGCCACCGCGTCCCCGGAGAGAGCGCCATGACCACCACCGCCGCCGCCCCCACGGCCTTGACCATCGTGCCGATGCGGGCCGAGCACGCCGACCGGGTGCTCGCGATCTATCAACTCGGCATCGACACCGGGGACGCCACCTTCCAGGAGCGCGCGCCGGAGTGGGCGGAATTCGACGCGGGCAAACTGCCGGACCACCGATTCGTCGCGCTCGACCGGAGCACCGGAGCGGTACTCGGCTGGGTGGCCGCGAGCGAGACGTCCAAGCGCGCGGTCTACCGCGGCGTGGTGGAGACCTCGATCTACGTCCACCCCGACGCGGCGGGCCGGGGAGTGGGCCGCGCCCTGCTCGCCGCCCAGATCGACTCCACCGAGGCGGCCGGCGTATGGACCATCCAGGCCGGCATCTTCCCGGAGAACACCGGCAGCCTGGCTCTGCACACGGCCCTGGGCTTTCGCGTCATCGGCACGCGCGAAAGAGTCGGCCGCCACCACGACCGGTGGCGCGACGTAACCCTCCTGGAACGCCGCAGCCCGACGATCGACTGATCCGGCGGCCGCCTGATCCGGCGGCGCGGCGGCGGGTCGTCCTCGACTCGGTCGCGGCCTCGGACGCCGGTCGCGGCACCGGACTCCACGGGGCCATCGGATTCCTCCGCGCTTCGCCGAATCGATCCGGGTGACACGGTCCTCGGTTCGTCCCACGATCGGCGCAACCCACGGCACGCGGGTGCATGTGTCGCCGGTGGGTGTCGGCCCCGAGACCCCGGCCGAATCGCCGGATCACTCCCTCGCGGTTACTCCTTCGGGGGGTGCCGATGACATGCGGTTCGTACCGCCTTGTGTTCCGCTGGGACGGGCGCGAGCGATCAAGGGAACGGCCGCGAGCAATCACGGCGGAACCGAAGGTGTCGAACCGAACGCACGACGCCCGTGGTCGCGCCGAGCGAGCCGCGCTGCGGCCGAGCGACCGAAACCGCGCCCGAAGACGGAAACCACGCCATGTGAAGGAGCCGACCATGCCCGGCGAGATCAATCAGCCCTGCAACTACAGCGTCCAGAGGCCCACGATCAAGCGTGGTTCCACGGGAGACGCGGTCAAGCAGGAGCAGTGCTACCTCAACCATTCGTTGACCGGGGACCAACTCGACGAAGACGGCGTGTTCGGGCCGGTGACCGAGGCCGCGACGCGCAGGTTCCAATCGTGCGCGGATATCACCGTCGACGGCATCTGCGGCCCGCAGACCTGGTCGTTCCTGACGTTCTGGGCCAACGCGTCGGACTTCGTCTGCTGACCCCCCCGACGCGGGCCGAACGGATAGGGGGTGAACGGCGGTTGGGATCCCAACCGCCGTTCACCCGTGTTCTCAGGCCTGTGCCGGTGCCGACTTGGCGACGATCAGCCGCTGGCCGACGTCGATCCGGTTCGGGTCCGGGATGCCGTTCAACTGGACGAGGCGCTCGATCGTCGTCCCGTACTTGCGGGCGATGGCCGTGAGCGTGTCGCCGGACTTCACCGTGTAGAAGGTGTCGTGTGGTGTGGGGGACTCGTTGACGATGAGCCTTTGGCCGGCGTCGATTCGGTCCGGGTTGGGAATTCCGTTCCACTTGACGAGCTGCTCGATCGTCGTCCCGAACATGCCCGCGATGGCCGTGAGCGTGTTACCGGACTGGACCGTGTAATGGGTGACATGCACCGTTTTTGTCGACATGTCGGCCAACTTAACCCGGGTGTTCCCTCCTCGCGCGGAGGCGCGCCCGTCCGTGTCGTTCTCATTGCGCCGTGCCGGTGACGGGTCGGGGGAGCGCGCCGCCATGGCGGACGCTGTGAGTCGTCGGTTCCGTTCCGGGGCCGGGCAACCGGCACTCCGCCATCCGGACGCCCTGCCACCCGGACGCTCCGACGCCCGGACGTCGCGCGAGCCGGACGCTCCACAGCCCGGCCGCCCCGACGCCCGGGCGTCGCGAGACCCCGTCCCCGGCACTCCGAGATCCGAGAGACTCCGATACTCGGACGGCTGCCGACGCGGTCCTCCCGGGGCGCGATCGTGCGGACGGTATGCGCCATGCGGCCGTGTCGCCCGGCGTCGTTCCGCAGCCGACGGTCCGTCAGATCCTGGGTCCGGTATGCCTTGACCTCTTCGGCGCGCGGTGAATAATCGACATCGTTGTAGTGATCAAGGATGTGGAAGTTCGGCTTGGGGTGGGCCGGTCCGGTGCGCGGCGAACACACCTCGCGGCGGGCCGTCCGCCCGGAACGAGGAGACGGTACATGCGCGCGATCCTGCACACCGCCACGGGCGCCGAGATCCGGGACGACGTCACCGTCCGTGACCCGGAGGCCGGTGAAGTCCTGGTGCGGATCGTCGCGACCGGGGTCTGTCACAGCGATGTCAGCGTGCTGGAGGGCGTCATCGAGTGGCCGACGCCGTCCGTGCTCGGACACGAGGGTGCCGGCATCGTGGAGAAGGTCGGTGCGGGAGTCGGTTCGGTGGCGCCCGGCGACCACGTGGTGATCACCACGATCGCCGCGTGCGGGATGTGTCGGCACTGCCAGACCGGACACCCCAACCGCTGTCGGCAGACGCTGGGCAACCGGGGCACGCCGTTCGCGATCGGCGACGAGCCGGTGTGGAACTTCGCCGGCGCGTCCACCTTCGCCGAGCTGACCCTGGTCAAGGAAATCCAGTGCGTGACCATCCCCAAGGACGTGCCGCTGACCTCCGCGTGCCTGGTCCCGTGCGGCGTGGTCACCGGCGCGGGTGCGGTGCTCAACCGGGCGAACGTACTGCCCGGCCAGACCGCGGCCGTGATCGGCCTCGGCGGGGTCGGCCTGTCCGCCGTCCAGGCGCTCCGGCTCAAGGGCGCAGGCCGCGTGGTGGGCATCGACACCGTGCCCGGCAAGTTCGAGTTGGCCGGCAAGTTCGGCGCGACCGACTTCGTCAAGTCCGGGAAGGGCGTGGACGTCGCGGACGAGATCCGCACCCTTTTCCCGTTCAGTGACGAGGTCAAGGTCGGCGTGTTCGGCGCGGGCGGCGTGGACTGGATCTTCGAGTGCACCGGCATCCCGGCCGTGCTGGAGAACGCCATGGAGGCGCTGGACTGGGGCGGCACGCTGATCGCCGTCGGCCAGCCCGCGCAGACCGCGACCGCCAACATCCGGATCGCCAACCTGCTCCAGTGCGACCGGGGCATCCTGGGCACGCGCGCCGGCGGCGTGCGTCCGCACGAGGACATTCGGGCGATCGTCGAGCTGTACCGCCAGGGCAAGTTCGACCTGGACGCGCTGGTTTCCAAGGTCTACCCGGTCGACGGCTTCCACGACGTGCTCGACGACATGCACAACGGACGGATCGCGCGCGGCGTCATCGCGTTCTGAGGCCCGCCCGGACCGGACCGCCCGGCCGGATCGCCGATCCGCCCGGCCCGCCCGCCGGATGCGGATCGCCGATCCGCCCGGCCGCCCGAGAGGACCGCCCGACGCATGACGGACGACACCCGATCCGACCCGGACACAACCGCGCCCGGGGCCGAGCCCTCGCGTGGAACCGGATCCGAAACCCCGCCCGGTGACGGGCCCTCGCTCGGGTCCGAACCCGCGACCGGGGACGACCCCCCGCCTGCCGCCGGCAACTGGGGGCGCTGGGGCGCCGAGGACGAACGCGGGGCGCTGAATCTGATCGAGCCCGCCGGGGTCCGGGCCGCCGCCCACGAGATCCGGACCGGGCGGTCGTACTCGCTCGCCCTGCCCATCGTGCGCGGCAACCAGCCCGCCTTCGACTTCCGGGGCACGCCGCAGCGGCTGACGCTGGTGAGCCAGACCGACGCGATGTACGAGGGGTTCGAGGGCGGCGACGACGTCGGTTCGAACGAGGATGTGCTGATCATCCCGTCGCACAACCTCACGCACATGGACGCGCTGTGCCATGTGCAGGCCAAGGGGCGTTTCTACAACGGCTTCCCGGCCGACAGTTTCCGCTCGCACACCGGCGCCGGCCGCTGCGGGATCGACAAGCTCGGCGCGTTCGCGACCCGGGCGGTGCTGCTCGACCTGCCGCGGCACTTCGACACGCCGTACCTGGAGGGCGGATACAAGATCACCGGCGCCGATCTGGCCGGGTGCGCCGAGCGGCAGGGGGTCGAGGTCCGCTCCGGCGACGCACTGCTGGTACGCACCGGCTACCTGGACGAGTACCGGGCCACGGTCGCCTCGGGCCGCGAACCCGCGTTCGCCCAACCCGGTCTCTCGCTCGACGCGGTGGAGTACGTTCGGGCCCGCGACATCAGCGTCGTCGGCGCGGACAACAGCGCGATCGAGTGCATTCCGTTCGATGATCGGTTTCTGTCGGTACACATCGCGTTGCTCGTCGAATCCGGTGTTCCGCTCCTCGAACACCTGTGGTTGACCGACCTTGCCGAGGCCATGGCGGAAGCGGGCGCCTATTCGTGTCTGTTGTGTGTCGCCCCGCTTCCGGTCACGGGCGCAACGGGTAGCCCCATCAATCCGGTTGCCATTGTCTGATCGTCTGACGACTGACATAGTCCATGGGCAGGTCGTCTCGGTCTCGTTTCCTCCGTCGGGACCGAGGCGACCGCTTAGGCCGGACGTATAACCGGGCCACTGGGCCGGGCCGCATAGCGGCCGTAACAGGGCCGCTCGCCCGCTCGCCGCGGATATCAATCATGTCTGATCACACCCGATCGCGAGTGTGCCGCGCGTGTACCGCTGTGTACCGCAGACCTCGCCGTGCGCTGATCTCGCCGAACCGAAGCCCCGTTCGTCGCTCATCCGCCAATGCGACCTTTGGTCGCGATGTGCGCCGGGTTCGGAATCCGATCCGAGTTATGCACGTTATCGCACGGTATTAAATTGACGCAGTCAAGGACTGCTATCATGGTCGGGTGAACTCCACCGAAAACGTCGAAGCGATCCAGCGGGCGCTGGAGGCCCTGCTTCGGCGCCACGCCAGCCGCCGAGTGTACGCGGGCCAGGCCGCCGCGGCGGGCGCGACCATCTCGCAGCCCGCCTATGTGCTGCTGCGCCGCATCGAGAAGCAAGGCCCGCTCCCCATGGGGGAGTTGGCGCGCATGACGAACATGGACCCGGGCGCGACCGCGCGCCAGGTGGGTCAACTGGAGCGGGAGGGCTACGTACGGCGTTCGCCCAGCCCGGACGACGGGCGGGTCAGCCTCGTCTCGCTCACGCCGCGCGGCGACTCGGTCCGACGACGGCTCAACGACGTCATGGATCGACGGATGAGCGAGATGCTCGACCGCTGGAGCGACACGGACCGCGAGACGTTCGCCACGCTGTTGCAACGATTCGTCGAGGAGATGGCCCAGGGCGAGATCCCCGCGGCCGTCGAAGATCCCGCCGTGTGAGTACGGCCGGGGCTGTCTGACTATTCGTCATATTCCAAATTGCCAGGGCTTCTTGTCGGAGACACTCGACAAGAAGCCCTGGCTATTTGCCGGTCGGCGCACATTACCGGGTGGAGCACCTCCTGTACGGTCACCGATTTGTGTCGGCGCCCCCTCGGCCTCCTATCGGCGTATCGCGTATCCGACCTCTGCCACGTCCAACCGGGGAAGTCGAGGATCGGAACCCCCGTTCGACGTTGTTTCCGCAGCTCGACTTCACATGCGTAACCCCGACGCGGCCGACTCCGCGGTGGATGTGATGACACTTCCGGTGCGGCGTTGTTCTTCCGCGAGGCCCGGACCGCAGGGACCCTGCACCACTCCGGTGTGGTCACCGTGCACGACCTCGGCCAGGACGAGGCGGACGGGTCGCCGTTCCTGGTCATGGAGTTCCTTCAGGGCCGTGACCTGGCGTCGGTGCTGCGCTCCGACGGCGCGGTTTCGGTTGGGGCCGCGGTGGAGTGGACCGCGCAGGTTGCCTCGGCGTTGGCGCGTGCGCACGCGGCGGGGGTGGTGCACCGTGATCTGAAGCCCGCGAACCTGATGCTCACCGACGACGGCGATGTGAAGATCCTGGACTTCGGGATCGCACGGTTCACCGAGTCCACGAACCGGTCGAGCATGGTCATGGGCACCCTCGCGTACATGCCGCCCGAACGCTTCCACGAGCAACCGGGCGACGCCCGATCCGACCTGTACTCCCTCGGCTGCGTGCTGCACGAACTCCTGACGGGCAACGTCCCGTTCGACGTCAGTGGCCCGGTCGCGACGATGAACGCGCACCTCCGCCGCATCCCCACCCGCCCCGGGGAGCACCGCTCGGACGTGCCCGCGGCCCTCGACGACCTTGTGCTCGCCCTCCTCGCCAAAGACCCCCGGGACCGGCCCGCCACCGCGGACGACGTCCGACGGCGCCTTCGCGCCCTCACCATCCCCGCACCCTCGACAGCCACGCCGGGGACCCGCGCCGACGAACCGCCGCCCACGGCACGACTCGCCGCCCCGGCCCGCCCATTCCCCGCCGAAGACGCCATCCCCCGAACGCCGACGCACCCACCGCCATCGGACCGGTCGCGGGCACCTCGCCCGGGTACGCGCCCGCCGTCGTCCCCGGCTTCGGATTTGCCGCGCACAAAGAGGACGAGCTCGGACCCGGCGCCCCCGGGAGCACGCCACTGCGGCCGGGCCGTCGCCGGTTCCTGTGGCTCGCCGCCGGCACCGCAACCGCGCTGACGGCAGGCGGCATCACCGCAGCCCTCACCCTCGGCGACGGACCCGACAGCCGGGAAAAGCCACGCCCCGCCGCCACCGGCGACGACCACGCCACCACACCACCGCCGGCGACGGAGCACACCATCGCGACACGAGGGTGGACCTACACCACCGGGGAGCGCGTCATCTCGTCGCCGACGGTGGTGAACGGGGCGGTGTACGTCGGCAGCTACGACACGAACGTGTACGCGCTCGACGCGGCCACGGGCGCCAAGAAGTGGGCCTACACCACCGGGGGCCGCATCGTCTCGTCGCCGACGGTGGTGGACGGAATGGTGTACATCGGCAGCTTCGACGGAAAGGTGTACGCACTCGACGCGGCCACGGGCGCGGGCCCGCTTGAGGGCGAGATCTGCGACGTCGCAGTCGTAGCGCGCGCGGATGGCGTTCGGCCTGCGTGTGGTCGCGGCGTCATCGTCGCGCTTCGATCGGAAACGGCGGGTCCGTCCAGTCCGCCACCGGGCCCAGCAGGCAGTCGACCCGTTCGAGGTCGGACAACATCGCGAACCACGCGGGGCCGTTCGGCGGTCGGACGGTGGCCAACGTGCCATTGTCCACCGCCCACAACTCCACGAGCAGGCCCGCCGGCCGCTTCGTCGCGTCCTCGACACCGGTGTACCCGACACGCCGGTGCGGGATCGGGGGAGGGGGCCCCAGGATGACCAAGTCCATAACCTGGCACGTGAATTCGAGGCCGCTGCGCAGACGGAGGTGGGCCTGCCGACCCTGTACGTCCATCAGTGTGCCCTCACGACTCGAATAGGCGTCCCGACACCACGCGTGTCGGTAGTGCTCGAAGAACGCGCGGCCCTTGTCGAGGTCCTCCTGCGTACTCCCCGAAAGCCGCGCTCGGATCGTCATCGCGGGTACCGCCCGTCCGAGTGGAGCGCGCGAAACCGCAGCGACAACCGCCAGGAGCGCCAGGACCGCCACAGGCGACGCGGGCGCAGGCGCCGCAGCAGCGCCGGGTGTGCGGAAAGCGGGCGGGCATCGGCATCCGGTCCGGCGACCTCCTGCCGGGCCGGCTGCCGGGCCGGCAAACACAACCGCTCGACCTGCCGATCGGGATCGGCCGCCGATGCGGGTGCGGAGTTTTGCCGGGTCCATCCGATTCGATCTGTCATCGTGGTGACGTGTCCTTTCCGGTTTGGCCGGTTCGGGGCACGTAGAGGGCGAGACGCTGTCCAGGCATTCACTCGCCCTCTACCTCCCATCTTTCGTCGCGCCGCCGTTCGACCACGAAACGGGACGCGCCGACTCCCGCACCCCGCGCGGTAGGTCGGGGAGGGGATTCAGGTCGAGCCGTGGCGTACGAAGCAGTTAGTCGCGCGCCGGAGTGGCCCCTTCGATTGCGGTGGGTGCTTATTCGGCCACTCTGTGATCCAGGATCGGCCAATCGGTCTAGTCTCTGAAGAAGCCCGTCGTTGCGGATGCAATTGGAACGAAAAGGGGTACGCGTGTGCGATTCAGGGAGCGTCGGACCGATCCGACAAACGGATCACCGCGGCAACGCGTGGCCGCTCAGATTCGTGAGCACCGCACGCGAGCCGGCATGTCCGTAACGGAGTTGGCCGATGTCGTGGGCTACAGCAAGGCGTCGATGAGCCGCTTCGAAACCTGTGACAGTCCGGTTCCCGAAGAACTGTGCCCGAAGCTCGATGCCGCGTTCGGCACGAGCGGTCTGTTTACGGCCATGTTCGAGATGCTGCGCGGCGTACGGTTCCCGGATCGGTACCTGGAATACATGGCTTTGGAGAACGACGCCGTGGGTCTGAGGGAGTGGGCAGGGTTCCGCATTCCCGGACTGCTCCAGACTCCGGCCTACGCGCGAGCGGTCTTCCGGGAGGCGGACCGGGGCGCAACCGATGAAGAGATCGAAGCGCGCGTCGCGGCCCGGATGGGCCGACGCGCAATCTTCGACAAAACCCCGAGCCCGTACTTCACGGCGATCCTTGACGAGTCGGTCCTACGCCGCTGGATCGAAGGGCCGGTAGTCATGGCGGAACAACTCGCCGCCCTCTTGCCGATCATGGACCACGAGCACGGCATCGTCCGAGTTCTGCCACTTCACCGTGGCGGACTCTGCCTGAGCGAGGCAACGCAGATCGCGATCGAGTTGGAGGACGGCACGTCGCTGATCTACGTGGAAGGTAGCGCGAGCGGACAGATCCTGGAGGATCCGGACGTCGTCAGCATGCGCAGGCGGGCCTACGATCGGGCGAGTGCCTACGCCCTGACCCCGAGGGAATCGGCAGCCATGATCCGCGCGGCAATCAAGGAGTACGAGGCATGCACGCAACCCCTGACCTGAGCGCCGCTGCTTGGCGCAAGTCCAGTCACAGCAACGACGATCAAGGCGCGTGCGTCGAGGTCAGCGACGACTTCCCCGGTCTCGTCCCCGTTCGTGACAGCAAAGACCCGAGCGTGGGCCACCTCGTTGTCCCGGGAGCCTCGTGGGCTGCCCTCACGGCGGCCCTGGCCGTCTGACGAACGCCGATGTCCCGTCGCCCGATTCGGTGGGCGACGGGGCATCTCGTCTACCGCGTACGGTCGGTGCCGGTCTCTTCACCGGCCCGGCCGCCGAGTTGCAACGCGTCCTTGTACGCGAGCGCTTCGGTCACTGCGTCGGCATCCGAGGGCGGTAGAGGTAGAACAGCTCGGGGTCGCCCTCGTCGAGGCCGTGGAGAAGGCCGACCGGACTCCATCCGGCCTTTTGGAGCAGTCGCTGCATCGGCTGGTTGGAGACGTTGGTCGACGTGAAGAGCTTCGGAGTCGTACACGAGGCAGCAGCGGCGTCCAGCAACCGACGACCGACTCCTTTGCCGCGGGCCGATGGGGCCACCATCAACATCGTGACGAAGCCCTGTTCGAAGAAGGTGTGCTCGACCACGCAATAGCCGAGCAGACCGGACGCGTCCTCCGCCACGACCGCCAGGCCCTCCCGGCACCACTCTCGGATGCTCGCCTGCCGTCCGGTGTCGCCTTCGATCGCAACCGTGTCGATTCCGATCAGCGCATCCGACTCCGACTCACTCGCGCGGCGCACACCGAACCCACCGAGGTCCATTGCCTTGTCCATGAGCCCATGCTGTCAGCTCGCACCGGGAGCGGATTGCATGACGGGAAGCCACCGCGCGTGCGTTGCCAGTGCCGCGCCCGGCAACGTTTGCCCCGCCGCGGCGCCCGGCACGGCACCTCGCCGCCCCACCGAAACGTCCGAGTACTCCGGTACGAGAACGTTCCGGGCACGCGGGTCAGGTGCGGCCGGCGGGCGAGCCGTTCGTCGAGCACTTGTTGGAGGTCGTACGCGTTCTTGTCGAGGCCCTGGGTGTCGTCGATGTCGACGTTCTGCGAGCGGCGATCCTGCACGATGTGGTCGAGGACACCGCATGCGCCGGAGGCGGTGAGGACCGGTTTCGGCTACCGGGTCGCGGAGTTGGTCGAGTGGGTCACCAAGCCGGAGCCGGCTGAAGGTGAGTCCGCGGCCGAGGCCCGGGAGTCCTATCCGAGCCGCTTGTAGAGCGCGCCGACCGACGCGGTCGTGGTGAAGCCGGCGGATCGCCTGAGCAACGTCCAGCGCTTGGACTGCATCCCCGACCCGAGAAACGCGGCTCGTACTACCGTGAGACGGCGCGAACCATCGTCCCGCTCGCCCAGAGCCACCCGTGGTTCCGCCAGTGGTATACGACCTGGCTCGAAACCTTCGCCCACCTGGCCCCTGCCGCTCCCCACGAGCAATCCGGCTGACGCCGGGCCCGGAAAGCGCGTTGGTCCCGGCGCGGGTGCGGGGGTCCACCACGCGAGGGACCCGGGTGTGGGCAGCCTCGTAGTCCCGCGGCCTCCTGGACGGCTCTCGCGCCGGCACCGACTCTTGACGAACGCCGTTGCCCCGCCGCCTGGTTCGGTGGCCGGCGGGGCACCGCGCGTCGGGTGTCGCTCGCCGGTTATGCGAGGCCGGAGAAGTCGAGGTTGCCGACGGTGAGGCCGGCGTTGAAGCCGCCGTCCAGGTTGATGTTGACGCCGTTGACGAAGCCGGAGGCGTCCGAGCCCAGGAACGCGAGTGCGAGGGCGACATCGCGGCCGGTGGCGAGTCGGCCGTTGCCCTGGGAGATGTTCCAGTCGATCACCTTGTCGGAGATCGTCTTGCGGAAGTCCGGCAGCAGCGGGGTGTCGATCGGCGACGGGCACACGCTGTTGATCCGCAGGCCCTTTGCGGAGGCCGTGCGGGCGTAGTGCATCGTGTAAACCTGGACGAGTTCCTTGCTGTAGCTGTAGGCGTCACTGCCGAGTTCGTTGCTCGCGAGCCATTCCTGCGCGGCGTCCCAGTCCTCGATCGCGATCAGTTGCTTGATCGCCTCCAGGTGGGCCGGCCACGAAATGCCCGCGATCGAGGCGGTGTTCACGATTGCCGCGCCCTCGGGCAGGGCGTCCTTGGCCACGAGTGCCTCGGTCAACCGGCGCAGCGAAAGGTAGTTGATCGCGAACACGGCGGGTGCGGGCAGGGTGCCGGCCACGCCCGCGTTGTTGAACAGCGCGTGCACCGGGCCCTCGATCGCGGCGACGGCGGCGTCCACGGACGCGGGGTCGGACAGGTCGGTCCGGATGAACGTCTGCGCCGAACCCGTCGGCTCGTTGACGTCGAGCACGGTGATGTGCTCGGCACCCTGCTCGGCCAACACCTCGACCAAGGCCGCCCCCACACCCGAGAAGCCCCCCGTGACGACAACGCGCTTACCCTCGAACCCGAACGGGTTGGTCATGGTGGAGTCCCCTCGTGACAGTGTTTGACCAGACCCTAGGGATCGCTCCTTGATCTGGTCAACAATCTGCCGGGTTGCCGGGTTGCCGGGTTGCCGGGTTGCCGCGTCGCTGCGTATCTGCGTCGGTGGGTCGCTACGTCGGTGGCCGTGCCGCCATCGCTGGGTGGGATCCGGGTGGGCGATCGAAGACGCCGTCGGGCCCGGTCGTGCGCCCGAAAGTTACGCTTGACCATGTCAAGGAATCGGCCTACCGTCCCAGAGTGATCCGATTTGCCATCCGCGACGGCGTCGCCGTCGTCACGCTCGATCGACCCGACCTGCTCAACGTGTTCTCCGGAGGGATGGGCATCGCGTTGGGGGACGCCTACGCGCGCTGCGATGCGGACGATGCCGTGCGGGCGGTGGTGCTGACCGGTGCGGGGCGGGCGTTCTGCGCGGGCGCCGACATGTCGCCGGCTGCGGACACCTTTGCGGGGCCGGGGGAGGGGTCGGGTTCAGGGGAGAATTCGGGATCGGGATCGGGATCGGGGCCGGAGTCGAGGCCGGGGCCGGGCTCGGGATCCGGTGCGCGGGCCTTCAGCGCGTCGCCGGTGCAGCCGCCTGCCTGGGCGGTGCGCAAGCCGGTCATCGCGGCGATCAACGGGCACGCGATCGGCATCGGGTTCACCCTGGCGATGCAGTGCGACATCCGGATCGTGGCCGAGGACGCCAAGTTGGCGATTCCCCAGGTTCGGCGCGGGATGGTGCCCGACGCCCAGTCGCACTGGACGGTGCCGACCGCGACATCGCGGGCGGTGGCCGCCGACATCCTGCTGACCGGGCGTACCTTCCGCGGGAGCGAGGCGCTCGCGCTGGGGCTCGCGTCGCGTGCGCTGCCCGCGGCCGAGGTGCTGCCGGCTGCGATGGAGATCGCCCACGATATCGCCACCAACGTGCACCCGGTGTCGGCCGCGCTGACCAAGCGCCTGTTGTGGGCGGACGCCGGCCGGGACGAGGTGGAACGGCTGGAAACCGCGTACCACCGCATCCTGATGGGCACCGACGACGCGCGCGAGGGCCCGCGCGCCTGGTCGGAACGGCGCGCGCCGCGCTGGAGCGGCACGGTCACCGGCGCGTGGGACCGTGTACGCGAAGCGGAATCCGCGGAATCCTCTGTACAGGAGAACAAGTGACGCCCCCTCAGCTCGATGTCATGGCAGCCGGCCTCACCCTGCGCGGCATGCAACGCGCCGCAGCCGCCACCGAGCGGGCCGGCTTCGACGGGCTATGGCTCACCGAAGGTGGCCGCACCGCGTACACCGCCGCGACCGCCGCGGCGCTGGCGACCGAGAGCCTCACCGTCGGCACCGGCATCGCCGTCGCGTTCGCGCGCAGCCCGATGGTCACCGCGTCGGCGGCCTGGGAACTGTCCGAGGCCACCGGCGGCCGATTCGTCCTGGGCCTGGGCACCCAGGTGCGACCGCACATCGAGCGGCGCTACTCGGCCGAGTTCGACCGACCGGGGCCGCGACTGCGCGAATACGTCGGCGCGCTGCGGGCGATCTGGGCGGCCTTCCGAGGCGAGGAACGACTGCGCTTCAAGGGCGACTTCTATCAATTCACGCTGATGACACCGGAGTGGACGCCGGGCGGCTCGATCGCCGACCCGCCGATCTACCTGGCCGGGGTGAACCCGTGGATGTTGCGGATGATCGGTGAGGTGGCCGACGGCCTGCACATCCACCCGCTGCACAGCGTGCGCTACATCCGCGACGTGGTCCGTCCCCAACTCGCCGCCGGCGGCGCGGCCGAGGACTTCGCGCTGGTCTGCCCGGTGATGACCGCGACCGGCGACACCGAAGAGGAGATCGAGGCCGAACGCGCCAAACTGCGCATGCGGCTGGCCTTCTACGGCTCGACGCCCGGCTACGCCAAGGTCTTCGAGACGCACGGTTGGGACGACCTCCAGCCCCGCCTGCACCGCCTCTTCGGCGCCAAGGACCGCGCCGGCATGGCCGCCGCGATCGACGACGAGGTGCTGGACACCCTGACGGTAAGCGCCCCGTGGGACGGCCTGGCGGAGGCCCTGATGAGCCGATACCGCGGAGTCGCCACGCGCGTCGTCGCCTACTCGGCGGTGAGCACCTGGCGCGAGGACACCGAGTCGGTCGAACGCTGGACGGAGGTCGCCTCGGCTTTCCACGACCTGGGGTGAGGGTTGGGAGAGGGAGGGGGCGCGGGGTGCGAGGTGCTGGGCGGGGCCAGGGAGGAGTCGGGGACTTCGGCCGGGGGAGGGGTCGGGGACTTCGCGGCTGCGCCTGGAGGTTGGTTGGCGGAGCGTGCTTCGGCCGGGGCCGGGGCCGGGGGCGGGGGCAGGGGCAGGGCTTGGGCTGAGATCGGGGATTTGGCTTGGGTCGGGATCGGGGCTGCGCGGGGCCGGCCCTCGGGTCGCAGGCTGCCGGGGTGCGAGATGCGGGATGCCGCCCTGGGTGGGTCGGCCGTTCTCGGCCGGCGGTCGCGCTTTGGTGGGCAGCGGGTGGCTTTGTGCTAACCGGTCCACGCCGACCGGTTAGCACAAAGCCACCCGCGCCCCACCCGACCAAGACGCAACGTGCATCGTCGGGCATGGGGCTGCCGGTAGCCGACCCATCCGGGAAAACGCGTCGCCCCCAGGCAGCCCCGCGAGGCCACGGCCCGGGTCCGGCCCCGGACGGCCCCGCCACCCTCCAACCGAAGCCACCCGCGTCCGCCCGTCCCGCCCCCACGCGCAGAAGCCACCCATCCTCGCCCTTCCCGCCCCACCAATGCGCAGCCGGCCATCCGCACCCGCGCCCGACCAAAACGCAGCAGCGGCCCCCCGACCCTCGACCCCGGCACCCCGCTCCAGCGCCCCACCCCACTCCTGCACCCTGCCCCAACCCCACCTCCAACCCAACCCAACCCAACCCAACCCACCGAGCCCAGTCCAACCCTCAGCGGACCCAACCCCACCCCACCGAGCCCAACCCTCAGCGAACCCAATCCAGCCCAACCCAACCCAACCCACCGAGCCCAGCCCAGCCCTCAGCGGACCCAACCCCAACCCCAACCCACCCCAACCGCGACAGTTAGCTGACGGGTCGTCAGGGAATTTTGCCGCATATCGGGATCAAACGGCCCACGGCTCGGTTGTTGCTCTTCCCCGCACCTCGCCGCCGTGCTAAACACTGTCAACCAGTTCGGCTGGAGTGCACCGATCCGGTTGGCAGCGTCCACGAGATGCGCGCCCGCCCCATCGAGGCCGAGCGGCGCTTTGCCCCCAAAGATTCCGTACAAAACCGGACGTGTCGCAGTGGTGACACGTGTCCGGCGCGCGCCCCTGCACAGAACGGAAAGTACCGGTATGTCTGCGACCGTTGAAGTATCCGCGAAGCCGCCGGAGCCCGAATCCGACCCGTCCTCGGTCGACACCGGTCGGCTGGAGGGCGTGTCCAAAGGCCGAGTCCTGGCCGTCCTGGCCGTCGTGGTCATGTTCTCCGAGGTCGTGCCGCTCCAGTACGCGATGATCTCCTCGGCTGTGCCGGAAATCGCGCCGTCGTTCCGGTCCGTCGGCGAGAGCATCACGTGGATGGTGGTGATCCTGGGCCTGGTCGGTGGCGCGGTCAGCCCGCTGATCGGCAAGCTCTCGGACGTCTACGGCAAGAAGCGGCTGCTGCTCGCGACCAGCGTCTCGTTCCTGCTCGGCTCGCTGATCTGTGCGCTCACCAGCTCGTGGCCGCTGTTCCTGCTCGGCCGCGCGCTCCAGGCGGTCGCGTTCGGCATGACCGCCGTCGTGTACGGGCTCATCCGCGACCTGATGCCGCGCAAGTTCATCCCGGTCGCGATCGGCGTCTCGGCCACCGGCCTCGGGCTTTCCGCCGCGCTGGCGCCGGTCGTCGGCGGTGTGCTCACCGAGCACTACTCCTGGCGCTCGCTGTTCTGGTTCCTGGTCGTCTACATGCTCGTGCTGATCCCGCTGCTGCTGGTCGTGGTGCCGGAGTCCAAGCTGCGCGTCCCGCAGAAGGTGGACTACGTCGGCGGCGTCATCCTCGGTGTCGGGCTCGCGCTGATCCTGCTCTACATCAGCCAGGGTCAGGCCTGGGGCTGGGGCAAGCCGTCCGCGTTCGGATACGCGGTCCTCGGCGTCGTGGTGATCGGTCTGTGGGTGTTGTGGGAGAAGCGGGTGGAGAACCCGATCATCGACCTCAAGCTGCTGACCGCCCCGCGAGTGGCGCTCGTGCTCGGGATCGCGTTCCTGGCGAACATGATCATCGGCATCCAGAACTACCTCACCAGCTACATGGGCCTGACCCCGGACAACGTCAAGCAGAGCACTCTGGACAAGTACGGCGACGGCGCCGTCCAGGGCGCCAAGGCGATGGGCGCACCCGAGGCGATGTGGGCGGGAATCGCCGACCAGGTCAAGGCGGCCGTCTCGTTCAACGACTCGCTCGACTACGCACTCGGCTTCACCCTGCTCGGACTCGCCCTGCACGTACTGATCTGGCAGTCCATGTCCAGCATGATCGCCGGCCCGCTGGCCGGGCTGTGGGGGCAGCGTCGGGGGCTGCGGATGCCGATGATCGTCGGTGTCGCCACGCTGACCGTCGCGGGCTTCATGTACCTGTTCCTGCACGACTCGTGGCAGCTCATGCTGATCTGCGGCGTGGTCTACGGCATCGGCTTCGGGATGTACTACGCCGCCGCGCCGAACCTGATCATCGAGGCCGTACCGCAGGAGCAGCAAGGCATCTCGTCCAGCATGCTGGTGGTCGCCCAGTCGTTCGGCGCCTCGGTCGGTGTCGCGCTGCTGTCGCCGATCTTCACCAACAACCGCCTACAGATCACCGGTCCCTCGCCGACCGGCCAGGGCATGGCCACCGTCGACGCATGCGACCCGCGTGGCTGTACCTACACCACGGACGCCTTCACCACCGGCTTCTGGATCCTGATCGTCTGCGGCGTGCTGGCGCTCGTGATCGCGCTGCTGATGAAGCACGGCCGCAAGCCCGCCACGGGCGGCCTGCTGCACTGAGCGGCCGGCCGCAACCAAGCGGGTCGGTAACCGTCGAAGCGGCCGGCCGTCGTAGTCGGCCGCTCGGCGCGAGCGACCGACACAGCGTCAGGGCCCGGATATCCGAGGGGGATACCCGGGCCCTGACGGCACGTCACCTACCGCGCGGCCCGCCGACCGACTACTGCCGACCACCGACCACCGACCACCGACCGCCGACTGCCGCGCTCGGCCACCCGATCCGCCGACCACCGCTCTCGGCCGCCAGATCCGCGGACCACCACTCTCGGCAGCCCGATCCGCCGACCACCACTCTCGCCCGCCCGATCCGCCGATCGCCGCCCTCGCCACCCCCTCGCCCTACCCCCAGACCACCGTCTCCAGCAGCGCGAGCAACCGCTCGGCCTGCTGTTCCGGGTCGCCGTCCGTCGGGGTGAGTCGCAACTCCGGCTTCTCCGGGGCCTCGTACGGGGCCGAGATGCCGGTGAAGTCGCCGATCTCGCCGCGCCGGGCCTTGGCGTACAGGCCCTTCGGGTCGCGGCGTTCGCACTCCTCGATCGGGGTGTCCACGAACACCTCCAGGAACGGCAGACCGTCCCGGGCGTGCAGGGCGCGGACCCGGTCGCGGTCGGCGCGGTACGGGCTGATCACCGGGACGATCGCGATCACGCCCGCGTCGGCGAACAGGCGGGCCACCTCGCCGACCCGGCGGATGTTCTCGGTGCGATCCTCCGCGCCGAAACCCAGGTCGCCGTTCAGACCGAGCCGGACGTTGTCGCCGTCCAGCCGGTACGCGGTGATCCCGCGCTCGACCAGGAGCCGCTCGGCGATCACCGCGACCGTCGACTTGCCCGAGCCCGACAGGCCGGTGAACCAGATCGTCGCTCCGGGCGCCGGACGCTGCTCGCGCGTCACTCCGCCCTCGTGCCAGACCACGTTGCGCTCGCTCACGACTCTCCATCCACATTGATATCGAGGATTCGTACGGTACGGGGCGCCACGTCGCGCCCCGGATCCGGCCCGCCGCGCGACAACCGGCAGGCGGGCCGCCTCCTCGGCCCGACTCCCGGCCCACCGCCCGGCCCACCGCCCAGGTCGCTACCCGGCCCACCACCCTGCCCACTCCTCGCCCGTGCGACGACCCGCGGCCAAGTATCTGACGGCCCTTCAGATTTACCTTCACAAAGAGCTAATCTGCGGCGAGGCCACGCCCGCTCGGCGTTCGGCCCGCGAACCCGAACGTGAGGGAGACGCCCAGTCATGCCCTGGACACCACCGCAGCGTGCCGCCTGGACCGAGACCCTTGCCGCCGGCGACATCCCGCCGCTCACCGACGACCTCGACCGGCCGTTCGACGCCGACACGCTGCTCGGCGAGGCGCGGGCCAGGACCGGACTGAGCGACGCGGGCGAGGACGGCCCGGGCCAGGACGGCCTGGGTGAGCACGACCAGGGCTTCCGCGAGGGCCTGGACCGGCTGCTGTACGCGCTGGACCACGAGGCCGACCTCGACCGGGTCGGCCGCTGGTGGGCGCATACCTGGGTGGCCCGGCTGCTGGAGGTGCGGCTCCAGATCGCCCGCTACGTACGGGACGACCCCGGCGTGCTCGACGAGCGGATCCACCGGCCGATCTTCGTCACCGGCGGCCCGCGGACCGGTACCTCGATCCTGCACGCGCTGCTGGCCCGGGACCCGGCGAACCGGGTCCCCACCACCTGGGAGTTCCTGCGGCCCGTGCCGCCGCCCGAGCCCGCGACCCGGGACACCGACCCGCGGATCGGGCTCGCCGAGCGCGAGATCCGGTTCATCACCGCCGCGGTGCCGGCCATGGACGCGATCCACGAGAAGAGCGGCACGCTGCCCAAGGAGTGCATCAGCGCGCACGCGCTCGCGTTCCGATCCGAGGACTTCACCGGGCAGTTCGCGATTCCGTCCTACGCCGCGTGGCTGGCCGAATGCGACATGCGGCCCGCGTACGCCTACCACCGGCTCGTCCTGCAGATCCTCCAGCGCCGTACCCCGGGGCGGACCCGGTGGGTGCTCAAGTCGCCCGCGCACCTGCTCACCCTGGACGCACTGGTCGACGTCTACCCGGACGCGCGTCTGGCGGTGACCCACCGCGACCCGCTCACCGTGCTCGCGTCGCTGAGCAGCCTGATCGCCACGATCCACCACGCGTACGGCAACGCGTCCGACATCCGCGACGTCGCCCGCACCCAGAGCGATCTGTGGTGCACCGCCTACGACCGGCTCACCGCGTTTCGCGACGCGGGCCGGATCGCCGAGTCCGACTGGCACGATTCGGCCTACGCCGACTTCATGCGCGATCCGATCGCGGTGGTGCGCGAGTTGTACGCCACGTTCGGCCTCGACCTCACTGCCGAGGCCGAGGACGCGATGCGCGCGCACCTGGCCGATCGCCCGCAGGGCAGGCACGGGCGGCACAACTACTCGTTCGAGGACCTCGGATTGGACCGGGAGGACGTACGATCTCGGCTGACGGACTATCAGAAGCGGTTCCTGGTCCCGACGGAAGAGATCTGACGTGCACCCGAGCCTGCGGCACACGAACGACCCGCACCGCAACGACCCCCACCGCACGCACCCGCAGGGCAACGACCCGCAGCGCAACGACGCATCCGCGCACGAGGTCGTCAACGGCACCGCGTGGCGCGCCTATTGCGAGCGCATGGCCGCGCTGGGCGATCGCATCCTGGAGGCCGACTTCCCCGGTGCGACCGACACCGATCGGGCCGAGGGGATCCGGCACCTGGCCAATCAGGTCGCCTGCTGGCTGACCTACCAACTGGCCGCGACCGATCCGCAGAACCCGGCGTTCTTCACCCACAACGACCTCGCGTATCGCTGGGGCGGGCCGAACGTGGACCAGAACGCGCGCCGTGCGCCGATCGCCGGGGACGGTGTGTACCGGCTCACCGTGACGATGAACGCGTGCGAGAAGTTCGTCCTCCAGGTCAAGCCGGGGGACATGCACTCCGGGCGGACCGACATCGTCGCGGAGACCTCCTCGACCGCGCTGGGCGTCGGGCCCGGCGACACCGTCGAGATCATCCTCAGTGCCACCGAGCAACCCGGGAACTGGGTCCGCCTGACGCCGGATGCCCGGGTCCTGCACGTACGCGACTACTACTTCGACTGGAAGCCGGAACAACCGGCCATGCTGGCCCTGGAACGCCTGGACACCCAGGGGCAACCGGCCGCCCGGGTCACCCCGGAGCGGGTCGCGGGGATGCTCGACGGCGCCGCGACGTCGGTGGAGAACTCGATCGAGGTCTGGAACGACTGGGTGCGTACCACCGGCGATCGGCAGCCGGTGAATACGTTCAGCACACCGTCCACGGTGGCCGGTGGGGTCAAGGAGGTCGTGTACGGCTTCGCCCGGGTGCGGCTGGCGGATGATCAGGTGCTGATCGTGGAGACCGATCCGCGCGTCTCGGCGCAGTGGGACCTCCAGCTGTACAGCCCCGGCTGGTTCGAGTCGCTCGACTTCGCCAACCGGCAGACCTCGCTCAACCACGTGCAGGCGGAGGCCGATCCGGACGGTCTGATCCGGGTCGTGATCGGCGCACTGGACCCGGGTGTGCCGAACTGGCTGGACACCGAGGGGCGTACGGAGGTCTTCGCCACGCACCGCTGGCTCGATCCGCGCGAACAGCCCACCGTCCGGGCGCGGGTGGCCCTGCGGCACGAGGTGCGGGATCACCTCGCGGTGGGCACGCGGTCGGTGACCGACCCGGAGCGACGCGAGACGATGCGGCGGCGCTCGGCGCACGTGGCCTGGCGCTTTCGGGCCTAACGGCCGGCACGCCTTGTCCTCAGACGCCGGACGGGCTGCGGGAGTCGGCCCGGACGGGTCTTGGGCTGCGGTTGGTGGTGTCCTCAAACGCCGGACGGGCTGATCGAGTTGGCCCGGACGGGTTTTGAGGCCGGCGTGGGTGGTGTCCTCAAACGCCGGACGGCTCGACGGGGTTGCTGCACGGGTCGGAAGGTTGTCCGAACGAGCCGAGAAGGTTGTCCGGGCGGCGCGATGGCGGTGCCCGAACGGGCCGTGGAGGCTGCCCGAACGGGCCGAGGAACTTGCCCGGGCGGGCCTACGGGTCGGCCTGCCCGGGGCGGGTGCGTGCGGGCGTGGTGGGGCGGGGCCGCTCAGACCGTTGCGTTCTCCGTGGCGGGCTTGGGGGCCGGGACGACCTCGGTCTTCTTGCGGAGCGTCGAGGCCGCGTCCGCGTCGCGGATGGTCAGGGCGGCGATCGCGCCGAGGACCGCCAGGCCGGCGGCGACCAGGAAGGCCACGTGGTACGCGTGCAGGTTCGGGCTCGGGGCGCCGCCGGAGTGGGTCGTCATCGTGCCGATTCCCGCGAGCACGCTGGCCAGGAGCGCGACGCCCAGGGCCGAGCCGAGTTGGCGCTGCACGTTGAAGATGGTCGAGGCACGGCCGTTGTCGGCCGGCGCGGTCCGCGCGAACGCGGCCGCCTGCATCGGGATCATCACGTGTGCCATCGAGGCGCCGGTGCAGAACATCAGCACCACGATCAGCACGGGCGCGGTGTTGCCGTCGACCAGGGCCAGCAGCGCCGCGCATGCGCCGATGCCGAGCAGGCCACCCGCCATCAGCCGGCGCGGTCCGACCACCGGGTACAGGCGCGAGACCCACTGGGTGGCGATCACCACGCCGAACGCCTCCGGGAAGGTGAGCAGACCGGTCTCCAGGGCCGACTTGCCGAACGCCTGCTGCTGCATCAGCGGGAAGACGTACAGCACGCCCAGGAACGCGGCGGAGTTGACCATCGACACCACGTTGGTGCTGACGAACAACCGGTCGCGAAGCAGCCGCAGGTGCAGCATCGGCTCCTTGACCCGCAGCTCGACGAAGATCATCGCGATGCACAGGATCAGGCCGGCGATCCCGGTGGACAGGATGATCGGCGAGCCCCAACCCTTGGTCGCGCCCTCGCTCAGTGCGTACATCAGCAGCGCGAAGCCGGCCCCGGACAGGACGAACCCGGGCAGGTCGAAGCGACCCGCCTTGGGGTTCTTGTACTCCTCCAGGAAGACCAGGCCGAACACGAACGCGGCCACACCCACCGGCAGGTTGATGTAGAAGACCCAGTGCCAGGACGCCTTGTCCACGAGCAGGCCGCCGAGCACCGGGCCCAGCGCGGGGGCCAGTGCGGTGGGGACCATCAGGATGCGGGACGCGCGCACCCGCTCCTCGGGCGGGAAGACCCGGAACATCATCGCCATGCCGACCGGCGTCAGCATGCCGCCGCCCGCGCCCTGGAGGATCCGGAAGAGCACCAGTTGATCGATGCTCTGCGCCAGTCCGCACAGTGCGGACGCGCCGGTGAACAGGGCCAGTGCGATCAGGAAGATCCGCTTGGTGCCGAAGCGGTCGCCGAGCCAGCCGGACGCGGGGATGAACACCGCGAGGCTGACCAGATAGCCGACCGCGACCGTGGCCAGGCTCGCCTGGGACGCGCCCAGGTCCTTGCCGATCGCGGGGAGCGCGACGTTGATGATGGTGACGTCGAGGATGTTGACGAACATCGCGGCGACGAAGACGGCGCCGACCACGACCTTCTGACTGAGGCGGGACGCGGATATGGGCGGCATACGGCAGACGGCCTTCGTGTTGTCGGGGGAGCGGGGCGGAGCCTGGGCCGAACCGAGTCGGGGACCGACCCGAGTGGGGGATCGAGCGGAGTCCGGCACACGGGGTGGAGCCTGATACTGAGCGAAGCTCACTATATCTTTTTGTACACGTGCAGCCGACAGGTTATTTTTCCCGGCGCCCGCATGGCCGCACACACATCGGATGAACAACGCCGACGGCCCGGAAGGAAGTCCTCCCGGGCCGTCGGCGTGATGCTTGTTACAGATGGTCGGGTCCGTCGAACGGTCGGCCCGTCAGGTGGTCGGCCAGGCCCGCCCGTCGGTTCCCCGCGCGTCGCCCCGGCTCAGTGCTCGCCCTCGCCGCGGGCCGGCAGGCCCAGTGCCTTGCAGGCCTCGTTGTACTGCGTGACGACCTCGATCCGCACGTCCCGACGTTCCGTGATCGAGCGGCTCCACGGCACCCGCACCGCGATCGGCTCCCCGGCCACGATCGCCGAGTAGTACGCCGCGTCGCCGTCCAGGCCGGTCATGGTGGCCGAGGTGGCGTCCGGCTGCCCGCCCAGACCACGCGAGATCAGCAGGCAGTCCTCGGGGTGGTCGTCGTTCATGTGCTTGCAGACGGCGGTGATCGCGTCCGCTCCGAACGGGTTGACGGTCGCCTCGCTCATGCGGGTCGCCTCCGGCGGTAGGGGGTGGAGGTGGTCAGGCGCGCGCGGAGTCGCGGCGCCGCCGGGACGCGGCGACCGCGCCCACGCCGACCACCAGCATGCCCGCACCCACGTAGGCGAGCTGCGTGCTCGACGAGCCGGTCCTGGGCAGCTTCGGCTCGCCGGCCTCGGTGGTGGCGCCGGTCTGCGGCGTGGTGGCGGCCGGCGCGGCGGCGCCGAAGCTCACCGGGACCCACACGTCCTGGTCGCGGTTGGCGAGGTCGGTGTGATCGTTGAAGGTCGCCACGAAGCACGCGGTGGTGGCGCAGTCGACCTTCTTCTTGTCCTTGCCCTCGAAGCTCTGCGCGGGCTTGATCTTGACCGAGAAGGTGCCGTCCGGGCCGACCTGCGGGACGTACCCGGCGTTGCCGTACTGGGTCGGCACGCCGCCGGCGGGCTTGGCCACGGTCTGCGCGATGTACACGCCCTTGCCCGGCTTGAAGTTCTTGCCGGTGACGGTGATCTCCTCGCCGCCGGCGGCGAGGCCGCTCGCCTTGGACAGGCTGATCGTCGGTGCGTCGGCCGCCGAGGCGGGGGCGCTCGCGAGGGCGGTGAGGCCGAGACCGGCGATCGCGGTGGCGGCGACGGCGGCGGCGGTACGGGATGTGCGCATGTGCGGACTCCGAGGACTGGGGACGAGCCTGCCGACTCGGCGGCTCGTCGGATGGGGGAGTGACGGATGGAGGGCCGCGGTCAGGCGGTCGGGCGACGGCGCTTGACCAGTACGCCGACGACCACCAGGGCCACCACCACGACGGCGGCGATCAGTCCGAGGATCAGGCCGCCGTTGCCGTCGTCGTCGTCCTTGTCTTGGGTCGCGACGATCGTGCCGTCGGTGTTCGGGGCCGTGGTGGCCTGCGCGCCGGTGGCCGGTGCCGCCGACGTCTTCGGCGCGCCCGCACCCGGCGCCCCGGCCTGCGGCGCGGCGGTGGCCGGCGGCGGGCTCGCGGGCAGGCCCGGGTCCTCGCCCTGGAAGCCGATCGGCAGGTAGACCTCCTGCGTGCGGTCCTTGCCGTTGGCCGAGTTCGAGGTGGCGATCGCGCAGCGGGTCTTGAGGCAGTCGACCGCGCCGAACTTGGCCATGACCTTGACGTCGGTGCTGAACGAGCCGGTCGAGTCCGCCTCGGTGGGGCCGGAGAACGAGCCCATGTCGCACGCGCGGCCCGCGCCTTGGGCGGGGTCGCACGGCAGGATGAACAGCCGCACGCCCGGCGTGAAGCCCTTGCCGACCAGCTTGACCACGTCGCCCGCCGGGTCGAGCCCGGTGGTCTTCGCTGCGGTCAGGGTGGCTTTGCCCGCCGTCGGGGTACCGGCCGCGTGTGCGGGACTCGCCGGGCCGCCGAGCGACCAGGCGAGAAGGAGCGTCGCGACGGCGGCGACGGCGCCGAGGCGTCCGGTGCGGGCTGGGCTCACGTTGTTTCCTCTGGGCCGACCGTACGATCGCGTACGGAATGATTGGAGGTGAGGCTATCCTAAGACCGGCTCGATCCGACGGGACTGCCGGGGTGGCCCCGGAGACGGCCGCGATCGAGCGTTCGGCCGGCTCCGTGAGGCCGGCCCGCGCCGCCCCTCGGGTGGGCCTCGTACCGGTCGGCCGCGCCGATTCCGGCGGATGGAGACCCTGCCGACAACGTGCCGACAAGTTGTCGGTAACTTATTGACGGCACCGCATCGCGCCACACAGACTGCGAGGGCCGGCGGAAACGGGCGGCGACCCGAATCGCTGCCGGCACTGCGCCCTGGGCGAAGTGTCGAATCCGCACGGGCGAAGCCGCCCGACCCATCACAGTTCGCACCGTCCGCACCATCTTGTGCGTGTTCGGTAGATCTTGTCGCACCTAGGGGAAACCTCATGACCACGACCGAGACCGCCGAAACCGCCGGTGCAACCCCGACCTTCGCCGAGTCGCTGCGCAAGCGCTCGTGGGCCTTCCACCAGGAGGCCGAGGGTTCGGGCTTCCTCGAAGCGCTGATGAAGGGCGAACTGACCCGGGACGCGTACACCGCGATGGTGGCCCAGCACTACTGGGCCTACGTCGTGCTCGACGACGCCGCGGACACCATGCGCAACGACCCGATCGGCGCCCCGTTCGCCGATGCGCGCCTGGACCGCCGGGCCGTGCTCGAAGCCGACATGCTCTTCCTGGCCGGCGAGAACTGGAAGCGGGAGTGGCCCGCGAACGAGGCCACCCGGCGCTACGCGGACCGGATGCGGGAGAAGTGCTACGACTGGGCCGGCGGCTTCGTGGCCCACCACTACACCCGCTACCTCGGCGACATGTCCGGCGGCCAGTTCATCGCCAAGCAGATGCGCAAGCACTACGACCTGCCGGGCACCCGAGGCAGCGACTTCTACGTGTTCGACGGGCTCGGCGACCTGACCGTGTGGAAGGACGCCTACCGCGCGGCGATGAACAACGCGCCGTGGGACGCCGAGGAGCAGGAACTGGTGATCCAGGAGGTGCTGTTCGCGTACGACATCAACAGTGCCGTGCTGCGCGAGCTGGGCAAGGACCTGGAGCGGTTCCGCAAGACCGCCTGATCGATCGCGGCGACACCCGATCGACCGCGGAACCGTGCGTTCCGCCACCACCGCACGCCCCGGGGGCCCACCGTCCGATGCGCCGTCCGACAATGGATGGCGCATCGGATCGGCGGGAGAGTGATGACGAACTACCTGGTGCGGCGCGTCCTGGGCGTCGTCGTGGTGATGTTTGCCGTCGTGACCGGCCTGTTCCTGCTGCTGCACGCATCGCCGGTGAGCCCGGTCAACCAGCTCGCGCCGCAGGTCGCGGCCGATCCGGTGGCCCGCGCCGCGGTCGAGCACCGGATGGGTCTGGACCGGCCGCTGGTGACCCAATACCTCGACTACGTCGGCGACGCGCTGCGCGGCGACTTCGGCACCTCGCTCTACGACGGCTCCTCGGTCGCCGACCAGATCGGCCGCGCGCTGCCGATCTCGCTCGAACTCGGGCTGCTCGCAGCCGTGTTCGCAGTGATCCCGGCCACTTTGCTCGGCGCGTGGTCGGTGCTGCGCCGCGGCGGCGTGGTCGACCACGGCACGCGGGTGCTGAGCGTGCTGGCGATGTCCCTGCCGGGCTACTGGCTGGCCGTGCTCGCGCTCGTGCTGGTCGGCGACAGCCATCCGGACCTGCTGCCGAACGCGGGCGGCTTCGTCACCTTCACCGAGGACCCCGCGACCAACCTCAAGGTCCTCGTGTTGCCCGCGATCGTGCTCGCTCTGGCCACGTTCGCGATGCTCACCCGCTCGCTGCGCGGCGGGCTCGCCGACGCGATGGCCTCCGACCATGTGCTGTTCGCGCGGGCGATGGGCGGTTCACGGCTGCTCACGCTGCGCCGGGTGGCGCTGCGCGGGGCGCTCGTGCCGACGCTGACCGTGGCCGGTGTACTGATCGGTGGGCTGTTGTCGGGCACCGTGCTGATCGAGAACGTGTTCCAGATCCCGGGGATCGGCCAACTGATGGTCACCGCCTTCCAGCGGCAGGACTACCCGCTCGCGCTCGGCGCCTGCGTGGCCACCTCGGCGATCTTCCTGCTGTTGAACCTGGTGGTCGACCTGCTCTACCCGCTCGTGGATCCGCGCACCGCGGCCGGCGTCACCCGGGACAAGCTCGGACGGGCCGGGTGAGGCCCCGCCCGCGCCTGGGCGTGGCCGGTTGGATCGGCCTGGCCTGCGTCGTGCTCTACCTCCTGGTCGCCACCGTCGGCCGGCTGCACGGCGATCCCGTCGCGCTGGTCACCCCCGGCCCGGAGGCCCCCTCGCTCGCGCACCCCTTCGGCACCGACCACCTGGGCCGCGACCTGCTGGCCAGAACCGCCGAGGGCGCGTGGACCTCGTTGTGGATCTGCCTGACCTCGATCGGCTTCGCGGTGGCGGTCGGCATGCCGCTGGGCGTACTCGCCGGATACCGGCACGGCGGTCGCCTCGACGGTGTGCTGATGCGCTCGGTGGAGACCCTCCAGGCGCTGCCGCAGTTCGTCTTCGTGATGTTCCTGATCGGCCTGATGGGCACCGCGGACATGCACTTCGGTCCGGTCACCGTCGGCAACGGGCCGCGGGTCGCATTCGCCATCGGGCTGGGCTTCGTGCCCTACTTCGCCCGGGTCGCCCGCGGCGCCACGGTGGTGGAGATGCGCGAGGACTACGTCACCAACCTGCGCGGCCTGGGTGTGCCCACCCGGGAGATCCTCTTCCGCGAGGTGCTGGTCAACGTCTGGCCGCCGGTGCTCGGCCAGGCCCTCCTGGCGATGGCCATCGCGGTCTTCGCCGAAGGCGGCCTGAGCTTCCTCGGCCTGGGCGTGGCGCCGCCGCAGGCCACCCTGGGCAACCTGATCGCCGACGCCGGCGGACAGATCATCGGCGGCGACTGGTGGTACGCGACGCTGCCCGGCACGGTCCTGGTGCTCGGCATCCTGGGCTTCAACCTGCTCGGCGAGACGGCCGGCGGCGGCCGACCGCGCGTCGTCGGCACCGGTTCGGTCCGCCGGCGCGCGCCCGAGCAGACCCCCAAGCTCCGGCGCGCGCCCGAGCGGACCCCCAAGCAGACCCCGACCCACAAGGAGACCCAGTGACCCCGGTGCGCACAGTCGGCCTGAACCGCCGAGGCTTCCTCGGCCTCGCGGCGCTCGCGGCCGCCGCCGGCACGGGCGTGCTCACCGCGTGTTCGAGCTCCTCCGGGAGCAAGCGGGTGGCCGATCGACACCGGGACGGCATCCTGCGGATCGGCGTGGCGTCCGCGCCCAGCAGCCTGAACCCGCTCGACTCCGGCTCGGAGATCACCCGATGGATCGCCGAGCCGATCATGGAGAGCCTGTACGGCTACGACGCCAAGCTCGCCTCGGTGCCGCTGCTCGCCGACGGCGAACCGCGGATCGCCGACGACGGCCTGGCCTGGACGATCCGCCTGCGTCGGGGCGTGCTGTGGCACGACGGCAGCCCGTTCACCGCGGACGACGTGGTGGCCACGCTGGCGCACATGCTCGACCTCGCGGCCGGCAGCGAGTGGATCACGTACATGCTCGGCTACCTCTCCCGCTTCGAGAAGGTCGACGAACACACCGTGCGGATCGTGCTGAGCAAGCCGTACGGCCTGCTGCGCTCGCACCTGACCAACCTGCCGATCACCCACCGCGACTTCGTGGCCCGCAAGGACACGATGATGGGCACCGGGCCGTACCGGTTGGACAAATTCGTGGCCGGCCAGAGCTTCACCCTCTCCCGCTTCGACCGCTACCACGGCGGCCAGTACCCCGGCGGCGCCAAGCCCGCGTTCGCCGGCATGGAGTACACCGTCTTCGCGGACGCGAACACGCGGGTGCTGAGCCTGCGGCAGGGCAAGGTCGACCTGATCACCGCGCCGTCCTTCGCCACCTTCGACACGATCCGCCGGGACACGTCGCTCGCGCTCGTGCTCACCGAGGCGCCACTGGACGTGCTCAGCTACGTGATGATGAAGAAGGAGCCGTTCTCCGACCCCGACTTCCGCAAGGCGGTCGCGCTGTCGATGGACCGCCAGGGTGTGCTGCAACGGGTGTACGGCGGCGAGGGCACCATCGGCCAGGGTCCGATCGGGCCCGCCGAACTCGGTTGGGACGCAACGCTGAAGACGTTCCCGCCCGCACCCGACGTGGCCCAGGCCCGCGCGTTGTTGGCCCGGGCGAAGACGACCAAGCGCTCGTTCACCGTGACCATCGGCACCAACCAGGGCATCCGCGACATCGCCCAGGTGCTGGTGGCGGGCTGGAAGCAGGTCGGCCTCGACGTCACCATCGAGCAACTCGCGGGCGGGCCGTGGTCCAACAAGTGGCTGTCGCGCGACTACGACATGCTGATGAACACGTTCTCGTCCGGCTTCACCTCGGGCCCGGCGAACTACCTGACGCTCGCCCCGGCCGGCTCCGCCAACGTGCTCTCCTGCGGCTACGCCAACCCCGAGGTGGACCGGCTGATCGACACCGTCTGGCAGACCTCGGACCCCGCCGCACGGGAGGCCGCGCTCGGCCGGGTGAACCGGCTGCTCGCCGAGGACGCGGTGATCACCCCGCCGGTGTACCCGAAGCTCGCACTGGCCCAGCGCGCCGAACTGTCCCCGCTCGATCCGACGATGTTGCGGATCAGCCGGCTCGACCCACAACACCTGCGGTTCGTGTGATGGCGCAGGCGCATGCGACCGAGGCGCCACTGCTGCGGGTGCGCGACCTCGACGTCGGCTATCGCGGGCCGTTCGGGCCGGTGCCCGCGGTGCGCGGGGTCTCCTTCGACGTGGCGCCCGGCGAGATCCTGGGCCTGGTCGGCGAATCCGGCAGCGGCAAGAGCAGCGTGTGCACCGCACTGATGGGTCTGCTGCCGGACGGCGCGACGCGTGCGGGCGGCATCGAGTTCCAGGGCGAGGACCTGGCCGCGATGCGCGAACGGGACCTGCGCCGAGTGCGCGGGCGCAGGCTGGCGCTGGTGCCGCAACAGCCGATGACCTCGCTGGCGCCGACCACGCCCGTGCTTCGGCAACTGCGCTGGTACCTGGGCGATCGCCTCGACGACGTCGAGGTGCGCGAGACGCTGACCGGAATCGGCCTGGGCCCCATCCTGGACCGGCCGCGCGACCTGCCCGGCACCTTCTCCGGCGGTCAGCTCCAGCGGGTGGTGATCGCGATCGCCGCGCTTGCCCACGAGCCCGCGCTGCTGCTCGCCGACGAGCCGACCACGACCCTGGACGCGACCGTGCAGGCGCAGGTGTTGCGCCTGTTGTTGACCCTGCGGGACAAGCTCGGGCTCGCCATGGTCTACGTCTCGCACGACCTCGCGGTGATATCGACGATCTGCGACCGGGTCGGGGTGATGTACGGCGGGCGGCTGGTGGAGACCGCGCCGGTGCGCGAACTCTTCGCCGCGCCGCGGCATCCGTACACCCGGGCGCTGATCGCCGCGATGCCCGCGACGACGCCGGCGGACCGGCCGCTGCGGGCGGTCGAGGGCAGCGCGGAGGGTGCGAACCTGCTCTCCGGCTGCCCGTTCGCGCCGCGTTGCCCGCACGTCCTGGACGTGTGCCGCGAACGAATGCCCGCCGCGGCCCGGCACGGCGCGAGCGACGTGCGCTGCCACTGGGTGGATCGAGAGGCCGGCCGGTGAGCGAGTTGTTGACGGTGGACGCGCTGACCCGCCGGTTCACCCTGCCCGGCTCGTTCGGCCGGCGCCGGACCGAGCCGCGGGTCGTGCCCGCCGCCGAGGACGTCTCGTTCACGGTCGCGGCCGGCGAGGTGCTCGCGGTCGTCGGCGAGTCGGGCTCCGGCAAGACCACGATCGCGCGGGTGCTCGCGGGTCTGGACACCGCGACGTCGGGCACCGTCGCGGTGGCCGGCCGGGTGTTGTCCGGCGACCGTACCCCCGCCGATCAGCGGCTGATCCAGCTCGTCACGCAGAATCCGCGTGCCGCCTTCAACCGGCGTCGCACCTTGCGGCACGCGCTGCACCAGCCGCTGCGCGTGCACGGATTGGGTGCGGATCGGGCGGAGCGGGACGAACTGGTGCTCGCGATGGTCGAGCGGGTCGGGTTGAGCGCGGATCACCTGGACCGGCTGCCCGCCGAGGTCAGCGGTGGCGAACTGGCCCGATTGGTGCTCGCGCGCGCCCTGTTGGTGCGTCCGCGGGTGCTGGTCCTGGACGAGCCGACCGCGAGTCTGGACGCGAGCGTCAAGGCGACGGTGGTCAACCTGCTGTTGCGGCTGCGCACCGAGCTGGATCTGGCGATCGTGGTGATCACCCACGAGATCGACATCGCCCGGCGGCTCGCCGATCGTGCGGCGGTGATGTACCTGGGCCGGATCGTCGAGCTGGGCCCGGCCGAGCGGGTGTTGTCCCAACCGCGGCATCCCTATCCGCGGATGTTGCTCGCGAGCGTGCCGGTGCCCGACCCGCGGCGGACCGGCCGGGCGAGCGCGGCGGCGCTCGGCGCGGGCATCGTCGGCGAGGTGCCCTCGGCCGCGGCGCCGCCGCCCGGTTGTGCGTACCACCCGCGCTGCCCGTTCGCGACCGAGGTGTGCGCCGGGCACCGGCCGCCGATCGTGTCGCTCGGCGAGATCGACGTGGCCTGCCACCACCCCCGGTGAACCTCGCGCACACCCGGTCCTCGCGCGGACGTGCGGCTGCGCGCGGCCGGCGCGAGCGGGGGTCGAAGTCGCGGATCGTGGACCGTCGGGGGACCGGGGTCGACCCGGTCTGCGCATTCGGGTATCGATTCGGTGTACGGCGGCGTGTCGGCGCGCACCACTATCCTCCGGGTATTCCGCAAATCCGGAAAGTTGATCAACATTTCGCCGGCCACTCGCTTTATCGACCCCACTTGGTCCATTGCGCACGGATAATCGCCGTACTCCTCATGCGGAAGGCGGAACTCCGCACTACTCCGCAAGGAGGGGATCGGGAGACGAAACCTCCTCAGGTGCCCGGAAACCACCCGGGCACGCCGGACGTCCTGAGTGGTACGGGGATCGGCAACGGCGTGCGAGAGGTTCGCGGTGATAACAAAAGTGTTTCGCGAAGGAAAAGTCCGGGTGAGCTATGACACGCGTGTTCTCGGTGCTTGATCGATCCGACTTCGATCGGGCAAGCTGAACCGTCAGACCGACCGGGACGGCACGAATTCCTGGCCAACTGTAATGTTGGGAATGTTTTCGGGGGCCCAGGGAGAGTTATGGGGAGTGATTCCCGCGGTCTCGAGCGCGCGCCCGGCGCGAGCGGCGACGACACGGCGGGCATCGACGCCGCGGTCATCGACCCGGACGTGGTCATGCGTCAGGCCGGCCACGAGAACTTTCCCGTGGCGATGGGGATCCTGCGCCCCGACCACCGGCGCCACCTGCTCGCCGTCTACGGCTTCGCCCGCCTGGTGGACGACATCGGCGACGAGGCCGAGGGGGACCGGGTCGCCCAGCTCGACGCCTTCGAAGGCGACCTGCGTCGCGTGTTCACCGGCACCCCCGAGCTGGAGGTGCTGCGCCGGCTGCAACCGAGCGTGCGCGAACTCGACCTGCCGATCGAACCGTTCCTGGGCCTGATCGAGGCCAACCGACAGGACCAGGTGGTGCGCCGCTACGCGACGTACGCGGACCTCGCCGCCTACTGCGCGCTGTCCGCGAACCCGGTCGGCCGGCTGGTGCTGCACGTGTTCGGGCGCGCCGACGAGGAGCGCATCGCGCGCTCCGACGAGATCTGCACCGCACTCCAGATCGTCGAACACCTCCAGGACGTGGCCGAAGACCTCGAACGCGACCGGATCTACCTCCCCAAGGAGGACCTGAACCGGTTCGGCGTCACCGAGGCGGACCTGGCCGCGCCCGCCGCCGCACCCGCGGTGCGGCGACTGATCGCCTACGAGACACACCGCGCGACGCAGTTGCTGCGCCTCGGCGCACCGCTCACGCGGACACTGCGAGGGCGCGAGCGCCTCGCGATCGCCGGGTTCGTGGCCGGTGGACGAGCGGCCGTGGCCGCGATCAAGGACGCCGGTTTCGACGTCCTGGCCCATCGGGCGAAGCCCGGCAAGGCCACCCTGCTGCGCGAGCTGTCCGGCGTACTGGTACGAAAGAGGTAAAAGGGGAACCATGGACGTCGACGCTTCGTATGCGTATTGCGAGCGCCTGACCCGCAATCAGGCACGCAACTTCTACTACGGCATCAGGCTGCTGCCCGAGCCCAAGCGCCTCGCGCTCAGCGCCGTGTACGCCTTCGCGCGAGAGATCGACGACATCGGCGACGGCGACCTGCCGGCGGATCGCAAGATCGCGGAGCTGGCCCGGATGCGCAAGCAGCTCAAGGACCTCAGCGCGGATCGCGATCCCGTCGCGGTCGCGCTCGCCGATGCCGCGACCCGGTTCCCGATCCCGCTGGCCGCGCTCGACGAGCTGATCGACGGCGTCGAGATGGACGTGCGCGAGACCGAGTACGAGACCTTCGACGAACTGCGGGTCTACTGCCGCTGCGTCGCGGGCACCGTCGGCCGGCTCTCGCTGGGCATCTTCGGCTCGCGCGACTCGCTGCACGCGCCCGACCTGGCGGACACTCTCGGCATCGCGCTGCAGATCACCAACATCCTCCGCGACATCAAGGAGGACAAGGACAACGGCCGGGTCTACCTGCCGCGTGAGGACCTGGCCAAGTTCGGCCTGGAGGACGCGTGGCACAAGGACGGGCGGTTCACCCGGAGCGCCGCGTTCGAGGACCTGGTCCGGTTCGAGGGCGCGCGCGCCGAGCAACTCTTCGAACGGGGACTGACCCTGCTCCCGCTGCTCGACCGGCGCAGCGCGGCCAGCACCGGCGCGATGGCCGGCATCTACCGCCGACTGCTGACCAGGATCGTGGAGGAGCCCGGCCAGGTGCTGATAGGTCGGCTCTCCCTCCCGAACTGGGAGAAGGCCGAGATCGCCACGCGGGCACTCGCCGGGCTGCCGGTCGGTGCGCACTCGCTGCTCGCGCGCAGGCGGTGAACGTCGTTCGATGACCGGCCCGAGGCCGGAGCGGCAGGCCGGCCGCAGGGGTCGGTACAGGGATTGATCACGTGGGTACGGAGCAAGGCATGAGCGCACGCATGGTGGTGATCGGGGGCGGCCTGGCGGGCATCACCGCCGCGCTGGCCGCCGCCGACACCGGCGTCGAGGTCACCCTCCTGGAGGGCCGGCCCAGGCTGGGTGGTGCGACGTTCTCGCTGCGCCGCGACGACATGTGGCTCGACAACGGGCAACACGTCTTCCTGCGCTGCTGCACCGAGTACATCTCCTTCCTGGAGCGGATCGGCAGCGCCGACAAGGTCTACCTCCAACCCCGGATGGACGTCCCGGTGCGCACCCCCTGGGGCACCCGCACCCGACTGCGCCGATCCGCCCTGCCCGCCCCGCTGCACCTGTCCTCCGCGCTGGCCCGGTACCCGCTGTTGACCATGGCCGGCCGGGCCCGGGTCGGCCTGGCCGCGCTCGCGCTGCGCCGGCTGGACCCGGCCGACCCGGCCCTGGACGACCTCACCTTCGCCGCCTGGCTGGACCGCTTCGGCGTCACCGCCCGCGAGCGCGAGGCGATGTGGGACCTGATCGGGATCGCCACGCTCAACCTGCCCGCGACCGAGGCCTCGCTCGGGATGGCGGTCAAGGTCTTCCGCACCGGCGTGCTCGACCGCAACGACGGCGCCGACATCGGCTGGAGCCTGGTTCCGCTCCAGGAACTGCACGGCGACGCCGCGACCCGCGCGCTGGAGCGGGCGGGTGTGCGGGTGCACCTGCGCACCCGGGTGGACACGCTCGACCTCGGCGCGGGCGTCTTCTCGATACTCGCCGGGGGCGAGCGGATCGAGGCGGATGCGGTGGTGCTGGCCGTGCCGCACTACGACGCGGCCAGGTTGTTGCCCGCGGGCGCCCTGCTCCTGGGCGACATGCCGGCCGATCCGAACCTGTTGGCCGGGCTCGGCACCTCGCCGATCGTGAACCTGCACGTGGTCTACGACCGCCCTGTGCTGGACGTCCCGCTCGCCGCAGGCATCGGCGGCCCGGTCCAGTGGATGTTCGACCGCAGCGCCGGTCACGGTCTGGCCGCCGGTCGCTACGTGGCCGTGTCGTTGTCCGCGGCGGGTCGGGAAATCGACCTGACGAGTGCGCAGCTGCGGGATAGGTTCGTCCCGGAGCTGGCCCGCGTACTGCCCTCGGCCCGGGATGCCCGGGTCGAGCGGTTCGTGGTGACCAAGGAACGCGCCGCGACCTTTCGTCCCGCCCCCGGTTCGGGCCGGCTTCGTCCCGGCCCTCGGACCGCGCTCCCCGGTCTCGCCCTGGCCGGGGCGTGGACCGCCACCGGATGGCCCGCGACGATGGAGGGTGCCGTTCGCAGCGGTCTCTCCGCCGCCCGTGAGGCCCTCCCGCATCTCGGCCGCACCCGTGCCATTCCGGAGAGGACGACGCCGCTATGACGCTCGCCGACGCATCGATCGCCCCCGCCGTGCTCGATCGCGCGCGCGAGGCGAGCCGCCCCGCGCTGCGGGTCGCGACGGCCCGACTCGAACCGCCGCTGGCCCGCGTGGCCGCGTACCACATGGGGTGGGCCGACGAGGCCGGTCGCGAGCTGCCCGGCAACGGCGGCAAGGCACTGCGCCCCGCGCTCGCGCTGCTGTCCGCCGAGGCGGTCGGCGCGCCCACCCACGTGGGCGTGCCCGGCGCCGTCGCGGTCGAACTCGTGCACAACTTCTCGCTGATCCACGACGACCTCATGGACGGCGACGAGGAACGCCGGCATCGGCCCACCGCGTGGAAGGTCTTCGGTCCGGGACTTGCCGTCCTGGCCGGCGACGGTCTGCTCGTGCTGGCCGAACAGGTCCTGATGGACGCCGACGACGCGGACGGCGATCGCGCCGCCCGCCTGCTCACCGAGGCCACCGCCCGGTTGATCGACGGACAGTCCCAGGACCTGTCCTTCGAGGCCCGGCTCGACGTCACCGTCGACGAGTGCCTGACCATGGCCGGCAACAAGACCGGGGCCCTGCTGGCCTGCGCGTCGGCGATCGGGGCGGCCCTCGCGGGCGCCGACGAGCGCACCGTGCAGGCGCTGTACGGCTTCGGGCATCACCTCGGCGTCGCCTTCCAGGCGGTGGACGACCTGCTGGGCATCTGGGGGCGACCCGAGGTGACCGGCAAACCCGCCTGGAACGACCTGCGCCGGCGCAAGAAGTCCGTCCCGGTCGTCGCCGCCCTCTCGAGCGACACGACCGCCGGACGCGAGCTGGCGCGCATCTACACGGACGAAGGACCGCGCAACGAGGAGGGACTCGCCCTGGCCGCCCGCCTGGTCGAGGAGGCGGGCGGACGTGCCCGTACCGAGACCGAGGCGGCACGGCGCCTGGAGCAGGCCATGGCCTGCCTGGATTCCCTGGACGTCCCGCAAGGTACCTATACGGACCTGACCTCACTCGCGGCCTTCACCACCACTCGGGAGTTGTGAAGAGATGACAGTGACCGTCCAGCCGGGAATCGGCGACGTCGACGACGACAGAGTCAAGGGAGCGCTCGACAGGGCCGTCGCCCACCTGATGGAGCTTCAGGACGATGCGGGCTGGTGGAAGGGGGAGCTGGAGACCAACGTCACGATGGACGCGGAGGATCTGCTCTTCCGCGAGTTCCTGGGCATCCGCACCGAGGAGCAGACCCTGGCGAGCGCCCGCTGGATCCGCGCGAACCAGCGCTCGGACGGCACCTGGGCGACCTTCTACGGCGGTCCCGCCGACCTGTCGGTGACCGTCGAGGCCTACGTCGCGCTCAAGCTGGCCGGTGACGACCTCGACGCCAAGCACATGGCCGCCGCGGCGGCCTTCATCCGAGAGGGCGGCGGCATCGCCAACACCCGGGTGTTCACCCGGTTCTGGCTGGCCTTCTTCGGCTGGTGGTCCTGGGACGACCTGCCGGTGCTCCCGCCGGAGATCATCCACCTGCCCAAGTGGTTCCCGCTCAACGTCTACGACTTCGCCTGTTGGGCCCGCCAGACCATCGTTCCGCTGACCATCGTCAGCTCGATGCGCCCGGTGCGGCCCGCGCCGTTCGACCTCGCCGAACTGCGTCCGACCGGCGTGGTCAAGGGCCGGCCGACGGCCGACGACCCGTGGTCCAAGGTGTTCCGCGCGCTCGACGCGGTGCTGCACCAGTACCACAAGGCGCCGTTCAAGCCGTTTCGGCAGGCCGCCCGGCGCAAGGCCGCGCAGTGGATCGTGCAGCGTCAGGAGGCGGACGGCGGCTGGGGCGGGATCCAACCGCCGTGGGTCTACTCGCTGATCGCGCTGCGGCTGATGGGCTATCCGCTCAACCACCCGGTGATGGCCCAGGGCATCAAGGGCCTGGACGGCTTCACCATCGTGGACACCGACGAGGACGGCGAGCTGCGCCGCCGGTTCGAGGCGTGCCAGTCGCCGGTGTGGGACACCGGGTTGACGCTGGTCGCCTTGCGGGACGCGGGAGTTCCGGCGTCCGACCCGCGCGTGGTCAAGGCCGCCGGGTGGCTGATGGACGAGGAGATCCGCGAGGTCGGCGACTGGGCGGTGCAGCGGCCGGACCTGGAACCGGGCGGCTGGGCCTTCGAGTTCGCCAACGACTACTACCCGGACACCGACGACACCGCCGAGATCGTGATGGCCCTGCGCTACACCGACCACCCGGACGGGGCGCGCAAGGCCGCGGTGCTGGACCGGGCCGAGCGGTGGACGGCCGGAATGCGCAGCAAGGACGGCGGTTGGGGGGCGTTCGACGCGGACAACGTCAGCATCCTGCCGCTCAAGCTGCCGTTCTGCGACTTCGGCGCGGTCACCGACCCGCCCTCGGCCGACGTCACCGCGCACATCGTGGAGATGCTCGCCGACGGCGGCGCCCGCTACAGCTCGTATGTCGTGGACGGCGTCAAGTGGCTGATGGATCACCAGGAGAGCGACGGCTCCTGGTTCGGCCGCTGGGGCGCGAACTATATCTACGGCACCGGTGCGGTGGTGCCGGCGCTGGTCACCGCCGGTGTCGATCCGCGGCATGCCGCGATCCGGCGCGCGGTGCGCTGGCTGGAGACCCGACAGAACCCGGACGGCGGCTGGGGCGAGGATCTGCGCAGCTACGACCAGCCCCGGACCTGGTCCGGGCGCGGCGAATCCACCGCGTCGCAGACCGCGTGGGCGCTGCTGGCCCTGCACGCGGCCGGTGAGTTCGGCGCGGTCGCGCAGCGCGGGATCGACTGGCTGACCGACCATCAGAACGCGCTGGGCGGGTGGGACGAGCCGCAGTTCACCGGCACCGGCTTTCCCGGCGACTTCTACATCAAGTACCACATGTACCGGCTCGTCTTCCCCGTGATGGCGCTGGGTCGGTATGCCAAGACGACGGTTGCCGAAACGACGGCCGCCAGGACGACAGGCTGAACGATGCCCCTGATGGTGGTCACCCCGCTGCGGATCGAGATGCGCGCGGTCGAGGCGGGGCTGATGGGCGCGTTCGACGTGCGCGTGGTGCGCGCGGGGATGGGACCGGACAAGGCTCGCGCTCGGGCGCGGGCCTTGTCCGCGCTCCCGGAAGAGGAGTACGGCGCGCTCGTGGTCGCGGGTTTCGCCGCGGGCGTGGGCGCGGGGGTCGGGGTGGGCGACGTGGTGGTCGCCTCCGAGGTGCGCGGTGGAGACGGCACGGTGGTCGAACTACCCACCTCCGAGCTGCTGTTGGAGTGGATGCACCGGGTCTCGCCCAAGCTGAGGCTGCACCACGGTCCGATCGAGACCGTGGACAGGCTCGTCAAGGGCCGGGGGCGGCAGGCGCTGCGCGAGCGCGGTGTGCTGGCGGCCGACATGGAGTCGGCGTACCTGCTCGCGGCGGCGGGTGGTCGGCCGGCCGGGGTGGTCCGGGTGATCACCGACACCCCGGAGCGGGAACTGCTGCGCCCCCGCCTGCTGGTGGACGGCTTCAAGGCGTTCCGTACATTGCGCCACGCGACCCCGGCCCTGCTTGACTGGGCCAACGACGAGCGAACCAAGTCAGGAGGTAGGGCGGGCGATGACGTTCGACCTGGGTGAGACGTACGAGGCGTACGCGGACCGCGGCTTCGAGCTGCACGCGAAGCACCTCAACCCGCAACTCCCGCGCGTGCTGCGGACCATCGGCATGGACCGCAACTACGTCCGGGCCGAGGGGCCGTACCTGTACGACGACAAGGGCGATCGGTACCTGGACTTCCTGTCCGGGTTCGGCACCTACGGTGTGGGCCGGCACCACCCGGTGGTGCGCAAGGCGATGCAGGACGTGATCGCGCTCGATCTGCCGGACATCGTGCACTTCCACACGCCGCCGTTGGCCGCCGCGCTGGCGGACCGGCTGCTCGCCCGGGCGCCCGGGATGGACCGGGTGTACTTCTGCAACAGCGGCACCGAGGCGGTCGAGGCCGCGCTGAAGTTCGCCCGCTTCGCCACCGGGCGGCGCCGGATCGTCTACATCGACCACGCCTTCCACGGGCTGACCACCGGTGCGCTCTCGGTCAACGGCGCGGCCGAGTTCCGCAAGGGCTTCGAGCCGCTGCTGCCGGACGTGGGCATCGCGCTGGGCGATCTGGACGCGCTGGCCCGGGAGTTGAAGCGCGGCGACGTCGCGGCGCTGATCATCGAGCCGATTCTGGGCAAGGGCGTGCTCGCGCCACCGCCGGGCTGGCTGGCCGCCGCGCAGAAGTTGCTGCGCGAGCACGGCGCGTTGTTGATCGCCGACGAGGTGCAGACCGGGATGGGCCGCACCGGGAAGTTCTTCGCGTACCAGTGGGAGGACGGCGTCGAGCCGGACATCGTCACGGTCGCCAAGGCGCTGTCCGGCGGATACGTGCCGATCGGCGCGACGCTGACCCGGGACTGGGTGTTCAAGAAGGTCTATTCGACGATGGACCGCGTGCTCGTGCACGACTGCACGTTCGGCGGCAACAACCAGGCGATGGCGGCGGGTCTGGCCACGCTGGCGGTGCTCGACGACGAGGACCTGATCGGCAACAGCGCGCGGATGGGCGACGCGTTCGTGGCCGGGCTGGCCCCGCTGATCGACAAGTACGAGCTGTTCGCCGAGGTGCGCGGGCGGGGCCTGATGATCGGCCTGGAGTTCGGCAAGCCGCGCTCGCTCAAGCTGCGCGCCGGGTGGACGGCGTTGCAGGCGGCCCGACACGGGCTGTTCGCGCAGATGGTCGTGGTGCCGATGTTCCAGCGGCACCGGGTGCTGACCCAGGTCGCGGGCGACCACATGGACGTGATCAAGCTGCTGCCGCCGTATGTGGTCGGGCCGCAGGACGTGGAGCACTTCGTGGCGGGCTTCGTGGACGTGATGCAGGACGCGCACAAGGGCACCGGGCTGATGTGGGACTTCGGGCGGACGCTGATCAAGCAGGCGATGACCAACCGCTGACGCGCCGATCCGCCGCGCGGGCTGCCGTTCGGCGGCCTCGGTGCCGGCGTGCCGCCTTGGCTATGGCTCGTTCCCCCTGCGGCTGTTAAGTTGATGGAGTCAATCAACTTGATGGTGCAGGGGGTTTGCCATGTCCGCTGTCGGGTCCACGGCCGGGCCGGGGGCGATCGATTTGATGATCGGCTTCCCGAGTGCACAGGCCAAGAGTCACTACGACTTCCTGAAGCCGCAACTGCGCGACGCGGAGAGCGGCGAGATGGAGTTCCCCGCCGAGTACATGTTCAAGGGCGTGCCGAATCGGTTGGACGAGGGTGTCGATCCGGTCCAAGTGACCCTGGGCCGGATGGACGCGTGCGGCGTCGAGATCGGCCTGGTCGGCCTGAGCGAGACCGCGCTGCGGGCGATCGCCGAGCATCCGAAGCGCTTTCGGCCGACGCTGGAGGTGGACCCGAACGACATCACCAGGACGGTCCGGCGCATCCGGCAGGCGTACGAGGAACACCACATCGTCGCGGTGACCACCTTCCCGGCCGGCTGCAATCCGCAGGTGCCGGTGGACGATCGGCGCTACTACCCGATCTACCAGACCTGCATCGACCTGGACCTGCCGATCGTCTCCAACGCCGGCATCGCCGGACCGCGCGTGCCGTCCGCGTGTCAGGACGTCATGCACTTCGACCAAGTCTGTTACGACTTCCCGGAGTTGCGGATCGTGATGCGGCACGGCGCGGAGCCGTGGGAGGACCTCGCGGTCAAGCTGATGCTCAAGTGGCCCGGGCTGTACTACATGACCTCGGCGTTCGCGCCGAAGTACTACCCGAAGGCGATCGTCGACTACGCGAACACGCGTGGTGCGGACAAGGTGATGTACGCGGGCTACTACCCGATGGGTCTGTCCCTGGAGCGGATCTTCCGCGAGCTGCCGGACGTGCCGTTCAAGCCCGAGGTGCGGGCGAAGTTCCTGCGCGAGAACGCGATGCGGGTGTTCAAGCTGGGTGGGGAGGGGTGAAGGCCGTGTCGGATCGCCACACGATCATCTCGGCGGACGGGCACGCCGGTGCCGGGATGGACACCTATCGCGAGTTCCTGGACCCGTCCTGGCGGGCGGAGTTCGACGACTGGCGGGAGCGCTACCGCAATCCGTTCCGGGACCTCCAGGGCGACGGGCGCACCCGCAACTGGGACGACGACCGGCGGGTCGCCGAGTTGGCCGCGGACGGGATCGTCGCGGAGGTGGTGTTCCCCAACACCGTGCCGCCGTTCTTCCCGACCGGGCAACTGCTCGCCCGGCCGCCGTCGGCGCACTCCTATGCCCGTCGGCTGGCCGGGATCCGGGCGCACAACCGCTGGCTGGCCCAGTGGTGCGGCGGGCCGAACGCGGTGCGGCGGGCCGGGCTGGCCCAGGTGTTCCTGAACAACGTCGAGGACGCGGTCGCGGAGGCGGTGTGGGCCAGGGAGCACGGCCTCGCGGGCATCCTCATCCCCACCACACCGCCGGATGTGAGCGGCATCCTGCCGCTGTACGCGCCGGAGTGGGACCGGCTCTGGGAGGTGTGCCAGGACCTGGAGTTGGCGGTGGTCAACCACGGCGGATCGGGCAGCCCGGACTACGGTGCCTACCCGGCGTCGACCTTCCTGTGGATCGCCGAGGCGACGCTGTTCTCCCGCCGACCGCTGACCCACATGTTGTTGTCCGGGGCGTTCGCGCGTTTCCCCCGGCTCAAGTTCGCGATCACCGAGCAGGGCGCGGCCTGGATTCCGCCGGTGCTCCGGCAGTTGGACGGTTACCACGCGCAGATGGCGACCGGCCGGATCGGTGAACTCAAGTACACCGAGGCCGATCGGCTGCCGGAGCCGCCGAGCGCGTACTTCGCCCGGAACTGCTGGGTGGGCGCGAGCTTCCCGTCGCCCACCGAGGCCGCCGCGCGACACGAACTGGGGGTGGACCGGTACATGTGGGGCGCGGACTACCCGCACGACGAGGGGACCTACCCGTACACGCGCGAGGCGCTGCGCCGCTCGTTCCACGACGCGTCGCCGGCCGAACTGCGGGCGATCCTGGCCGGGAACGCGGCGACGTTGTACGGCTTCGACCTGGCCGCACTGGACGCGCTGGCGGCGGAGGTCGGACCGACGCATGCGGAAATCGCGGAGCCACTGGCGGCCGTGCCGACGGACAGCAACAGCCCGGCGTTCACTCGGCCCTGAGGGGTTGTGGCCGCTCACCCGTTCCCGACGGGTGTGCGGCTCGGGCCGGCCGGGGCGCATCCGGATGGGGACGGGTGACGGCTGCGGCGTGGCCCGGCTTCGACGCCGTTCGTCGGCCACGGCCATGGCCACCGGCTCGGTCAGCGGCCCAGGACGTGGCCGCCGCTGACGTTGACGAACTCGCCGGTCATGTAGCCCGCTTCGGGGGAGGCCACGAAGGCGACGGCGGCGGCGATGTCCTCGGGGCGGCCGACCCGCTTGACCAGGGTGGAGTCCGCGCGACGGGCGTGTTCGGCGGCGTCCTGCACCATGTCGAAGGTGAATTCGGTGTCGGCGATGTAGCCCGGGATGACGATGTTGGCGGTGATGCCCTCCGGGCCGACCCGGGCCGCGAGGGTGTGGTTCCAGGCGTGTACGGCGGCCTTCGCGGCGCCGTAGGCGTTGTTGCCGCGCAGGCCGGCCGTCGAGCCGATGGACACGATCCGGCCGCCGGGGCGGGCCAGGCGGGGGAGCAGGGCCTCGGTGAGCAGCACGGTGGGCAACACGATGTGGTCGTACATCCGCCGCCAGTGGTCGGCGACGCCGGCCAGATCGGGTTCGGTGGGTGTGGGCAGCCGCTGACCGGCGTTGTTGACCAGGACGTCGACCCGCTCGGGCAGCAATGCGCGGGCCCGCTCGACCGCATGAGGGTCCGTCAGGTCGACGGCGAGTGCGCTGCCGCCGATCTCCTCGGCGACGGCGGCGATCGGTTCGGGCCGCCGGCCGAGCACGGTCACATGGTCGCCCTGCGCGGCGAACCGACGCGCGACGGCCCGGCCGATCCCGCTGCCGGCTCCACTGACCACCACGAAACGCCGTGCACTCATGGCTGGTTGTCGCCTCCCCGGGTATCTGTCGTCGCCGACCTGGCGTGATCCTACGAGGGGGATCGGCGCGGGCTCGGCCCGCAACGATGTGATCACGGGCACGTGTGCGACCGTCACCGACTGACACGGTGTGTCCCGAAGTCCCTCCGGTCCGGGCTCGGTTCGGAGTCGCTCCCGGCTCGGTCCGGGCTCGGTGCGGAGTCGGTCCATGGGGGAGACATGCGGTTCCTGGCATACCTGTTGAAGACGCTTGCGCTCGCACTGGCCGTGATCGTGGCGGTGACCGCACCGATGGTGTGGGAGGACACCGAGCCCGATGAGCGCACGTTCACCATCGGGTTCTTCGCCGTGCTCGGCCTGGTTGCGGTCGTCCTGGCGGTGTGCGGCTACGCACTGGGGAATCGGGCCGCGCGGAAGGCGCGGGAGGTTCCGGTCCCGCCGGCGATGTCGTTCACGCCCGTCCCGGGAGAGACCTGGCACGACCAGGCGGGGTGGGAGTACCTGCCCGATCCGACGCCGGACGTGCCTCATCCGCGGATCTGGCCCGCGCCCCGGCTGCCGCTTGTCCCGGTGCCGCCGGACGAGATCCTGCGCCGCCTGTGGCTGGCCCGGGCGCACTCGTGGACCTATCGGGCCAACGCCGCCGCGACCGGGGTGACCTTCGCTTCGACGATGATCGGTCTGCTGCTCGCGCCGGTCGGTCTGGGGTTGTGGTTCGGCGTGGACACCTACCTCGGCGATGGGGACGACGCGGACCGGGCGACGGGTCTCGGGGTGATCCTCGGCAGCGCCGTGCTCCTGATCCCGGTGGTGTGCTTCGGCCGGGCCGTGTTCCGCGACCACCGCGGCTCGTTTCGGCGGCACCGTCGGCTCGTCCGCGAGATCGAGGCACTCGAGGCGGCCGATGCGGGACGACCCGGCGGCGGGCTGGACCCGTGGCGAGGCCCACGAGGTTTCGTGCACCCGGGGGCGGTGCTGGAGGAGATGCTGAGTCCGGATTTGGAGCGGGCCGTGGCCGCCTATCCGTGGGTTGCCGCGCCGTGACGCGGCCCACGTTCGGATCGGCGGACGGCCATTGATGGTTGAAGGGGGCCGGACTAGAGTCGCGCAACCGACCTGCCGCACGTGCTCCCTGGAGATCGAACATGGTGGAACAGAAGAACGACGAGTTCATCGAGCCCTCGCCCGAGGAGATCGTTCTCTTCACCAAAGAGCACGTTTCGCAGATGGAGCAGTCGGACGGCGACGACGTCTGGCTCCTGGCGGGCATGAACCACGTGCTGGTCCACACCGTCGGCCGCAAGAGCGGCAAGCTGCACAAGGTCGCGCTTCCGTTCTGGGCGGACGAGAACGGCCACCGCGTCGTGGTCGGCTCCTTCGCGGGCGCGGCGAAGCACCCGTCCTGGTTCGTGAACCTGTCCGACCGCACGGCCAACCCGCAGTTGCTGGTGCGGGTCCAGCACGCCACGTACTGGAGCACCGCCGAGATCCTCGACGGCGACGAGTACACCAAGACCTGGGCCGCACTCACCGCCGATCGCGAGTACTACAACAACTACCAGACCCGCACCGACCGCCGGATCCCCCTGGTCCGCCTCCCGGAAACCAGCCTGATCGCGCGCCGCGACTGACCGTCCCGAACACCGGCGGCCGGTGGACCGGCCCGAACCCCGGCCGCCGCGGCCCCCGTTCGCGTCGGTCGACCGGCGCGCCGCCGGTGTCGTGCGTCGACTCAGTCCGTCAGTAGCTTCTTCTGGACCTTGCCCATTGCGTTGCGGGGCAGGTCGGCGACGAAGAGCACGCGCCTGGGTCGTTTGTGCGCGGACAGGCCGGTCGCGACGTGGTCGATGAGTTGATGCTCCGTCACGTCGCCGGCCGGCACCACGAAGGCGACGATCTCCTGGCCCAGGTCGGGGTGCGCCACGCCGATCACCGCCGCCTCGCGCACCGCCGGGTGCGCCAGCAGGGCACTCTCGACCTCGCCCGCGCCGACCCGGTAGCCGCCGGTCTTGATCAGATCGGTGCTCGCCCGGCCGACGATCCGGTGCCGGCCGTCGGCGTCGATCACCGCGACGTCGCCGGTGCGGAACCAGCCGTCCGGGGTCAGCGTCTCGGCGGTGGCGTCGGGACGGTTCAGGTAGCCCTGGAACAGGGTCGGCGAATCGATCTGCAACTCGCCCACGGTTTCGCCGTCGTGCGCACACGCCGACCCGTCCTCGCCGACCAGTCGGGTGCGCACGCCCGCGATCGGCAGCCCGACGAAGCCGGGTCGGCGCTCGCCGTCCGCGCGGGTGCTGACCGTGATCAGCGTCTCCGTCATGCCGTACCGCTCGATCGGCCGGTGTCCGGTGAGTTCGGCCAACCGCTCGAACACCGGGACGGGCAGCGGCGCGCTCCCGGACACCAGCAACCGCGCGCCGGACAGCGCCTGCGCCGACTCCGGGTCGTGGGCGATCCGCGACCACACCGTGGGCACGCCGAAGTACAGGCTGCCGCCGGCCTGCGCGTACGCCGCCGGCTTGGGCCGGCCGGTGTGCACCACGCGCGAGCCGACCCGCAGCGCGCCGAGTACGCCCAGCACGAGGCCGTGCACGTGGAACAGCGGGAGGCCGTGCACCAGCACGTCGTCCGGCGTCCACGCCCAGGCCTCGGCGACGCCGTCCAGCCCCGCCGCGATCGCCGCGTGCGGCATCAGCACGCCCTTCGGCGCACCCGTGGTGCCGCTCGTGTACAGGATCAGCGCGGTCGTGTCCGGGGCCGGCTCGGGGTGGGTGCTCGTCGAGCGCGCGGTGAGGTCGATCGGCATGGTGGGCAGCCCGGCGTCCGTCCACGGCCCCGGCGCGAGCAGCAGCGCGGCGCCCGAGTCGGACAGGATGTGCGCCCGCTCCAGCGGACCCGAATCCGGCGGGACCGGGACCACCGGGACGCCCGCCACCAGGCCGGCCAGCACGGCCACCACGGTGCCCAGGCTCGCGTCCGCCCGCAGCGCGACGGCCGGAGCACCCGCGATGCGATCCGCCAACGCGGTCGCCGCCCCGAACAACGCCTCGCGCGACATCGCCCCCCCGGCCACCGTGACCGCATCTGGCCGATCCGACACCGGACCGTCAAGCGAGACGAGAGCAGACACGAACCGACCTCCAGCCACGACAACCGACCCACCGATGCTATTGCGCCCCACACCCCACCCGGGCACCATGCCGCGTCTTCGCCACCCCGCCACTTCACTCGGGCCGGTGATGACAGCGGGGGATCGGAACGAGGTGGCCGATGGTGGTCGTATCCGGTACCTCGTGGACACCACTCGGGCCACCTGCCGGATCACGTTCGCAGGTACGGGACACCCCCGTGCCACGGATCGGCGGTGATGGCCGGGGGGCTTCGCTTCGGGTCGGGATTGTGTGTGGGACGGCGGGCCCCTGGCGCCATAGCGTTGGGTGGGGGAACCGGGCGGTGGGGTGGGCCGTCACAGGGGCAGGACAGTCGGGCGAGCGAGGAGTGGTTGTGCGTCGAAATCCCGTGATGGGGAGCAGGGTCGCGGCCGTGGTGGCGGTGTGCGTTTCGCTCGGTGTGCTGACCGCGTGTGGCGACGAGCAGAGTCCGCTGTCCACCATCGAGAAGTCGTCGCCCACCGTGTCGGCGACCTCGAGCGCGGGGTCCGGGCTGGACGAGAACGTCCGCAACGAGGATCTCGACGTCGGTGAACTGGCCCGCCGGGCCAAGCAGTCCGCCGCCCGGATCAAGACCGTGCACGTGGTGGCGGACATCGTCTCCGCCGGCAAGGCGGTCAAGCTCGACCTGCGGGTGGACCGGGGCAGCGAGGACTTCCAGGGCACCATCGAGCAGAACGGCGTCAAGCTGGAGGTGCGCCGGGTGCAGTCCGCGATGTACATCCGGGGCGACGAGCAGGCGTACCGCTCGCTGGTCGGCACCGTGGACGGCGACATGGCCGCCAAGCTGCTCGCCGGGAAGTGGCTCAAGGGCGACGCGAACAGCGAGAAGTTGCGCGGCGTACGCAACATCACCACCGTCGCCGACCCGGGCGCGGCGCTGAAGAACTTCCCCGAGGACGGCGTCAAGCTGCCCACCGAGACGATCAACGGCCGCAAGATGATCCCGCTCACCGGCCCGCCCGGGAGCGACGGCGGCAAGATCTACATCGAGGCCCAGGGCGGCAAGCCCTACCCGGTCCTGATCGTGTCCAAGTCCACCGCCAACAGCGGCTCGGTCAGCTACGGCGACTTCGACGTCCCGGTCGAGGTGAACGCGCCACCGGCCGCCGAGGTGATCGACATCCCCGACCGCTCGACGGCATCGGGCACGCCCCGCCCCGGCAGCACCGCCTGACACCTCCGATCACGCGGTGAAGTGGCTGATGTGCGTCGTGTGATGACGAAGTGGTCGATCTCCCGCAGTGATCCGCTCGCCCTAGGATGCTCTCCATCCACGCGCCGCGTCCGTCGACGGGGCGCGCAATCGGGGAACCACCGCGGAGGGGAGTTGCGATGACGGTCGTTCTCGCACAGGGGGAGCGCGTCACCATCGGCAAGGGCACGGCCGATTCGGCCGCCCGGGTACGGATGGGACTGGGCTGGGACCCGATCAAGCACGAGGGGCTGCGCCCGGGTCTGCAGGCGCTCACCGGCGTCGACCTGGACGCGTCGTGTCTGCTGTTCGACGCCGATCACCGCCTCGTGGACACCGTGTGGCCCAGGCAGTTGGTGTCCAAGGACGGCGCGGTCACGCACACCGGCGACAACACCACCGGTGCCGGCGAGGGTGACGACGAGTCGATCATCGTGGACCTCGCCGCGCTGCCGCTGCGCATCACGGCCCTGGTCTTCACGGTCAGCGCGTTCACCAGCGACGACTTCTCCCGGGTCGCCAACGCGTTCTGCCGGCTGGTGGACGAGAGCGACGGAAGCGAAATCGTGCGCTACGAACTCTCCACCGCCGACTCGCAGGACAACGCGCAGATCATGGTCAAGCTGGCCCGCGGCGCCGACGGCTGGGTGCTCACCGCGATCGGCCAACCGGCCAAGGGCAACACGGTCAACGACCTGCTGCCCGCGGTCCAGAAGTACCTGTAGCAGGTAGCCGGCTACCGGCGGCAGCCACCCGCAGCCGACCCGGCCACAACGCCGCCGCGCCCCGGCCGACACCCACCGGCGCCGGGCGCGGCGGCCCCACCGAGATCCACCGCCGGGCTAGGCCGCGGCCACGAACCCGCGCTCGTGCGCGTACTCCGCCAGTGCCTCGCGCAGCCGCCGCCGGCCCCGGTGCAGCCGCGACATCACCGTGCCGAGCGGCACGTCCATGAACGCGGCGATGTCCTTGTACGGATAGCCCTCCACGTCCGCCAGATACACCGCGATCCGGAACTCCTCGGGCAGCGCGCGCAACGCGGCCACCACCTGCGAGTCCGGCAGGTGCTCCAGCGCCTCGGTCTCCGCCGACCGCAGCCCGGTCGACTCGTGCGACCCGGCCCGGTACAGCTGCCAGTCCTCGATCTCCTGCACACCCGACGCCACCGGCTGCCGCTGTTTCCTGCGGTAGGAGGTGATGAAGGTGTTGGTGAGGATCCGGTACAGCCAGGCCTTCAGATTCGTGCCGTCCCGGAACTGGTGGAAGGACGCGTACGCCTTCGTGAACGTCTCCTGGACCAGATCCTCCGCGTCCGAGGCGTTGCGGGTCATCCGCAGCGCGGCGGGGTAGAGCGGGTCCAGAAACGGCACGGCGTCGCGCTCGAAACGGTCTTGCCGCAGCCCCGGGGTGGTCAGGAGATCACTCAAGTCGTCGCTCCCGTTGCGCAAGGTACGGACCCGCCGGCGCCTGTCCGTCCCCACCGCGCCGGGGGTGTGTAACTCCCCTGCCCATCATGTGCCCGCCGACGCGGGAAACAGCCGGGCCATTGGTCCTTCGTTGTCGGGAATGCCGATTGCGTGCCCACCCCGCACCGCCGGCGCCCGATTCGGGCAGCCGGCAGTTACCGTGCGTCAAGTTCCGTTCACCCTACGGCGATCGTCGGTGTTCCCGGCGTCGACCCGGCGCCCTATCCTCGGGCCATGTCCGGGTCACAGCTTCGCCACCGCCAGCTTGGCCAACGCGACGAGCTGATCCTTGCTCGGCGGCGGATCGCCGCCGCCCGCGTTGAGCGAGAACACCGCCGTCTCCTCGCCTCGACGGGCCGCCACCACCAGGACGCCCCCGATCGTGTCGGGCTGGACGTACACCGCGGCGTCGCCCACACCCGGGACCTTCTCGGTACGGGTGTCGCCCAGGGTGCCCAGATAGGCCTCCAGCGCCTTGTCCACACCGCCCGACGTCTTCGACCGGGTCGCGATCGTGCTGATCACCGGGGCTCCGTCGGCCGCCGCGTAATCGCAGCCCAGCGGGTTCTGCGCGGCCCGCAGCCCGGGCATCGCCAGCGCCTGCGAAACCTGCTCGGCGGTGAGCACCGCGCACGCGTCCACCGCGCGCAGATCGCCGCCCGCCCCGCCGCCGGCGCCGCTCGCGGTCGGGCTCGGGCCCTTGTCGCCGTCCGCCTTCGTACTCCCGCCGTCGCCGTCGTCGCATCCGGCCAGCGGCAGCACGACGGCCGCGACCGCGACCACCACGCCCATCCGAACCCTCACGGTCGCCCCCAATTCCCGGTTCCGCTCCGGGACGTTCCCCGGCTCCCGGCATGATCCGACATTTCCCGGCCCGCGGTGCGGCCCTGCCCAGATCGTCGCGGCTCGCGACCCGCTCGACAATGCCGCCGCGTCTCGCGATGCGGGCTGCGATCAAGCTCACACCACCCCCGGTGAACCCGGAATTCGCAGGTGAGGTCCACATTCGCAGTCGCCCCGACGTGCCCGGCATGTGGACCGGGCCTGCGGGGCACCTGCACACGTGTCCTAAAGTCACGCAGGTTCGACCCCGATGCCGCCGCCCCACCACAGGCACGGCACTCTGTCGTCCCGAGGCACCCGTCCGATTTCCCCCGCACCCGGACACCCCGGGCAAGGAGGTACGTAGCTCGTGATCCGTAAGCTGTTGGTGGCCAACCGAGGCGAAATCGCCGTGCGCGCCCTGCGCGCCGCCACCGAGCTCGACATCACCACGGTCGCCGTCTACGCGTACGAGGACCGGCACTCCCTGCATCGCCAAAAAGCGGACGAGAGCTACGAGATCGGCGAGCGGGGCCATCCGCTGCGTGCCTACCTGGACGTGGACACGATCGTCGGCGCGGCGATCGCGTGTGGTGCCGACGCGATCTACCCCGGCTACGGCTTCCTGTCCGAGAACCCGCTGCTCGCCGAGGCGTGCGAGGCGAACGGGATCACCTTCGTCGGCCCCTCGGCCGACGTGCTCTCGCTCGCGGGCAACAAGGTGCGCGCGCTGGAGGCCGCGAAGGGTGCCGGGTTGCCCACCCTGCAGACCGCGCCGCCGCAGGACGACGTGGACGCACTGGTGGCCGCCGCGGACGCGATCGGCTTCCCGATCTTCGTCAAGGCCGCCGCCGGCGGCGGCGGTCGCGGGTTGCGCAAGGTGGACCGGCGCGAGGACCTGCGCTCCTCGATCGAGACCGCGATGCGCGAGGCGCAGACCGCCTTCGGCGACCCGACGGTCTTCCTGGAGGAGGCGGTGATCCGCCCGCGCCACATCGAGGTGCAGATCCTCGCCGGCGCCGACGGCGGCGTGGTGCACCTGTACGAGCGGGACTGCTCGATGCAGCGGCGGCACCAGAAGGTCGTCGAGATCGCCCCCGCGCCCAACCTGGACCCCGAGCTGCGGGACCGGATCTGCGCGGACGCGGTGCGCTTCGCCGAGGCGGTTGGCTACCGCAACGCGGGCACCGTGGAGTTCCTGCTCGACGAGCGCGGCCGGTACGTGTTCATCGAGATGAACCCGCGCATCCAGGTCGAGCACACGGTCACCGAGGAGATCACCGGCGTCGACCTGGTCCAGGCCCAGCTGCGGGTCGCCGCCGGCGCGAACCTGGCCGACCTGGGCCTGGTGCAGAGCGAGATCCGGATCCAGGGCGCGGCCCTGCAGTGCCGGATCACCACCGAGGACCCCGCGGCCGACTTCCGCCCGGACACCGGCACGGTGTCCGCCTACCGCTCACCGGGCGGCGCGGGCGTGCGCCTGGACGGCGGCACCTACACCGGCGCGGAGGTGCTGCCCTACTTCGACTCGATGCTGGTCAAGCTGACCTGCCGGGGCCGGACCTTCGCCGACGCGGTCAGCCGGGCCCGGCGCGCGGTGGCCGAGTTCCGCATCCGCGGCGTCGCGACCAACATCCCCTTCCTCCAGGCCGTGCTCGACGACCCGGCCTTCCGCGAGGGCCGGATCACCACGTCGTTCATCGACGAGCACCCCGAACTGGTGCGCTCGCGCCCCGGCGCCGACCGCGGCACGCGCCTGCTCGCCTACCTGGCCGACGTCACGGTCAACCGTCCGTACGGCCCGACCCCGAGCATCGCCGTCCCGCGCACCAAGCTGCCCGAACTGCCCACCGGCGACCTGCCCGCGGGCAGCCGGGACCGGCTGCTCGAACTGGGCGCGACCGGCTTCGCCCGGGCGCTGCGCGAGCAGAGCGCGCTGGCGATCACCGACACCACGTTCCGCGACGCGCACCAGTCGCTGCTGGCGACCCGGGTACGCACGTACGACCTCGCCGCGGCGGCGCCCTACGTGGCGCGGATGACGCCCGAACTGCTCAGTGTCGAGGCATGGGGCGGCGCGACCTACGACGTCGCGCTGCGCTTCCTCAAGGAGGACCCGTGGCACCGCCTGGCGGCGCTGCGCGAGGGCATGCCCAACCTCAACATCCAGATGTTGCTGCGCGGTCGCAACACGGTCGGATACACGCCGTACCCGGACAAGGTGTGCGTGAAGTTCGTCGAGGAGGCCGCCCGCACCGGCATCGACGTGTTCCGGATCTTCGACGCGCTCAACGACATCGAGGCGATGCGTCCGGCGATCGAGGCCACCCTGGGCACGCACGCGATCGCCGAGGGCACGCTGTGCTACACCGGCGACCTGTCCAACCCGGCCGAGAAGTTGTACACGCTGGACTACTACCTGCGGCTCGCCGAGCAGCTGGTCGAGGCCGGCGTGCACGTGTTGTGCGTCAAGGACATGGCCGGGCTGCTCCGGGCGCCCGCCGCCCGCACGCTGGTCGGCGCGCTGCGCGAGCGCTTCGACCTCCCGGTGCACCTGCACACCCACGACACCGCGGGTGGCCAGCTGGCCACCTACCTCGCCGCCGTCGAGGCGGGCGTGGACGCGATCGACGGCGCCTCGGCCGCGCTGGCGGGCACCACGAGCCAGCCTCCGTTGTCCGCGATCGTGGCCGCGACCGACTACACCGAGCGTGCCACCGGCCTGTCCCTGGACGCGCTGTGCGCCCTGGAGCCCTACTGGGCGGCGGTGCGCGAGGCGTACGCGCCGTTCGAGTCCGGCCTGCCCGCGCCCACCGGCCGGGTCTACCGGCACGAGATCCCCGGCGGCCAGCTGTCCAACCTGCGCCAGCAGGCGATCGCGCTGGGCCTGGGCCACAAGTTCGAGGACATCGAGGACGCCTACGCGGCCTCGAACCGGATCCTGGGCAACATCGTCAAGGTCACCCCGTCCAGCAAGGTGGTCGGCGACCTGGCCCTGCACCTGAGCGCGGTGGGCGCCGACCCGGCCAAGTTCGAGGCCGACCCGGGCGCGTTCGACGTGCCGGACTCGGTGATCGGCTTCCTCCAGGGCGAGTTGGGCACCCCGCCCGGCGGCTGGCCCGAGCCGTTCCGCACCCGGGCGCTCGCGGGTCGCACCGCGAGCTCGACCCGCACCGTGGAACTGACCGCGGAGCAGGATGCCGCGCTGGACGGCGACGAACTGCGCGACACGCTCAACCGGCTGCTGTTCCCCGGCCCGGCCAAGGACTACGACGAGGCCGAGCGGCTGTACGGCGACGTCTCCGCGGTGCCGACCGTGCCGTTCCTGTACGGCCTGGTCCAGGGCGAGGAACTGGCCATCAAGTTGTCCACGGGGGTCTCGCTCTACCTCGCGGTCGAGGCGGTCGGCGACGCGGACGAGCGCGGCTTCCGCACCGTGTACTGCCGGATGAACGGCCAGCCGCGGGTGCTCTCGGTGCGCGACCGCTCGGTCAAGCCGGCCCGTCCGGAGAGCGAGCGGGCCAACCCGGACAACCCGAAGCACGTGGCCGCGCCGTTCAGCGGGGTGGTCACCCTCCAGGTGGCCGTGGGCGACGAGGTCGAGGCCGGCGGCACGGTGGCGACCATCGAGGCGATGAAGATGGAGGCGTCGATCACGGCGCAGAGCGCGGGCACCGTGGCCCGGCTGGCGATCGGCCCGGTGTCCTCGGTCGAGGCCGGCGACCTGCTGCTCGAACTGGGCTGACCGGTCCGATCCGGGCGCCCGGGATCGAAGTCGATCGATTCCGACGCCAACTCGATCGTTTTCTCGATCGGCCTGCGCCACACGAACCACCACCCGAGCATTCGGGTGGTGGTTCGTGGCGTTTTCCGGACACGTTTGGCAGACGTTTGATTACCCGATGCCTGGTTTCGTTGCGCCGTATGGGCTGCTTTCGTTCGTTTTTTCCGTTTCGTCGGTCCGTCGTTTCCCGAGGTGGGACCGCATGTCGCGATCCTGACGTCAGGACGTACCCCCGGAGGGCTCTTGATCTTCCTGTGCTCCAGGTCACAGACTCGATGTCGCTCGGGGTTATCGGTGTCCATCCATCCGGATTGGGAGACCCTGCATGGCCGTGCGCCTGAGCACCCTCGACACGACCGCGGAACCCCGCGCCGCCGCCCCCCCGCCGCCGCCGACCGTCGATCTCGACGACCTGCTGGCGCACCCGCATCTGGTCACCCGGCTGCCCACGCCGATGGCCCGGGCGGCGGGCGATCTGATGCTCGCCCGGCTCGCCACGCTGGAACCGGGCACCGTGGACCACTCGTACCTGCGCGGGCTGCTGGTCGAGTTGAACCTGCCGATGGTCCGGCACGCCGCCGGGCGCTACCGGCGCCGCGGTGAACCGGTCGAGGACATCGTCCAGGTCGGCACGATCGGCCTGATCAAGGCGATCGACCGCTACGAGGCCGATCGCGGCAGCAGCTTCATGGCGTACGCCATGCCGACCATCATCGGCGAGATCAAGCGCTTCTTCCGGGACACCTCGTGGTCCGTGCGGGTGCCCCGCCGGCTGCGCGAACTGCGCACCGAACTGCTGCGCGCCACCGACGAACTGACCGCGCTGCACGGACGCACACCCACGCCGCGCGAGTTGGCCGAGCGCCTGTGCATCACCGAGGAGGAGGTGCTCGAGGGTCTGGACGCCTGCACGGTGTACACCGCGACCTCGCTGGACGAGACCGCCTACGGCGACGCGGACGGCCAGGAGACGGTCGGCGACCGGCTCGGCTCCGAGGACCACGCGCTCGATCTGGTCGAGTACCGCGAGGCGCTGCGCCCGCTGCTGGCCGAACTGCCGCAGCGCGAGCGCGCCATTTTGGTCATGCGGTTCTACGGAAATCTGACTCAGGCGCAGATCGGTGAGCGGATCGGCATCTCACAGATGCACGTGTCCCGCCTTCTCGCCCGCACTCTGGCGTCGCTGCGCGAGCGGCTGATGATCCCGGGCTGACCACCCGCGCACGCCGTCGATGCGACCGCGCGCGTTCCCCGACTCCCGAGCGGCGCGACGGTCGCCGAGCATTGATCGCCGGCCGGTCGAAGCCGCCGGGCTCACGCCCGCACGGGAAGGGGAACGCGCATCCGCGTTCGGCGCGAGGCCCCGTCGGGTCAGCGGAAGAGCACCTCGAAGGGGCGCCGGAAGTACGCGAGCTTTTCCGGCGGGAGCGGCACCCGGTCGTCCCGGCCCGGCACCAGCGGCGCGATCTGGGAGGCCAGGCACGACAGCGCCCGCTCCTTGCGGGCCTGTTGCACCTCGGTCAGGTCGACCCGCAGCGCCCGGCTCCACGGCACCCGACCGTCGTCCGGGCGGGCCCACTGCCACATGCGCAACGGGAACTCCAGCAGGCCCACACCGGTCTCCCGGCACGCCACGTCGGCCGCGCGACCGGTGCTCTCGTGATCGGCGAAGCCGTCCTCGCGCCAATTGCTCACACACAGCGTGAAGCCCGAGACGAGCGGGATCAGCCGGTCCACCACATCCCGTTCGTGAGTGCTGACCGTGCGGTCCGGGATGCGCAGCCGGATCACCTCGACCGGGGCCACTCCGCCGGGATTGCCGACGATCGTGGCGAACGCCCGGTCGGACTCGCGGACCCGCCGTGCGGCCAGCACCGAACCCGGTAACCGGCTGCCCGGGTGCGACGCGTCGCCGTCGGTGACGCTGACCACCCGCACCGGCGAGCCGGCGGCGACCGCGCGGGAGATGAGTCCGCCCACGCCCAGCAGCGCGTCCTCCGGGTGTGCCGCGACCACCACCAGTCCGCCGGCCAGGCCCGGCCAGTCCTCCGGCAGCGCGACCGGCAACGCCTGGCGCTGCCACTCGGCCTCGGTGGTCCAGGTCGGCCCGGGAGCCGGGTCGGGTGCGGGTGAACGCGATCCACGGAAGGTGGGAAGGCTCATGGTGTCTCCCTGTCGAAGGGTGGGATGGGGGTGGCGATCTCCCAATCGTGAGGTCGGCGCCGGGGTAAGACTTACGAGCATCGGCTACCCGGGTTGGTTTTGGCCATGTGCGACGCGGGAATTGATGCGCCGTCAGGTGGCCGTTCGGACCGCCGGGGAGCCCTCCTTACGGTTTTGCGTCGGGATCTGCGCGGCTTCGACCGGTTTGCGCCCGGGGATGAACAGCGCGACCAGCAGGCCCAGGACGGCCGCTCCGCAGCCCAACCACAGCGCGGTCACGAAGGCGTCGTGGGAGGGGAACTCCCGGCCGCCCGCGCGCATCGTCATGTTCGCGAGCACGACGCCGATCACCGCGCTGGAGGTCGAGGTGCCGATCGAGCGCATCAGCGTGTTCAGACCGGTCGCCGAACCGGTCTCGCCGATCGGCACGGCCTGCATGATCAGCGACGGCATCGCGGCGTACGCCAACGCGACGCCGACCGCCGAAAGGACCGCCATCGCGACGATCTTCCAGACCGCGTCGAGCATGAACACCGAGAGCGCGTAGCCGATCGCGATCACCAGGGTGCCCACCAGCAGCGAGACCTTCGGGCCGCGGGCCGCGGACAGGCGCGCGGACAGCGGCGAGACCAGCATCATCACGATGCCGGACGGCGCCATGCACAGGCCCGCGACGACCATGCTCTTGCCCAGCCCGTAGCCGGTGTTCTCCGGGTTCATCAGCACCTGCGGGAACACCAGCGACTGGGCGAACATCGCGAAGCCGACCACCACCGAGGCGAGGTTGGTGAACAACACCTGCGGCTTCACCGAGATGCGCAGGTCCACGAGTGGTTGTGCGGTGCGCAGTTCGAGCCATCCCCAGCCGGCCAGGACGACCGCCGCGACGGCGAGCAGGACCAGGGTGACCGTGCTGCCCCAGCCCCAGTCCGCGCCCTTGGTGATCACGAGCAGGAGGGCGACCAATCCGACGGACAGCCCGCCCGCACCGGCGAAGTCGAAGCGGCCGGGCAGGCGGACCGGCGACTCGGGCACCAGGAGCAGGACGAGCACGACGTCGAGCGCGCCGATCGCGCCCGCGGCCCAGAACATCATGTGCCAGTCGGCGTTCTGCGCGATCAGCGCGGCCACCGGCAGCCCGATCGCGCCGCCGATGCCCAGCGTCGCGCTCATCAGCGCGATCGAGGAACCCAGCTTCGCGGGCGGGAGTTCGTCCCGCATGATGCTGATGCCCAGCGGGATCACGCCGAACGACGCGCCCTGGAGGAAACGGCCGAGCACCATCGGGAGCAGTGTGTCGGAGAGCGCGCACAACACCGAGCCCGCGACCATCAGGCCGAGGCTGACGATCAGGATCCGGCGTTTGCCGAACATGTCGCCGAGTCGGCCCATCACGGGAGTGCAGACCGCGCCGGAGAGCAGGGTGGCGGTGACCACCCAGGAGGCGTTGGCGGGCGAGGTGTCGAGCAGTTTGGGCAGGTTGGGCAGCAGCGGGACGACCAGGGTCTGCATGAGCGCCACGACCACGCCGCAGAACGCCAGTACCGCCACCACCGACCCGGCCCGGTCCACGGGCTCGGGCGGACGAGCGGGAGCGCCCGCCGGGCTCGGCTCGGGTATGCCGCTCGGACCGGTCACGGACTGCCTCCAGAGGATCGCCGGGTGGTTGCTGCGGTCAACCAATGTGCACGATACACATGGTGTGTATCGTGCACATTGCCTGGGCATGGCGCCAGGTTTCCGGGCAGGCGCATTGGTGTGAAGGCGGGAGCGGACGTGTTGGAAGGCATCGAGCGAGAGTTGATGTTGATCGCTCGGCACCACGTCATGGGCAAGCGGCACGGTGACGGCATGGAGCGGTCGGCCTACCTGCTGCTGACCCGGCTCGAGGTCGAGGGGCCGATGTCGATCGGGCAACTCGCGGAGGCGTTTCGGCTCGACACCTCGACCGTGAACCGCCAGGTGGCCGCGCTGCTGCGGGCCGGCGACGCGGAACGGATCGCGGACCCGGACGGCGGCCTCGCCCGCAAGCTACGGATCACCGCGGGCGGCGCGGAACGGCTCGCGGGGGAGCGCGCCACCCACTGCCACGGCCTGGAACGCGTCCTGGCCTCCTGGGACGAGGGCGAACGACGCGAACTGTTCGAGGTACTGACGCGGTTCAACCGATCGGTCGAGAGCGTCGAGGGCCGCGAATGGCCCCGGAACGAACTGGGCGTCGAGCACTCGGGCGGCGTTGCGCACACGGGCGGCGTTGCGCGCGGGTGAACGTGGGTCGGGTGGGGCGCTCGGGCGGCGTTGCGCGGGTGGGCGCGGGCCGGGTGGTGTGTTCGGCGGTGTTGCGCGCGGGTGGCGCGGGCCGAGTGGTGCGCAGGAGCGGCGTGGTGGGCGCGGGTGGCTCACCCGGGGCGTTGTGCGCGGGGTGACCAAGGCTGTCGGAGGGCGTTGGTGCCGGGTGCCGGGTGCCGGGTGCCGGGTGCCGGGTGCCGGGTGCCGGCACCGGGGCGGTGGGCGGGGCGTTGTCGGGCCGGGTGGGTTGTCCGGGTGGTGAGGTGACGAAGAGTCAGGCGCCGGTGGTCGGGCCGGGTTCCGGCTCGGGATCGGCCGCCGGATCGGGTTCGGCCTTCGTTGCGGAAGCGGGCGCCGACGCCGGAGTGGCGCCGGGGGTGGTCCCGGGCTCGGCCGCCTGCTGCGTCGCGGACTTCGGTTCGGCGCCGGACTCGGCTGTCGGTTCGGGAGCGGACTTCGGCTCCGGGTCGGCGTCATCCCTGGGCTTTGGTGCGGGGTCGGGCACCGGCTCCGATACCGGCTCGGTCACGGGCGCGGGGTCGGGCTCCGGCTTTCGGGCGGCCTTCGAGCGGGGCTCGGGCGCGGAATCCACTTCCGGCTCCGGCTCCGGCTTCGAAGTGGCCGCCCCCGGTGGGTGGTTCGCACCGGGCGCACCGGGCGCACCGGCGGGTTCGGGCGGCGTGGCCGCCGTGTTCGCGACGGTCGTCGGCTCCGCGGCCGGCTCGGTCGGCTTCGATGCGGCCGGTTCCGTTCCGGTGGGGCGCGCCGCGGTCGGTGTCGCGGCGGTGTCCGCGGGGCGTCGTGCCGTCGGTGTGTTCGACGATTCCGTTGCCGGCGCGGGCAGTTGGGCGGAGTTGGCGCCCGGAACGGGCGTCGGCGCCGCGGCCGGTGTGCCGGTGGCGTCGGCGACGTCCTCGTCGTACTCCCCGTCCGGGTCGTCCGCGAAGCGCCGCCGGCCCGCGAGTGCGAGCAGGGCGCCGGCGGCGACCAGGATCAGGCCCGCGACGAAGATCGTGGGTTCGTTCCCGCTCGCGCCTGCGATGTCCGCCACGGTCGGCGCCGTACCTTCGAGCGTGCTCAACGGTGTGATCCGATCCATCGGCGAACAAGTGCGATCGTCTTACTAGCAGACTCGTCGAACTCAGGGAAACCGGCCTCGACCTGAGAGTTTTCCTGGTCGAAACACGAAGGCGCAAGGATCGCCCCGCGAACAAGGGGGCCGCGATGACCGTCATGGCGACACGTACGGGGCTGGGCTGGGAGCACGGGATCGACGATGTACCGTCCGCCGTCGCGTTGTCGGGCGGATCGTGCGTGGTCGCGGGGGTCGCCGGCGGGGTTCGGCTGCTGGACGCGGCGACCGGGCGACTGCAGGCCCGGATCGTGTTGCCGGGCGGGGTGGACCGGGTCGGCTTCTCGCCCGACGGCACGGTGGTCGCCCTCGCGGGCCCCACAGGGTACGCGCTGTGGCGGATCACCGACGGCGCACTGCTGATGCGAACGCCGGGCCTGCCCGCGCGATTTGCCTGGTCCGCGGGCAGTCGGTGCGCGGTGTTCTTCGGCGGCGCCGTGCGGGTCTACGCCGGCGACACCGGCACCGAGTCGTGGCGGGCCGTGGACGGACCGGTCCGGGTGGACGACGTGGTCTGGGTCGACTCGGTCGGCGGGCTCGCCGTCGCGCTCGGCGGCGAGGTGCACATGTACGGGCCGCGTGGGCGGACGAACGTGTGGACGTACCCGATCCCGGTGCGGGTGCTCGCCGGCGCGCCGGACGGCGCGTGGTTGTGCGCGGCGGGCGACGTGCCGAGTGTGCACATACGCGGCGTCGGCGGTACGCACGAGGACCTCGGCGCGGCCGGGACCGAGCCGGTGACCGGGCTCGCGCTCGACGCGGGCGGACGCCGACTGGCCGCCGAGGACCGGGCCGGACTGACCGTGTGGGACCTCGCCGCGCGCGGCGGCCGGGTTCGCCCGCGCCCGCGCCGACTGCCTGCCCAACCGCAGGCGTGCGCGCCGCGTTGGCGGCCGGGCGGTGGCGCACTGATGGCCACGTCGGGCGGCGACGGCATGCTCGTGGTGTGGGACGTGCGCGCCGGCTCGGCCCGTCGGGTGCCGACCCCGTTGGCCCGACGGCACGTCGCGGCGCCGGTGACCGCGCTCGCCTGGCACGGGCGGGACGCGCTGCTGTTCGCGGACCGCACCGGTCGGGTCGGGACGCAGTGGTTCCGCGAGATCGGCACCCGCTGACCGGGTCGACGCCCTGCGGTCGACGCCCTCCGATCGAGGCCGGCGGTGCCGGCGACCCGATCGCTTAGGTTAGCCTCGCCTTACATATGCTGTGTACGGCCGGGAGGGTCCGCCCATGGAACTGCTCGTGGAAGATCTGCACGCCGGATATCCGGGGCATCGTGCCGTGTCGGGCGTGGACCTGTCCGTGGCCGCCGGCAGCGTGGTCGCGATCGTCGGCCCCAACGGTTGCGGCAAGTCCACGCTGCTCCGCTCGATCGCGCGCCTGCACAAACCGGATTCGGGTCGGGTCAGGGTCGGCGGCGACGACATCTGGCGACTGAAGCCCCGTCAGGCCGCGCATCGGGTGGGGCTGTTGCCGCAGAACCCGACCGCACCGGAGGCGGTCACCGTGGCCGGACTGGTCCGCTATGGCCGGCATCCGCACCAGGGGTTGTTCCGCCAGTGGTCGCGCGCGGACGAGCGGGTCTGCCGGGACGCGCTGACCGCGACCGGCGTGCTGGACCTGGCCGATCGACGGCTGGACCGGCTCTCCGGCGGGCAGCGGCAGCGCTGCTGGGTCGCGATGGTGATCGCGCAGGAGGCGCCGGTGATGTTGCTCGACGAGCCGACCTCGGCGCTGGATCTCGGCCACGCGGTCGAGGTGCTGGGCCTGGTCCGGCAGGTCGCCGCGGGCGGGCGCACCGTGGTGATGGTGCTGCACGACCTGGCGTCGGCGGCTCGGTACGCGGATGTGCTGGTCGCGATGCGGGCGGGCGAGGTGATCGCGTCCGGTCCGCCGAAGGAGGTCGTCGACGCGGCCCTGGTGCGGGCGCTGTACGACGTGGATGCGGACATCCTCCGGGCGCCGGGGGACGACACCCCCGTCGTGGTGCCCCGAATGGTCGAGGCGGACGCGGCGGCGGAGGCCGGGGCCGATGTCGCCGCACGGGTGGGCGCCGACCGCGTCGACCACGCCGGGATCGGCCCGTCCGGAGTGTGAGGGCATCGTCGGCCGGCCGCCCGGTCCCCGCCGGCGTCGCTTGTTCGGGTAGGTTGCCCACAGAAATGTGACGATGCGTCAGTTGATGAGGTGGGCAATGTTCGGCAAGAAGAAGGCCGCGGTGGCGGCCGAAGGCCGCGATGTGGCGGCGCTCGTGCTGCGCGCGACGCTCGGTCCGATGCTCTTCGCGCACGGTTACAACAAGGTCGCCGGCCCCGGCGGCCTCGCCGGCACCACCGGCTGGTTCGAGTCGCTCGGCCTCAAGCCCGCCGAGGTGCACGCGCGCCTGGCGGCCGGCACCGAGATGGCGGCCGGTGTCGGCATCGCGCTCGGCGTGGCCAACCCGCTGCCCGCGGCGGCGACGGTGGGCCTGATGAGCGTCGCGGCGGCGACCGACCACAAGGGCAAGGGCTTTTTCGTTTTCAAGGGCGGCTGGGAGTACACCGCCGTGGTCGGCGGTGCCGCGGTCGCGCTCGCCGCGCTCGGCAACGGCAGGTATTCGGTGGACGCGCTGATCGGGCGCAAGAAGTCGGGCCTGCGCCCGGCGCTGTTCGCGGCCGGCGTCGGCGTCGCGAACGCCGCGCTGCTGATGAAGCTCTGCTACAAGCCCGACCCGAAGCCGGACGAGACGCTCGAGGCGTAGCTCCGGCGGGACGTTCGAGGCGGAGCCGGCCGAGGTCCTCGTGGCGCAAGCCGGACGAGACGGTCGAGCCGGAATACTTCGGCCGCCTCGGTCCGCACCGATGCACGCGGTGCGGACCGAGGTGTCCGGGCGAGCCACTACGTTGGATCCCACGTTGATCCATGGGCGTTGCGCCCTCGTGTGGAGGTTCTTGCTGTGCAGACGTTGCCCGAGTCCTGGCAGCCCGTGCTCGCGGAGGAGTTGGCGAAGCCGTACTACGCCGAGCTGACCGCGTACGTGGACGCGGAACGCAAGGAACACCAGATCTTCCCGCCGGAGGACGAGGTGTTCGCGGCCCTGGAGGCGACGCCGTACGACGACGTGCGGGTGTTCGTCGTCGGGCAGGACCCGTACCACGACGACAACCAGGCGCACGGCATGTGCTTCTCGGTGCGGCCCGGCGTCAAGATCCCGCCGTCGCTGCGCAACATCTACAAGGAGATGCACGCGGACATCGGTCTGCCCATCCCCGACAACGGCTACCTGATGCCGTGGGCGCGGCAGGGCGTGCTGCTGATGAACACGGTGCTCACGGTGCGTGCGCACGAGGCCGCGTCGCACAAGGGCCGCGGCTGGGAGAAGTTCACCGACGCGGTGATCAAGGCGGTGAGCGACCGGGACAAGCCGGTGGTGTTCGTGTTGTGGGGCGGCCACGCGAAGAAGAAGGCGGCGTTGATCGACACCGCCAAGCACACCATCGTGCAGGGCGCGCACCCCTCGCCGCTGTCCGCGAAGCTCTTCCACGGCAGCAAGCCGTTCTCGCAGATAGATGCCGCGCTGGCGGCCATGGGGCACGAGCCGATCGACTGGACGATCCCCAACCTCAAGGACTAGCTCGTCGAGGACCGGCGCCGCGAGGACGACGTCTCGAAGACCGGCACGTCGAGAACCGGCGCCGAACCCGCTCCGGCGCGGGCGCAAGAAAAACGACAACCGGCGTTCCGGTTCGGTATCGGCTCGGCCGGTATCGGACCGGAAACGGGCGCCGATCGGGAATGGCCGAAAATCTCCTTGCATTGGTACGGAGCACCTACGGCAAGCCCTTACGGTGTGAGGCTCCCTCTTTCCATGCCTCCGAGGCGGCCCCCGTGTCGACGACCACCGTTTCACCCGTATCCCCCACTCGCACCCCCACTCTCGATCTCACTCCCGGTTATGTCGCGCACCGAGGTCTGCGCGAGGAACTGGCCCGACTGACCGAGGTGACCCGACACCTCGACCCGGTCGACATCCTGCGCGTGCGCGCGGTCGAGGAGCATCTCGCGCTGGTGTTGCGCTTCCTGCGCGCGCATCACCGCGAGGAACACACCGTGCTGTATCCGTGGGTGCGCGCCGGTTCGCCGCGTGCCGCCCGCACCGTGACCGCGTTCCAGGTGGACCACTCGGCCCTGGAGGACGCGATGCGTCGCGCGGCCGACACGAGCGTGCCGCTGCGTGATCGCTCCCCCGCGATCGGGCGGCTGTACGACCAGGTGGCCCGGCACAGTCTGGCCGAGGAGCACCAGTTGTTCCCGCTGATGCGCCGGCACGTGCGCGGCACTCCCGACGGGCGGATGCCGACCCGCACCGTGCGAGTCTGGGGCCGTGACCTGCCCGCGCTCGTCGCCTTCCACCTGCACCACGCCACCGACGCCGAACGACGGCGGGTGTTGCGCTGGATCCCGCCCGGCACGGCCCTGTTGTGGCGGGCCGGGTGGCGGCGGGCCTACGAGCGGCGTCGGCGGGCCGCATACGGGAGTTGACCCGGGTTCGGCACGCGGCCCGGCTCAGGACGTGTGGTCGACCGCGTCGGTCGGGCTGGTCAGTGCGGCCAGCAGGGCACGGACGTGTTCGATCTCCGGCCCGGTGGGTTGCACGTCGCCCAGCGCACGCACCAGCGCGTCCAGGGCGCGCGCCGGCTCCGGCTCGGCGAGTGTGGACAGGTCGTGGATCAGCCGCAGCAACATGATCCGCGGCGCGGCGATCTGCTCGCGGGGCAGCGGCCGTTCGAAGTAGTCCTCGGCCAGATCCAGCCACAGGTTCCACAGGTCGGTCCGGGCGATCCGGGGCACCGCCAGGATCGCGTCGGTCAACTCGCGGGTCTGCCCGGCGGTGATGGTGCGGCGCAGCACCGGCGCGGCCGGCAGCGCGGGCGCGGGCGGGGACACGGGCGCCGGCGGCGGCGAGCCGGCGGCCCCGTCCGTGCGCGGGCCCGGGAACGCCGGTGGATCGGCGGGCCGGGACGGCCCGTGGATCGCCGCCATCAGTTCGGCGTGCGCGTCCTCCTCGGACTTGCCGTACAGCGTCTTGCGCAGCAACGGCCGCAACACGGACGGGATCTCCTCGCGATCCAACTCGTGCACCACGAGCGGGATCAGGCGGCGACCGCTGCCGCGCAGCGCGTCCGACATCGCGGTCCACTCGACCGTGGTCCAGCGCTCCGGTACGAAGTACGCGGGCGAGAACAGCGCGATCATGTGCCCCGCGCCGTCCAGCGCGCGGCTGACCTTGGTGGTCAGGTTCTCGCCCGTCGCCCAGTCCCACGCGTCGAGTTCGACCTCCAGGCCGGCCAGGAGGAGTTGGCCGGCGACCCACTCCGCCCAGGCGGTGTCCGAACCGGCGTGGCTGATGAAGTAGCGCACCGCGTTGCCCCCGTGCTCCCCGTCGTTCGCCATGCGTACCAGCATCGCGCACCGGCCGGCCGGATTCGGCTCCTTCGCCCGATACGGAAGCGGAGCCACCCGTTCAGCCGGGCAGGTTGTCGATCGCCCGGCAGACCTCCTCGACGCCCTGGGTGTTGGGCAGCACGTCGTGCAGCGCGCGGCACAGACACTGCAGCGAGTGGATCGGTTCCGGGCCGTTGACCAGGGTCCGGATCATGTGCAGCAGCATCGACCGCGCGTCGGTCATGTGCCGGTGCAACAACTGGTGTTCGAGGTAGTCCTCGGACAGATCCAGCCAGATCGACCAGGTGTCCGGCGCCCGCAGCCCGCGCACGGCCAGGAACAGGTCGGCGAGATAGACGACCTGGTTCTGCGGGATGGTTCGGGACAGCTTGGCCATGTTCCCGAAGCGCAGCAGTTCGAGCGTCACGTCCGGGGTCACCAGGCCGGACGCGAAGAGTTCGGCGATCCGGGCGATCGCCGCGGGCCGGTCGCCGACGAACGCGGCGATCGCCTCGGCCGTGACCATCTCCAGCTCGAATTCGCGATGCGCGTCGAAGAGCATCAGCACCGACGAACCGCGGTCCAGCGGCGGCAGATCGACCGTGCTGCCCAGGTGGCGGGCGAGCGGATCGGTGCTGGTGATCAGCACGTGGCCGGGGCCGGCCGGGATCATCTCGCCGATCAGACCCGGCCGGTCGACCTCGTCGAAGACCAGCAACCAGCCCTCCCGCGACTGTAGTTCGTGCTTCGGGCCGACCTGTTGGTCGACCCGGTGGCCGAGGTCGGTCAGCTGTTCGAGGATGCGATGCAGGAAGGCCACGCCGCTCTCGGTGGGGCGGGCGGCACAGTCGAACCACCACACCACGTCGTACAGGTGCCGGTGCCGGTAGGCGTACTCCCGGGCCAGGTGGGTGGTGCCCAGGCCGGGCAGGTCGTCCTGCGGGCGCAGCACGACGCGGTGTTCGGCCTGGAGCAGCGTGCGCAGGTCGGCGAGCGTGCCGTCGCGCCCGTAGAAGCGCCCCCTGGTGCCCGGGACGTGCCACACCGGCGGATTGTCCGTGGGCGAGCGCGGCGGGGGCGGAGGCGCCATTCTGGGTGGTTCGGCCGGTCTGGGCGGTTCGGCAGGTCTCGGTGGGCGCGGCGGCGGGGGTATCGGGTCCGACACGGTCAGGCGAACCCCGGATTCCGCGCGGGCAGTGGCGCGAACCGGTGCACCGCGTCGACGAGCAGATCGCGCTGACCGACCGCGTCCGCCTCGGTCAGGTCGACCGGTCGCACGCCGCGGAACATCGACGGCACCTGGGTGCGACCGACCACTATCGGCAACAACCGGCCCCCGGAGTCCGCATCGCCCAGGGCCTCCTCCCATTCGTCCATGGCCAGCCGTCTGGCCTCGAAGTAGTGCTCGGAGAACAGCGCGATCACATGTTCGCCCAACCCGCGCGCCTGGGCCATCGCCTTGCCGAAGCTCACGCCCGCGCTCCAGTCCCAACGACTCAGCGAGACCCGGTAGTCCTCGAAGGTGAGTACCTCGCTGACCCAGTCGGCCCAGGCGAGGTCGTTGCCCACGTAGCTGATCACCAGGTCGGTGCGGGCCGGTGGGACCGGTTCCAGGATGGGCAACCGGCGTGGTGCCTCGGGCAGCGTGCGGGAGCCGGCCTCGTGGCTGCCGAACAGCGGCTCGATCTCGGCCGCCTCGCCGGGGGTCAGCGGCGCGAGCCGATGGCGCAGCGCCGCGGCCACCCGATCGGCGACCGCGCGTACCGCCCGCACGTACCCCAGGTCGCGGATGCCGCCCAGCCGCAGCATGTCGAACACGCTCGGGCCCCCGCTCGGCCCGGCGATCCCGGCGGGCCACTCGATCGCGCCGAGGGCGGCCGGGAGCGGTTGCTCCATCGTGGTCCAGGGCACCGCGATCAGATTCGGCGGCGAGATGCCCACGATCGACTCGTGTCGACGCAATCGGTCGGTGAACACCGCCCAGTCGCGCCCGCAGTCCAGGTCCTCGAAGTAGTCGTCCGAGCACAGCGCGACCATCGCCCGCGCCTGTGCGGGCGGGTCGCCGTCCGGCACCTGGATCGGCCCGAAGGTGGGCTGCAACCGGATCGCCGCGCGCACCCCGTCGCCCCCGCGCCGCAGTTCGGCCTCGATGTCGTCGTGAAAGCGGGCCGCCCACTTGGGGTCGCGGTCGGCGACGTGACTCGTGAAGAAGTCGTAGTCCACCAAGCGACCCCCGGGATCGAGCACCGTACAAGGACGGCCGAGCGTCCCACGCGCCGGCGCCGGCGGCGGGTCCGGCAACTGCCGCCCCCGTGCCGACCGTTCGTGTGTACGACTCTGCCCACACAGAGCATCGCGCAGGCCGACCCGGCCCGGCTAGTATAGGAAGGCTTGTGTAATCGTGGCGATACGTTCCGCACTCGAATGTACGGGTTTCACTCGGACGGCACGCGCGAGCGGCACACGCCGGTCGTCCGACGCGGACTCGAACATCCGGGCGACGCGGGAGAACGGGGGACCTGCGGATGCAAGGGGAGTGCGGTGACGTGGAGTCGGCTCTGCCGGACCTCGACGGGCTCTGTCTCGACGACCTGGACGACCTGCCGGCGTCCGTGCTCGGCTCCGCGCTGCGCCGGTTGATCCGCGAGTCCGAGGAGCCCTCGGAGGCGGTGGTGGCCACCTTCGACAGTGCCGTCGAGCCCGCCTTCGCCGAGATCTGGGTGCCGGCCGACTCCGAAGACGGTGCCGACGAACCCCGGTCGGACGGGAGTTCCGGCATCCGGAACTGACCGTGGGAGGGCCGATGAACGAGGCGATACCGTTTCGGCAATTCATCGTCAAGATCGCCGCGCGCTGCAACCTGGCGTGCGATTACTGCTATGTGTACGAACTCCGGGACCAGGGCTGGCGGAACCGGCCCCGCCTGATCGCCGAGGAGACGGTGGTCGCGGTGGGGCGATGGTTGCGCGCGCACGCCGAGCGGGCCGGCCTGCGGACGCTGGACATCGTGCTGCACGGCGGCGAGCCGCTGCTGGTGGGACCCGATCGCCTCGACGCCATCGCGCGCGAACTGCGGGCCGCGTTGGCGGGCGTGGCCGAACCGCGCTTCACCCTGCAGACCAACGGGGTGCTCCTGGACGAGCGTTGCGCCGAGGTGTTGCTCGCGCATCGGATCCGGGTCGGCATCTCGCTCGACGGCGACGAACTCGCCCACGACCGGCACCGGCGCGGGCCGGACGGGCGGGGCAGCCACGCCGGGACGGTGCGCGGCATCGCACTGCTGCGCCGGCCCCGCTACCGGCCGCTGTACGGCGGGCTGCTCGCCACGATCGACCTGGCCAATGATCCGGTGGCCACCTACGAGGAACTGCTCGCGCAGGCACCGCCGATGATCGACCTGCTGCTGCCGCACGCCACGTGGGAGTATCCGCCGCCCGGGGCCCGCCCCGACGAAACCGCCCATGCCGACTGGCTGATCGCCGTCTTCGACCGCTGGTACGGCGCGCCCGTGCGGGAGACCCGGGTGCGCATCCTGGAGGATCTGGTCGACCTGACGCTGGGCCGGTCCGTGCACAGCGAAACGCTCGGGTTGAGCCCGGCGGGCTCGGTGGTGATCGAGACGGACGGCACCTTCGAGCGGCAGGACGCGCTCAAGGCCGCCTACGACGGGGCGGCGGCCACCGGGCTCGACGTCTTCCGGCACGACCCGGCGACCGTGCTCGCCGCGACCGCCCGCACCGGTCCCGGCGCCGGGACCGCCGAGCCGAGCCCGACCTGCCGGCGCTGTCCGGTACTGCGCACCTGCGGGGGCGGCCTGCGGGCGCATCGCTACCACCCGGCCAACGGATTCGACAATCCCTCGGTGTACTGCGCCGACCTGCGGGCACTGATCGAACACGTGGGGCATCGGGTACGCGCGGACGTGCGGGCGCTGGTGGGCCAGGGGCGGCGGCGATGATCCGCACACACCGCCTCGACGCCGCGGTGTTCGCCGAACTCGCGGCGGGCTACGGCGGATCCGAGGCCGTGGCCGCGCTCGTCCGGGCCCAGGAGAGCCGCCGACTGCTCCAGGTGTACGCGGTGGTCGCCACCGCCCGTGAGCGCCTGCCGAACGCCCGCACGGCGCACCTGGTCGACGCGTTGGACCTGCTCGCCCGGATCCAGCGCACCGCGCCGCAGGCGGCCCGGACGGTGCTGATGCATCCGTACACCGGCGCCTGGGCGATGCGCTGCCTGCTGTGGCTGCGTCGACCCGAGGCGCTCTCGCCCGCGCCGGACGCGGATCGCCTGCTCGACCACCTCGGCTCGATCGCCACCGCCGCCGCGCTGCGCGCCGGTCCCGAGCACGACCCGGGCGAGGAGATCCGGGTTCGCGCCGTGGAGGGATGGGTGTACCTGCCCACGCTCGGCCGGGTGCGCGCGGCCGAGGGCCCGGGCCGGACGGCGCGGATCGGGCGGCAGTGGCGCCCGGACGATCGGATCGCGCGACACGAGGCCAATCGGGTATGTTCCGCGACGGCCGCAGGGCTGTCCGCCACCGTGGCCATCGAGGACGTGGACCCCTATCGCGACGTACACCGCTGGGAGCCGACGCCCCGGTTGTCCGCGCACCAAGTATCGTTGCTGCAAAGGAACTTCGTGAATGCGTGGGGTCGGCTGGCGGTTGCCCACCGGGCCTACGCGACCGGCCTGGGCCAGGCGTTGTCCACGTTGGTTCCGGTGGTCGCGGAACCGGGGGCCAGCCTCAGTTCGTCGTCTCGATACGCGTTCGGAAGCATCGCGTTGACGCCGGCGATGGGGCCGATCACGCTGGCCGTGACGCTGATCCACGAGTTCCAGCACAACAAGCTCGGCGCGGTACAGGACATCACGAATCTCTCGGAACGCTCGACGCTCCGGTATCGGGCGCCCTGGCGGTTGGACCCCCGACCGGTGGGTGCGCTCCTGCAGGGCGCCTACGCGCACCTGGGGATCGCGGACTTCTGGCGGATTCGGCGGCACAGCGCCGCGGGGGAGGAGCAGGATCGGGCGCAGGCCGAGTTCGCCGTGCACCGTGCGCACGTCGCGGAGGCGATCGGGACGCTGCGCGCGTGCGGCGAACTGACGTCGGACGGTGCGCGGGTCGTGGCGGGCATGGCGGAGACCGTCGAGCCGTGGTGGCGGGAGGACGTGCCCGCCGACGCGGCGCGCCGCGCGGCCGAACGGGTGCGATCGGGCCGGCGGACCTGGGCGGAGCGAAACGGTGCCGGAGCCGGTTCCGGCCCGGGTGGGCCGGTGGTGGGCATGGGTAAAACGATACGAAACGAGAGAGAACATGAGATTACCTGATGTCACGAGGAGTCACTTCGCGTGATGGACTCGGGTAGCCTGGGAACAACGAGTGACGGACGGGGAGGGCAATCCCACGCGCGTCGAAACGAAGCACCGACAGCAGGGGTCGAGATGACACCAGTCTTCTTCACGAGTCGGTCGTGCGGCGACGAGCGTGTCTACGTCGAGCGCTTCCACGCCGACCTCGAACAAGCCGTCTCCGCCCGCGTGCCGGGCCGGGACGGCGCACGGGGCCTGCTGTCGACGTGCGCGGAGCGCGATCCGGGCGACCCACCCGAAACGCTCGCCGCCTGCTCGGTTCCCGCCGCGGTGGTGCTGGCCTCGCCCGACTACCTCGCCGACCCCGCCGCCATGCGCGAATGGGCGGTGATGGCCGAACGGGTACGCGGACACCGCGTCCGCACCGGCGAACGACTCGACGCGATGGCCACCGTGCGCTGGCGCGCCGCCGACGCCCGTCCCGGCGAGCAGCCCACCCCGGACGTGGGCGCCGACGGCGACTACGGTCCGATCTACGCCCGCCAGGGCCTGTTCGACCTGATGCGCCTGGAGGGCCACTCCGCCGACTACCGGCGGCTGATCGCCGACTTGGCGCGCGTGGTGGTCGAGGTCAACCGCGTTCCGCTGCGCCCGCTGCCGCCCGCCGAGGCGCGCGAACTCCTCGGCGCGCGCACCGTCGCCGGCCCCGCCCCCGCTCGACTGCCGTACGCGGGCTCCGCGCCGGTCGCGACCGCTGCCCGGCTCCTGCCCCTGCACGCGCGCACCGGGCCGGAGCTGCCCACCCGACCCCGCTGGATCACGGCCCGACACAATCCCCGCCGCCCGTTGCTGTGGGGACCCGGTGGCGATGTTGAGGAGCACTGAAACGATGAGCGACAACCCGCCGGGAACCGTCGTCACGTTCTACTCGTACAAGGGTGGCACCGGGCGCACGATGGCCTTGGCCAACGTCGCCTGGATCCTGGCCTCCCGAGGCAAGCGCGTGCTCGTCGTGGACTGGGACCTCGAATCACCGGGCCTGCACCGCTACTTCCACCCGTACCTGATCGACAAGCGGCTGGAGGACACCCGCGGAGTGCTCGACATGATCCGCGCGTTCGCCAAGGTGGTCGGCTCCCCGACCAGCACGGACGCGATGATCGAGTCGAGCCGCGTCGCGGAGAGCCGGGTGGACGGCTGCGCGGTCAAGGTCGACCGGGACTTCGCCGACGGCGGCCTGATCCGCTTCCTCGGCCCGGGCCGGCAGAACCACGAGTACGCGGCCACGCTGGCCGGCTTCAACTGGGCCGACTTCTGCGAGAGCCCGCACGGCATCGGCTTCCTGGACGCGCTGCGCGAGGACATGCGCGCGTCCTACGACTACGCGCTGATCGACAGCCGCACCGGGCTCAACGACATCGCCGGCATCTGCACCACCCTGTTGCCGGACATCGTGGTGGACGGCTTCACGCTCAACGAACAGGCCATCGACGGCGGCGTCAACGTGGCCCGCTCGATCGCCCGCCAGGCCGATCGGCCGCTGCGCATCCTGCCCGTGCCGATGCGCGTGGAGGACGACGAGAAGGACAAGCTCGAAGCCGGCCGCGACCACGCCCGCGAGCGCTTCGCCGAGTTCCTCGCGGATCGCTCCGAAGCCGAGCGGAGCCGGTACTGGGGCGAGGTGGAGATCCCGTACAAGGCGTTCTACGCCTACGAGGAGACGCTCGCCACGGTCGGCGACCGGCCGCTCCAGGAGGGCAGCCTGCTCAGCGCGTACGAGCGGCTGACCGGCGTGCTCACCGACGGCGCGATCAGCCGGCTCGACCCGATCGACGAGGTGGACCGCCGGCGTGAACTGCGCCGCTTCGAGCGCATCCGGTACACCGCCCCGACCACCGTGCGCATCCTCTACAGCGCGCGCGACCGGATGTGGGTGGACTGGGTACGTGCCCAACTGACCGCCTCGGGCGCCCAGGTGGTCGGCACCGGCGGCTGCGACACCCCCGTCGAGGACCTGCAGAACGTCGAAAGCGTCGTGGTCGTCTCCTCCTCGCACTCGCTGCCCAGCCGATCCTGGACCGCGATGCGCACGGCGCTGCGCCGACTCGCCGCGGTCGACCAGGCGAGCGTGGTGACCCTGCGGGTGGACGACCCGATCGACAACGACCCGGGTGTGGGCGAAACGGTCACCTTGACCGGGCTGTCCGAGGAACAGTGCCGCACCGTGCTCCTGACCGCCTTCGGTCGCACGCCCACCGAACCCGCGCCCGCGGACGGCCCCAGGTTCCCCGGGACCAAGCCCAGGGTCTCCCAACTGCTGCCGCGCCACCCGGCGTTCACCGGCCGCGACGACATCCTGGAGCGGCTGCGCGACCAGCTCGCCAAGGGCGCCACCGCCGTACTGCCGCAGGCGTTGCACGGACTCGGCGGCGTCGGCAAGACCCAGGTCGCGCTCGAATACGCGCACCGCTTCGCCGCCGACTACGACGTCATCTGGTGGGTGTCGGCGGAGCAGGCACAGGGCGTCGCCGCCCAGCTCGCCCGGCTCGGCGACCGGCTCGACCTCCCCGCCGGGGAGAACGTCACGGACGCGGCGGCCACCGTGTTGCAGACCCTGCAACAGGGCGAGCCCTACGACCGCTGGCTGGTGATCTACGACAACGCGGACGAACCGGCCTCGGTGGCCCACCTGATGCCCCAGGGCAGCGTCAACGGCCACGTCCTGGTCACCTCCCGCAACGACCTCTGGGCACGCAGCGCCCGCCCGCTGGAGGTCCCGGTGTTCCGCCGGGACGAGAGCGTCGCACTGCTCCAGCGCCGGGTGCCGTCGCTGACCGAGGCGGACGCCCAGAAGGTGGCCACCGCGCTGGGCGACCTGCCGTTGGCGGTGGAACAGGCCGGTGCCTGGCTCGCCGAGTCCGCGATGCAGGTCGAGGAATACCTGGAACGGGTCAACACGCGCGTCAGCGCGATCCTGGACGAGGGCCAGCCGCCGGACTACCCCACCACCGCCGCCGCGACGTGGACCGTCTCGCTCGACGAGCTCAAGGAGCGGCAGCCGGCCGCGGTGCGGCTGCTGGAACTGTGTGCGTACCTGTCGCCGGATTCGATCTCGATGCGGCTGCTGCGCTCGCGCGAGGTGCTCCAGGAACTGGTGCGGGTGGACAGCTCGCTCGGCGACACGCTCCTGCTGTCCCGGATCTTCCAGCAGCTCGGCCGGTACGCGCTGGCCCGGGTGGACCGCGGCGAGGACACCATCCAGGTGCACCGACTCGTCCAGGCCGTGTTGCGCGACCAGATGCCGCCCGAGGAGAACGCCGCCCGGCGCGCCCGGGTGCTGGAGATCCTGGCCGCCAACGCGCCCGGCGACGTGGACGACCCGGCCAACCAGGAGACGTACGAGGAGCTCTACAAGCACCTGGTGCCCTCGCGCGCGCTGGAGAGCGACTCGGAGTCGGTGCGCCGCTGGATCGTCGAACAGGTGCGCTTCGCCTGGCGCTTCAACGACTGGGAGTTCGGCCAGTACATCGCCGAGATCGCACTGGAGCGCTGGCGCGCGCGGTTCCACCGGCACGACGCGCTGACCCTGCGGATGTGCACCCAGCTGGCGAACGTCTACCGCTCCCAGGGCAGGTACCGCAAGGCCTACGACCTGGACCGGGCGACGTTGGAGGCGCAGCGCGAATCGCTGGGCCCGGACCACCCGCACACCCTGATCACCGGCCGCGGCTACGGCGGCGACCTGCGCTCGCTCGGCCGCTTCCACACCGCGCTCGAATCCGACCGGGACAACTACACGCGCTTCAGCGAGGTCTTCGGCGAGGACGCGAACGACACCCTGCTCGCGGCGAACAACCTCGGTGTCTCGCTGCGCCTGATGGGCCTGCTGGAGGAGGCGCGCGAGGTGCACCAGGAGGCATTCGACCGACGCCGGCGGATTCAGGGCGACGACCACTCCAGGACCTGCTTCCTGGCCAACGAGGTCGGCCACGACCTGCGCGAGCTGGGTGACTACGCGGGCTCGCGCGCGGTGCTCCAGCAGACCCTGGCGCGCGAGGAGGCGATGGGCCGCACCCGGGACGCGCTGCGCACCGCCAAGAACCTCGCGGTGACGATCCGGCAGACGGGGGACGCCCGCTACGCCCGCTCGCTGGACAGCGACACGCTGGAGAAGTACCGGGCCTATCTCGGCCCCACCCATCCGGTGCTGCTCTCCTGCACGGTCAACCTCGCCGCCGACAACCACGCGATGGGCAACGACGAGGCGGCGCTCGAACTCGCCCAGGAGGCCTACCAGGGCTACCGCGAGCAGTTCGGCGCGCAGCACCCGTTCACCTTCGGGTGCGCCAGCAACCTGTCGATCTACCTGCGGGCGGTCGGACGCGACGAGGAGGCGATGGCCCTGGGGCTGCGCAGCCTGGAGGGGCTGCGCGAACTGCTGGGTGAGGACCACCCGTACACCCTGGCCGCGGCGCTCAACCACGCGAACAACCTCTACCAGGCGGGCCAGGCGAACGAGTGCGCCGAGCTGGACCGGGCGACCTACGACCGGTACGAGGCGCAGCTGGGCGCGGATCACCCGCACACCCTGGTCGCGGCCTGCAACCGGGTGCAGAGCCTGGGCGAGATCGGTCGCCGGGACGAGTCCCGCGAATGGTTCACCCGCACCGAGCGGGCGTGTCGGCGCAAGCTGGGCGACGAGCACCCGATCACCCAGGGGCTGCGCTCGCGCCGCCGGCTGGAGACCGACATCGAGGTGCCGGCCGCCTGACGGCCGTTGTCCCGATGTGCCGTGGCCGGCCCGACGATCCGTCGGGTCGGCCACGGCCGGTTCAGGCCCGGTGCATCCGCACCGGCATGTCCTTGATGCCGTTCAGGAAGTTGGACCGCATCCGCCGTGCCGGCCCGAGCAGTTCCACCCGCTCGACCCGCTCCGCCAGGGTGCGGAACATGATCTCCAGTTCGAGCTTGGCCAGGTGCCGGCCGAGGCAGAAGTGCGGGCCGCCGCCGCCGAAGCCGAGCATCGGGTTCGGATCGCGTGCGATGTCGAGGCGGTAGGGGTCCACGAACACGTCCTCGTCGTGGTTGGCGGACGCGTAGTAGACGACCACCTTGTCGCCGGCGGCGATCGGCTGCCCGCTCAACTCGGTGTCGCGGACCGCGGTGCGCTTGAACGCGTTGACCGGGCTGACCCAGCGCACGATCTCGTCGGCCGCGGTGCCGGCCAGTCCGCCGGGGTCGGCGCGCAGCCGTTCCCACTGTTCGGGGTGCTCGATCAGCGCGAGCATGCCGCCGGAGATCGCGTTGCGGGTGGTCTCGTTGCCGGCCACCGCCAGCAGCATGAAGAACAGGTCGAATTCGAGCGCGGTCAGCTCCTGACCGTCGCGGTCGGGGCAGACCAGCTTGGACACGATGTCGTCCACGGGACACTCGCGCCGGGCCGCGCCCAGCGCGTCCGCGTAGCCGAACATCTCCATCTGCACCTGCTCGGCCTCGCCCGCGTCCTGGCGCAGGTCCGGATCCGCCTCGCCGACCAGCTTGTTCGACCAGTCGAACAGCCGGTGCCGGTCGACCTGGGGTACGCCCATCAGGTCGGCGATCACCACCAGCGGCAACTCGGCCGCGCACATCGCCACGAAGTCGCCCTCGCCCCGGTCGACGGCGCTCGCCACGATCCGCTCGCACGCCTCGCGGACCTTGTCCTCCAGGGTCAGCGTGGTGCGCGGGGTGAAGCCCTTGTTCACGATGTTGCGCAGCCGTGAGTGCTCCGGCGGGTCCATGTTGAGCATCATCAGCCGCTGGGTGGCGAGCGCGTCCTCCTCGGGCTCGATGAGCAGGGACAGCCGTTCGTGCGAGGAGAAGATCTCCGGGTTCCGGGACACCCGGATCACGTCGGCATGCCGGGTGACGGCCCAGAAGCCGTCCGGCCGCTCCGGGTCGGCGTGGCGGTAGACGGGGGCGGTGCGGCGCATTCGGGCGAACGTCGCGTGCGGGATGCCCGCCGCGTAGCTGTCGGGGCTGTAGACGTCGAACACGGCGGCGTTCGGGGCGGCGCTGTCGATCGTTTCGGGCACGGCGGACCTTCCGGCAGTGGTGCTGGCGGGGCGCGGGCGCGGCCAGAATTCCACGGCTCGGGTGGGTCGGGAAGAGCGATCGGGGTGTGACGGCGGGCGATGTCGCGCCCGCCCGCGACCCGACACGCCGGGCGCGGGGTGGGACACGCCGGGACACGCCGGGACACAACATCACGAAGAGCAACCCAACGAGCGAAGTCGTGACTTTTTGCTACTTTATAGACACTTTCTGTTAGTTTTTGTGACGGTGACAAAAGCAGACAAAGTCCGCCGTCCCACCGGCACTCTTCGCGCTGTCCCGAAATCGGCGCGGCCGTTCCGTCCCCTGCGCTCCCGAGCGCGCCTCCCGAGGAGTCACCCCATGGCCTTGTCCATCTCCACCGTCGTCCTGCTGGGCGTCATCGTGTTCATCTTCATCCGCAAGGGCGGCATGCGAATCCCGCACGCGATCGTGTGCGCGCTGCTCGGGTTCTATCTCGCCAGTACCTCGATCGCGCCGAGCATCCACAGCAGTGGCAAGAGCGTCGCGAACCTGCTGAGCAGCCTGAACTTCTGATCGCGGCGGTCACCCGAACCGGCTCGGCGGCAGGTGCGCCGGGCCGGTCTTCGCCGTTTCGACACCGGTAGGGGAGAGCAGGCATGGCGAACACAGGCGAGGTCGACACACCCCTGGTGGTCGTGGGCACGGACGGCTCGGAGCACGGCGACCGGGCGGTGGCCCATGCCGCCGCGGAGGCGGCCCGGCGCGGCGCACTGCTGCGCGTCGTGCACGCGATCCGGGTGCCGATGGCCACCCCCGGCTTCGAGCCGGTGGAGCCGAACGAGGACACCCGCCGGGCGGCCGAGGCGCTGGTCCGCGATGCCGCCGCGGCGGCACTGCGGCGCCATCCGGAGCTGAGCGTGCAGGCCCGGGTCGGCTACGGCCTGCCCGGCGACGCACTGCTCGCGGCGGCCGAGGGAGCGGTGCTGCTGGTCGCCGGATCGCGCGGGCGCGGCGGGTTCGTCGGCCTGCTCCTGGGCTCGGTCTCGCGATTTCTGGCCGCGCGGACGACGTGCCCGCTGCTGATCGTGCGCGGCGAGCACGGGGCGCCGGCGCCGACCGGGGTGAACGTGCTGCTCGGCGTCCAGGGCGACGGCGACGACCGGGCGGTGCGGGCCGCGTTCGAGGCGGCCCGCGGGTGGGGCGTGCCGGTACACGCGGTGCACGCGTGGAGTTGGCCCGGCTACGCGGGCCTCGCCGGGCCCAGCGAGGCGGACATGCGCGCGGTCGCCGAGGTGCATGCCGCCGCGCTGGCGGGTGCGCTGAGCGGGGAGCGGACCCGGTTCCCCGATGTCGAGGTGCGCGCGGACTCGGTCATGGCGGACGCGGCCGGAACGCTCGTGGAGGCCTCGGCGGGCAGCGCGCTGGCGGTGGTCGGCGTACGGCACCACCGCGGCCCGCTGCGGCACTGGGTCGGCCACGTCGCGACCGCCGCGATCGAACACGCGCACTGCCCGGTGCTGCTGGTCCCCCTGGACTGAGCCCCGGGCCGCAGCCCGCTCCCGGCCCGCCCGTCGACGCGCTCGCCGGGCCGGCCATTATTCGATCAGTGCTTCAATCAGTGATTGAAAATGCCGGCACTTCGTGGTTTGGTGCCTGCCGTGACAGCACAATCACGGGCCCGGCTGCTCGACGAGGCCGAACGGCTCTTCCTCGCGCAGGGCTACGACCGGGTCTCCGTCCGGGCGGTGAACGCCGCCGCCGGGATGAATCCGGCCGCCGTGCACTACCACTTCGGGTCCAAGCGGGACCTGGTCGTGGCGCTGCTGCAACAGCGCCTGGGGCCGCTGTGGGCCGGGCCACTGGCCGACCTGGACCGGGCCCGCGCGGCCGGGTGGACGCCCACGGTCGGCGAGGTGGTCACGATCATCGTCGAGCCGTTCGACCGACTGGCCCGCGAGCCGAACGGGCCGATGCTGCTCCAGTTGCTCGCCCGTACCGTGCTCTCCGGGCACGAACTGCCGTGGGACGACCCGTGGTTCCGGCACGCACCGTGGCGCGCACTGCTGGCCGCGGCGCGCCCGGACCTGAGTGCCCGGGAGATCGCGGACCGCTGGCGGCTCGCCTTCGACCTGCTGCTCCAGCTCTACGGCCAACCCGTGGCGGACGCGTTCGTACCGCCGCCCGCCCCCACGGCCGTCGTCGGCTTCGTCACCGCCGGCCTCGACGCCCCACGCCCCGCCGACGCGTCGCCCGCCGACCCGGCGCCGACCGACCCGCTCCCACCCGGTCCGTCCCGGACGGCACGCACAGAACGAGGTGACTCGTGATACCCGACGTCTTCGCCCCTGCCACGCTCGGCCCGCTCACGCTGCGCAACCGGATCATCAAGGCCGCGACCTTCGAGGGGGCCACCCCGGACGCGCTGGTCACCGACGACCTGATCGAGTACCACCGGCGTCCGGCCGCGGGCGGCATCGGGATGACCACCGTGGCCTACTGCGCGGTCGCCCCCGAGGGCCGCACCGACCGACACCAGATCTGGATGCGCCCCGAGGCGGTGCCGGGCCTGCGCCGGCTCACCGACGCGGTGCACGCCGAGGGCGCGGCGGTCTCGGCGCAACTCGGCCACGCCGGCCCGGTGGCCAACGCCAAGTCCAACGGCCGGACCGCGCTGTCCGCCGGTCGCATGTTCAATCCGCTGAGCATGCGCACCACGCACGCCGCGACCGAGGCCGACATCGCCCGGATCACCCGCGCGCACGCCGACGCCGCGCTGCTCGCGATCGAGTCCGGTTTCGACGCGGTGGAGATCCACCTCGGCCACAACTACTTTGCCAGCGCCTTCCTCAGCCCCAAGCTCAACCACCGCAAGGACGGCTACGGTGGTTCGCTCGCCAACCGGGCCAAGGTCGCACGCGGCGTGTGTCGCGCGGTGCGGGACGCGGTGGGCGACAAGATCGCGGTGACCGCCAAACTCAACATGGAGGACGGCGTCCCCGGTGGCATCCGGCTGGAGGAGAGCATCCGCACGGCGCGCTGGCTGGAGGAGGACGGCTCGCTGGACGCGCTGGAGCTGACCGCCGGCAGCTCGCTGCTCAACCCGATGTACCTCTTCCGCGGCGACGCCCCGGTGCCCGAGTTCGCCGCGACCTTCCCGCAGCCGCAGCGGCTGGGCGTCAAACTGATCGGCAACCGCATCCTGCGCTCGTACCCGTACGAGGAGGCCTACCTGCTCGCCTCCGCCCGGCAGTTCCGGGCCGAGCTGAAGCTGCCGTTGATCCTGCTCGGCGGGATCACCAACCGGGACACGATGGACCTCGCGATGACCGAGGGCTTCGAATTCGTCGCGATGGGCCGCGCGGTGCTGCGCGAGCCGGACCTGATCAACCGGATCGCGGCCGAACGCGAGACCAAGTCCCTGTGCATCCACTGCAACAGGTGCATGCCGACCATCTACAGTCGCACCCGCTGCGTCGTGATCGAGCCCGACGCTTAGGCCGGCCCCCGCGCGCCGAGCCGCGGCACCGGAGACGACGCGACCCGACCCGCGGGACCCGGCCCGGGCCGTGCCCGCCGGACGGCCCCGGCACGCGAAACGCCGGACGGGCCGAGTGCGGCCCGTCCGGCGTCGGGGCGGAGCACGACCGGTCGCCGGCCGGTCGTGCCCGCTCAGGCCAGGTAGCGGCTGATCGCGTCGATCACGCAGGCCGGCTTGGCCGAGCCGGCGATCTCGACGGTGATCCGGATGGTCACCTGGACGCCGCCCGCGATGTCGGCGACCGCCACGATCTCCGCACCGCCGCGCACCCGGGAGCCCACCGGGACCGGCGCCGGGAAGCGCACCTTGTCCACGCCGTAGTTCACCCCCATCGAGATGTTCTGCACCTCGACGATCTGCGGCAGGAACAGGTTGGACAGCGCCATCGTCAGGTAGCCGTGGGCGATCGGCGCGCCGAACGGGCCCTCCTTCGCCTTCTCCACGTCCACGTGGATCCACTGGTGGTCGCCGGTGGCGTCGGCGAACAGGTTGATCCGGTCCTGGGTGATCTCCAGCCACTCGCTGTGGCCGAGGTGCTTGCCCACCGAGTCCTTGATCTGCTGGAGGTCGGTGAAGACGGTGGCCGCCATGTGCGCTCCCGATCGTTTCTGATGGTCTGTCAGATCAGCTCTCCCGGGTATACCAGACCGACCCGCCGCGATGCCGCCCGGGACGGTCAGGCGGTCGGGATCCAGGCCACCTGACGCACGTCGGCGAGCCGGTCCACCGAGATCCCGGCCGTCGAGACGGTCCACAGATCGTCACCGATCACCAGGGAGCGCTGGATGGTCCCGCCCGGGTGCGTCACCCGACCCACCTCGACGATCCGACTGCCCTCGATCCGCAACACCAGTGCGTACGAGCCGCCGCCCGGGGACTTCTCGCCCGGGGCGATCTGCGGCTGTGTCGGGATGCGGTAGGACTCGTTCACCGGCACCACCACGGTGCCGTCCTTGGCCCAGTACAAGAACGCGTGCGCGTTCTGCTCGGCCTGCGAGTTCGCGCCCGGGAGCGCGTACTGGGCGACCCGGGTCGGGTTCGCCAGGGTGCTCACGTCGAACAAGGACACCTGGGTGCCCAGCCGCCGGCCGCCGTCGGTGGCGTCCTGGCCGACGCCGATCAGCCGGCCGTCGGCGATCGGGTGCAGATAGGCCGAGTAGCCGTTGATCTTGAGCTCGCCGACCGCCTTGGGGTTGCGCGGGTCGCTCAGGTCCAGCGTGTACAGCGGGTCGGTCTGTCGGAAGGTCACCACGTAGGCGAGCGGGCCCGCGAAGCGCACGCCCATGATGCGTTCGGTCCGGCCCAGGCCGCCCACCCGGCCGATCGGGGTCAGCGTGTTGCCGCTGCGGGCCAGCACGGTGACCACCGACTCGGAACTGGAGCGCGGCGCGATCGGCGGCGGCATGTCCCGCGGCGTGCCCGGGATGCCCGGGGTGGCGTCGGTGGGATCGCTCGGGGCGATGCCGCCGCGCGGCGCGCTGCCCGGGACGGATCCGCCCGGTGCCGCGCTGCCCGGGGCGGTGTCGCTGCGGGTGGTGGTGTTCTGCGGAAGGATGCTCGGCACGGTCCGGGGGATGCTCGGGTCGCCGGGCGAGAGCGTGGTGGCCACCCGCAGGTTGCCCGCGTGTTCGGACATCGCGTACTCGTTGACCATCGCGCCCGAGACCACGCCGGTGCCGACCAGCTTCGGCGTGCCCTTGCCGGAGATGTCGAGCTGGTTGATCGTGGTCGTCGTGCTCGGCGGTCCGCCGCCGATCACCTTCGCGTCACCGGACACGGCGCGGTGCGTGGACGTGGTCGCCAGGTAGAGGTTGGACTCCGACGCGTACACGTTGTCCACGTCGGCGGCCACCGTCACCGGATCGCCCTTGTCCAGGTCGCGGGTCAGGTCGAAGGACAACACGCTCAACGTCGCGGTGCCGGTGTGCCCGGGGTCGCCGGGCTTGGCCTGCGGCCGGCTGACCCGGTCGCAGCCGACCAGATCGCCGGAATCGGTCCGGCCGTTCGCGGCGAGGGTGAACTGCGGCAGCCAGTCCGAGGCGGTCGAGCGCCGGATCAGATCCTTGGCCTGGTCCGACGATTTGGGTGTGGACATGGACAGCCGGGGCCGCGAGCGCACCACGATCCGTGCGGTGCTGCCGATCTGCCGCCCGTCCGTGTAGCTCCCGTCCACCGACAGATCGCCGATGATGCGCGGCGCGGCGGCCAGATCCACCAGCACGAAGCGGGCGTTGGGGTTCGCGGCCACCGGCGACGAGCTGCCCGGGCCACCGGGGATCGGTGCCATCTTGCCCGAACCCCCCTTGCTCTTCGGCAGGTTCGTCGAGCCGTTCAGGATCAGCAGGGCCCGATCGCCGGACAGCAGCAGATCGCGCGCCCGCGCGCCCGGCACGTCCAGCGAGCCGGTGACCCGATGCGTCGCGGCATCCACCACGCTGAGCCGGCCGTCGGCCACGGTCAGCACCCGACGCCCGTCGGTCTTGACCAGATCGGGCTCGTCGACGCCCTGCTCCTGGGTGTTGGTGGTCGAGTGCTCGGCCGCCCCGGGCGCCGCCTGGTCCGCGGCCACGCCCTGCGGGGCCGCCGCCCTGGGCGCGGCGGCCGGCGCCTCGCCGTCCGCCAACTGCCCGGACTTGGAGTTGTCGGCGGATTTCTTCTCGGTCATCGTGCGCAGCGCCGCCGCCCGGAAGTCGTCGACCAGCGCGCCGCACGAGTCGAACGCGGTCAGCCGCATCGTCTCGCCGGACCCGGCGGCCGTGCGGACCGGATCCGGCTTCGAGCCGCCGGAGGAGGTGCAACCGGTGACGACGAGTCCCGCCGTCAGCACGAATATCGGCAGGGCAGTGGCCCCGCGCGTGGAACGGTCGTGGATTCGCATGGCCATCCGACGCATCGGGTACCGGAACGGTTCCCGGGCCCGGAGCCGGGCAGATGTGCGATCAGGCCGGTCCCGGCTGCGAAGGGGGAATCTTGATGACGCTGTGGCCCGGGCACCCGTTTCCGCTGGGTGCCTCCTACGACGGAACGGGCGTCAACTTCGCCCTGTACAGCGACGTTGCCGAGGCCGTCGACCTGTGCCTGATCGACGACGCCCACAACGAGGAACGGGTGCCGCTGCGCGAGGTGGACGGCGGCATCTGGCACGGATACCTGCCCGGCCTGCAACCCGGTCGGCGCTACGGCTACCGCGTGCACGGGCCGTGGGAGCCCCGCCGGGGGATCCGCTGCAACCCGGCCAAGCTGCTCCTGGACCCGTACGGCAAGGCCTTCGACGGTGACGTCCGCTGGGGCCAACCGCTGTTCGGCTACCGGTTCGGCGAGCCCGAGCGGATCGACGAGAGCGACTCGGCGCCGCACATGATGACCTCGGTCGTGGTCAACCCGTACTTCGACTGGGGCGACGACCACCGGCCCGGGCACGAGTACCACGACACGGTGATCTACGAAGCGCACGTGCGCGGGTTGACGATGCGTCATCCGGACATCCCGCCGGAGATCCGCGGCACCTACGCGGGCATGGCACACCCGACGATGATCGAATACTTCCGGTCGTTGGGGGTCACCGCGGTCGAGTTGATGCCGGTGCACCAGTTCGTCGACGACGGGCACCTGGTCGGCCGAGGGCTGGCCAACTACTGGGGCTACAACACGATCGGCTTCTTCGCGCCGCACGCCGCCTACTCCTCGACCGGCTCGCTGGGACAGCAGGTGCAGGAGTTCCGCTACCTGGTGAAATGCCTGCATCAGGCCGGTATCGAGGTGATCCTCGACGTGGTCTACAACCACACCGCGGAGGGCAACCACCTGGGCCCGACACTGTCCCTGCGCGGGATCGACAACAGCGCCTACTACCGGCTGTCCGAACAGGACCCGCGCTACTACTGGGACACCACCGGCACCGGCAACTCGCTGCGCATGTCGCATCCGCACGTGCTCCAGATGATCATGGACTCGCTGCGCTACTGGGTCACCGAGATGCACGTCGACGGCTTCCGCTTCGACCTCGCGGCGGCGCTGGCCCGGCAGTTCTACGAGGTGGACAAGCTCTCCGCGTTCTTCGACCTGGTCCAGCAGGACCCGGTCGTCAGCCGGGTCAAGCTGATCGCCGAGCCGTGGGACGTCGGCGACGAGGGCTACCAGGTGGGCAACTTCCCGCCGTTGTGGACCGAGTGGAACGGCCGGTACCGGGACACGGTGCGCGACCTGTGGCGCGGCGAGCCGGGCACGCTCCCGGACTTCGCCGCCCGGCTCACCGGATCCGGCGACATGTATCGCCACGACGGCCGGCGGCCGACCGCGTCGGTCAACTTCGTCACCGCCCACGACGGCTTCACGTTGCACGACCTGGTCTCCTACGAGCACAAGCACAACGAGGCCAACGGCGAGGACGGTCGGGACGGCGAGAACCACAACCGGTCCTGGAACTGCGGAGTGGAGGGCGAGAGCACCGACATCGAGATCCTCGCGCTGCGGGAGAAGACCAAACGCAACCTGGCCGCGACGCTGCTGCTGTCCCAGGGCGTGCCGATGCTGCTGCACGGGGACGAGATCGGCCGCACCCAGGGCGGCAACAACAACGCGTACTGCCAGGACAACGAGGTCTCCTGGGTCGACTGGGAACGCGGCCGGGAACACTGGGTGTTCCTCGAATGGGTGCAGATGTTGATCCGACTGCGCCGCGAACATCCGGTGTTCCGCCGCCGGCGCTTCCTGCGCGGTGTACCGGCGGACGATGCGAGCCTGGCCGACATCGTGTGGTTCGCGCCCGGCGGGCGGCCGATGACCGAGGCGGACTGGCAAGCCGGATTCAACAAGGCGATCTCGGTATTCCTCAACGGCGACGCGATCGGCGAACCCGGTCCGCGCGGCGAACCGATCCGGGACGACTCGTTCTTCCTGTTGATCAACGCGCACGAAGGGGACCTGCACTTCACCCTGCCACCCGCCGAGTACGGCGCGGCGTGGGGGACGGTGCTGGACAGCGCGACGGTGCTGCTCGATCGGGACCGGCCCGCGGCCAAGGCGGGCACCTCCGTACACCTGGAGGCGCATTCGTTGCGGCTGCTGCGCCGGCTGTTCTGACCGGGCCTCGCCCGGCGCCGGCCCGGAGACGGACCGGGTGCGCCGTCGCGCCGGGGCGGATCGCCGTCATCCCTGCGGTGGTTGCCTAAGGGTCCGGCCAAGGGTTATCCCTGATGGACCACGGTTCGTCGACGGCGCATGCTGTACGAAGCCGTGTGCACAGCGAGAGGAGCCGCGCATGCATCCCAACTCCGGTCCTCATCCACCCCATTGGTACGGCATGCCCGCGCACATGCGGGTCGGCGACGCGGATCGCGAACGCACGATCGAACACTTGAAGCATGCCTACGGCGAGGGCAGACTGAACGCGGACGAGTTCGAGGAGCGGGTGGCCTCGGCGCTGGCCGGGCGCACCCGGGCGGACCTGGAGGCGCTGCTCGACGACCTGCTGATGCCGATGCCGGGGCCACCGGCGATGCCGATGCACGGGATGACACCCGGGCCGCCGATGCCGCCGCCGTGGTGGCTCAACCGCGCCGTCGGGCCGTACGAGCGCATCCGTCCGGGCCGGGAGCGGGGCTGGAGCGCGGCCGCGCACTGGAGCGGCTTCTGCGCGCCCGTGGTCGGCCCGTACCTGATCCGCAGGACGGTCGGCGCCCGCTCGGAGTTCGTTCGGGACAACGCCAAGGCGGCGCTGAACTTCCAGCTGACCTGCCTGCTCTCGTTCGTGCTTGCGCCGATCCTGGCGCTGCTCGGCGACTTCGGCGGCCTGGTGATCGCCGTCATGTACTCGACCATCGCGGTCTTCGCCATCCTCGGCGGCGCCCGGGCGGCGGGCGGGGAGGTGATGCGTTACCCGATCAGCCTGCGCCTGGTCAGATGAGCCGGCCCCCGGGATGGGCCGAGAGCCCGGCGGGCGCCCTCACGCTCCGGCGGGGTTGGCGCGGCGGGTGGGGCGACTGCTGCGGCTGAGTCGGCTCGGGCGGGTCCAGAGCAGGAGTTCGCCGCCGGGCGGGGACACCACACCGCCGTGCGCCGGGTCGCCCGCGAACCACACGTCGCCGCCGTCGCACTTGTGCAGGTGCCACCAGCGGTGCGACATGGACACCACGGTCAGCGCGTACTGCGTGCCGTCGCCGGCGCGATCGCCGATCACCAGCGGCGGACCCCACGCACCGTCGCCGTCGGCCGGATCGCGGAAGCGGCACGAGCAGGTCACCCACGGATGGCGGGCCAGCGTGCGCCGCATGCGCCGGCCCAGCACCAGCGCGCCGATCCCGATCACCAGGGCCACGACGCCGACCACGAGCGGAACCGTGCCCCAGCCGCCCCAGGCCTCGCCGGCCGAATCCTCGGCCGTGGACAAAACCGCGAACCAGGCCCCGGTGCAGGCCGAACCGATCACCGTGGTCACGACGGCCCGCAGCCGGTACACCCGCAATGCCCGAGCCGTCGCGTGCAAGGAGAGAGCCACGCCCTCCCGCTGCTCGCTACCCATGGCAGCACCCTAAGCAGGCGCGGGCGGCAATGGTGAACCGGTGCGTGTCGGGCGCGCCCGTCGCGTTCGTGCACCGCGATGCCGGCGAACCGAAGCCGATACCCCACCGTGGTACCGGCTTCGCGTTGCTCGGCGGTGCCGGGAAGGGTGTCGGCTTCGATTCGCTCGGTGGATGTCGGGTGGGGTGGCGGTCTGGATTCGCCCAGGCGGTCTCCGGCGGGGTGCCGGCTTCGATTCGCTCGGGCGTGTGGGGTGGGGGAGTGCTCGGTACGTCAGTGCTCAGTACGTCAGGCCGTGACCGAACGGGAAGACCGGGTCCTTGCCGTCCCGTGGTACGTCCGAGCGCTGGGCGCGCACGTCGGCCATCGAGCGCGGCAACTCGAACGGCAGCCTGCCCTCGGGTTGTACCCGACCGAACAGCGCGTCCAGCAACGGCGCGTCGGCGCAGCCGTAGTTCGCCACCAGCGCGGCCGACCGGTCGGCGATCTCCGGGATCACCGCCGGGCGCTCCAGGTAGATGTCCACGACGGTGGGCACCGTCGCACACAGGTCCAGGATCGGAGTCAGTTCGGCCTCGGTGAACTCCAGCGAGCCCGCGTGGAAGAACTGCTCGAAGCCGCCCTCACGCGGCTCGAACGGGGTCTTGATCCGCATGATCGCCACGTCCGCCTCCTCGGGAGTGGCCACGACCGTGCCGTAACCGGCCGCCACGTCGGCGTCGACGCCCTGGACGTACACGCGGATGCCCGCGGCCAGCGGCAGCACCGGCTCGTCGTGCGGCGACGCGTCCGGTACCGACGCGTCGCGTGCCGACCCCTTTCGCGCCGTCGTGTTCTTGAGCACCGTGACCGACCTGCTCTGCGCGCGCAGCCCGGCCGCGATGCCGGCGTCGGTGCCCACCAGGGCAGCGGTCGCGGTCGGGTCCACGAACGGGTGGTCGAACAGGCCGAGGACGAACTTCTCCCGCAGCAACCGCCGCACCGACCGGTCCAGCCGCTCCTCGGTGAGCCGGCCCGCCGCCACCAGGTCGACGATCCGCTCGGGGATGTGCTCGCCGCCGAACTGGTCGCAGCCCGCCTCGAGCACCCGCAACACCCGGTCCGGGACGGACGACTCCTCGACGCCCCACGCCCGCGCGGGCATGGTCTGGCCCATGATGTTCGCGTCCGAGATCAGCCCCCAGTCGGTGCACACGATGCCGTCGAAGCCCAGTTGTTCGCGCAGCAGGCCGGTGATGATGCCCTTGTTGAAGCCGAACGCGACGGCCTCGTGCTCGGTCTCGATCGGCATGCCGTAGTACGGCATCATCTGCGACGTTCCCGCCGCGAGCGCCTTGCGGAACGGCTCCAGGTGGTAGTCGAAGTTGCCGCCCGGGTAGACCTGCTCGCGGCCGTACGGGAAGTGCGGGTCCTCGCCGTCGAGCTGCGGGCCGCCGCCGGGGAAGTGCTTGGTCATGCACGCCACCGACTCGGTGTTCAGCGTCTCGCCCTGCGCACCGCGGATGTAGGCGGCGACCAGCTTGCCGGTCAGCTCGGCGTCCTCGCCGAACGTGCCGTTGATCCGCGACCAGCGCGGTTCGGTGGCGAGGTCGATCTGCGGGTGGAGGGCGAGTCGGATGCCGACCGCGAGGTATTCGCGGCGCATCAGGTCGGCGAACTCGCGGACCAGCTCCTCGTCGCCGATCGCGGCCAGGCCGAGCGTCTCGGGGTACTGCGAGAAGCCCTCGGCGTAGGCGGCGGTGCCCGGGTTGTCGGTGAAGTGGTGCCGGGGATCGGTGGAGAGCGTGACCGGGATGCCCAGCCGGGTCTCCAGCGCCAGTTCCTGGATCCGGTTGTGCCACTGCGCGATGTGCTCGGGCCGACCTCCGCCGAGCAGATTGAAGTGGTTCATCCCCTTCTCGGCGATCATCTCCCGCACCGTGAACTCGAACGGCAGCGAACCCTTGTCGTCCAGGAGCGTGCCCTCGGGGCCCATGACGGCGATCGTCTGAAACATCAGACCGGCCTTCTCCTCGACCGTCATCCGGCCGAGCAGGTCCGCAACCCGTTCCTCGATCGGCAGCGACGCGTCCTCGTAGGGGCAGGTCGCGGCGCGGAACCGGGTGCGTGCGGTGGTGTCGGTCATGGATCCTCCGTAAAAACCTAGTGGTCAGTAGGTTTTCTAACACGTAACGACCCGCCTTCGCCGGCGAAATCGACGGCGACTTCGGACCCGGGTCCGCACCCCGCGACCGTTCCGGCAGCCGACCCGTGATCGTTTCGGCAGGTGACGGGCTCGCACGGGGAGCGCGAACGCTCCGTACAATGAGCCGAATGCGCGCCGGGGACCCGGGTGTGTTCGGGGGCGTGCCGCCGTGACGATGTAGCCGACGATTCGAAGCGGATCGCCCGGCGCATCGGGATCCGGCTCATCAGGCGCATCGGGCGCATGGGGCGCATCGGGCGCACACACACCACGGGTACGAGGGGCGGACGCAGGTTGGACACCGTGCGGGGCTTGCTCGACTCCTTGCGGGATTTCCTCGACCACGGCGCGTGGACCCACTGGCCGCTTCCGGTCTCGGTGACGATCTTCGTCGTGGTCTGCGCACTGGGCGTCGCCGCATTCGTCCCCAAGTCGCTGTTCGCGCCGATCGCAGGCGCGCTGTTCGGCGCGATCGGCGGCACGGTGGTCACCCTGGTCGGGGCCACCCTGGGCGCGCTGATCAGCCTGTACCTCGGTCGTCGGCTGGGCCGGGAGCGGATCAGCGGCTGGCTGCACAAGCGCGAGGCGCTGGCCGTGCTCGATCGCCGGCTCTCCCGGAACGGCCTGGTGCCGATCACGATCCTGCGGATGATCCCGGTGATCCCGTCCTCGGTGGTCAGTTACGGCGCGGCGGCGACCGGGATCCGCACCGGCCAATTCCTGCTCGGCACCGCGCTGGGCATGCTGCCGATGACGCTGGTCCAATGCGCGGCGGGTGCCTCGGTACGCAGCGGCCTGTCCACGCCGGTGGTGGTCAGCGTGTTCGTCGGCTGCGTGTCGCTGGCGCTGGTCATGGTCGCGGTGCGGCGGCGCGGCGGGGAGCCCGAGCCGACCGGTTCGCCGGCGTCGGCGGCCGGACGGGGGTCGGCGGCCGGGGAGGCGTCGGTGGCCGGGGAGGGATCGGCGGTCGGGGAGGGATCGGTGTCGCCGCAGTCTTCGGTTGGTTCGCGGTCGTCGGTCGGCCCGCAGTCCTCGGGTGTGTCGCGGCCGTCGGCTGCTTCGTCGTCTTCGGTTTCGTCGTCTTCGGTTGCTTCGCCGTCTTCGGCCGCTGCTTCGCAGTCGCCGGTCGCTCGGCGATCCTCGGGCGCTCCGCCTTCGCCGGTCGTGCCGAAGGCACCGGACGCGGCCGAATAGGCCGACCGGCGCTCGGCCGATCCGGGCCGCGGATGCCTTCCGGCCGAGCCCGACGGGAGTTCGAGGACCCGCCTAATCTGGACGCATGCGGGTCGAAGCGGGGGAGCACGGGGAGCGGGTGGAGCGGCCGGCGACCACGACGGCGCGCATCGTCGGCGTGGACGTCGCGCGTGCCCTCGCCGTTTTGGGCATGTTCGCCTCGCATGTCGGCCCGGACCCCTACGACGGCGGCGTGGACACCCTCGTCCAAGGCGTCTCCGGCCGCGCCTCCGCGCTGTTCGCGTTCCTGGCGGGCGTCTCGCTGGTCCTGATGTCCGGCCGGACACCGCTGCGCGGCCGGAACCGACACACCGCGGCCGCGGTCACCCGGGTGCTGATCAGGGCCGTCCTGCTGATCCCGCTCGGCATGTGGTTGGCCGACCTGGACACCGGCGTGCTGGTCATCCTCGCCTTCTACGGCCTCTACTTCCTGCTCGCCTGGCCCGCGCTGTGGCTGGACACGCGCGCGCTCGTGCTGCTCGCGGCGAGCTGGGCCCTCCTCGGGCCGATCGCCTCGTACCTGCTGCGTACGAGCGGCGACACCGGCGACATCCGCTATGCCGCACCCGGGTTCGACGACTGGCACGGTCCGGGCGACCTGTTCGAGACGTTGTTCCTGACCGGCAGCTACCCGGCGATCACCTGGCTGCCGTTCGTCTTCGCGGGGATGGCGGTCGGCCGGCTGCGCCTCACCGATCTGCGGGTGCAGCGTGCGTTCGTCGGGATCGGCACCGGGCTGGCGGTGCTCGGGTACGGCGGATCCTGGCTCGTGGTCGAGTTGTTCACCGGCGATCGGCTCGCCCGGGAAGCGGCCCCGTACGGCGTGTTCGAGCTGATCCACAGCCGGGTCGGCTCGGTCCCGGTGTCCGACCCGGCATGGTTGACCGTCGCCGAGGGCCACACCGGCACGCCGTTCGAGATCGTCGGCGCGATCGGCGTCGCCCTGGGCGTGCTCGGTCTGACCCTGCTGGCCTGCCGCGCCTGGATCGGCCGGATCGTCCTCGACCCGCCGATCTGCGTCGGCGCGATGGCGCTCACCGTGTACACCGCCCATCTGATCGCGATCGACCGCTGGTTCCCGCTCGCGGCCGGACAGACCTGGGAACGACTGCTCGCCTTCGTCGTCGTCACGCTGTTGCTGTGCTGGGCCTGGCGACACACGCTGCGCAAGGGCCCGATGGAGGCAGCCCTGCACGTGCTCTCCGCGCTCCCCGCACGCTGGGTACGAGGAGCGGCCCGGCCGGCCGGGCCGAGCCGGCCGCAGGGGGGTGGGCCGGGTGGACCGGCCGCGACCGGCTCGATGGCCCAGGGGTCGGATCGGTAGCGCACGGGGGTCGGGGCGGTGCTTCCGGAACGGAGCGGTGCTTTTGGGTCGGAGCGGTGCTTCTGGAACGGAGCGGTGCTTTTGGGTCGGGGCGGTGCTTTTCGGTCGGCATGGTGCTTCTGGGTCGGGGGCGGTGCTTCTGGGTCGGAGCGGTGCTTCCGGAACGGAACGGTGCTTCCGGGTCGGGGCGGCGTTCCGGGGCCGGAGCGGTGCTCCCGGAACGGAACAGTGCTCCGGGTCAGAGCGCTGCTCTCGGATCGGAGCGGCGCTCCTGGTCGGAGCGCCTATCCCTGGGCGCAGCAGCGCTCCCGGAACGGAACGGTGCTTCCGGGGCGGAGCAGTGCTCTCGGATCGGAGCGGTGCTACCGGGACGGGACGGTGTTCCTGGGGCGCAGCGGTGCTTCCGGAGCGGAGCGCCGCTCCCGGGTCGGAGTGATGTTCCTGGGGCGCAGCAGTGCTCCCGGAACGGAGCGGTGCTCTCGGATCGGAGCGGTGCTCCCGGGGCGCAGCGGTGCTCCCGGAACGAAGCGGTGCTCCCGGGTAAGAGCGGCGCTCCCGGTACGGATCGATGGCCTCGGGGTCAGATCAGCAGCCCCTGGGACCTGGCGCGGGCGAGCCAGCCCGGGTATTCGTTGGTCATCATGTCGTAGAGCTGTCCGTCCGGGACGTTCGCCGGATCCTGGACCGAGAAGAAGTCGGCGTTGTCGACGTACCGGCCGGTCAGGTCGTCCAGCTCCTCCAGGAACGAGAAGCCGCCCGGTCGGCCGAGCCCCATGAACTGCCAGAAGATCGGCTCGAAGCTGGAGTAGGTCATCTGCTCGCGCGTCGCGTCGCGCGACGTGGTCTGGCCGTCGGTGATGAACATGACGTAGACGGGCAGGTCGTTCGCGAGCGGCTGGTGCCGTGGCCCGCTGCTGCCGAAGTAGTGCTCGCGGACCAGCCGCATGGCGCCGGCGTAGTCGGTCGAGCCCTCCAGGCCGGGGTTCTTGCGGATCCGCTCGGCCCAGCCGTGGTACTCGCCCAGCCCGAGTTGGCCGACCGCGTGGCCGCGGGAGCCGAACAGGAACACGTCCACGGCCGCGTTGTCGTCGAAGCGCAGGCCGAGCGAGAGCACCCGCTCCGCGAGCGCCTGCACCTTGCCCCGCTTGAACAGCGACTGCATCGAGTAGGAGATGTCCAGGCACAGCGCGACCCGCGCGGTGTGCTCGCCGAGGCCATGCTTCTCCAGGCTCACGGCGGCCTGCTTGGTCAGATTGAGCAGTTGCGGGTGGCCCTCTTGGGCGAGCCGCTTCTCCATGTCGACCAAGTTCTGCTTCTTCAGGCTGACCGCGGGGGCCGAGGGCGGCGGCGTGCTCGGACGGGCGGGAGCCGACGGGGGTGCGCTCGGTGCGGTGGGGGCGTTCGGCGCGGTTGGCGTGCCGGGGGCGTCGTCGGCGGCGACCTCGATGCCGAAGTCCGTGGCCAGGCCGGTGAGCCCGGAGGCGTACCCCTGGCCGACCGCGCGGAACTTCCAGGCCCCGCCCCGCAGGTAGAACTCACCGAACAGGAACGCCGTCTCGGTGGAGGCCTCGTCGATGTCGAACTCGGCGATCGGACCGCCCTGCGCGGACACCACGTGCAGCGCCAGACCCGGCACCTGCCCGAACGTGCCACCGTCGGCGGACGCCCCGATCACGACCCGCTCGACATCCGGCGGCATCGCGGCCAGGTTCACCCGGATCGTGTCGGTGACGAGGCCGTCGGCGGCGGGCCGCTTGCCGTCGTGTCGCACCGCGCCGGCGGCGTCCGAGGGCTGGTTGTAGAAGACGAAATCCGCCTCCGTCCGCACCTTCCCGGCGGCATTCAGCAGCAGCGCCGAGGCGTCCACGTCGGGAGCCCCCGCCGCGCGCCAGGTCAGGACCGCCCGCAACTCGGCAGTCGGTACCGGAGTGTTCCCACCTTTGCTTATCTTCGCCATGCCGCCCATCTTGCCCCCCAGGCGCAACGAAGGTGGGCGCACAGCCGACCGAACCCCAAGCCCCACCCCGACCCCGGGTGCCGGTGGCACGCCCGGCGCCCGTCGGCTCGCGCCCGGGGTCGCCTCGGGTCCGGCCGGCCTCGGGCCTACGGGCGTACTCGCGACCGCACCTTCGGGTGCGCCTGCGACCGCTCGTGGCTGCGCCGGCGACCGCGCAGGCGACTGGCCCCGGGTGGTCGGGAGGGTGGTTGGTCCGCGGGAAGTGCCACCCGGGTTCGTTGCCGGGCGGAGCGTTGCGTCGGAATCGATATCCGCTCGACCGGCGCGCTCGCATGTGTGCTCGCGGCAGTGTCCCTGGCCACAGCCGAGGCCGTGTGGGCGGCGTGGGCGAGGGGGAGAGCACAGAGGGCGGCGGTGATGGCGATCAGCGTGCCGGTGGTGGGCGCGCCGAACGCGCCGAGTGCGGACAGGCCGACGACCGGGCCGCAGGCGGCGCCGAAGGTGTTGGCCGACATGGCCAGTGCGCTCCACCGGCCGCGCTCGTCCAGCGCCGCGGCCACGCCCAGGACGTAGGTGGTGACCGCCTGGCAGGAGGCGTTCCAGCCGAGCAGGCCCACCGCGTAGAGGACCAGGCCGCCGCGGGGTGCGAAGGTCGACATCAGCGCGGCCGCCCCACCGGCGCCCACCGCCGCCACCAGCGGGACGGTCCGGCTCCGACCCCGTCCGCCCGACGTCGCCACCACGACTCCGACGACCCCCGCCAACAGACACCCGGCGCACAGCGCGCTCACCGTCTCGGTGGACAGCCCCACCCGATCGGTACCCACCCCCGAGGCGATCGCCCACAGCGCGTTCATCGCCACCGAGCGCACCCCGACGGCCGCGGTCAGCAGCAGTCCGGTGCGCCGATGGGGCGCCGGCCCGAGTGCGACCGCGGCATCGGCCGGGGCCACCGCCACCGGCAGATGCCGCACCATCGGCAGCGCCCCCAGGCCGACCGCCGCCATCACCCCGACCGTGGCGAGCCGACCGCCGCCGAGCAGCGGCACCAGGGTGTACAGGACCGTCCCGGACAACGCCACCGCGAGCAGCGCGATGCCGGACGTCCGGGCGGGGTCGCGGGTACCCGCCATCGCGGCGGTGGCCACCGTCAGCGCCATCCCGCTGCCCGCCCCGCCGACGATCGCGGCCGCGACGGCGAGCCGGGTACTGCCGGTGATCGCCGCGACGGTGAAGCCGCCGACCATCAGGAGCAACCCGATCCGGGCCTGCCGCTCGCGCCCCGCGCCGCCCGCCGCCCGGGTGACGGCCGCACCCGCGACCGCGGAGCCGAGCAGTACGGCGGTCCCGATCGCGCCGGCGGCGGTGCCGGACAGGCCCAGACCGGTGCGGACGGCATCGAGGAAGGCAGGCAGCAGGTTGGCCATCAGATAGCCCGCCGAGGCCAGGATCGAGATGGCCGCGACGGCGGCGCCGGACCGTCCCGCGCGGGCGCGCGCGGGCAGGGTGAATACGGACACGGGTGGAGCTCTTTTCCCGAACGGGCCGCCGGCGGCAGGCCGAGGTGCCGCCACAGGGCGGGTCGGCGAGTGCGGCGAGGCAGGGGAGCGCGGCCGGCCGAGGGCCCGTCGTGGAGACGAACGGGCGATCCGGGGCGGCGCGACGCTCTATGTGCGCGCGGACGTGCGTGATGGATGACGTACGGGCCGCGCGAGGGGCGACCGGCGGCACGGGGCACGGTCGCGGGGGCCGCATGAGGCGGCCGAGGAAGTGGCGGGGCGTTACACGGGCGTCCTGGCAGGAAGGCGGGGCGAGGGAGGGTCTGCGAGGCCCCGGTGAGGTCCGTGTCCGGCGACCCGCCCCGGGTGCGACGAGCCCGTACGCGCTGACGCGCCCGGCTCGGCGGGATCAGGGTGGCACCCCGCGCGGCGCGGTGTCCAGGATTGTTGGTTTGGAATTCGTTACAGGCGGGTAACGCGGCCCGGTCGGCCGTACCGGACATCTCGTCGGCGCACCGATCACGCTCCGGGTCTCGGGTGCTCAGGGTGGGGTACGAAGCGGTCGGATCCGGCCGTTTTGCAGCAGTACTCGATCTCGCTCCCATCCTGTGTTAGTCTTGAGCCTGTTGCAGTTGTGGTTCGCATCATCTTCTGAGTGCGCCTGTAGAGCTGTTCACTACAGGTGCATTTTGCATTTCGGTAGCTTCCGAAATGAGGGCGAAAAACGCGGCGACGCCCGGATTCACGAAGTGTGGATTCGTTCATCGGCCCACATGTAGGGAGAAAAATATGGCTACCGGAACCGTGAAGTGGTTCAACTCGGAAAAGGGCTTCGGCTTCATCGCGCAGGACGGTGGCGGCGACGACGTCTTCGCCCACTTCTCCGCGATTCAGGGCAACGGCTACCGTGAGCTCGTCGAGGGCGAAGCCGTCGAATTCGACGTCGTGCAGGGCCAGAAGGGCCTCCAGGCGGAGAACATCAACCGCCTCTGATCTTCACTGATCAGCACGACCGAGGGCCGGTACCGCACTTCGTGTGCGGCGCCGGCCCTCGGCGTTTTCGGTACGACTCTCGGTGCTTTCGGTACGACATGCGGCGTTCTCCGTACGGCCTTCGGGTTCCGTACCACGCGTGGCGTTCCCCGTACGGCCTTCGAGGTTTCCCGCCGGGCCCTCGGGGTTTCCGCAGGAATCGCGCCCGCGGGCACGGTGTCGCCGCCGACGGCGGCCTCGGTCCCGCCGCGTAGGGGCATGCCGCTGCCGGGTCAGGCGGGTTGGCCGGCCTCCGGCGCCTTCTCGGCCGCGCCGAGGGCCGCAAGTTCCTCCTCGACCCGACGTGCGTGCGCCTCCTCGTCCTCCCGCGCCTTGCGCGGACTCCAGCGGCCGGCCATCACGAACACGCATGGGACGAACAGCGCCTGACACGCCAGGGTCAGCCACCACCAGCGCATCCACTCGTCGCTCGCGCGGTCCTTCGCCTTCTGCACTTCCTCGCCGTGGTCGATCAGGATTCCCAGCGACTTCTGCTTCTGCTCGACCAGATTCAGCTTGGTGATGTCACCGCCGGCCAGCTGCAACGCCTTGATCTGCAAATCGATCGGGATCGACGCGCGGTCGGGGAACTTGGACATCCGGATGAACAGCGCCGGATCCTTCTGCACCAACTCCAGCGCCGGACCGGCGTCCGCCTGCGCCGCGACCACCTCCTCGCCGTGGTTCACCAACGGCGTCGCCGACGTGACGATCACCGGCGTGAACACCGCCGAGACCGACACCACGATCCGGATGATCCAGCCCCACACCGCCAGCCCCGTCGCGGTGGCCGCAGGGTTGTGCTTCTCGACGGTCTCGGTGTACCCGGCCATCCACGGCGCATAGGTCAATCCGCTGCACACGCCGATGCCGACCAGGAGCCACGCGAACGTGTAGTAGTCCGTGTCCGGCTTGTCCGTGGTCAGCGCGAACAGGAACGTGAACACGACCGTGCCCACGCCGCCCACGATCATGAACGGCTTGCGCACCCGGGTCAGGTCGGACGCGATGCCGACCACGACGAGTGCGATCGCGTTGGCACCCCAGTACCAGTTGGCGAGCGCGTTGGTCCGCTGCTCGGAGTACCCGTAGACGGTCGAGTAGTAGACGACCAGGTTGCCGACGACCGTGTAGTAGAACATCAGGTGCAGGCTGATCCCGAGCGCGGGTGCGAGGATGTCCAGCCGCATCATCTGCCGCCAGTGGTTCTTCTGCGCGGCCTCCACATCCAGGCCGCGAGCCCTCGCCTCGATCAGCGCCTTGTCCCGCAGCGAGACCATGAGCTGGTCGCGCAGCGCCGGGGACAACTCGCGCAGCCCGAACAGCGCGATCACGAAGACGACCAGGCCGACGATGCCCGCGTATCGGAACTCGTCCTGCCAACTGCTGGTGTCCAACGTGTTGCTGCTGACCGTGGTGACCACCAGGCTGCCGATGATCGGCCCCAGCGTCCAGAAGCCCATCGCGCCCGCGCGACCCACCTGCGGCGAGAAGTCGCGGATCAGCGCCGGCGTGGCGACCAGGGCCATGCCCTCGACGATGTTCACCAGGGCCATGAAGAACATGAACCAGCCCTTGCTCTGCGCGTTCGGCAACGCGAACAGCACGAGCACACCGGTGAGCAGCAGGCCGTACACGACCAGGTTGGCCCGACCCCACCGGTCGGCAAGGCCGGCCAACAGCGAGGCGAACGCGCCGACCGCGTTGCCGACGACGGAGATCATCGTCGCGTACATGAAGGTCATGCCGTACTCGTGCATCAGCAGCGTGGAGACCGCGTACTGGATGTACAGCTCGTAGTAGAGGATCACCGAGCCGATGACCACGATGGACAGGTAGAAGATCCGCGGCCCGTTGGCCGGGTAGCGGTCCAACTGGCGGTGCCACAGGCCGCGGAACAGGGCGGGCAGCGGGCCGCGAGGTGCCGACGGCGGGGCTTCGGGATCGCTCGCGTCCGGCGGGCCCGATGGGGACGTGGTGGAAGACATGCGGCCTCCTCGACGAGCGTGGGTCTATCGAGGTACAGGAATGCGGGGAACGCGGCCGTGCGAATACGTCGGACCGGGGGGAAGGGACGACCCTCCGGGCCAACGCGTGGAGTGACCTTAGTACCGGCCGGTAGCGCGCTACCAGAGCGAACGCCAAGAAATGAAACGGGTTGCGATTTTGGCCGGGGGCAAGGGCCTTACCTGGGCGGATGTGGGGGGTTGAACGCGGGGAGAGGCGGGGGCTGTCGGGGAGGGGCGGCTTTGCGCGGGTCGCGGTGGCAGGCGGGCCGGGGCGGGCGTGGGTGGGCCTCGAGGGGGGCGCGGCGAACGCGGCGGGCTTGGCGGGCTTGGCGGACGTGGTTGGTCGAACGCGTGGGTCGGCGAGGGTTTTCGAAGGGGGCGGTTTTGGGCGGGTTGCGGTGGAAAACGTGGGCCGGGGGCGGGCGTGGGCGGACCTGGGGCGCGGCGCGCTGGGTTCGGGGGCCTGTGGACGGGATGTGGCGGGGCCGGGGCGTTGGGATGGGGCTGCCGGACGTGGGGCGGCCGGGTGGCCGAGCAGCCTTACCGGTCGCGCCCACCACTGTCGCGACCGGGCTCGCCGAGGTCGTCGAGGTCGCCGGAGTCTTCAAGGCCACCGAGATCGCGTACGTCACCGGCGTCACCGGCGTCACCGTCGAGACGACCGGGGCTGCCCGGGCCGGCCGGATTGCCCGGCCCGCCCGGGTCACCTGGGCCGCTTGTGCCGCTTGCGCCGCTTGGGCAGCCAGGGTCACCCGGGCTGCCCACATCGTCCTGCGCATCCCGCTCCGATTCACCTACCGCAGGAAGCGGACGATGCCCCCACGATCCGACCTGGAACGGCCCGCCCAGGGCCTCCCAGCCGTCTCCGCCCTCCCCGTGCACGATCACGCCACGCCCACCGCAGCAACTGCCCCCACCCGGCACGCCATCGCCCGCCTCCTCCCCGGCCATCCCGATCCGCCGCGCGTCCGCGTACCACCGGTCGATCGACCGGGCGAAGTCCGGATCACGGTCTGCCCGCAACGACAGTGCGCCGGCGAGCGCGTAGGCCCGGGTGTACGCCCGCAGTCCGCCCGGGGTTTCGTGTCCGAGCAGGGTGAGCTCCAACTCGCCCGTGGGCAACGGCGCCGGGCGATGCGGTACGGACGACCCGGTCGCGCGCGACGACCTCGATGTCGGCGGTATCGCGTCCGACTCGCCCTCGGGTCGCTCCGGCTCGCGCGGCAACGGCGTCCGCACCAGTTCCACGAGGCGCGTCCAGGCCAGGCGACCGGCGTCGCCGCCGGCTCCGGCGGCAAGCCCGCTCAGCAGGTCCACCGAGATCGATTCCACGCGATACCCCTTGCATCGGGCGATAACGGTGGGTCCACGGTAGAACGCAGCTGCCCGCACTCGGGCCGGAACCGCATGCGCAAGTGTTTCCCAATCGTGCTCCGGATTTCGGCAACAACATCCGGTAACGGCACCCGGCAACAACATCCGGCAACGGCACCAGGTCCGGCACCCACCCGACGGTCACACCCGCAGGCCCACCCCTCGATCGTGCGTGGGCCGCTTCGGTTGGGTGCGCGGAAGGCGCGCTCGGCTCCGGGGCGGGCCGGCGGCCTGGGCCGGCGCGTCTCGAAGGCGCGTCTCGAAGGCGCGTGTCGACCGTGCGTACGGGCGGCCCGGTTGCGTGCTGCGTGCACGCCGGGCGGCGGCTCAGGTCTTCGCGTGTCGGCGGCGGACGGGGGCGCCGCGGACCTGGGTCGGCCGGCGGGCGGGATCCGGGTCGGGGTGGGCCTGGCCGAGTGGGTCGGACTGGGCCTCGGGCCGGTGTTCGGGCCGTGGGCGGGGGTCCGCCGCGGCCGGGTCGAGGATGAACCGCATCCGGGTCAGGTGCGCCCGGGCGGTTTCCAGGCCCCGATTCGCCGAGCCAGGGACACGTTCGCGCATCGCCACGACGGCGGGCCCGAGCCGTACCGATTCCTGAGCGTCCGGGATTCGCAGCCACACCTTGAGCGCGTTGTCCGCGGCGGCGATCGTACTCGGGTGTTGCGGGCCGACCGCCTCCGCGCCGCGCTCGGCGACCTGGCAGTAGATCAACACCGCGTCCGCGACCCGACCCAGTCCGGCGCTCACGAACGCGAGCATGGCCTGGGCGTCCAGCGTGCCGGGATGCGCCGGACCGACCAACCTCTCCATGTGCATGCTGAGTTCGGCGGCCTTCTGCCACGCCTCCATGCCGCGCCCGGTGTCCGACGCGTGCCGGATGGCCGCCAACTCGTGCCAGTACGTGGGCAGTACGTCCGCCGGCCGGATCAACGCGCCCGCCGCCGACGCGCCCTGGGACAGCGCCCGCCGGGCGGGTGTAGGCGCGACGGCCCGGCCGCGCACCGGCATCGACATCGGCCGGCCCGGCCCGATTCCTCGGTTCGGCGCGAGTGCCGGGGGCAGTTGGGTGGGACTCGTGCTCGGCGGACGACGTGCGGCAGTCGGTGTCAGCGCACTCGCGTCGGTCGCCTGGATTCGCACGGTTATCCGAGGCGGCAGCGGCGGGGGCGGCGGCTCGGGATGCGGCCGCGGCGCGGAACCGGCCGCACGGCGGTTCGGGTCGGCGCCCATCGTCGGGCGGGTCGCGGGCCGAGACGCGGCGCTCGCGGGGCTGTTCACAGGGCTGTCGGCGGAGCGGTCCGCGGAGCTGCGTGCGGATCCGGCCGCGGGGGCGGTCGCCGAGCCGCGTGCGGGGCCGTTCGTGCGGCGGTCGGTCGGGCCGGGGAACTCCGGTTCGCGCTCGAGCAGCGCGGACTTGGTGGGTGGGCTCGGCTTGCCACGAGCGGCCGGACCGCCGGCGCCGCGACCGGTCGCCGACGGCGCGCCGTCCTTGCGGGCGGATGGGCCGAGTGGGCGGCTGCCCGGCTTGGCGGCGCCGGCTCGGAGGGCCTCGCGCAGGCTGGTACCGGGTACCTCGGGCTCGTCCTCCGGCCCGGAGGTGAGTACGGAACGGACCAGGCCCAGCGCCCGCCGCCCGACACCGGGTTCGTCGCGCGGCCGGGTGGCCGGGGCCGGGTGGGCGTCGGGTTCGGCCCGCGGGTCGGCGACCGGCGGCCGCCGGCGGGCAGCCTCGGGGTCGGCTCCGCCGCCGATCCCGCCACCGACCACGCCGGAGCCGCGCAGGCCGGAACGCTGCGCCGGGGTCATGCCGTTGGGCGGCACGGCGGACAGCGCGGAGATCCCGGTCCCGGTGGCGCCGTTGCCGCGCGGCGTGACCGCCTTGAGCCGGCGAACGGCCGTACGCAGGGTCGGCGGACGTGCCTCGGGCGAGCAGTTGGCCAGCGCGAGCGAACCGGCGGATGGCGCGAACTCGACGGTGTCCGGGGCCAATCGGGCCCGCTCGGCGAGCAGCGGATGGATCTCCTCGGCCGGTACCGGATCCGGCAGTTCGGGAAAGCCCTGAGCGAGCGCGGCCACCAGCGCCCGGGTGAACGGATGCGGCGGACCCTTGACGTCCGGCGGATTCAACACGCCCCACAGCGGAAGGCCCTGGCACAACTCGTGCGCCCGTTCACGGGCCGCCTCCCAGGTTTCCCGCCCCGCCGTCAGATCGCAGATCACCAGGGTGTTCTCGGCCGGCCGAGGACCGAGCAGTTCGACCACCCAGGACCACGGAAGCCCGTCGTAACGCACCGAGCCGGACGTCGAATCACGCAGGCCCAGGTGCAGTTCGCGACGCCGACGGTCGAACAGGAGGCGCCCGGTCAAATAGACGATCACCGGCCCGTCCACCGCACCCGCGGCCTGAAGATAGGCCCGAACCGCGTGCGGCTGCACCGCGTCCGGCAACTGCACCACGTCGGCGGCGGCGTCCGGAAAGAGTTGATGGGGCGTCAGAGCCGACATCGCGACCAGGTTGCTCCCAGTCTCCGACCGCCGTCTCCGCCCGGATCCACCACCCTCCACAAGCAGCAACTGCCCCCGCTCCGACGGGATTCGGATGACCCGCCCACCACCACGTTCGGTCATGTGTGCCTCCCCGGCCGAGCCCATCTGGGTGGACCACCACGCAACTGAAGGTTAGGGGTATCGACCGGCCATGGTCGACATATCGGACCGGTTGGCCGGTGGGCCCGATCGGCACACGAGCTCACAACGGGGCGCGCGGGGGGCGCGGGGCGCGCGGGTGTGTGGGGGTGTGGGCGGAGGTGCGGGGTGCGGGGCGGGGCGGGGCGGGGGGTGCGAGGCGGGGGTGGGGTACGCACGGTGGGGGCGGGCCAAGGTCGAGGCGGATGATGGGGGTGGGGCGGGGGTTGGGCGGGGCCGGTGGGAGGTGGGCGTGGTTCGGCTTGGGCGGGGGAGGGGGGTCGACGTGGGCGGTGGATGGGGCGAGGTTGGCGCGGGGTGCCTCGGGCGGGCCGGCAGGGGGTGAGATCGGAGGCGTTGGCTCGGGAGTCGGGAGCCCCGGGGCTGGGAGCCGGGGTCGGGGCCGGGCCGGGGCGGAGTCGGAGCCGGAGCCGGAGACGGGGCGGGGCGGGACCGGACGGTGACGTTGTGGGGTCCGGGCTGGGCGTCGGGCTTCGAGGCGAGTGTGGCGTGGGCTAGCCGGGAGAGGATCGACCCTCGAACGGCGTGAGAGCGGTGCTCTCGTTTGTGTTCGGCGTCCGCGTCTTGGAGCGACGTGGGATGACGCGCTGTTGCAGACGGTGATTCGGAGCGGTGCTCTCGTCTGCGCCCCCTGTCTGCAGTTCGAAGCAGCGATGCCAGGGAGCGGCCGTCCGGTACCCGCATCGGAACTCGGGAGCAGTGCTCTCGTTTGTGGCTGGTGTGCGCGGTTCGGAGCAGTGATGCGCGAGCGGCGTGCGCCTTGGAGATGGTGGCTTGAGAGCGGTGCTCTCGTTTGTGGCTGGTGTGCGCGGTTCGGAGCAGTGATGCGCGAGCGGCGCGCGCCTTGGAGATGGTGGCTTGAGAGCGATGCTCTCGTTTGTGGCTGGTGTCCGCGGTTCGCAGCAGTGATGCGCGAGCGGCGCGCGCCTTCGAGAGCCAGTTGGCTTGAGAGCGATGCTCTCGGTCGTGTCAGGTGCGCACCACAGAGCGGCCATGCGCGAGGGGGCGGTGCGTCCCCTCGACGCAGGGGCTGGGAGCAGCGCTCTTGGTTGTGATTCGCCGCGTCGGTGGCGCGTGACATGAGCGGCGCCAGCGCGCGTTCCCGGGGATACAAGAGCGGTGCTCTCGTTTGTGTCCCGTGTCCGCGATCCGCGATCCGCAGTCCCGAGCCCGCGGTCCCGAGCAGAATTGCGCGAATGGCGGGCCGCCTTCGCCGCGGCGGATTGAGAGCGGTGCTCTTGGTTGTGGGTGGTGCACGCGACTGGGGGCGGTGGTGCGGGACGGAGCGGTGGCGTGCGTTTCAGAGGTGGCGTTGCAAGAGCGGTGTTCTCGTTTGTGTCCGGTGCCCGCAGTTTGGAGCGGTGATGCGCAGGTGGGTCTGTCACTGCCCTTTCCAGCGCGGCCGGTTGAGAGCGGTGCTCTTGGTCGTGCCTGGTGTTCGCGCCTCGGAGCGGTGATCTGATCCAGGACATGAGCGGTGCGGGCATGTTGAGGGTGCTGATCCGAGAGCGGTGTTCTCGTTGTGGTGCGGTGAGGTGATACGAGGAGAGAGGTGTACTGCTTCGAGAGTGGTGCTCTCGAATGTGTCCCCCGCTCACGCCTTGGGGCTTGGGGATGTGAGCGTGGTGGTGTGGGAGCGGTGTTCTCGTTTGGGTGGAGTGATGCGAGATCAGTGCTCTCGTTTGGGTGCAGTGCTCTGGGGTCTGGCACACTGGCCGGATGACCGGAGCCACGCGCACGGCGCGCGATCGTGCCAGAGCCGAACTCGCCCACGAGATCAAGGCGGCCGCGCGTCGTCACCTCGCCGCCGAGGGCGCCCAGCAGCTGTCGTTGCGCGCCGTCGCCCGCGAGCTCGGCATGGCCTCGTCCGCGCTGTATCGGTACTTCCCGAGCCGCGACGACCTCCTGACCGCGCTGATCGTCGACGCGTACAACGCGGTGGGCGAACGGGCCGAGCGCGCCGTCGAGGCCGCGGCCCCCGCCGAGCACCCCCGCGCGGCCTGGCGCGGGCTGTGCGACGCCGTTCGCGACTGGGCGCGAGCGCATCCGCACGAGTACGCGCTCATCTACGGCTCCCCGGTCCCCGGCTATCAGGCGCCGGAACACACCCTGGCCCCCTTCGCACGCGTCCCGTTCGCGCTCCTGCGCATCCTGCGTGACTCGGGCCAGGACTTTGCCCGCCCCTCCGGCGCATCCGCCCTCCCCGGCCCACTCGCCGCGCAACTACAAACGGTGGTGGAGGCGAGCGGGTTGGACGTGCCGCCGCAGGTCCTGGCCCGAGCCCTGTTCGCCTGGACCGGCGTGTTCGGCATCGTCAGCTTCGAACTGTTCGGCCAACTCGCAGGCAGCGTCGACCCCGCCGACCCGTTCTTCGCGTACGCCGTCGAGCGGCACGCCGACCTGCTCGGACTGGCTTGATCCCGATGGGCCGTCTCTCCCGTGCGCAGGTCCTGGACGCCGCGCTCGCGCTTGCCGATCGGGACGGTATCGGCAAGTTGTCGATGCGTCGGATCGGGGCCGAGCTCGGCGTCGAGGCGATGACCCTGTACCACTACGTTCCGAACAAGGACGCCGTCCTGGACGGCCTGGTCGAGCGGATCGTCGCGAGTGTGTCGCCGGAGCCGGCCGGGCCGCGTTCGGTGTGGCTCGCCGAATTCGCCCAGGCGTTCCGTGCCGAACTGCTGCGCCACCCGGCGGTCGTCCCGCTCGTGGCCACACGTCCGGTCGCCACACCGAACGCCTTGGCCGCCGTCGAACGCGCCGCCGCGGCACTGGTGGATGAGGGCTTCGCGCCGCTGCGAGCCTGCCAACTGCTCAACGCGATAACCACGTTCGTGATCGGGCACACGTTGGCGGAGCTGGATCCGGCCGACTCGCCACCGCGGACCACCCCCGGGGACGTTGCCGAACTTCCCTGTATCGCGGCGGCGTTGGCGGAAGGTCTTGGCACGCAGGCCGACCACGACGAACGGTTCGGGTTGGCGATCACGGCGCTGCTGGCAGGTATCGCGTAGGTGCCCCGGTCGGCCGGACACACGAATCGGCCGCCCCCGGATCGGATCCGCCCGCCGCGGGGCCGCCGCCCTGTCCCCGCCCCCGCCGCCGTGCCGTGCCGAGTAGGGCCCCGCCGAACCGCGCCGAACTACGCCTGCGTCAGTACCACGGCCGTGCCGTACGCGCAGATCTCCGTTCCGTTGCCCGCGTCGGTGACGTCGTACCGCATCGCCAGGATCGCGTTGGCTCCCCGGCCGCGGGCCTGTTCCACGAGTCGTTCGGCGGCCTCCGTACGGCTTTGCACGAGGGTCTTGGTGAGGCCGCGGAGTTCGCCGCCGACCATCGACTTGAGGCCCGCGCCGAGTTGGCTGCCGATGTTGCGGGAGCGCACGGTCAGGCCGAAGACTTCGCCGATCACCCGCTGCACCCGGTAGCCCGGTACGTCGTTGGTGGTGATCACGAGTACGTCGGGGTTGTCGGGCGCGCCGCCGTACGCATCGAGATCGCTCATCTCGGCCTCCGGAATCTGGAAAACGCGGATATCGGGAATCGGGTGTCGCGGAACGGGAATCCGTTGTGTCCTGTGCAGCCTCGCCCCGTACAGGTGGCCGCCGGGGAGCCGTTCCACACGTATGTCACCGGTTCGGCGGATGCGTAGGATCCTCGGCCCACGGCTCGCGCGGCGCGTGTCGATCCGCCGTTCGGGTCCCGACTCGGAGGTATGTACGCGAGTTCGCACATTCTGCATGTCACCGTCGACTGCGCCGATCCGTACGCGCCGGCCTCGTTCTGGAGCCGGGTCCTGGACAGCCCGCTCGGTCCGGACGACCGCGCGGGCGATCCCGAGGCGGTGGTGCTCCTGCCCAAGGATCCGACGCTGCTCTTCCTCCAGGTTCCGGAGGAGAAGGCCGGCAAGAACCGACCGCACCTGGATCTGCGTCCGGCCCGTCCGCGCGACGAGGAGGTGGAACGGGTCCTGGGCCTGGGCGCCCGGATGGTCGCCGATCTGCGCAACCCGGACGGGGCGGGGTGGGTCGTTCCGGCCGATCCGGAGGGCAACGAGTTCTGCGTCGTGCGCAGTGCGGCGGAGCGCGGGGAGTAGCGCGGGGAGGTCGGGTGGATGGCGGTTGCGTGGAGAGCCTGGTGGGTGGCGGGCCTGGTGGGCTGTGGGGTGACGCCTTGACCATTCTTACGCTGTAAGGCAAGCTGTTCTCGCGTCGCACTTACACCGTAAGTGCGACGCCCTTACGATGTACGGCAATGGCCGAAGGGGACGGGAAACATGCTGATCGGGGCGATGGTACGGCGGCTCAACGACGGCGTGGACTACGCGACGTTCCGCGAAGCGTGGCTCCCGGACGAGCAATTCACGGGCGATCCGCGGCGGGTGCTCAGCGCGATCGATCTGGCCGACCCGCAACAGCTCATGACGGTCGCCTTGATCGACGCGACCCCCGAGCAGATCCCCGAGTGGGTCGACCGGATCGGGGCGAGCGAGCAGCGGCGCGCCGAGCGGATCAAGGGCCTGGTGGGCCCATGGCAGCTCAACAGCACGTACCGGATCGTCGCCGACGACGACTTCGCCCTGCCGATCAGGCGCTGAGGCCGAGGACACGGCCCGGCCCGGGACCGTCCCCGACCCTGCCGGGGCCGCGACCCGGGGCGGCTCCATCCGGATGCCGAGCGGTCGGGGCGCCGGCCTTGGCCTCGACCTTGGTGCCGGTCTCGGTATGGCCTCTGCTCCGCTCGCGGCCCGGCCTCGGCCGGCCACCGCTGCGCTGCGCCGGCCGCCTCGGGCGCCGCCCTCGTTCCGCAGCCACCCGGCGGATACCTCGCACCCGACCGAAAACCGTTGTCCCGTACTGATGTTCCACTGCTAGCGTCGCGGCGTGGCGAAATTGAACCAGATCATCGCGGTGGAGAAGGGCGTCAAGACCAAGTCCTTCCAGGAGTTGACGGACGCTCATCAGCGGGTCCAGAAGGGCGCGTTGTTGTCCGGCATCTCGCGTACCTACCAGCCCAAGGACGAAGAGGGCGAGCAACTTCCGCCCGAGTCGACCCGGGTGCAGGTCAAGGGCGAGGAGGTGCTGCGCTCCGTCACCGGTACGCTCACCCGCCTTTTCGACGTGACCGCGACGAAGGACTGGGCCAACTGCGAGGCGCGCGCCGACGTGGTCGTCGACGGGGCGCCGCTGCTGCGCGACGTGCCGGTGTCGTACCTGCTCTTCCTGGAGAAGCAGTTGGTCGACGTGCACACCTTCGTGCGCAAGCTGCCGGTCCTGGACGCCGCCGAGACGTGGACGCTCGACCCCTCCACGGACTCCTGGCGGACCGAGCCGGTGCGTACCGTGCGGACCAAGAAGGTGCCGCGCAACCACGTCAAGGCCGAGGCGACTGAACACCACCCGGCCCAGGTGGAGATGTACTTCGAGGACATCGCCGCGGGCTACTGGACCACGGTCAAGTTCTCCGGCGCGCTGCCCGCTCGTCGGGTGAACGAACTCGTCGACCGGGTCGAGAAGTTGCAGCGCGCGGTGAAGTTCGCCCGCGAGGAGGCCAACGGCGCGGACGTGACGGACCGTCTCGTCGGTGACGCGGTGTTCGGCTACCTGCTCGGCAACGGCCACGGCGGGTAGCATTCGAGAATCCCCCGGCCGGAGGGCCGGGGGTGCGCGAGGAGCGCAAGCTGAAACTGAAGCTTGTCGTGACGAACGCGGGTAACGGTGGAGGTTCGAACCCTCCTCCCGGCACCACGAGCCGGGATGGCCCAATACGGCAGAGGCAGCCCGCGATGAATCTCAGACTCTTGCTCCAGACTCAGCATCGCCGCCCATCGCCGGATCGACCGGACGGGGCTCCAGTCGTCGGTTGCTGGTTCGACTCCAGCCCGGGCCGCTCGTGGCCTGGTAGTTCAAAGGTAGAACGCGACGACTTTCAAGACGACCCTGGTCCTTAAACGTGCCGGCGTGCCCGATGGGGTGGCACAGCGGGCCTCCGCGGGCAGGCTAGACCCGCGGAGGCCCACCAATTCCGGGCACCGGGCGGAATCAATCCCGGGCGGAATCAATCCACAGTGGCCAACTCGCGCCAACGGGCCAGGACTTCTCGGTCTCCGTCGAGTCGGCAGCCGGTGGTGTCGGCCCGGTTCCAGACCAGTAGGTAGAGCTTCTCGGCGGGGCCCGAGACGGTGAGGTCGGCGGCGCCGGCGCCCGACTCCACCCGCCGTGCGTCGGTGCCGATCCGCATCGTCCAGGCGGCGTCGTTGTCGTCGGGGGCGATTGCGATGTTCAGCGGCGGGTCGGCGACGAGGTTGCGCCCGGGCCGGGACAGGAAGCCGGCCAGCAGCTCGTCGATGCCGTCCGCGGCGAAATCCGCGGGCACGGTGGACGGCACACCGGCCGCGAGTTCGGCGTCGACGCGGTGTACGGCGGTCTCGTGCGCTTGGCGCCGGGCCCAGAAGGCGAGCGCGGACGGCGCCTCGAAGAAGGTCCACGCCGGGGTGTCCGGAGTGGCCGTGGTGAGGGTCTTCAGCAGATCCGTGTGCGTGGTCCGGTACCAGTCGAGCAGTTCGTCGTCGCCCGGCGCCTGGAAGAGCGTCGCCGTGTCGTCTCGGCTCGGGCGCGTGGTGTTCCCCGATCGCATGACGAAGGCGGCCCAGCGATGCACGCCGCCCAAGTGTCCGAGCAGGTCCCGGATTCGCCAATCGGGGCAACTCGGTACGGGCGCGTCCAGGCCGGTGCGCTCGGCCGTACGGGCGAGCAACTCGCCGTCGGCGCGCAGGATGTCGAGGTGAGTGGCAATGTCCATCCGGTCACGCTCTCACGCGGGCTCGGAGGGGTACAGGTCGTCTGCGGGTCGGAGCAAAGGGATACGACGTTCGCCCGACGGGTCCTATGCTGGGGTGCGATGGGTAGCTTCGGTGTATATGTCGTCGCCCGATCGGCGTGGCCCCTGTTGGAACTGCCGGCCGTACAGCAGGCCGGAGGCGAACCGCGCTGGTCGGCTCGCGACGGAGACTGGCAGGTTCTGCTGCTTTCGTCGGGGCTGGACCCGGGTCCGTCGTTGATGGCGGACACGGAGGCGCCGGTGTTGACGGCCGACGTGGTGTCCGGCCATTTCGCGATGATCGACGCGCAGAGTCCGCGCGGTGGCGACGTCTGGCATTGTGCGCTGGCGCCGCGCGCGGCCAGGTCGTACGCGCTCGACCCGGAACTCGGCCCGCCACCGGAACGGGTGGTCCCGCACGCCGTCGGCTGGGCCCGCGAGGCGGGGCTCACGCCGGACGAGGCCGCCCTGGACACCACGCTGCGCGCGGAGGGCACACCGGACGAGCTGCTGCGGGCCTTTCTGGACGCGTTGGGCTTTCGCTTCGTGGTGGAGGGAGGGTAGCCGGGGCGGAGCGGGGGATCGAGGCGATGAGTGGGCGGCTCGGAGGTGGGCCGGGGGCGGCGGGCTGCGGTATGGCGGGTGGTGTCGGGGGCGGCGTGTGTAATGGAGGGATGGCTATTCGACCCGCCCGCGCCGGTATCGGTCCCGTTTCGCCCGAGCCGCCGATTGCCGATGCGGAGCCGGTGATCCGGAACGAGGACTGGTACGGGAGATCGCTGACGGAGGCCACGAAGTACACGCGCTACTCGTTCCTGGACACGGACTGGACCGAGGTGGTCGACGAGGGCGCGGTCTTCGACGAATGCACCTTCGCCGGAGTCGGGTTCAACGCCTCGCGGCACACCGGGGCGGCGTTCACGAACTGCACGTTCAAGCGCTGCACGTTCTTCGACACCCGGTTCACCGACTGCAAGCTGGTCGGCAGCCTGTTCCGGCAGTGCACCTACACCCTGTTCGAAGTCTCGGGCGGCGACTGGTCGTTCGTCGGCCTGCCCGGTGCCGACCTGCGCCAAGCCGGTTTCGACGGCGTCCGCATGCGCGAGGCGGATCTGACCGCCGCGCGTCTGGAGAAGGCGACCGTGACCGGTTGCGACCTGTCGGGCACGATCTTGCACGGCGCGAAGCTGACCGGCGCCGACCTGCGCGGCAGCGATCTGTCCTCGCTCGACCCGCTGACGGTCGAGTTCAAGGGCGCGACGATCACGCTGGAGCAGGCCGCCACGCTCGCGACGACGATGGGGTGGCACGTCCGCTGACGGGCGCGCGGGGGCGACCTGCGCTCTGCATGGTCGGCCGCGGCTTGTCCTTTGGGCCGACACCGAGTTCGCGCGCTAGCGCCGAGTCGGATCAGGGTTTCTCGCGCGATCTCGGGGCCAGGCTGTCGGCGGTCGCGGGCGATGCGAAATGGGAAGGTGCGCCGGACTGGGGCGTGGCGGGGCGAACCGACTTGGGTTGGCTGGGCGTTGGGTGGCTGGTGGCCGGCGGGCGGGGGGTATGTCGGCCCGGGGGTGAGGCGGGGCCGCACCGCGCCGCGCCGGACTGGGCGGGATCGGCGGGTGAAGGACGCCCTCGCCGGCGCCCAGGCCACTGCGACCTCGACCACCGAGACGCCGAGTTCGGCGGCGACCGGCGAGGCCCCCGCAGCGTCCCTCGCTGCGGGGGCCTCTTGAGTGCATAGGCGAGGGCGATGTTGGCGGTCAGGCCCGTGGCTCGCCGGGTCTATCGCCCGGTGCTCTGGCGGCCGAGTTCTCCGGGTCCCACAGGCCGACTGTGGTGAATGGGTACAGCCGTTCGGCAAGATCGGCGACGGACTTGCCGACGCCGTGCTCGCAATGGCCGTCGCGTCAACGGCGGCATGTCGATCCAGCCGATCTCTGCGCATCAACGCCGGCCGCCCGCGACCTTCGCCAAGCCGATCACCGAACTCTTCGAGTCCGGCCCGACTCCGCCGGCTGTGGGCTACCCGCGAGCCTCGCAACAAGACGTACGCGGCTACCACGTCCGGCACCAAGCTATCGGCGAGGTTGCTTTGTCCAACGAGCGCTTCCGCTGTGGCAACCGCCCTCGACACGCGAACATTGCGGCAGTTGGCCATGCCGACGCCGATTCGACTGCGTTTCGCCGACCCTCAGCAAGTCAACCGAGCCTGTTGCTGCCTTATTGGGGCGGGCTAATTGACGACTTGGAGCTCACCCACGCGAGCAGTGGTACTGGTTTCGCCCGCCATGTTCGGGAGAATGTGGGTTTCGCCGTCAGCGCCTACGTAGCTGGCTTCCCAGTGGACGGTGGCAGTGACAGTGAAGCGGCCCGAGGTTTGACTCCCGGAAGTGCTGATATAAACGTAGCCGCAATCGGGGGACGAGGTGCGGGAGGAAGAGGGATCGTATTTAGTGCCGGGATTATAGCAATTGACAGTGGAGCCGTCTCCCATTGACCATGAGACGTAGGTCGAATGGGCCGTTGCGGTAACGGTTACACCGCGCTCGGTCACTGTCTTGGAAATTCCCTCTCGAGACCATCGATGTGGGTCGGTCGAATCAATCCACAACCACACCGGTAGGCCGACGAGTCCGATTTTTCCGGCTTCGGGAGTCATATGCACGAGCGGCTTTCGAAGCTCGAGTTGAGCCATGGCCAGAGTCGCCACTTCAGCATCGGTAGGGGCTTTTGGCTGCGGAGGATTGCCTCCTGTGTTGCCGTTGGTGGTCGTTGCCCCCACGGCAGTGTGCTCCCCATTTCCCTGGGTAAATCCGGGTTCGCCACCGCTCCCTCCGGTTGAACCACTACCCCCACCACCATTACTACTGCTCCCCGTTCCCCCTCCTCCCGTTCCGCCGGGGCCCGGTACTTCGATGCAAATGATGAGGTCGCCACAGTTCGTTACCCCTGCAGATGCCCGCGGAAGAAATAGCAGGGCACTGGCGGCGCTGGCAGTGCATGCCAAGGCGACGCTTCGTAGAACTTTCGATCTGTTCATGAATCCTCCCTGACGAGCATCTTCGAGGCGATAGCAAATTATTCAAGGTCAGGCCGGAGTGCCGTCGGTTGAAAGTGAGCGCACAGAGTCGGCAACGATGTCAATGGGGGAATCTGAGGTTGCCGGGATCTTGAAAACGGTCATTCCGACGTTGACGACATTCAAGGTCTTCCATTTGGTGGTTCGGCCGTTCAAGTTTTGGAAACTTTGGCTATTTGTGACCGTGATTGGTGTAGGTCCGGCCGTGAGATTGGAAGAGGATCGTGTTGTACACATGACCAACTTCCCGCCGTCGGAAGTCTTCCACGCGGGCACCCTATCGCCATCTCGGATTTCGGTCTTGAAGGTGGCTGAACCGCCCTTCGCCAGTGCCTCCGTGTCGTGCTTGTTGTTGCGATCCTCCTGAATTACTGCCTTCGCCTTAGGGCCCCAGTTCGTTGTGGTTGAACCACCATCAAGATAGCTTGCAAAATCTCGACAAATCTCTTCCCCGTAGTAGATGTTGGATGGTTCCCCGGAACCATTGACCTCCGCTGTGGCGATTTGGGAGGCGGCTGGAAAATCCTTGCCGACATCTGTGAATGCAAGAAAAGACATTTTCCAGGGCCCGACACCCTGCTCCTGGCGAAGTATTCCAAGAGAGCCTCTGGATTGCTTTCCAATCGCCTGGCGACCCATCGAGAGAAGCCATCTGGTGTCCCCCGGGGGTGCACTTTGTGGCGGGGCTACATGAACGTTGCTGTTCGTGGCCAAGTCTTCGTCGTTACCGATGTTGTCGCCATATTTAACAATCCGCTCAAGGCGGGCGGTGGATATCTCAAGCAGGGTTCCCGTTTCGACTTCCGAAAGTGCACGGATATCGCGTGCTGATCGCGCCTTCTTGCTTGCATCGAAGTAACTCTGCGCAGTGCTCGTGCCTTCGACTTCGCTTATAGGCGGTGCCGTGGGGATTGCACTCTTGGAAGTCGGAGGAGGCTGCAGGGGCGGGGCTGCCGTTTTTGGTGATGCTTGACTAATTTTTGGGTCTTTGGGTTTTTTGTCGGAAGAGCAGGCTGTGGTGCCGGTCAGGAGGGTGAGGGTGGTTAGGGCTGCCAGGAGGGTTGCCGGGAGTTGGGTCTTGTGTGGTCCGGGCAAAACTGCCACCCCCGCAATTGCGATCTTCGGAGTTCGGTGCTCAACGGTGATCCGAAGCATCATTGCACTTGATCGGGTGAGTCGTAAGCGTCTTCGGGAGATCACTGCACGTAGTGGGATTCGGCCACTCGTCGGGGGCAAAACGGTGGCTATCGCGTGATCGCGGGTGGTGGTGGGGAGGTGCGGGTTCGGGCCGGTGGGGGTGGGACTTGTGGGGCCGGAGGGTGGGGTGGGCCGGTGGCTGGGTGGCGGGAATGGGGTGGCGTCAGTGGGTGCCGACGAGGGTGGTCAGACCGTGGCCCTGTTGCCATTGGCCCAGGCGTGGTTGGTCGAGTAGGACGATGCCGTGGTACTGGGCGAACTCGCGGGCTTCTGTGGTGAATCCGTGGAGGGTGACGAATACCGGGATGTCGGCCTGGTGGTCGTGGTGGGCCGTGCCGATGAAGTCGTGGAGGTCCAAGGGGTGGGCCTCGTGGTCGGTGGGGCCGCAGCGGATGAGGACGAGGCTGCCGTTGGGGAGGTAGGCCTTGACGTTGGCGTCCGGGGCGACCTGGACGGCGAGGAGGCCGTCGCGGCGGCAGAGGTCGGCGATCTGGAGTTCGAAGTCGCGGTCGTCCGGGTGATCGGCTCGGTCTGCGAGGGTCGAGCCGGCGAGGTGGCCGAGTGCGCACAGGAGGGCCAGGGAGGCTGCGGTGGCCAGCCAGGCGTCGGTGCCGGTGATGTCGAGGAATTCGAAGAGGTCGCGCAAGGCGATGGCCGGGAAGACGACCAGCAGGACCATGGCCCGGCCGCGGAGTTTGGCATGGGCGGGGGTTCGGAGCATGCGGGATCCCTCCGGTGGCTACCGACGGCGGAGCGGGCGGCAGCTTAGGCGGGGGGATGGCCGATCAACCACCCGACTGGATGGTGGAGGGGGGTGATCGGTTGCTCGGGTGGGTTCCGGCGGACGGGGATCTCCCTGCTCCTTGGGGGTGTTGGGGCAGGGTGGAGAGATTGTCGGGTCGTTGGTCGGCACGGGGCCGTGTGGGTGATGGTGATGGTGCGGGTTCGGCTGGGGTGGGGTCGGGAGGGGTGGCGGGAGGAGATGGCTGAGGGGAGGTCGGCCGCTGCTGGACTGCGTAGGTGCGCGGGGTAGTGCGTGGGTAGGTGGGCGCGCGTAGGGGGCGGTAAGGCGGACGGGGCTTGGCCGAGCACGATGAAGACTTCTGGTTCACAGGAGGACGACCTCTGGTCCGTGGGGCGGGACCGTCGGTTCTTCGATCCGGGCGCTTGTGGGCCTGTGGGTCGGGAGGGTGTTGGCGAGGTGGCCGGGGCGTTGCTCGGAGTGCGCTTCGCAAGGGGTGCATGGTTGATGCGTTGGCGCGTGCGTACATCCGCCCATCCGCCCATCCGCCCATCCGTGCTTGGGCGCTTGGGCGCATGGGCGTTTGATCGGCAGTTGCTGTGTAGTCGGCGGGGTCGCGGTGCTGGGCCGGTGAGTTTTGGGTGGTGTGGGTCGTAGGTCGGCCGTTTCGACACCACACGCAGCCGTTCGGTTCGGTGAGGGCCGCGATGTCACCAGCCTCAGGTGCATGGGCCGCCTTGGCCCGGCCTCAGGTACGCGGGCCGTCCCGTCACGGCCTCGGGTGCGCGGGCCGCATCGCCCCGGCCTCAAGTGAGCGGGCCGTGCCGTCACGACCTCGAGTGCGCGGGCCACGCCCACACGACCTCGGGTGCGCGGGCTGCTGCGCCACGACCTCGGGTCGGCGACCCGCGATGCCACTGCCTTGGGTGCGCGGGCTACAGCACCACCGCCTAGGGTGCGCGACCCGCGGCATCACGACTGCGGGTGCGCGACCCGCGGTTCCACGCCGTCGGGTGCACGATCCGCGAGGTCACGGACTCGGGGGTGTGTTGCGGTATCAGGACTTCGGGTCGTGGGCCGCGGTGCCGCTGCCTCGGGTGCGCCACCCGAGGCATCACGACCGCGGGTGCGCGACCTGCGGTGCCACGGCCCTCGACGCGGGAGCCGCAGCGCCACGCCCCCGGTGTGCGGAGCACGTGTCCTCTCACCCGCCCTCCTCGGGCGCCGCTCCCGCGAGCCGGCCTCCCGGGGGTGGGTTGTGTGGTGGTGGCGGGGTGAGGGTTGGAGGGGTGGGTCGCGGTGTCGCAGTGCGTGTCGGGTTGGTGGGTGGGAGGTGGAGGCGGCGCTGTGGCTGGTCGAGGGGGTTGGTGGCGTTGGTTTGCGGAGGCGGTTAGTGCGCCGGCTTCGGCTCCGCTATCTTCTGCCGAATGAGCAGGATCCGTAAGACAGCGATCATGGTTGTGGCATGTTGTGGTCTCGCGTTCGCGGGAGTGGCTTCCGCCTATGCGATTCCCGGTCAGCACCCGCAGGTCCGCAAGGTCTGTCGGGTACTCGACCCGGAGGCCAAGCACGCCAAGCGCGCGAACCATGAGGGCCGTACCGGTGCACCGTCGGTGCGTCGCCAGCGGCACGAAGGCGTGATGGGGGAAGTGGCCGACCACTACTGCGTGCCGGCCGGCGGGAAGCACCGGGTCAACCCAAGTGCACGACCTGCAGCACGGTAACGGTTGTCGTCCCCTCGTTGAGAAGCACCACCACGATCAAGGGCCCCGCTGCTGCGGTGCGGACGATGCGGTCGTCCTCGCCGTAGCGGACGGTGGCCGTGTACGGGTCACAGACCAGCTTGTACAGCAGAAGTCCCCAGTGGTTCAGCGTGGTCTCGGGGAAGCGGTCGATGACCTCTTGGTGCTCGATGCCGATCCTCGGGCGCCACGTCACGCGGCGCTGCTTTGCGCTCGGCCGCGTGCGATCCACTTGCGGACGATTTCCTCGTCCACCTCGTCGAGGTCGGGGTCCTTGCCGGTGGCGCGTACCTGTGCCGCGAGGGCGCGCGCGTGCGGCAGACCGGCGATCAGTTCCTCCGCGGCCAGGGTGTAACGGGCCAGCAGGACGGGCAGATCGCCGATCGGCGTCAGGTGTACCAGTCGCAGGAATTCGTGGCGGGCTTCGGGGTGCGGGAGCGCATGCGCGATGCGATCCACGGTCCACGGGTCCGTGCTGTTCACGCCGGGCCTCTCTTCCCTCCGGGCGAAACGATCCGGGATCAGATCCGGGATCAGATTAGGGGCCGGGCGGGCGGTTGCGGCGTGAACGGCGGGTGACGATCGGTTCGATTCGCGTGCGACAATCCGTCAATTTCGGGCTGTTGATGGGCATTTGCCTGTCCTGGTGGCCAGGCACCCGACCGTCCGGGAGTCCTCGGTCGATGTCTGCGGCGGGTTCTCGGGTTCGGTCGACGCCGGTGTCTCCTCGGGCAGGCCGGGTGCATCGGCGGGCGTACCGTCCGGATCCTGCGCGGGCTCGGGCCTGGGGTCGGCTTCGGCGGACGATGTCGCGTCGACGCTGGGCCCGGCCGGGTCCGGCATCGGTCGGCTCGGCACCGCGGTCGCGGCCGGCGGGACAGGTGCCGCGGGTCCCACTCGCTGCGGATTCGAGGGGACCAGGAGCAGGCCCGCGCCGGTGATCGCCAGCACGGCCGCGCCGGCGCCGAGCATCGTCATGAGGCGGCGCCGACGGGCCCGGCGGCCGCCTTCGACGGCCGCGTCGACCACGCTCGGGAAGTCGGGCTCGGGTTGATCCAGGATCAGTTGGAACAGGTCGTGATCGTTCATGGCCGGCCTCACCGTTCGGACAGCTCCCACATGTGTTCGCCGACGAGTTCGCGCAGCCGGTTCAGGCCGCGCGCGCTCTGGCTCTTGACCGTTCCCGTGCTGATCCGCAGGGCCTCCGCCGTCTGTTCGACGCTCCAGTCCTCCCAGAATCGCAGGACGAGCACGGCCCGGTAGCGCGGCGGCAGTCGGAGCAGCGCCGCTCGCAGGGTCAGTCGCAGGTCCGGCGACGAGGTCTCGTCGGCCTGCCGCTGCGGGAGTTCGTCGACCGGCTCCTCCCGCCAACGGCCCTTGCGGTGCTGGTCGATGTACGTGCGCGTCATCACCACTCGGGCGTAGGCGTCCACGTTGCCGTCCCGGCGCAGCCGGCCCCAGGCCGTGTACATCTTCATCAGGGTGGTCTGGGTGAGGTCCTGCGCCTCGTACCAGTCGCCGCACAGCAGATAGGCCGAACGGCGCAGCTGGGCCTGCCGGGCCTCGGCGTACTCGCGGAACTCCCGTTCACGGGCGGCCTCCCTCACTCGGTCGGCAGTCGGGTTGCCAGGGGGCGGTCGCGGGGGTCGCGCACCGTGATCTCCTCCTCACCGGACCCGCAGCACGGATGCAGGGACGTCCGGCCGGTGCCGTCGCCTGTTCGTCTGCATGTCGAGGGGCCTGTCACCCGGGAGATACGCGGGTCGGCGGCTCCGGGTTGCATCGAGCCGCAGAGATGTTCCGCACGTGGCCGAGGTGGCCGCGGAATGCAACGCGGGCCGGTGGGCGGGCGTATGTCTCTTCAGTGAGGTCCGGGTCCGCTCGCGACCGACATTCGCCGAGCGGGTGAGAGCGAAGGGGTACATACGTGATGAACCGTCAAGACCGCGCTCCCGGGCGGACCATGCGCCGGGCGGGGCCGATCGGGGCCGCACTTGCGACCGTCGGCATCGCGCTGGGTGCCTGGGTGGGTATCGCGCCCGCCTCGGATGCGGACGAGCCGAAGCAGGAGCCCGCTTCGGTGACTTCGGTCGAGACCGGCCAACGTAGGGACCCGATGCCGACCGCCGTTTCGGACCGGCCGCCCACCGCGAACGATCTCGCGCCGGTCCCGCCGCGGAAGGTCCGACCGCCCGGACCCGGCAGGGCGGGAGTGATCACGCCGGGTAAGCCGTACGTGGACAGGGGCAACAGGGGCATCGGCCCGGGCGCACCGAACGGCGACCGGCGGAACCGGCAACCGGGCCCGGGGGGCCAGGCGGGTCCGGCGGGTCCGGCGGGTCCGAAGGCGGACGACGGAGGCGTGTCGGGCGCCCCGCGCGCGACGACCGGTGGCGTGCGGCAGGAATCGGGTGGCCTGGCCACGCGGAACCGCGGTCCGGCGGGGCCGGCGAAGTACCGACCCTCGCCCGGCACATGGGTCGACAAGCCGGGGGCGGGGGAGGGGCCGGGTCCCGCTCGGAGCCGAGTCCAAGCCCGAGCCTGATCCCGGGCGCGGCAGCGGCCGCGAGGCCGGACCTTGAGCCCGAAGCGAGCCAGGCCCGAGCCCAGGCCCGAATCTGAGGCCGACACCGAACCGCCGACACCGAACCCGAGTCCGGATCCTGGCCCGAGTCGGGACCCCGAGTCCGGATCCCTGAGCCCGGGTTCGGACCCCGAGCCCGGTCCTGCCCGAACTTGAGTCCAAGCGCGAATCGGAGCCAACACCGAGCCCGCACCCGAGCCCGAGCCCGGCTCCCGACTCCGAGCCAGGTCCCGACTCCGAGCCCGGCTCCCGAGCCCAAGCCCGGATTTGAGTCCGGCCCCGAGCGGGAGCCCGAGTCCGCGCCCACCCTCGAGCCCAAGCCCGGTCCGGCCTCGGCCCCGGCCACGACCCCCACCCCCACCCCACCCCGAGTCCCGCCCGGGCCACACACCACCCGCCCCCGACCCGATACACGCCAGGCGCGCGAGACCCCAATCCCGGTACCGCCCCGCCTCCCACCGACCCTCTGCCTCCGAAGGTGCGTCCAATACGCTCGGCAAGCCGTCCGAACCCAAGGAGTCGTAACGTGGTCCCGATCGCCCCGGGCGCAGTTCCGCTGCTCGGCCATACTCCGGCGTTGCTGCGCGGCCGCTGGGACTTCGTGTCGTCGCTGCGTGCCCACGGGCCGATCGTGCGGATCCGGGTCGGGCCGAAGGAGTTGTACGTCCTCAACGACCCCGCCCTCGTGCGCTGCGTCCTGGTCGAACACGCGGACACGATCGAGCGGGACGGTTTCTTCAAGCAGGCCCGGCTGCACATCGGGGACGGCCTTGCCGCATCCGACGGGCCCCTGCACCGCAGCCAACGGCGGACCCTGCAGCCTGCGTTCCAGCGGTCGCGGATCGGCGGGTACGTCGAGCTGATCCGCCGCCAGGCCGAGGAGGCGAGTGCGCAGTGGTTGCCGGGGGCCACGCTCGCGCTCGATCGGGAGATGAGCGAACTCGGGCTCGGCACGCTCGGCCGGTTGATCTTCGGGGAGAATCCGGCCGCCGACGCGGCGGTGGCCGAGGTACGGCGTTCGCTGCCGGTGTTCATCCAGGAGGTGTTCACCCGCACCGTGTTGCCGGAGTGGGCACGGCAGTTGCCGACACCCGGCAATCGGCGCTTCGCCGAGACGGGTCGCCGGTTGCGGGCGGCGATCGCCTCGGCCGTGGACGCCGGTGCGGGTACGGGTCTGCTCGGCGAGTTCGCGCGCATGGACATGTCGCCCGAACTGGTGCGCGACGAGGTGGTGTCGATGCTGATCGCCGGCAACGACAACACGAATGCCACCCTTTCGTGGGTATTTCACGAGATCGGGCGGCATGAGGACGTGCGCAAACGCCTGCATGCCGAGCTCGACGAGGTGTTGGCCGGCGGACCGGTGACCACCGAGAACATCGGAGCTCTCGTATATACAAGGTGTGTTGTCGACGAGACGCTTCGGTTGTACGCGCCCTGGCTGGTGGTTCGCCGGGCCAATCGCGACGTGGACGTGATGGGCCATCACATCCCGTGCGGCAGCGACGTCTTGTACAGCCACCATGCCCTGCATCGGGATCCCGCACTGTTTCCGGATCCCGAGCGCTTCGATCCGGACCGATGGGCCGAGCCGGGCTATCGCGGGCATGTGCGGGGCGTGTACATGCCGTTCGGCGCGGGCGTGCACCGCTGCATCGGTGAACACCTGTTCCTGGCCCAGATCGTGACCACCGTCGCGACCGTGGCGGCCCGATGGCAGCTCCGACCCGCACCCGGCAGGCCGTCCCGGCCGAGGACGAGCGCGCTGCCTCGCCCCGGACACCTCCCGGTCACGGCCGTCCGCCGAAGGACCTGAGGCCGCCGCGACGAGGCAACCCGCCCTGGGCTCACCCCAGACGGGACCGCCCGTGCAGGGACCGCACACTCCCGGGACCGCCCTCCTCGGGGCCGCCGGCTCGGGATGGCCCGCACCCGGAACCGCCCGAGGTGAGACCTTCCATCCGTCGACCCACGCCGCCCCCGACCACCGACCCACGCCCGAACTCCCGACCCCCACAGCCACCTAAGCGATTTGACGACACTTCAACCCCTTCGCCGGATTCGCCGACGAGACCCCGTGCTCGCCCACGCAGCGTGTCGAGTACGGTTCGCAGCGTCGGGTCGGCAGTGCGTTATCACGTCCGGGCGATCACGGTGCGCGTAGAACTCGGCCGGCCAACAATTGCCCGAAAGTGCTTGCGGAGGGCCTCGTTTCGGGACCATCGTGGGGCCCGTTCGGTGTCCGGAACGAGATGCTTGCCCGTGATCTTTGGTGGGGTCGGGTTCGTCATATGGCGTCCGCGATCGTGCTGGTTGACGTGGTCGGAAATTGTTTCGGAAAGCTTCGAATGATCGACTTCGGCGGCTGTTTTCGGGCCGTTCACCATTCACCTGACAGTGTGTGTGGTGGAAGATACGAGCGGTAGCTCCGAAGTGGATCACGGTCCGCACGGAACCTGGGTGGACCCGGCAGAGCAAGGGGGCGGAGCCGGTGGTGAAGGCAGCTACGGAACGGCCATCGGGTAACGGCGTCGTGTCGCAGGGCGCCGCCGCCGGTGGCGCGATGCCGGTCACGCCTACGCGCAGCCTCGGCGCCAGACGCCGGCGGCCGGCGCTCATCGCGCTCTCGGTCGCGCTGATCGCGGCCGGCGGACTCGGGTCGGCGGCGTTCTATCAAATGGGCGACAAACGTGTGCCCGTGCTCGCCGTCGCGCGCACGGTGCCGTACGGCCAGACCATCGCCGCCGACGACCTGCGGGTCGTGGAGATCAACGACGCGCCCGGACTGCGCCCGATCGGATCCGGCTCCAAGGCCGTCATCGTGGGCAAACGCGCCGCCGTCGAGCTGCGCGCGGGCACACTGTTGACCTCGGATCAGGTCACCGAGCGGATTGCGATCCAGCCGGGCGAGACGCTCGTCCCGATCGCCGTGGACGGGACCAAGATGCCGGTGCAGCGGGTCACTCCCGGCACCCGGATCCTGGTCGTGACCGCGGTACCCGTGGCCGGCGGCAATACCAACCCCACGGCGGCGCAACCGATCACCACCGCGGCCACGGTGATCCGCTCCGGCGCCACGGACTCCGCTTCGAGCTCCGACAAGTCCGTCCTGGACGTGGCGGTCCCCGCCAAGGACGGTCCGGTGCTGGCTCTCCAGGTGGCCGAGGGCAGGTTCTCCATCGTGGTGCTGAACACGGGCAACGCGGACGCGGCACCGGCCAGGACCGGAGGGGCCCCATGACCGTCGTCGCGGTCACCGGTGGCGCCGGCGCGCCCGGCGCCACCTCGACCGCGCTTGCGCTCCTGCTCACCTGGCCGCTGCCGGCCGGCCGTCGGGTGATCCTGATCGAGGCCGACCCGGACGGGGGTTCGATCCTGGCCGGCGCGCTCCAGGGTCGGGTTTCGGCCGAATACGGCCTGCACCAACTGGGTGTGGCGCATCGTCAGGGAAACCTGGTGGACGCGTTCTTCCGCCAATTGGTCGACCTGTCCGACGGTCGGCGCGAACGGCTGCTGCTGCCCGGCCTGGTGGACCCCACCCAGGCCTCCGGACTGGCCTACACGTGGGATCCGATCTCGCAACTCGCGGCCGGCCTGGGCAGTCAACAGATCCCGCACGACGTGATCATCGACCTCGGCCGGCGCGGCACCACGGGCGCGTCGGCGATCGCCGCGCGCCGGGCCGATCTGGTACTGCCGGTCGTACGGGGGACGTTGCCCTCGCTGGCCCAGGCGCAGCCCCGACTGGTCTCGTTGCGCAACGACCTCGACACGCACGGGACGGGCTCGGACTCGATCGCGCTCGTGGTGATCGAGGAGGGTCGGTACGCGCGACAGGAGATCGGCAAGCACCTGGAGGCGCCCGTGTTGGGCCTGCTGCCGTTCGATCCGGAACGTGCCCGGGTGTTGTCCGCCGGCGAAGGGGACACCGGAAAACGCTTCCTGCGTTCGAAGTTCATGCGGGCCGCGCGCACCACCGCGGAAGCCGCCCTGGCCCTGGCCAACCAGCGCCGGATGCGGCTGGCGCCGCGCCCGGCGCCCGGCGGCGAGTTGCCGTCCGGGCCCGACGCGCCCATGGCGGGGGACGGTTGGGCCCAGGCCGCCGCCTACATCCGCCGGCCGGCGGAGCCGGAGTCGCGACCCGAGGCCGAACCGGCGCACCGGCCGGCCGGCGAGGAGGCGGGTCATGTTCGATAACGCGCGACCCCTGCACCCGGATCCGCACAACAAACCGGAACCCGAGCCACCCGTCGAGACCGGCCACCGTCCGCACATGCATGTCGTTCCGGGCCTGCCGGAGGCGGAGGACGTGCTGTACGCGCCGCCGGCGCCGCCGCTGCGTACCTGGCCGGAGGGGTTCCAGCGAGGCACCCCGGCCGGACCCGACGCGGCTCCCGGGCAGACCTGGTCGGCGGGCGCGGGCTCGCTCACCCCCGCCGTGGGCCACACCCCGCCGCCGACACCCGCCAACGGCACACCGGTTCCGCCGGCCGCGTCGGCGCCCCCGAACGGGCTGCTGAACGGCGCGTCCCGGCACGCCGGCGGTCGGGACGGCATGTTCACCGTGCCGCCGACCGCGAGCGTGAGCGCGAACGGCGTCGGTACGGTCAGCCGCCGACCTCCGCCCGCCGGACAGGCGCCCGCCACGACCACCGCCAAGCCACCCCGAAACCCCTCCGGCGAACCGGTGGTGGACCCGGCCCTGGTGCGGATACTGAAGGACCGCGCGGCCGAACAGCTGCACGAATTCGACAAGTTGTCACCCGGCCTGACCAACGAGGACCGCGAGCAGCGCGGCCGGGCGATCGTTGCCCAGGTCGTCGCCGAATGGGCCGACATCACCGCGCGCGAGCGCGGCATCTCCACCACTCCCGCCGAGGACCGGGCAATGGCCCGCGCGGTGTGGGACTGGCTGTTCCGGGCCGGGCCGTTGGAGCCGTACCTGACCGACCCCGCGGTGGAGAACATCCTGGTCAACGGCTACGACACGGTCTGGGTGGACTACGCCGACCGGCCCCGCGTCCAGGTACCGCCACTGACCTCCTCCGACGAGGAGCTACGCGAGCTGCTCCGCGACCTGGCCCGACGGCACGGCAGCGGCGAACGCACCCTTTCCACCGCGCAGCCCACACTGGCCCTGCGGCTGCCGGACGGCTCGCGCCTCCAGGCGATCACCGAGGTCACCCCGCACACCTACGTGACGATCCGTCGGCACCGGGTGCGCGACGTGCGGCTCGCCGAACTGATCGGCCTGGGCACGCTGGACCGCACCCTGGCTGCCTTTCTGGGCTCGCTGGTCCGGGCCAAGAAGAACCTGATCATCTGCGGCACCCAGGGTGTGGGCAAGACCTCGCTGCTGCGGGCGCTGTCCCACGAGATCCCCCGGGACGAGCGGATCGGCACCTTCGAGACCGAACTCGAACTCTTCCTGCACGAGTTGGGGCACCTGCGCCAGGTGGTCGCGATCGAGGCCCGGGAGGGCAACGGCGAGCGGGGCATCGACGGCAAGTCGGCGGGGGAGTTGACCATCGGCGAACTGATCCCCTCCGCGCTGCGCATGTCGTTGTCCCGGATGATCGTCGGCGAGGTGCGCTCCAGTGAGATCGTGCCGATGTTGCGGGTGATGACGAACGGCGAGGGCGGCTCGATGTGCACGCTGCACGTGCGCGAGCCGGACATGATCTTCGACCGGATAGCCGAACTCTGCCTGGAGTACGGCGCGCACATGAGCCCCGAACTGGCTTACCGGCTGGCCTCCAACGCGGTCGACTACGTCGTCTTCGTACGGATGATCGACGAGACGGCGATCGGCGGGAAGCGGCATCGTTTCGTGTCGCACGTGCTGGAGGTGACCGGGATGGGCGAGCACCGCCGCCCGGCCGTGAACACGATCTTCGCGCCGACCGGCGACGATCCGCGAGGCATGGCCCGGATGTACCCCTCGGACATGCCGGACCTGATCCGGGCCGGGTTCAGTCCGCATCTGCTCGACGAGCCGCACGGCTGGCGGCCGTTGCAGCTGAAACTGCATCAGGGCGGGTGACGGACATGGGTGACGCGCTGTTGGTCGCGGTGTGCGGCTGCCTGCTTGTGGGCGGCCTGATCGGCTTGGTCGTCGGACTCGTCGGCACCTACGACGACCCCACGCCCAAGCCGCCCGGACGTCTGGAGTTGGCCGTGCGGCGAATGCGGTCGGGTCCGGTGAGCGCCCGGCAACGCACCGCCCGGCGGGTACGACTGGGCATCGGGATCGTGGTGGCCGCGCTGGTCTGGCTGTTCACCGGTTTCCTGATGGCCGGCCTCCTGGTGATCGTGGCCTTCACGGGACTGCCGTGGCTGCTCGCACCGACCAAGAGCGACCGCACCGTCATCAACCGGCTGGACGCGCTCGCCGAATGGACCCGGCGGATCGCCGACCTGATCGAGCTGGGTGCCGGCCTGGAGAACGCGATCCTCACTTCACGCGCGACCTGTCCGGAGCCGATCGTCGAGGAAGTCGGCGACCTGGTCAGCCGGTTGCAATCGCGATGGCGTCCGGACGAGGCACTGCGGGCGTTCGCCGCCGACCTGGGCGACGCCACCGCGGACAAGATCGCGGCGGCGCTGATCCTGCGCTCCGCGGACCGCGGCCCCGGCCTGGCGATGGCGCTCAAGGACCTGGCCGGCACGGTGCGCGAAGAGGTGCGCCAGCGCCGCGCGATCGAGGCGGACCGGGCCGGCGCCCGGATCGCCGTGCGCTGGATCACCTACATCACGCTCGGCGTGACCGCCCTGGTCGTGGTGATCAACCGCAGCTACGCGGAGCCGTACGGGAGCGTGGCGGGACAACTGGTCCTGCTGTTGCTGGCGATGGCCTATATCGGCACGCTGATGTGGATGCGGTCGCTGGCCACCGATCGGGCCAAGCCCCGGTTCCTGGTCGCCGATCCGCGCAGCGTGGTCAAGGCCGCCAAAGCGGTGGATGCGCAACAGGCGGAAGGTGTGCACAGCGCACCCGTGTTGCGGGGTGAGTGGTCGTGATTCCACCCGCGGTGATCGTCAGCGGTTGTGTCCTGGGCGCGGGCGTCGCGCTGCTCGTGCGCGAGTTGTGGCCCGCGCCGCCGGACCTGGGCAACGCGCTGAATCGGCTCTCCGGCACGCCCAAGCGGCGTACCGAGCAGACCGGCAGCAAGTACGACGATCAACTCGTCACGCTGGCCCGACGCATCCCCGGTTTCCGGGTGCCGCACCGTGAACTCGACCTGGTCGGCGAGACGGTCGCGCAGTTCGTCCGCACGAAGGCGCTGATGGCCCTGCTCGGCCTGCTGCTTCCGGCGATGCTCTCCGCGGTGCTGGTGGCCACCGGCATCGGAGTGGCGTTCTACGTACCGCTGTTCCTGTCCTTGGGGGTGGCGGCGGGGATGTGGTTCATTCCGGACTTCGCGCTGCGCGACCAGGCCAAGGCCGCCCGGACCGAATTCCAACACGCGGCGGCCGCCTATCTGGACCTGGTCGCGCTCGGCCGTGCCGGTGACGCCGGCCCGGCCGAGGCGCTGGAGCGGGCCGCGGCCGTGGGGGACGGCTGGGCGTTCGCCCGGATCCAGGACGCGTTGGCGCGGGCCAGGGTGAGCGGTGCGGACCCCTGGGACGGCCTGCGCGACCTGGCCAAGGATCTGGACCTTCCGGAACTCGCCGACGTGGCGGACATCATCGAGATGGCGGGCACCGAAGGTGCCGCGGTGTACGGCACGTTGCGGGCCCGGTCTCAGTCGCTGCGCATCGAACTGCTCGCGAACGAACACGAACAGGCGAACGCGGACTCGGAGCGGCTCACCGTTCCGGGGACGATGCTCGTGGTGATCATGGGAATCCTGCTCGGATTCCCGGCAATATCCCGGATTTTCTCGGTATGAACGACCTTCGGACTCCGAGCCGTTCTCCGGAAGGAGTGCAGGCAATGCAAACCGGTTCCTCGTCCCCCGCGGTACTCGATCGCGTGGAAACCGCCGTACACAGACTGGCCCCGGCCCCGATCGCCTTCGTGTTGATGGTCACGGGTGGTGTGGTGGACCGCTATCGGCGGTTGCGCAAGGAGCGCGACCACGGCGCGGTCAGCATCGAGACGGCGATCATCGTCGCGGTGCTCATCGTTGCCGCGGTCAGCATTGCGGCGGTCATCTACGCCATGTACCAGAAGTACCAGAAGGGCCTGAAGGACTCCGACAAGGACTACAAGGAGCCGAAGCCGAACGCCTAGAGATCCGACCCCCGAAGACCCGATGCCCAAGGATCCGGACCCCGTTCTCGTGAACAAGGTGCCACGCGGCTTTCCCGCCGACGCGATCCGACGCCGCCTGCGCAAGGCAGGCGGCCCGGATCGCGGCGGCATGTCCATCACCATGGCGATCATCTTCCCGGTGTTCATCCTGGTGCTGCTCGCGGTGATCCAGGGATGCCTGTGGTGGTACGCGCGCGAAGTCGCGATGCAGGCGGCAAAGGAGGGCGTCGAGGAGGGTCGGCACAAGGGCGGCAACATCGGGGACGCGGAGAAGCGCAGCCGGGATGTGGCGAAAGACCTCAGCGGGGGAATGCTCAAAGACCTGAAGGTGACTCCGGAGCGAGTCGACGGCAGCCGGCTCAAGGTGACCGTCGAGGGCACGTCGTTGTCGATCGTGCCCGGCATCGGGAGTCTGACGATCACGCAACACGCGGACGGCGTTGTCGAGCGGTGGACGACAGCGGGCCGATGAAGACCTGGGGGGCGAGGGTGCACAGGGGGAGCCTGCGGGCGGACGAGGGGTCGTTCGCCTTGGAGGCAGCGGTACTTGCGCCCGTGTTGATCGGATTCCTGTGTCTGGTCATCGCATTCGGGCGCACCACGCTGGCCGGCAACGGGGTCGATGCGGCGGCGAAGGCCGGGGCGCGAGAGGCCTCGATCGCGCGCGACGAAGCGACCGCCCGTACGCGGGCGATGGCGGCTGTGGAGCGGTCCTTGGCCCAGGACGGGATCGATTGCTCGGCCGAAACCGTCGTCGACACCTCCGGGTTCAGCGTCAAGGTCGGTACCGCGGCCACCGTCACCGTGACGGTCGCCTGCAAGGTCTCGCTGTCCGATGTGGCCTTCCCGGGCATCCCGGGGTCGAAGACCATGCATGGCACCTTCACTTCCGTGATCGACACCTACCGGGAGAGGTCGCCGAAGTGACGGCCGTGTGGCGAATCCGCGCGCGCGACAGGGGCGTCACCGCCGACCCCGGGGATCGGGGTTCGCTGGCCATCATGCTCGCGATCATGATGGCGGTGATCATTCTGCTTGTCGGGCTGGTGGTCGACGGCGGCGGCAAGTTGCGCGCGGATTCCAAAGCCGATGCGTTTGCCCAGGAAGCGGCACGTGCCGCCGGGCAGGCGATCGACCCCACCAAGGCCATTCCGGGCACGGCGATCGTGGTGCCCGAAGAAAGTGCCAAGAGGGCAGCGCTCGACTATCTCGCCGGAACGGCGGTGGAACCCCATCCCGAAGTCGACGTTGCTCTCGACGGCCGCAGCATCGAAGTCTCCGTGAGGCTCAAGTACAACACCAAGGTGGCCGCCTTCTTCGGCGTCTCCACCGTCACCGTCAAAGGCCATGCCCGTGCCGGGCTCGTCCATGGGATCCAAACCCCGGAGGACGCACCGTGACCGTTACCCAAGGCCCTCGTCCCGGCGCCGGTTCCGGTCCCGGGGCGCACGCTCGCAGCCGTGACGACCGCGGCAGGCGCCGTGGTCTCGGCCGCTTCCTGTTCGACCTCGTGCGTGGCCTGCTCAGCCTCGCCGTTCTGCTCGCGCTGCTGGTCGGCCTGCCCGCGCTGCTCGTCGTGGCCACCACGACACTCTTGCCGCGCCGACTACCCGGACTGAACGAGGTCACCAAGATCCTGACCGCTCCCGACGACGGGAGCGGGTTCATCGCGGCCCTCGCGATCATCGCGTGGATCGCGTGGTTGTGCTTCGCGATCTCCGTCGTGGTGGAAATCCCGGCCCAGGTCCGGGGGTTGTCCGCACCGCGGATCCGCGGCCTGGGCTGGAGCCAGAAGGCGGCCGGGGCACTGATCGGCGGCATCATGCTGCTGCTGCCCACCGGCACCGCGCTTGCCGCGGGGCAGGCGCAGGCCGCTCCGCATCTGCCGGACAGCGTCGCGAGTGCGCCCAGCACGGTGGTGGAGCAGGAAATCCCGGTCCGGGTACAGGAACCCGGGCCGAGCGCCGGGCCCACGCATACCGTTCAGCGCGGTGATTCGTTGTGGACGATCGCCGAGGAACGGCTCGGCGACGGCAAGCGGTGGACGGAGATCGCCAAGCTCAACGACGGCAAGGTGATGGCGAACGGCCAGCGGTTCGATGCGGCGGACTATGTCGAGGTGGGCTGGGTGCTCGCGCTGCCCGCGAATGCGGCACCGCCCGCCGAGGTCAAGGCCGCGCACGCGCCCGAGACCGGGCCCGGGGACCGGCGTGACGACAAGAAGGCTCTGCCGCAGACGGTCACGGTCAAGCCCGGCGACACCCTTTCGGACATCGCCGAGGAGCTGCTCGGCGACGGCGACCGCTATCCGGAGATCTTTGCCGCCAACAAGGACAAGCCGCAAGCGAGCGGCTCGGTGCTGACCGACCCGAATGCGATCGAACCCGGGTGGACATTGTCCATCCCCGGCGCCGGCGGCAACGAGGCCCAACAGCCGCCGCAGCAGCAACCACAGCAGCAGCCGCCCCAGCAACAACAACCTCAGCAACAACCGCCTCCGCAACAGCAACAGGCGCCGCAACCACCACCGCAGCAGCAACAACGGCAACTGCCCCCCGCCGCCGAGCAGAAGCCGTTCGTCGAGACTCCGCCGCAGATCGCCAAGCAGGACCCGATCACGGCGCCGAGCGCCCCCGCCAAGCCGAGCGAGGCGCCGAAGCAGAAGTCCGAGAACAGCAATCCGACCGGTAGCCGGGCCGAGGTTCCGAGCACGAGCGGCGATGCGGTGCCGATCGGCGCCATTGCGCTGGGGGCGGTCGGTGCCGCGGCGGTGCTGGGCGCACTGCTGGTGCGCCGCCGGCTCCAGCAGTCGGTACGCCGGGACGGCCGCCGGATCGCGATGCCCGCGCCGGGAGCCGCAGACCTCGAACAACAGCTGCGGGCGACCGAAACCCCGGACGCGCTGGACCTGTTCGATCGAACCCTCAGGACCCTGTGTGCCCGGATGTCGGACACCGGGCGAACCCTGCCGCTGATCGACTCGGTGCAGCTGACCGATCGTCAACTCGAATTGCATCTGGCCGCGCCGTCCCCGCCGCTGTATCCCTTCGAGGCGGTGCACGGCGACCACATGCATTGGACCTGCCCGGCGGACGCCGAGTTGTTGCACACCAGTGCGGCGGCCAACGTGCCCGCGCCTTATCCCGCGCTCGCCGTATTGGGCGAAACCGACGACGGCCGGCAGCTGTTGATCGATCTCGAATCGCTCGGCGTGGTCGGGCTCACCGATGGCTCCGGCGCGGACAATCTCGCGGTGTTGCGCGCGCTGGCGGTCGAGCTGCTGTCCAACGTGTGGAGCGACGATCTGTGCGTGACGGTGGTCGGCTTCGGTCGCGAACTGCGCGACGTCGAACGCGAGGGCCGGCAACAACTGCGCTACGCCTACTCGTTGGACGAGGCTCTCGGCCGACTGGCCACCTGGTCGGACGAGGTGGTCGGGCTCCTCGACGACGCCAAGCTCACCTCGCCGCGCCAGGCTCGCACCAAGGGCATCCTGCCGGACACCTGGCCGCCGGAGATCGTGTTGTCCCTGGAGCCGCTGACCGAGGCACACGTGCCGCACATCCAGCGACTGACCAACACCTACCCGCGTGCGGCCGCCGCGATCATCGCGCCGATCCACGCCGAGCCCTGGCTCAGCGGACTCGGCGTGACCCGACTGCCCACGGTGCCGGGCCTGGTGACGCCGAGCCGGATCAACACCGACGTACACGTGCAGCGCCTCGAAGACCCCCAGTACCAGGCGCTGGTGAGCATGTTCACCGTCTCCAAGGATCTGGACGGGGTGCCCGCCGACGAGGTGCTGATCCCGGGTCAGCGAGCCGACCACGAGCCGGAACCCGTCCAGGTGGGTGCCGGAGCTGCCGGTGGCAGCATCTCCTCGGCCGCGTGGTCCGCGGTCGGCGGGATGGAGCGGCCGGCCCGGATGGGCGGCGGCACCGCGACCGAACCGGACGCGAGCGCCGAGGCGTCTCCCGACTACTACCAGCCCGATCCCACCGATCCCGAGCCGGACGAGCGGGCGTTCGCGGCGCCGGCACCGAATGCGGGCGGCCGGGTCGGCTCGGGCTCCTGGGGCGCTGCGGTGTATCCGGTTACCGGACGGCCGTTGGCGCCGCCGGAGCGGATCGAGCGGCGTGTGGGATCGCCGGAGGACACCGGCTCGTTGCCCCTTCCCTGGCTGCCCGACGACCCGCACGAGTACGACCCGGAGCAGTCCGCGCAGTCCGCGCAGTCCGCGCAGTCCGCGCAGTCCGCGCAGTCCGAGCAGTCCGGGCAGTCCGGGCAGGCGGAACGCGGCGACGAGCCGCAGCTGTTCCGGCCTTCGCCTGCCGGTTCGGACGGTGCGGGTGCGGTGGGGCCGCAGACGTACCCCGGGTCGACCGGAGCGGCCGAGCCGGCGGTCGACGAGCGGCCCGCCGCCGAGGTCGGTTCGGAGCCCGGGTATCCGGAACAGTCATATGCCGAACCGCCGTATGCGAAACCGCCGTACCCGCATCCGCCATATGGCGGTGAAGCGTCGGTGCCGTCATCCTTCGAGGAGCCGACCGCCGACGGGTCGGTCCGTGCCGGGTCGGTGTATGCCGAGCCGCACGCCCAGGACGCTCTCGTCGCCGCGCCGGATCTCGGGGAACCGGGCTCACAGGACGAGGCGTTCGGGGCGGCGGCGCCCGGGACAGCGGCGTCCGATGCGGCGGACCCGGCGGATTCGACCCTCGGCGAACCGGTCTTCGGAGCGCCCGTCGTTCCCGAACCGGCGGCCGAGCGCGACCTGGTGGTCGACGAGCGGTCGGTGTCGGACGCCGGGCACGAAGAAATAGGACTCGAAGGGGTGGACGATCCCGAGGACCACCCCTACGCATCCGCCGAGGAAGCCGGACGTCCGGCGGATCCGGCGGCGGCCGCAGAGGCCCCGGACGAGGGAACAGCAGTGCCGATCGACGCCCGGACCAGCACCGGAGAACAAGCCCCGTCGTGGGATGTCGAGGACGCCCGGGACGGCGGCTACGCGGCCTACCCGGCACACGCCGCCAACGGACACGGGGGTGTCCGTGCCGACGTACTGACCGGCCCGGGGGTCCAGGTACTGGGTCCGGACGACGAAGTCGACCTGATGCAGGGCGGCGAGCGCGAGCGCACCGCTGCGGTGCCGACCGCTCCGGGGGACGCGCTGCCGAAGCCGGCGGAGAGCGCCGCGGGCGGCGTCGAGATGCCGTCCGCCGAGTACTGGGGTGCGCCGGGGCAGGTGCAGGAGGGCTTGACCGCCGAGGACTCCGGCATGTTCCTGGTCGTCGCGCCGGACCCCGAGGCGGCCGTGTCGGAGGCTCCGGAGGTGGGGTCCACCTGGGACGTCGCGCCGCCGGTCGCCGCACTGCCCGCCGAGGCCCCGGCCGCGCCCGGACAACTCTCGGAGGGCTTCGCACCGACCTACCCGGAGATTCGCATACTGGGTCAGGTCGACCTGATCGGCGTCGGTGAGGAGGTCGAGCACGGCCGCCGGGCCCGGCTGACCGAACTCGCCGCGTGGATCGCGCTGCACCCGGGTCGCCCGCTGACCGAACTCGACGCCGCGGTCTGGCCGCTGGGCGTCACCGCCACCGCACGCAACTCGGCGATCAGCCAGCTGCGCCGCTGGGTGGGCACCGGCCAGGACGGAACGAGTCACCTGCCGGCCGCGGTCGGCGGCGGAGGCTACGCGTTCGGGCCGGGCTTCGCCTGCGACTGGTTCCGCTTCCGCCAATTGGTGGCGCCCGGCCTGTACGGGAGTCACGAGGTGGCGATGGACTACGCGAGGGCGTTGGACATAGTGCGCGACGCGCCGTTCGACGGGGTGGGCCCGCGCCGCTACGTCTGGGCCGAGCCGTTCCGGCAGCAGATGATCGCCGAGATCGTCGATGTCGCCGCCCGACTGGCCGACTACCACCTGGACAACCACGACCCGCAGGCCGCCAAGCGGGCCTGCTCGGTCGGTCTGGTGGTGTGCCCGGAGTCGCAGATGCTGTATCGCACCATGTTCCGGGCCACGCACATAACAGGCGACCGTGCGGAGTTGGACTACTACGTCGATCGGCTGGACGGTCTGCTCGCCGGACTCGGCGCGGAACCCGAGCCGCTCACCGTCGAGTTGCTGCGCGACCTGCTGGACGACTGAACGGGCGGTGGGCGGATCGGCGCGGGTCGCCGGTTCGCCCACCGGCTCGGCCCCCGTCACGCGGCCTCGTCCGGGCCGTCCCGATCAGGTGCCGCGAACCAGGAGCACGAGCACCGCGGCGCCGAGCAGGAAGGGTCCGAACGGAACCACGCTGCCGCGGCCGGCGCGCCTGCTCACGGCGAGCCCGATCGCGTACAGGCCCACGCACACGTACGCCGACACCAGCGCCTGTCCGAGCGCCGCCCAGGACAACCAGCCGACCACCAGGCCGACCAGACCCGCCGCCTTGGCGTCGCCCAGGCCGATGCCGACACCACACAGCGCGAGGACCAGGTGCACGGTGTACGCCGCGGCCATCGCGAACAGCGCGCGGAGGTAGGCGTCCCGGTCGAACGGGATCAGCAACAGCGCGGCGAGCAACGGATATCCCGGCAGGGTCAGCGGATCCGGCAGCCGCATCAACCGCGCGTCGCACACCACGAGCGCCGACGCGAGCAACGCGAAGGCGAGGAAGGCGGGCAGGACCGCCTGCGCGCCGATCCGCCAGACCAGCGCGCCGCCGGTCGGCACGAACGCGCTCGCGATGATCGGCAGGTCGCGCCGCAGCACGCCGGCGGTGTCCGCGTCGAGATGAATCGGAGATATCCGCACGGCATCGGATCCTGTCAGACGGATGGCCGGATTCGGGCTCGGTGGTGAGCGCTTCGGGCCCAGCGGCGAGCGAGCCGGGCTCGGATCGGGTGCGTTTGCCGCGGAATCCGTACCGAGGCACCGGGTCGGACGGCACACTGGAGCCGTGCCCAAAGCCATGGCGTTCGACCCGTTCCAGCCGCTCCCCGCCTCCTCCGCACCGGATTTCGAGGACGGCGACGCGACGACGCGCGACGGCGTATACGTGTTCGACGACGAACGGATCGTGCTCGCGGTCAACGTCGCCCTGGCGACCCGCCGACCGCTGCTGGTGTTCGGGCCGCCCGGATCCGGCAAGTCCACACTCGCACCGAACGTGGCGCGGTATCTGGGACGGGTCTGCCACACCGAGGTGATCACCGCGCGGACCGAACCCGAGGACCTGCTCTGGCGCTTCGACGCGCTCCGCCGGCTCAACGACGCGCAGATTCGCAAGGTCGCGCCGACGATCGGCGCCTACTGCGCGCAGGGCGTGCTGTGGAAGGCGTTCGACCCGTATCGGACCGTGCCCGGGCCCGCGGACAAGCAACCCGCCGCGGTCGCCTACGGTCGGCACACCGGGCCTGCGCCGCAGTCGGTGGTGCTGATCGACGAGATCGACAAGGCCGACCCGGACCTGCCGAACAGCCTGCTGGTGCCACTCGACACGCTGCGGTTCACCGGTCCGGACGGCGAGGAGGTCCGGGCCCGCCCGGGCGCGGAACCGCTCGTCGTGATCACCAGCAACAACGAGCGCGAACTGCCCGCGCCGTTCGTTCGTCGCTGCATCCTGCTGTCCCTCGAAGCCCCGGACCGGACACACCTGTTGAAGGTCGCGCGCAGCCATCTCGGGGCCCACTACGACGAATCCATGGCCGAGCAGGTGGCGGACCACCTGCTGAGGATCGCGAACGAGGCCGCGTCGACCGCCGGGCCGAGCACGGCCGAGTTCCTCGACACCCTGCGGGCATGCCACGAACTGGGCGTCACCGCCGGCAGCCACACCTGGGACCTGGTCGTGGAGGTCGCGTTGAGCAAGGGTCGAGGGAGCGCGAGGACGCACGAGTGAGGGCCGAACGGGGGCAGGTGCACCTCGGCGACCTGATCCGGGCGATCGTCGCGCTGGAGGTCACCGACGCGGCGACGGCGGCGGAGATCGCCCGGATGCTCGGTATGGCCGATGCGGGGGACCCGGAGGCGCAGGCAGGTATCGCGGCGGAACCGGCGGCGCAGGCGGGCGAGGTCGACCCGGACCCCGCCCGGTGGGACGAACCGCTCCCGGCGGGCCCGGGATCCGCGCCGGCACCACCCCATGAGGCGGACGGCGGCTGCTCGGTGCTCACCCTGCGCGGGCCGACGCCGGGCCCGGACGGCACCGGCGGCACGGACGGCGTGGTCGAGTGGGACCCGGTCGGTGTACGGCGGTTGCTCGACCCCGGCGCGAACGACGGTGCGCCGAAGCCGCCGTGGTCGGCGCGTTGGGCACCGGGAGTGATGTTCGCGGTGGCTTCGACGGACGTATTCGGTCGCGTCCTCGACGAACGCGCGCTGACTCGTGCCATGGCCGCTTGCTCGCCGGTGCGCGGGTTGCCGTTCCGCATCCGGCCGAGCACTCGACTGGGCATGCAACTGGTCCTGGACGGCGGCGAGTCCATGCTGCCCTTCCGGGCCGACCAGCAGTGGTTGCGCGAACTCGCGGACGCGGTGGTCGGGCGCGGCCGGGTCGAGGTGCTGCGGTTTCGGGGCACCCCGGGCCGCGGTGTACGCGTGGTGGGGCGGCGGCGCGGGCGGGTGGCCTACCGGCCGCCGGCGGCGGGTACGCCCGTGGTGGTGGTGTCGGATCTGGGCCTGCGCCGACTGCCGTTCAGCGGATCCTCCGCGGCCGGTGTCGGCGAATGGCGCGACTGGCTCGACGCGGTACGCCGGGCCGGGTGCCCGGTGGTGTGCCTGACGCCGTACGAGGCGTGGGCACACCCGTGGACTCTGCGGCGACGGGTGGCGCTGGTACCGCTGGATCGCCGGACCTCGATTCGTGCGGCCCGGCGGGAGAGTCGACGGGTGCGGAAGGGGGTGCGGCGGTGACGGATCAGGGCCGGACGATCCTGGGGGCCGCGGCTGCCGGTGTGTCCGCCGGGCATGTCGAGTCCGTTCACCCGACGGTGCACGCCTACCTCCACCGGTTGGCCAGGACCGATCCGCCCCTGCACACGCTCGCTCGATCCCTGTGTCTGGCCCCGCACGCCACACCGGCGTTCGTCCGGCGGGCCCGGCTGGAGTTCGTCCCGGCCAGTGCCGCGGGCCTGGAGGCGGACCTCTGGTTCTCGCCACTGGTCGAGTCGGCCGACGCGCGGGCCGTGGTGCTCGATCCGGTGCTCGCGGCCGGGTTGCGGTACTCCCTTGCCCAGGACCCGGCCCAATGGCGAGCGGTTCACGCGCTGACCGAGGAAATGCAGCGCGAGGCACCGGAGTTGGTACGTCGCTACACCCGATTGGCGATGACCGATGTCGGCGGGCCGGATGCGGACGCGGATGCGAACGCGGAACTGGCCGGATTCGCCGCGGCGATCGCGGCCGACGCACCCGATGACGCTTCGGCCGAGGATGTGTCCCGCTGGCTGGTGCACTTCCTGCCCAGGCTTCCCCGAGTGCTCGCGGCCGGTGCCCTCGCCCGCACGCTGCTGATCTCGGCGGCGACCCGACTGGCCGTCGACCCGCCGGAGTGGGTGCTCGACCGACACGGGCCGGCGGGCGTGGCCGCGGCTCGTGCGGCAGTACGCGGCCATGCGGAACTGGGCGTACGGCTCGACGACGACGGCCTGATCCTCAGCCGCCCGCCGGAGCCGGGCTCGCGCGTGCTCGAAGTTCCGGGTGCGGAACGGGTGCGGATCGAGCTGGCGGGGCCCGGTGCGGGCCCGACGCAGGGATACCCGGTGGAGGTGGGGGCGGCCGAGACGATTCGGGTTTCGGTCGCGGTGTTCGCCGACCTGGCCGAGTTCTCCACCGACGAGGCCCCGCGGACGAGTGGCCGGCCCACGGACGCCGACGTGGCGATCGGAACCCCAAAGGTCCTGCTCATGGACGCAGAGGTGGTGTTCGGGGCGTCGGAGGTGCTGGCCGACGGGAAGCTCAGGGCGGTGCTGCGCCGGACGGGCGACGGGTCGGAACTGGCCCTGCGACACGGCACGACGCGCCGCACGATGCGGCTGCGCGGAACCCCTCGCCTGCTGCGCGCGGACGACCGCACCGGGACGGTCCTGCTGGCCACCGAGGACGAGTTGGTGGTCGTCCGCACCGACGGGAGCGAGACCGCATACTTCGGCGGTCTGGGAGAGCTCCGGGACACGATCGTCGCCGCGCCCCATCCCTCGTTGCCCACCCCGTGGGTGATCGTGGCGAACGAACACGGCGTGTGTGTCGTGCGTCCGGATGCGCCGGCCGATCCGCCGAGATATCTGTCCCGTTCGGCCGAACCGGGCCTGCGGATCTGGGTCGGCGTCGAGTCGTCGGAACTGGTGATCGTATCCGGCAGCACGGCGCCGCAGTTCATCGATCTGGCGAGCGGCGCTCGGATGCCGACCGAGGCGCAGGCCGACGTGTTGCCGGCGACGGCGATCACCAGTGGGCACGGCGGCCGGCCCCTGCTGTACGCGCAAACCGGTCCGCGACTGGTGCTGATGCCGACGCGGGACTCGACCCAGGTCGTCCGAGGCGGCGGGTTGAGCTCGGACATCGTGTCCGTGGCGATCAGCCGCAGCGGATCCAGGGGTGCGAGTGTGGACCGGCAGGGCCGGCTGGTGCGTTGGGACGGCCCCATGACGTCGCGCCCGATGTATGCGGTGCCGCTGCCGTTCCGGGCGATCGATGTCTCGGGCGCGGACCCGCGGCCGTTCACCGTGGTCGGCCGAGGTGGTCCGGTCGAACTGCGCGATCAAGCCGGCCGGAGCGTGCTGCTGGCCCCCGCCCGTCGATCCGAACCGGATACGGGCTGGCTGCGGGACACCCTCGTCGCCACGATGTCCGACGGGCCCGCCGGCGACGCCGCTCTGGAATCACTGCGGCGGACCGGGATCGACTGTGCGCGGGTGGCCTTCCCGATGGTGGGGACGCAGCCCGTGCACCTCGGCTCGGATCCGGCGTCAAAGTTCCTGCGTGCGGCCCGCGCAGCCGGGATCAAGGTGCTGGCCGAACTGCCCGTCGGGCCCGCGATGGACGAGATACGGCCCGAGCGGGCGCCGGTTTTGCTGCGCCGCTGCGCCGAGTTGCTCGCAGCCGGGGCGGACGGAGTGTGTGTGTCGCTGTCGCCCGAGGGCTGGGGCGGACAGACCTCGACGGGCCGGGACGACGGGTCGGTGGATTTCCTGCGATCGCTCCGGCGGTCGGTCGACGAGCATCCGGGCCGGGTGCTCGTGCTCGACCGCGGCGCGAGCGGCGACTCGATGTCGGGTGCCCGGGACGAATGTTGCCACCTCGTGCTTGCCCAGAAGAGTCGTTCGTGGCGAGAGGCGGCGGGTCTCGCGACGGGCGATGAGCACGTGGCACCGAACTGGGCCGTGTCGCTCGTGGCCCGTCCCGACGAGGATCCGGCGCGCGTACGAGCACTGGCCTCGATCGCACTCGCGCTACCCGGCCTGCGTGCCGTCGCCGAACCGCCGAGCGGGCCCGCGAGCGAGGCCGTCGCCGCTCTGCTGCGCACGCGGGGTCGAGAGCGGGCGCTGACCCGAGGCATCGTGTCCCGGTTGGGCTCCCCAGGTCCGGACGTGATCGCGCTGTTGCGGCGATACGAGGGCGAGTTCGTGGTGTGCGTGGCCAATCTGGGGCCGCGCCGAAGTGCTGTCGCACTGACCACGCCCAGCCTGCCGCGCGGCACCCTGGTGGATCTCCTGGATCCCGGGACGCCGCATCCGGTGCCGCCGCTCGGGGGGAAATCGCCGACGATGCTCACCCTCGCCCCCGACGAATATCGCTGGTTCCGCCTGCTGACGACCGACGAGCTCTATGCGGGTCGCTCGTGACCATCCATGACTTCCCCGAACCGCGTGGTGCCGTGCCGGTGCCGCGGCCGCGGATCTTCATCAGCCACAGCACGCGGGCCAAGCCCGGACAGGTCTGCTGCCGGTGCCTGGACGCACGCGACGCGCTGGTGCAGCAGCTGGCGGCCGAGGGCTTCGAGCCCGTGTACGACAAGGACTTCCTGCGCAGCGGTGACGGGTGGCAGCAGGAGATCGCGGTCCAACTGCACGGCAGCCAGGCCACCGTGCTGCTGCTGTCCCGGCACGCGCTGGATTCGGCGAACGTCGGCTACGAGGCGAGCATCGCCGACGGCAGACGGCGCGCGGACGCGCGATACCGCCTCATCGCACTGAAGTTGCCGGACGTACGGCGGGCCGATCTGGACGCGAGCGCGCTCAGGGCGATCCACCTCGGCGAAGTGGACATGTGCGACTGGGCGGAGGACGAGATCGCCGACAACCGGCTGCCCGACAAGCTGCGTACCGATCTGGCCCAGATCCGGCTGTGGCACCTGGACCGCTCGTCGCCCACCCGCAACGCCGTGACATATGCGCTGGCCGAGGCGTACGAGGACCGACTGCGGGCCGCCGCGGATCTGCTCGGGGTACGCGAGCGGCTCGACCGCAGGGTGTTGCGCGAACGGCTCAGCGAGGCACTGCTGACCGAACGGGCCCCGGCGCCCCGGCCGGAACCGGACCCGCTGGTAAGGGCGTTGAACGAGGTGCTGCCGGTTCTGAGGACGGAGCCGGCGAGTACGGTGGCCGACCTCAGTGTCGTGTACGCGCGGGTGCCCACGGTCGCCGCCGTGCAGTTGGGTGAGTTGCGCAGGCGCGCGCAGGGGCGGGTCGCGGTGCTTGCGGCGACTCGGGGCGGGACCCTGCGTGCCTACCTGCTCCGGGCGAGCGGGAACCCGCGTCCGTGGCCGCACTTGGAGGTCACGGTGCCGGCCGGGGCCGGGATGGTGGCGGGCCTGATCGCCGCGATCCGGGACCGGGTGGCCGGCTACCTCGACTACGACGGCTATCACGACCCCGAGTTGGAGGGCGAGGCCGGGTTCCGGGACGTGATCCAGGCGCATGCCCAAGAGACCGGGCCGATCGTGGTGGTGATCAGACACCAGCCGGACGCGGCGTTGCTGCGCGAACTGCGGACGGCGTTCCCGCACCTGCTGCTGCTGTTCGTCACCGATCGGGCCGGCGCCTGCGGTTCGATCGAGGTGACCGAGCTGATGCCGTTGACGCCTTCCGGTGAAGGCGAGTTGAAGCGTACGCACGGCCGGGCGATGGAACTGGCCGGGCATCCCGAACGAGCGAACATGCCCTGGAGGCCGGCGTGACCGTCACGGATCCGGTGTTGGCCCAGACCTGGCGTGCGCAGCGCCGGTGGTCGCTCGCGGCGTCCGCGGCCAAGGCCTCGGTGCAGCGGTGGCGGCTGGTTCGGCTCGTCCTCGGGGTGAGCGGCGCGATCCTGGCCACGGCGGGCACCCGGGTGGACGGCGATCCGGGCAAGGTGTCGTCCCTGGTCGGCGCGCTGTGTGTCGGGTTGGTTCCGCTGGTGACGTCACTGCGGCTGCAACCGGCCCGGGTCGAGGCGTGGACGCGGTTGCGTTCGGTCAGCGAGGGCCTCAAGAGCGAGGTCTACCTCTACTTGACGTCGAGTGATCGGTACTCGGGCAGCGAGGCCGAGCGCCGGGCGGCTCTGTCCGCACGGCGCGCCTCCTTCGAGGACGATGCCGGCGAACTGCTGGCCGAGTTGCCGCAGTTGGACCCGACGGCCGACCCGACGCCGCCGGCCGTGTCGGATGTGGACGGCTACGTGCGGGAGCGGGTCGACGTCCAGGCGGACGGCTACTACCGCGACCGGGTGGTGCTGATGCGGCGGGGCCTGACCCGGATCCAATTCGCGGAGTTCGTCTTGGCGCTCACCGGCATGACCCTCGCGGTGGTGGCGGGCACGGCGGACGACGCCGGGCTCGGCGCCTGGGTGCCGGTGGTGACCACGGTCTCGGCGTCGGTGATGCTCTACGGATACGGCGTGCGGTACCAGGAGAATCTGATCTCGTTCGCCCGTACGGCGGAGCAGTTGCGCCGGTTGCGCGACGACCGGACGGCGCGGATGCCGCTGGACCCGGCCGAGGAGGCCCGGTTCGTGGAGCGCTGCGAGAACGTCATCTCGATCGAGACCCAGGGGTGGATGGCCCGAGCCGCGCACGCGGATCCGGGACCACCGCAGTGAGTCGGGCGCGGCGGCGACGGCGGCACGGCAGCCGGCCCGCGACCCGACCGAGGCGGAAGCGGTCGTGCGAGCAGGGTCGGTGACGGCGGGTCAGGCCGAACGGGTGCGCAGGTGTGCGGTCGCGGGGTGTTGTGCGTCCTCGGCGTAGCCGTGTGCGGGTTCGTCCGGGATCACGTCCGGCGCGGTGTAGGGGCCGGAGCGCAGGCCCCAGTCGTAGTAGCCGCGGATCCAGTTGCGCATTCCCTCGACACTCATCTCCACGGCCGTGCGTTCGGTTGTGCCCAGGCCGAGTTCGCCGCAGATCTGCGGCATGTAGGCCTGGAGGGTCATGAACGTGTCGAGTTGCTCGTACGTCATCCTGGTCGCCTCGCGCAGCGCGGTGTCGTACGAGCAGTCGAGGCGGTCGCGCAGGACCATGACCAGGTTGTGCGAGGCGACCCGGCGGCCCCGACGCCCCGGCGACTGGATGTCGTTGATGTACGCGATGGTGTCGGTGGCGGCCTCGCGCAGTCGGCGCATCAGCGGGTGTGCCTGGATCTGGGCGGGCACCTCGAACCTGCGGCTGCGTTCGATCGCATCGAGGGAGTGCGGGATGCCGGCGGTGTTGCGGCGCATCACGCGGTAGCTGTCCAGATCGGGGACGGCGCGCGAGGTGCTCATCCGCAATTCCGAGGCGTGCGAGGCAAGGAACCGGGCCCAGTTGGCCGCGAAGCGGTTCTGCCAGGTGACCGAGGTGCCGTCGGACATCGAGGCCCAGACCTCGGACCAGGCCAGGGTGATCGGGGAGACCAGATCGGGCGGGGTGCCGGGCTCGCGGAACGGGATGGTGATCAGTTCGCGGGCGATCTCGGCGACCCGGTCCGGGCGTTCGGGGATGCGGGGGCGGGCGCCGGCGGTGCTGCCGGGAGTGGCGTCGGTGCCGGCGTCGGCTCGGGTGCGGGCGTCGGCGTCCGGGTCGGCGTCGCAGTCGTCGTCGAAGAGGAAGGCCAGCGAGAACCAGTTCATCAACATGTACTGGTCGTCGGCCGAGGCGTGCGGGTAGGTGCGGCCGACCGCCTCCGGCAGGTCCCAGGAGGTGTATTCGCGCAGACCCGCGTCGGTGCGGATCAGGCCGCGGTCGCGGACCCAGTCGAGATGGCGGCTCCGGGCGTCGTCCAGGTACGGACTGATCGGAGCCTCGAACGGTATCGAGAACAGCACATCCTGCGGCACCTGGTCTCCCACCCGTTGCGTGATCATTGTTATGCCGCATCGGCGTCGCCGGCGCAAGATCCTTTGCATGTGCGGAGAGTGACGTCGACGGGCGCTTCGACACGTACGGTGATGCGTGTTTTACGGGGACGTGCGGTGAATCGTGGTGCGGTCCGCGTGCACGGGAACGTGCGTTGCATCGTGCGCGGACACGTGCGGTGGTGCGTATGCGGTGATGTGTGTGTGGTGATGCCTTGATGCGGTGGTGCGTGCGTGTGCGTGTGTGAGCCGTGTGCTGCGGGCACGGGGCTTGCGGACGGGCCCGGGTCAGGCCGCGAGGTGAGCGGTGCTCTTGGTGGAGAGCAGTGCTTTCAGATCGTGCACGGCGGCGCGACCGGCCCGATTGGCACCGATCGTGCTCGCCGAAGGACCGTACCCCACAAGGTGGATGCGCGGGTCACGCGCGGTGTGTGTACCCTCCATCCGGATTCCGCCGCCGGGCTCGCGCAGGTCCAGCGGCGCCAAGTGCCGCAGTGCCGCGCGGAATCCGGTCGCCCACAGGATGGCGTCGGCGCGTACCGAGGAACCGTCGGCCCACGCGACACCGAGAGCGGTGATCCGATCGAAGATCGGCAGTCGCGTCAGCACCCCGTGCTCTCGCGCGGCGCGCACCGCGGCCGTGGGCGGCAGACCGGTCACCGCCACCACGCTCTCCGGCGGCAGCCCCGCCCGGACCCGCTCCTCCACCCGGGCGACCACGGACCGCCCGACCTCGGCACTGAACTCGCCGTCCCGGAACACCGGCGGCCGGCGGGTGACCCAGGTCGTGGTGCCGACCTCGGCGATCTCGGCGAGCGCGTGAATGGCGGACGTACCACCGCCCACCACGACCACGTGCTGCCCCGCGAACTCGGCCGGCCCGCGATAGTCCGCCGTGTGCAACTGCCGGCCGCGGAACTCGGCGGCCCCCGGGTAGTAGGGCACGAACGGGTGACGCCACGTCCCGGTGGCGTTGATCAGCGCGCGGGCGATCCACGTGCCGCGGTCGGTCTCGACGACCAGCAGGTCGGCGGGGTCACCCTCGGCCATGCTCGGATCGTGCGCCCGGCCGGCGGGGGAGTCGGCGCTGTTCGGACGGGGCGCACGAGCCGACGGCGTCGAAGCGGTCGACGCCGAAGACGTCGGCATCGATGAGCCCCGCATCGAGCGCACGGCCTGCACCGCGACCGGACGCACGACGTCCAGGTCGAAAGCGCGCTCGTAGGTCGCGAAGTACTCCGGCAGCGCCTCGAACGCGGGTCGCGCCGGGTCGATGTGCGGAACCGGCAGGCCCGGCAGCTCGTGGATCCCGTGCACGGCCTCCATCAGCAGCGTGGGCCACCGGTGCCGCCAGGCCCCGCCCGGCCCCTCGTCGGCGTCCAACACGACGAAGGACAGGCCGGAACGGCGCAGGTGATAGGCCGCGGACAGGCCGGCCTGGCCGGCACCGATCACCACGACGTCCAGGACGCCCTCGTGCACCGGCGAGTCGACGGCCGGCCCCGAGACGGCCCGCGTTTCACGCCCCGCCCCGTCCCCGGTGCGCGGCGCGCCCGCCGCGGCCCCGCCCGCGTCCGCCCCGCCCGCACCCACGGCGACCGGGGCCGTGCCCGTCCCCGCCGCTCCGACCGCCGCGCCCGCACCCGCAGTTCCGGTCGGAGTGGCCCGCGCAGTCGATGTAGCCCGCGTACTCACCATCTCGCTCACACGAGCGAGAACAGGCGGCCCCCTGAGATGCTTCCCGTTCAGCCCGTGGCGTCGACCACGATGGTGATCCCGATCCACTCGTGCTCGATGCCCACCCGCGGCCGCGCCCTCAGGAATCCGACCCGAGCAGCCGGCCGAGCTGCTCCTGACAGCGATCGAGCCGGGCCTGAAGCAGGGTGACCTCGGCGACCAGCTGCGGTACGAGTTCGTACTCGCCGCGCACGTACGGGTTGGCGTCCGCGGCGACCGGCACCCCGGCCAGGCGCGCGTACGACCCGAACGACAAGCCCACGCGCCCGGCCGCACAGCCGGTACAGCTGCCGACCAGGCCGCGCCGGCCCACGACCCCCATACCCGCGTCGACCAGCAACTCCGCCGGGTTGCCGCACCCGCAGGCGCCGACCCACACCGAGGTGACGCGCTGTCTGCTGTACCGGAAGCCGCGTTCGAAGCGGATATAGCTGCCGAGCACGTCCACCCGCAGCAGTGCCGCGTGCCGATACTCGGTGACGCACATCAGCCCGCGCGCGTCCGCCTCGGCGGTCAGACAGTAGAACCCGCAGTCGCAGCGGGCCGCGGGCGGCCGATGTCGCCGCCCGTACGCACAGCGCGCCTCGGCCTCGACGTCGTACGCCTGACCACGCCCGATCGACACCCCGGCGAAGCCCGCCCGATCACCGTCCACCGACAACAACAGCGACGCGACCTTGAACCCCACGGGCGCGACACCCGGCCGCTCCTCGGGCAGCCGCCGCCGGCCGATCATCGCCCGGCGACCCCCGACGGCACCTCCACCGCAGGCGCCCCCGAGGCCCGCGCGTCGCCCCCTCGACCCTGCTTCGCCTCGGTCGCGGGCACGTCCCGCTCCCGCTCCTCCTCGATCCGCGTCGCCTGCTCCACGACCACACCCGTCGCCACCGGCCTGCCGAGCTGCATGGGATGCCCCTCCCGAATCGACTCCTCCCAGGATGTTCACCCGCCACAGCCGCACCCACACCCCCCGCCCGATCCCGACGAGACGCCCACGAGATCCCGCCAAACCAACCAACAGGTAACCGTGTCGCAAAGCTCTCCGGAACCTTGCTATCCTTGCGATGCACGCAGGGCTTCACCCCTGCGCCCACTCGTCCGGGTGGCGGAATTGGCAGACGCGCTAGCTTGAGGTGCTAGTGCCCGAAAGGGCTTGGGGGTTCAAGTCCCCCCTCGGACACACATGGTCGTTCTCGAGACGGCCTGGGATGAATCGACGAGATCCCGTTTCGACCGTTGAGGTCGGGGCGGGATTTCGGCATTTCGGGGCGTATTCGCGCAGGCCCGATGCCGATCGACGGGTGACCGCCCTCGGTGGCGCTCCAAGCGGGTTCGAGAGGAGTTCGAGGCGGGTCTGTGAGCTTGGGGCGATCCGGCGGATGGTTGCGGCGAGAAAGCATGGCGACGACTGGCCGTGTTTGCCGGCGGTGACCAACGGAAGCGGGCCGCCGTCGGCGGCCGTGGGCCGGTCGACACGAGGAAGGACATCCCATGAAGCCGGACGGGCAGCTGTCCGAGGGAGAGCTCTATCTCGACCTCTTGGAGAAGGTGGTCACCAATCTCGTCTACGGTGATGCCCCCATCCCGAACGAGTGGGTACCCGAGACGAGCTTCAACCCCGAGCATCGCGAGAACGGCCAGGACTGGCCGAGCATCGCCCACACGATGGTCGGGCTCAAACGCATCCGCAATGTGCGCCATGTGCTGGACCGGGTCGTCGAGGACGGCGTGCCCGGCGATTTCATCGAAACCGGTGTGTGGCGCGGTGGCGTCTGCATCTTCGCTCGCGGATTCCTGAAGGCGCACGGCATCACGGACCGGCGGGTCTGGGTCGCCGATTCCTTCGAGGGCATCCCCGACACCGGCGCGGACGGCCATCCCCTGGATCGGGAGATGGCGCTGCACCAGGCCAACGAAGTGCTCGGTGTCTCGCTGGAAACGGTACGGAGGAATTTCGAGCGCTACGGTCTTCTCGATGATCAAGTCCGGTTCCTGCCGGGCTGGTTCAAGGACACACTGCCGGACGCGCCGGTGCGGGCACTGGCCGTGATGCGGCTCGACGGCGACCTGTACGAGTCCACCATGGACGCGCTGGAGCACCTGTACCCCAAGCTGTCCCCCGGCGGGTTCGTGATCATCGACGACTACGTCGTGCCGGCCTGTCGAAAGGCCGTCGACGACTTCCGGGAGCGGAACGGTATCGAGGACGCGGTCCGAACGATCGACGAGCACAGCGTGTTCTGGCGCCGCGACGCCTGACAGCATGTGCGCCCACAGGGGCCGGCGGCCGATCCCGGCTGCCGGCCCCTGCTTGCGTGTTCCCCGCCGGCGCCCGGCCGGCGCGTGCTCACGGCGTCCGGAGAGAGATAACCCATTGCGTTGGAAACCGCGCAGACTGTGAACTTGTCCTGCCTGTGGACGTCTTCCCGCTGGTGACGGGGCCGATTACCGTCATGGGCATGACCAACGGGGTGTCTCGAATCGGGTCCAGCGTCGTCGACCACTTTGCCCATTGCGCTCTCGACAGTCCGAGACCGTGCCCCGGCCGCAGGCCGGATGTGCACGGTCGGTCGAGTCGGGCGTAGTCCGCAGGCTCCGCCATCGGTGTGCGTGACCGCCGAGGCACGAGCCGATGCGCGCTGCGGACTGGTCACAGGACGTCCATGGACGGACGGTCGCCGATGTTCCGATAAGCCGGTTCACGGGCACCTCGTCGGGCGAGGCAGCTCACGATCCCCTGTCGGCAGCGGCACGGTCCGATGATGCTCGACGAATTGTCGCGGCAGGTCGAAGGGGAAGAAATTGCCTAGAGTGCTGATCGCAGAAGAAAAGCACATGATCCGAGGTGCCCTGGCTGCACTTCTCCGGTTGGAACCGGACATGCAATTGGTCGCCGAGGTGGATCGCCAGGATTCGATTGTCCGGACCGCCATGGCCAGCCGTCCGGATGTGGCGATCCTGACTTCCGACGGGATGTCTGTCGCCGCCGAATTACATCGCAAATTACCAGAATGTCACACCCTGGTGCTGGCGTCGGAGGCCCGACCCTGGCTCCTTCGACAGGCGCTCTCGGCGCATGTTTCGGGGTTCATTCTCAATGATGAACCACCTGCCCAATTGGCGGAGACGATCCGAAAGGTGGTGGCCGGTGAACGGATATTCAACCCGGATCTCATGTTGAGGGCACTGGACACGGACGGGACACCGCTGACGGCCAGGGAGTTGGAGGTGCTGCGACTGCTCGCCAGCGGAGCGGAGTCGATCGACATCGCCAGATCCCTGTCCCTTTCGGTGGGCACCATCCGCAACTATCTGACCAGCGTCGTCACCAAACTCGATGCGCGGAACCGGGTGGATGCCATCAGAATCGCCTCCCAGGCCGGGTGGTTACCGTGACGAGTGCCGGCCGCAACCCACGGTGGAACGGTTTTCCGGGCGGGTGTGCGACGCCGGGCACCCGTCCCCGGTGCCCGGCCGCCTGCGTGCCGTTCCACCGGGGCCGGACCTCCTCGACAGGGTTACAAGCAGGATTGCACCGGCACCGAGCAGGCGATCGCGTGCCGCTCGAAGTCGAGCCCGTCCGCCACCTCGGACGAATCCAGCAGGGGGTCGCCCACCAGCACCGCCCGGTGCAGGCGGCGCAACCGAGGCGAGGGTTCCAGACCCAACTCCTCGATCATCGTGTCCCGCAGTTTGCGGTAGCTCTCCAGGGCGTTCCAGGATCGGCCCGAACGATGCAGGGCGATCATGAATTGGGCGCACAGGTTCTCGTGCATCGGATATTGCGCGGTCAGTGCGGTCAGCTCGCTGAGCAGCTCGGCGTGCCGCCCCATCCTGAGCCGGGCCGTCAGGCGTCCCTCCATCGCACCGATCCGGGCCTCGGTCAGTCGCATGACCTCCGGTTCGAGGATCCGCCCGACCTGCACGTCGACCAGCGGTGGCCCGTTCCACAGGCTCAGTGCCTGGGTGAACAGGTCCGAAGCGAGGCTGTCGTGACCGGAATCGACAGCCGCGCGGGCTTCGTTCGAGAGACGTTCGAACCGGTGGACGTCGACATCACCGGGCTCGGCGAGGAGAAGGTAGCCGCCGTGCCGCGTGACGATGACGTCCTTGGCCGTCCGCCGACGCTCCCGAGCCAGCGCCGCGTCGAGCTTCCTGCGCAGTTGGAATATGTAGGTCTGGAGAGTCGTCGCGGAGCTACGGGGTGGATTGTCACCCCATATCTCCTCGATGAGGGTCGCGACGCTGATCACGCGGTTTGCATTCAAGGCGAGCAGGGAAAGAACCTGCCTTGGCTTGCTTGCACTGGGGGTCAGGGAAACAGAGTTTTCCTGTGCGACGAGTGGTCCCAGGATCTTGATCCGCACGACAGGTAATTCCTTTTCGGTAGTCCCCTGTCCGCTCACGGGGTTGCCCCGGCAGGGTAAGGCGTGCAATCTCCGGTCACCCAACCCTGGCACGAGAGCGAGCGCCGCCGACAGTGACGCCTTCATCTCTCGATGTGAAATTCGAACCTGATGATTCGTGAGATCGTCATGCTCTCCAAATGATGAGTATCACGTCCCTTCGCCGCATTGCGGGGTGCTCGCGGGGTGGGTCGCGCCGGCGGGTGAATGCGCGGAATCCGCGTGCGTCGTGCTCCTGCGCGTGGCCGAAACCTGGGCCGTCGTGGTGCCCGTCTGGGTCCCGTCGGCGGCGAAGAGCTGCGAGACACCCGAACCCGTGAACGTGTCCGCCTGCTGGAGGGCCTGCTGGTTCACACCGACCCAACCGACGACGGTGCCCGACGGGTCGTGCACGTCGTGCAGGATCCTGAACGAGAAGCGGTTCGTCCCGGTCCGCCACCACGTGCCCAGGCCGCTGCCGCCGAATTCGCCGGGCCCGCCGAAGCTCATGCAGGCCACACCGCCGGCGGCGAAGGCAAACGTGGCCTGATGCCCACTGTCCGGCAACGTCACGGTGGCGTCCCAGGTCCCGATCGGCGTCGAACCGGTGGACGAGGGCGGAGCCTCCGCCCGGTGGGCAGCCGCGGGAGTGGGAAGCGATACGCCCAGGGCGAGGGCCAGGACGGCCGCCGGAACGGCGGTCGCGATCCTGCTTCGAACCGTGTGGGACATGGCGATCATCCTTTGTTGTCGTTCGGGTGGAGAGTCGTGCGTAGTGCGTAGTGCGCAGGCGCTTGCGTCCTGCGTCGGGTTCGGGTGCGCGTCACATCGGGGAGCCCCGGTGGCGCCGGGGCGAGACTCGGGCGGCCCGCTGTCAGTCCTCCATGATCGCGACCGCCCTGGCCCAACCGGCGCCCGCGCCGGTGATCTTCACCGGAAAGCAGGACACCAGAAAGCCGTACGGCTCGGGCAACGCGCCGAGATTGGCCAGGCGTTCGATCTGGCAGTACTCGCGGTCACGGCCGGCGACGTGGGCCGGCCACAACACCGACCGGTCACCGGTCTTGCGATACCGCTCGATGATGTTCCCGAACGGAGCGTCCAGGCTGAACGCGTCCGTGCCGATCACCCGTACCCCCAGATCGAGCAGCAGGTGTACGGCCGGACCGTCGAGGCCGGTGAAATCCGTGAAATATGCGGGGGTGCCCGCCCGCTGGTCGGCTCCGGTGTGCAGCAGCACGATGTCGTTCGGGGCAGGCGTGTAGTCGATTCGGGCGAACTCCTTTTCCAGGTGCGCGACTCCGACCGCTCCGACCTCGGCGTCGGTCAGGTCGAGCACGACGCCGCGACCGTAGAACCACTCCACCGGCATCTCGTGGATGTGCCGCGGAACCCCGGTGCCGTAGCCGGCCACGGACCCGTAGTGCGAAGGGGCGTCGACATGGGTGCCGGTGTGGGTGGTGAGGGTGATCCGGTCCAGGGAGAGAAATTCGCCGTCGGGCAATTCGTCCGGGTCGAACTCGATCCCGAAATGTTCGCGCATCTCCGCGCTCATGTGCAGGGCACCCTCCCGAGGCGTGAGTACCTCGTGCACCACGGGGTCCGCCTCATAACCCCCGGCATCCACGGGCGAGGAAAGATCGATGATTCGCACGGCCACCTCCGGGTGTCTCGACAGGACGCACCGTCGCCCGAAATGTTGCCGCCGGTCGCTAGAGGTGCGTTGGAGCATCGCTGTAACGCCGACTCGAGTGAGGTTCGAACCGCCTGTGGCAGCGTGCGGACACGCAGGCCGTTCCCGTACCGCGACGGAAGGCAGGAGAACCGTGTCCGTAGGGATCGATCATCCGAATTTCGAAAAGATCTACGCCGAAGTGCAGCAGTTCTACGCCCGGCATATCCAGCTGATGGACGAGGGCCGGGCGGAAGAGGCGGCACTGACCTTTGCCGAGGACGCCTTCATGCTGTCCCCGCCGAAGATCGCCGAGCCGATTCGCGGCCGGGCGGAACTCGGTGCCCGTTTGCGGGAAGCCGCGGACACGTTGAGCGCGGAAGGGGTGCGCTATCGGCGTTGTCACACGATGATGACGGTGGAACCGCAGCCGGACGGTCGATTGTTCGTCCGGGCCTATGTACAGGTGGTCCGGACCCGGGGCGGTGAGTCCGTCCTGCACGCCATGTGCGTATGCGAGGACGTGCTGGTGCGTGAGGACGGCGAACTCAAGGTGCGCGAGCGCGTGGTGACCCGCGACGACTGCAGCTGAAATCGACTCCGGCTCTAGCGGCGGTATCTACCTTTCGTGACGTGATCGATTCCAAGAAGAGCACCTCTCCGCGCGGCGTGATCGTCACCGGCGGTGGCACCGGTATCGGTCGGGCCACCGCACGGGCATTCGCCGAACACCACGACCGGGTTCTCGTGGTGGGCCGCAGCGAGGACACGCTCGCAGAGACCGCCCAGGGATACCCGAATATCCATACCCTGTCCGTCGACATCACCGAGCCGGATGCCGCCGAGTCGATCGTGAGTACGGCGCTGAAAACGTTCGAGCGGATCGACGTGTTGGTGAACAACGCCTCGATCGCCGTTCCGGCGCCGTTGGAGAAGATCGATGCGGCGACGGCCCGGGAACAGTTCGAAGTGAACCTGTGCGCGCCGATCCTCCTCACCCAGCGGGCACTCGACGCGCTTGCGGAGACCCGCGGCACGGTGGTGAATCTCAGCAGCGCCGGCTCGCTCGGGCGCCGCGCGTGGCCGTATTTCTCGCTCTACGGCGCCGGCAAGGTCGCCATCGACTTCCTGACCAGAACCTGGGCCGTCGAACTCGCGCCGCGCGGTATTCGCGTCGTGGCCGTCGCTCCCGGGGTGATCGACACGGGCATGGGTCTGCGCATGGGTTCCACGCCGGCGGAGTACGCGGAATTTCTGGAAGGGATGAAACCTCGCACCCCGCTCGGCCGAGTCGGGCGACCCGAGGAGATCGCCTGGTGGGTACGTCAACTCGCCGAGCCGCAAGCCGGCTTCGCGACCGGCACGATATTCGCCGTCGACGGCGGCGCGAGCATCGTCTGAAAAAGTCGCGAGCATCGTCCGAAAAGTGTCGGGCCACGTGTGGATCGGTTCGTCCGCACGCCGGCTTCGAGCAGTCGAGTCAACGTCGACCCGCTTGCGAGAGATGCGGGGCAACGTTGGTGCCACCGGTACGAATGTCGATTCCATCCGAATGTCGAGGAGTGCTGCACATGTCGAGCGACAACTACGATGCCACCGGCAGCGGTGTGATCACTTTCGTCAACACTTTCACGGTGCACTGCCCGCCGGAGGAGTTCGAGAAGGTGTTCGTCGAGATATCCGAGTTCATGGCCGCCCAGCCGGGCTTCATCTCGTACTCCCTCTCTCGGCACGTCGACGAGGATAAACAGGATCGGTACGTCAACATCGCCCTGTGGACGGATGTCGAGTCCTGGCGGAACGCCGTCGCACATCCGGGTTTCCAGTCGCATGCCAAGGAGATCCGGGCCCGATCGACGAACGAGGGCAACCTGTACGCCCCGCGGCAAGCCTTCTCGGTGAAGTGAATTCCCCGCCGCGGGTCCGCCGGGCCGCCGGATCCGCGGCGGGGACGGTCCCGAAAGCCGAGGCCATACGCCGAGCGTGTTGTGAGGGCGATCAGAAATGAAGCGTCGTGTCGTAATGACCGGAATCGGAGTCGTCGCACCGGGCGGCACCGGTACCAAAAGATTCCTGGATGTGATTTCTTCGGGGCGCACCATGACCCGGCGGATCACGTTCTTCGATCCCGCCCCTTTCCGGTCGCAGGTCGCCGCCGAGTGCGCCTTCGATCCGGCGGCCGAGGGGCTTTCTCCGCAACAGATCCGGCGGATGGACCGGGCCGCGCAACTGGCGGTCGTCAGCGCCCGGGAGTCGTTGGCCGACAGCGGCTTGGATCTGGGACTGCTCGATCCCGCGCGGATCGGCGTGACCGTCGGCAGCGCGGTGGGCTGCACGATGGGCCTGGAGGAGGAGTACGTGGTCGTCAGCGACGGCGGTCGCACGTGGGAGGTCGACCAGAAGTACGCCGTGCCGCACCTGTTCAACTACTTCGTGCCGAGCTCCATCGCGGCCGAGGTCGCCTGGGAGGTCGCGGCGGAGGGTCCGGTGGCGACGATCTCCACCGGATGCACGTCGGGTCTGGACTCGGTGGGGCAGGCCGTGGAATTGATCGCGGACGGGGCCGCGGACGTGATGATCGCGGGCGCGACCGACGCGCCGATCTCCCCGATCACCATGGCGTGCTTCGACGCGATCAAGGCGACCACGCCGAGAAACGACGATCCGGCCACCGCGTCGCGACCGTTCGACCGGACCAGGAACGGGTTCGTGCTCGGCGAAGGGACGGCGATGTTCGTACTGGAGGACATCGACCACGCACGCCGGCGAGGCGCCCACCTGTATGCCGAGATCGCCGGGTTCGCTTCGCGCAGCAACGCCTTCCACATGACCGGTCTGCGGCCGGACGGCAAGGAAATGGCCGAGGCCATTCGGATCGCCATGGCCCAGGCCGAGACGACGCCGGAGGACATCGACTACATCAACGCCCACGGCTCGGGCACCATCCAGAACGACCGCCACGAGACGGCCGCCTTCAAGCGCAGTCTCGGCGAACACGCGTACTCGACGCCGATCAGCTCCATCAAGTCGATGATCGGCCATTCGCTGGGCGCCATCGGCTCGCTCGAAATCGCCGCGTGCGCACTCGCGATGGAGCACTCGATGGTGCCACCCACCGCCAACCTGCACGAGCCGGATCCGCAATGCGACCTGGACTACGTGCCCCTCGAAGCACGGGACCAGCGGGTGGACACCGTGCTCACCGTGGGCAGTGGATTCGGTGGGTTCCAGAGCGCGATGGTGCTGCGCAACCCGGAACGGAACCCGTCATGACGGTGGCCGTGGTGACCGGGATGGGCGTGGTGGCGCCGACGGGTCTGGGGACCCGACAACACTGGGCCCGCACGATGCGCGGGGAGGCCGCGATCGGCCGGATCACCGCCTTCGACCCGCAACGCTATTCCAGCACGCTGGCGGGTGAGATCAGCGGGTTCGTGCCCACCGAGCACCTGACCAAGCGACTGCTTCCGCAGACCGATCGCATGACCCAACTTTCCCTGGTGGCCGCCGATTGGGCCCTGCGGGACGCGGCGGTGGAGGTCGCGTCCCTCCCGGAGTTCGGCATGGGTGTCGTGACGGCCGGTTCGGCCGGCGGTTTCGAGTTCGGCCACCGCGAACTGGACAAGCTGTGGCGCAAGGGACCGGAGCACGTCAGCGCCTACCAGTCGTTCGCGTGGTTCTACGCGGTGAACACCGGCCAGATCTCGATCCGCGAGGGACTGCGCGGCCCGAGTGGTGTCCTGGTGACCGAACAGGCCGGTGGTCTCGACGCGATCGCGCAGGCCCGGCGACGGGTCCGCGACGGGACGGCGGCGATGGTCTGCGGCGCGGTCGACGGCTCGCCCTGTCCGTGGGGCTGGGTGGCGCACCTTGCCGGCGGCCGGATCAGCACCTCCGAGGATCCGCTGCGCGCGTACCTGCCCTTCGATGTCGACGCCGCGGGGTACGTGCCGGGCGACGGCGGCGCATTGTTCGTGCTGGAGGCCGAGGAAGCCGCACGGGACCGGGGCGTGACCTCGTGGCACGGCGAAATCGCCGGGTACGCCGCCACGTTCGACCCACCGCCGGATTCCGACCGGCCGTCGACGCTGCGCCGGGCGATCGAACTCGCCCTCGCCGACGCGAACATCGAGGCGGACGAGATCGACGTGGTGTTCGCGGACGGCTCGGGCCTGCCCGAACTCGACCGCGTGGAGGCGGATGCGCTGCGCGCGGTGTTCGGGCCGTACGGCGTGCCGGTCACCGTGCCCAAGACGATGACCGGGAGGCTCGGTGCCGGCGGAGCCGCCCTCGACCTGGCCACCGCCCTGCTGACGATGCGCCACGGGGAGATCCCGCCCACGGTGAACGTGTCCCGTCCGGTCCCGGAGTACGAACTCGACCTGGTGACCGAGCCGCGGCCCACGGCCGCCTCGGCCGTGCTCGTGGTGGCGCGTGGTTACGGCGGATTCAACGCCGCCATGGTGGTGACGAGGCGAAAGAGTGCCGGCTGAAGACGATGGGAGACGGACGAAATGAGTGAGTTGAGGCTGACCGACCTGGTCACGATCCTTCGGGAATGCGCGGGCGAGGACGAGATCTCGAACCTGGACGGGGACATCCTGGACGCGGAGTTCGGCGAGCTGGGATACGACTCGATCGCGATGCTGGAGACCGCGTCCCGGATCCAGATCCGGTACGGCGTGGTGTTGTCCGACGAGGAAGTGGCCGAGGCCACCAGCCCGCGTGTGCTGCTGCACCTGGTGAACCGATCGCTCGCGGAGACCGCGTAGCGAGGGTGCGGGCCGTCCTGCGGTGGGCTCGCACGACTCCCGAGTGTGAACAGCCCGAGAGTGAGCGGCCCGAGGCCGCACAGCGCGGGCCGAACAGCCCCGAGACCGAACCGCCCGAGGCCGATTCACCAAGGCGCCGCCACCCTCGACGAGGGTGGCGGCGCCTTGGTGCGCATGCGGTCCGGGCATGGATGCCGGCCGGTCGCGCCGGGTGTCGTCCGGGTCAGGACTCGCCCGCGTACCACAGCCGAGGGTCTTCGGTGCGCGGAATCCACGACGGCGGGCCCTGCTCGGTGTTGACGCCCTTGTCGAGCACGACGACGTTGTGGTGCACGTGGACGCCGGTCACCGTCAGCTCGGTCGTCGAAGGCGCACGATCCGCCGGGCGGATCTGCTCCTGATGGTTGAGCCCGTCGAGCAGCTTCTTGACGAATCCCATCGAGGTGGTGGTCGAGTCCAAGTCGGTGCTTCCGCCCCAACCCGGCCAGTAGGACGACTGGGTGTCCTCGATGATGTACCGCCCGCCCGGCCGCACATGCGGGAAGAGCTGTGCGAACGAGGTGAGCACGTGCTCACTGAAGTGGCTGCCGTCGTCGATCACCACGTCGAACGGGCCGTGTTCGCGGGCGAACCCGGCCAGGAACTCGGCGTCGCCCTGGTCGCCCTGCACGGTCTGCAGCCGGGGCTCGGTGATGCCGGTCTTGGGGTAGATGTCGAGTCCGTAGATCCGGCCCCGCCAGAAGTAGTGCTTCCACATGCGCAGCGACGCGCCGCCGAGATTCGGATCGTTGTACCCCCCGACCCCGATTTCCAGCACCTTCACCCGCCGGTCCCGCAACGGTTCGAGGTAGTGCTGGTAGTGCGGGGTGTACCAGTGCCCGCCCCACTTGTCCGCGTCGAAGCGCACCGCGAGTTCGGTGAGGTCGGTGAACCGCCGAGAGATCGCCTCCACGAGCTGATGGGCGGCCAGTACGGCGGACCGCCGTTGCCGCAGCCACGGGTCGTCGGCGGCAAGGCCGTGCGGCTCGGTCGAATCCGCGATCACCAGCTCGCGGGTGCCGTCGTGACGGCCCGGAGAGAACACCGCACGGAGCAGCTCCGACAGATCCTGCCGGTAGGTCGCCGGCGGTCGTGGTGCCCGGCCCGCCTCGACCTCGCACGTGCCCGCGCCGAGGGTGAACAGGTAGTGCAACCGCTCGTTGTCGAAGCCGAGATCCAATTGCACCGTCGTCTTCTCGATGGGCTCGGGAAGCAGCCGGGTCCGAGCCGATATCTCGCTCAAGAGAGCCTCGGCGACTGCCGCGGCGCCCAGTTCCGCGATCGCGGCGTCCGTGTCGGCCGGTGGTAGGTCGGCCGCGGTGATCAGCTCGCTCAGTTGATGGTCGTCCATGATCGGCTTCATGGCTCACTCCCCTGGAGATAGTCGTCCGGGCATAACGGCGCGCTTAGGGTCACTCGGGACGCTAGGCCCGATTCCTCGGACGCCGCTCAAGGGGTGCTTGATCACCTCGGACTGTTCGAGGGCGTCCCGAGGACGATTCGAGGGCCGCGGTCCACGGTGGGGGAGTGGCGATACGGACGGACAGTGAACTCGGCCGGTCCCTTCTGACGGAGCGGGGTATGCAATGGCTGTACGCACACGGCGGGGACCCCTACGCCGTGCTGATCCGCGCGGAGGACGACGACCGCGCGACGACGACCGCGCGGATCCGCGAGCTCGGGCCGCTCTACCGCAGTCACTCCGGTGCGTGGGTGAGCGGGAACTACGCGCTCGGCAGAAAGATCCTCGGTGATCCGCGGCTGGTTTCCCGCGTCTTGCACGGCCCCTGGGCGGGCGGGCCGGGGCCGGGCGAGGTGTTTTCCGCTCTTCCCGCGGTCGGGTTCGTTCCGGCGTGGGAGTCGGCCGACCCCGACCGGTGGGCGAGTATCGCCGAGCGGCGGTGCGCGGCGGTGCTCGGCCGGCTCGGCGATTCCTTCGACCTGGTAGCCGATCTGGTGCGCCCGGTCCTGGTCGGCGTGGTCGGCGAGGTCTTCGCCGTGCCCTCGGCGGAGCGCGCGGCGTTCGGCCGGTGGTGCGATTCGGCGGCGACGGCGCTGGACGCGGTGTTGTGCCCGCCGACACTCCCGCGGGCTCGGGCGCTGATCGACGCGGTCGAGGGCCTTCGCTCCCTGCCGGCCCGGTCGACCGCTCCGGACGAGGAACTGCGCGCCTTCGCGATGACGGCCTCCGTGGTGGGCCTGGAGACGACGGCGAACCTGCTCGCGAACACGATGCTCGCGCTGCTCGACCGACCGGACCGGTGGCGGCTTGTGTGCGCCGACCCGACGTGGGCGCGAAGCGCGGTGGAGGAGTCGTTGCGGCTCGATCCGCCGGTGCGGCTGGACAGTCGGATCGCGAACGAGGATCTGGAACTCGCCGGGCGGGCGATCACCGCGGGCAGCGAGGTCGTGGTGTGCCTCGAAGCGGCGCACACCGACCCCGAACTGCACCGTGACCCCGGGCACTTCGATCTGCGACGGGAAACCGTCGCCGACCATCTCTCCCTGTCCGGCGGGCCGCCCTTCGCGGTCGTCGCACCGCTGGTGCGGGCCTCGGCGGCGGCGGTGTTGCGGGTGCTGGCCGCTCGGCTGCCGGCCGTGCGCCGGGCCGGACCCGTGGTGCGACGCCTCCGGGCCCCGGTCACCCAGGGCATCGTGCGATTTCCGGTCGCCTGCTGAGATGCGCACCCCCGCAGCGAGCCACCCCCCTCTGGAAGGTCCTGCACCATGCGTGTTCTGATCACATCGCTCGCCGTCGAAGCACACTTCAACGGCGCGGTCCCGTTGGCGTGGGCACTGCGCGCGGCCGGGCACGAGGTCCGGGTGGCGAGCCATCCGGCGCTGACCGAGAGCATCACCCGGGCCGGGCTGACCGCCGTGCCGGTGGGCGCCGACCACGTCCACCACGAACTCGTCCGCGACCTCGGTGCCGAACTCGACACCTTCTACCGCGACATCGACTTCACCGGGGAACGCGGCGACGACTACGTCGCACTCAAGGGTGCCAACACGCTGCTCACCGCGACGTTCTACGCGCAGGCCAACAACGACTCGATGGTGGACGAACTGGTCGACTTCGCTCGGTACTGGCAGCCGGATCTGGTGATCTGGGAGCCGTTCACCTTCGCGGGCGCGGTGGCCGCGCGAGCCTGCGGGGCCGCGCACGCGCGGCTGCTCTGGGGACCGGATCTGTTCCTGCGGATGCGGACGGCGTTTCGGCAGCGGATGGAGCTCCTGCCTGCGGAGTCGCACGACGACTCGCTGGAGGAGTGGTTGACCTGGACTCTCGACCGCTTCGGCTGCGCCTTCGACGAGGAGGTGGTGGTCGGCCAGTGGAACATCGACCAGATGCCGCCCGGCGTCCGGCTGCCGTCGGGTCGGCCGACCGTCCCGATGCGCTATGTCCCGTACAACGGCCGGGCGGTGGTGCCGGCGTGGCTGCGCGAGCCGCCGCGACGACCGCGGGTCTGTCTGACCCTGGGGATCACCTCGCGAGACACCGACCATCCGAATCCGGTGTCGCTCGACGAGGTGTTCGAAGCGGTTTCCGACCTCGACATCGAGGTCGTCGCGACGCTCGACGCGGGGCAGCGCGCCGAGGTGACGCGGGTGCCGGACAACACTCGCGTCGTGGACTTCGTGCCGCTGCACGCGCTGCTGCCCGGTTGCTCGGCGGCCATACACCACGGCGGTGCCGGCACCTGGTCGACCGCCGCGGCGTCCGGGGTGCCGCAACTGGTGATCGCCGGGATGTGGGACAACGTGTATCGGGCCCGGCGGCTGGCGGATCTGGGCGCGGGCCTGTTCCTGCCGCCGGACGAACTCACGGCGGCCGGGCTGCGCGACGGCCTGGAACAACTGCTGACCAAACCGTCCTTCCGGGAGGACGCCCGACGCCTGCAGGCCGTGATCGCGGCCGAGCCGAGCCCCGCCGACGTGGTGCCCACCCTCGCGGAACTGGCCGGCCGGCACCGCGGAGCGCGCGGGTGACCGGCGTACGTCCGGGATTCTTCGAGTCCTGTTCGATCCGTCCTGTATTTCGCTCCCATAGCTTGCTGGCCGGAGCGGCGAACGCCTCGCACAGCACGGGGACGTGTCCTGCCGCCCGTGACATCGGCACCCATGAACGAGGAGGAGCGATGGCGTTGTTCGCCGTACTGGCGACGCAAGCACCTGCCGCGGGCGAAGGCGAGGAGTTTCGACGGCGGTTGCCGGAAGGGTTCGCCTACACGAAGAACCTGGTGGACAAGGGAGTGATCCGGCACAGCTGGGTCCGGGTCGGTGCGGGCGGCGGCCTGAACATCTACGACGTCGACTCGCACGAGGAGTTGCTGGCCGCGCTGTACGGCAACCCGGTCAGCCCGCACCTGAGCTTCGAAGTGATCCCGCTTGCCGAGCCCGGGAGCTTCGACCCGGCGGCCTACCTCCTCAAGTGGGCCGAGCCGTTCGGGGACGACTCCACGGGAGGCCGCGCATGACCGCCGACACCGACCTGCTCGATCGCGTCGTCCAGGCGGGGACCGCGCCCGACGCGGAGATCTTCGCCGTGGTCAAGGACGCCGGCCTCGGGGCCGTCGTCGGCGTCCTCGTCGAGGAAATCCTGTTCCGCTGCGACGCGCCGATCAACGTGATGCCCGTCGACATCGCCCTGGACGTCACGCACGAGAGCGAGCGGCATCGGACCGTTTTCCGGATCGTCCGGGACCGGCCGATCGCGATCCTGGACGGCGAGGAACCGGTGATCCGGCGAGAACTGCGGATGAACGTGGTGGACCTGGTGCGCCGGCTGTACGGGCGGGCGGACCACCCGCGCACCGGCGACTTCCACGACGCGTTTCTGCCGACCCGCCCCGCCGACCTGACCGAGCTGCCGGCGATCTTCGCCTCGACCAACCAGGCCTCCGGCGCCCTGCTGTCCGGCTGCACCGTTCCGCGGATCGACCTGGGCGCGCTCTCCGTCGCGTACGGCTCGGACAAGTGGGCGAGCTTCCACTGGTACACGGCGCACTACGAGAAGGAGTTCGCCCCCTACCGCGACCGGCCGGTGCGGATCCTGGAGATCGGCATCGGCGGATTCTCCGGTGAATTGGGTGGGTCGTCGCTGAAGATGTGGAAGAAGTACTTCCACCGCGGCACGGTCTTCGGACTCGACCTGTTCGACAAGTCCGAGCTGAACCAGCCCCGGCTGACCGCGTTGACCGGGGACCAGGGCGACACCGACGGACTGGTCGCCCTCGCCCGCGAGCACGGCCCCTTCGACATCGTCATCGACGACGGAAGCCACGAGAACGAGCACGTCCGCGTCTCGTTCGAGGCCCTGTTCCCCTATGTGCGCAGCGGCGGCCTGTACGTCATCGAGGACCTCCAGACGTCCTACTTCCCGAGGTTCGGCGGCACCGCCGACAAGGTCGCCGGCCCGGACACCTCGGTCGGGCTGGTCAAGAGCCTGCTGGACGACCTCCACCACCGGGAGCACGCGACGTATCCCGGGCACCCGACGAGCGTGACCGAGGAGTCGGTGGTCGGAGTGCGCGTGTATCGCAACGTCGCGTTCATCGAGAAGGGCGTCAACGGCGAGGACGGCATTCCTCGGTGGATGGACGACGAGGCGTGGATCGCCCTGGGCGCGATACCTCCGTCGGCGGACTGACGGCGGACCGAGACAGAGGGAGAAGCAGCATGGGTCAGAGCCGGCCTTTGCACAAGAGCACGCCGAGCGACGTCGAGTCGGATCCGTCGACCGCGGAACTCCTGGCGGAATTACGCGAGTACCTCCGGCCGGACCCGCCCGCGATCGGGCTGCCGCCGCAGGTGTTCACCTCGCCCCGACTGTACGAAGCCGAACGGGCCCGGATCTTCGCGAGTTCGTGGATCATGGTGGCGCACCGGGACCAGTTGGCGAACCCCGGCGACTACCTCGCGCTGGACATCGCCGGTGAACCCGTCATGGTCACGCGCGGCGAGGACGGGCGGCTGCACGGCATGTCGCCGATCTGCCGGCACCGGATGATGCCGCTGGTGGAATCCGGCGCCGGGAGTGCCAAGGACTTCACCTGTCCCTACCATCTGTGGCGCTACCACCTCGACGGCACCCTCGCGGGTGCGACCCACATGCGCGGCAACCCCGATTTCGACCCCGCCGCCTGCCGGCTGCCCGGCTTCGCCGTCGAGGAATGGCACGGCCTGGTGTTCGTCAACCTCGACGCCGGCGCCGCTCCCCTGGACGGCTGGATGGCCGATGTGGAAGGGGACCTGGCCAACTACCGCCTCGACGAGATGGTCCAGGTCGTCTCGTGGACCGAGGAATGGAAGTGCAACTGGAAGATCGCGGTGGAGAACGGCCACGAGAACTACCACGCGATCGGCTTCCATCCGAATACCGTCAAACCGCTGATGACGGGTGGCATCGACATGGAGGTGCGCGCCGACTCGACGTTGATGACGCGTCTGCTCACCCGGACGGAGGTGCCGATGGAGACGTCCGTCCTGCCGTTGACCGACGAGGAGAAGAAGATCCTCTTCAGCTTCCGGTTGTTCCCGTGCAGCAGCGTCGCGACCTTCGGCGAGAGCGTCGCGTGGATCAGCCTCATCCCGCTCTCCCTCGATCGGACGGAGGTGCGCGGCGGCACGCTGATGCCGGCGGCGGCGCTCGAAGGCGCCGACGTGGAGGCGATCCGCAAGCAGACCGAGGCATTCACCGGCGTGATCAACGCCGAGGACCGGCGCGGTCTCGAAGCCGTCCAGCGCACGGTCGGCTCGCGTTTCATCCAGCGCGGGCACCTCAGCCCCAAGGAGCCCGGGCTCCTCGCCTTCTACCGGAATCTGGCCTTCGCGCTGACCGAGGCAAACCCGGCCTAGCCTGGCGGACCGGGTCAGATGTCGGGTTCCGGTTCCCGCCGCGTGCGCGGCGGGAACCGGAACCGCTGTTCTCGGGCCGATGCGGTCGCCGGGGACGGGCCCACTCGTGCTCGTCCCCGGCGACCGTGCCCGCCCGCGGCCGCGCCGCATCGAGGCGGCCGTCCCGGCGCGGGCTCCGGGGCCGCATCCGGGGATCGGATCAGTCCGGCGGCCGGATCGACAGGCCGTGCCGGAAGACGTTCCGCGGATCCCAACGCGCCTTCGCCCGTTGCAGCCGCGGGTAGTTGTCCTTGTAGTACAGGGTGTGCCAGGGCGTGCCCGAGGTGTTCCAGCGCGGATCCGCCAGGTCTGTATCCGGGTAGTTGATGTAGGAGCCGTCGTTGATCTCGCCGGGGACGGGGACGCCACCCGTGTCGGCGTAGACGTCCCGATAGAACCCGCGGATCCAGGCGATGTGCCGGTCGTCCGCCGCGGCATCGGTCCAGGTGTCGAGATAGAACGCCTTGAGGACCGCGCTCCGCTGCGCCGTGGCCGTGGCATCGGGTGGCACCGCCGAGACCTTCCCGCCGTAGGCGGCGAACAGGACACCGGCGGCGGGGTTGTCGTAGCTCTCGTCCACCAGCCGGCGATAGACGGCGTCGATCTGGGAGTCGGCGAACGCCTTCCGCAGATACGCCGCCTTGCACTTGGCACGCAACCCGAAGACGTTGCCGCCCCCGCGGGGGTACAACATCGACCGCAGCCACGGTGTGGTGCGCACGTCGTGCGTGTACGGCACCCCGACCCCGTCGTCGAGCGCCGCCAGGTAGTCGCGCAACAGCCCCTCGGCGCCCGGGAGTCCGGCGTCGATCTGGGTGCTCAGGGTGAACACACCCGACTGCTTGCGCAAGGCGGTCATGATGCTGAACAGGGCCGCGTGCGGTGCGTCCGGTTCGTTGTGCCGTTCGTGCCAGCGTCCGTGGTTGCGCAGCAGTCGCCGGAAGGACTGTGGCGTCATCTGTGGCCACGACCATTGCACGTAACTGTCCAGCACCTCGGCGGGCGGGGCGGGCAGCAGTCGGGCGGGGTCGCGGCTGTCGATCCCGGGGGTGCGGAACCAGTACCGGGTGACGATGCCGAAGTTCCCGCCGCCGCACCCGGTGTGCGCCCACCACAGTTCCCGGTTCGGGTCGGTGGGCTCACGCGTGGCCACCACGCTTTTGGCGGTGCCCGAGCGGTCCACCACGACGACCTCGACGCCGTACAGGTGGTCCACGACGCAACCGTGCAGCCGGGTCAGCGGACCGTACCCGCCGCCGAGCACGTGTCCGCCGATGCCGACGGTCGAGGTCTGCCCGGCGGGGATGGTCACGCCCCAGCCCTTGAGGAGGGTGCGGTACACGTTGCCGAGCAGCGCACCGGGTTCGATGGCGAAGGCGGCGCGTTGTTCGTCGTAGCCCACGGCGGTCATCTCGGACAGGTCGACGAGCACCTGGGTCGCGGGGGAGTCGACGAAGTCCTCCAGACAGTGGCCGCCGCTGCGGGCCACCACCCTGGCGCCGGTACGCACCGCGTCCTGGACCGCCCGCACCACCTGAGCGGTCGAGCCGACCACCCGGACCTCCCGGGGACGGCAGTGGAACCGGGCGTTCCCCGCGGTGGTCAATTCGGCGTAGCGGGGGTCGCCCGGGGCCACCGCCACCGGGCCGAACACCGGTGCGCACGCCCGGGTCGAGAAGTCGGCCGGCGACGCGGCGGCGGCCTCGGCCGGCGAGAGGCCGGTCGCGAGACCGTACAGCCCCGCCCCTCCGGCCAGCAGTCCTCTGCGGGATACGTCAGTCATGGCAGGCTCCGGGCCGGTTCACGCGCGAAACAGGTCGAGCGGGAGCACCTTGGCGCCCTGGAAGCCCCGCGGATCGTGGTAGACGAGGCGCTCGCCGGCGGGCACCTCGAAATCGCGGTAGCGAGACAGCAGGGCGCGCAGCGCGATCTTGACCTCCAGCCTGGCCAGCGGCGCGCCGAGACAGAAGTGCACGCCCATGCCGAAGGACAGATGCCGGATCGGGTCGCGGTGGATGTCGAACGTGTCCGGGTTCTTGAATTCGCTCTCGTCCCGGGTGACCGACGGGAGCGCCACGCTGACCTGCGAGCCCGCGGGTATGTCCCGACCTCCGAGGTGCACCGTGCGAAGTGCCTTGCGGTCCAGCCACACCAGCGGTGAGCGGTAGCGCAGCACTTCCTCGATCATGGCCGGGATCAGTGCCGGGTCCTCGCGCAACTGCCGAGCGGCCTCGGGGTTTTCGTCCAGGCACAGGATCGCGTTGCCCAACAGCGTGCTCGTGGTCAGGTGGCCGGCGATCAGCAGCAGGGCGAGAAAGCCCACGATCTCCTGGTCGTCCAGCGTCACGCCGTCGGTTTCGGCGGCGATCAGGTCGGCGATCAGGCCCTCTCGCTGCGAAGTGCGGTATTCGCGCACGTGGTTGAGCAGGTACGCGTTCATCTCGCGAATCGACGGGGCCATCGCGGCCACGCCCTCCTCGCTGAAGATGGCGTCGATGCCGTTGTCCACGAGCAGCGCGTCCGCCCACTTCCGGAAGAGCCCGCGGTCGGACACCGGCAGCCCCATCACCTCGGCGATGACGGTGACCGGCAGGGGATGTGCCAGATCGGCGACCAGATCGATGCGCTCGCGGTCGCCGATCGCGTCGAGCAGTTCGGCCGCCACCGCTTCGATCCGCGGTGCCAGCCCGGTGACGAAGCGGGGCGTGAAGCCCTGGCTGACCAGGCCGCGCAGCTCCCGGTGGCGCGGTTGGTCCATGTTCTGGAAGTTGCCCTTCGAGAACGTGGCCAGGTCCTCGTGGTACGGGATGAACTCGCTGAGGTCGTTGGAGAAGGAGTTCGCGTCGGTTGCGACGGTCATCGCGTCGGCGAAGCGGAAGACCCGCCACCGCCCGGTTTCCTCGTCCAGGCCGACCGGCTCGGTGCGCCGTTTGTGCCGGAACAGCGTGAACAGTTCCTGCATCTCTTCGGAGATGTGCGGTCCACCCATCGAGCTTCACTCCTCGCGTTGCGGAAGGAGACGGAGGTTCCGATGCATCCCATCGGATCCCTCTCGAAGTTCGGTGGAAGATCGCTTTACGCGCTCAGCCGTCGGGATGCGCGGATCGCAGCCGGTCGACCTCCGCGGCCGCGCTGTCGCGAGCCACCTCGACGAAACGCAGCAGGGTACGGAGCTGGTCGTCGTCGAAGGGCGTCAGGTCGTCGCGGGTGCGCGCGGTCAGGCCCGCGTAGTAGGCCGTGATCCGGTCGAGTCCTTCCATAGTCGGTTCGATGACGACCCGTCGCCGGTCGTTGGGGTCCGGAACCCGCTTGACGCAGCCGGCCTCGGTGAGCCGGTCGATCATCCGCGACGCCGCGCCGGGGGTGAGGCCCACCCGTCTGGCCAGGACGCTGGAGGTGGCCGGCCCGTCCTGGTGCAACGCGTGCAGACAGTGGAAGTCGGTCGCCACGACCCCCATGCGGTCGGCGATCAAGCCGTTGATCTGGATCAGCTGGGTGATCCATTCCGGCAGCGCGGTAATGACCCGAGATGCGAGGTCCTCTCTGGATGCATCGGTTTCGGCGTTTTCCTGCTGGTTCTTCGTCATGTTGACACGACCCGATCGTCTCACTAGATTGCGTCGCACAATAAGTGCGCCGCACAACAAGTGTGCTGCGCAATATAATTGCGTTCGATTCGAGGAGCAAGTGTTGTCCATCGAGCCCACCGCACCGATGGCGACCCGAGGCCGCACCCTGGCCCTACTCGTCATCCTGCTCGCGACGTTCATCGACCTCATCGGTGTCACCGTCCTCAACGTCATCCTCCCGTCCATTCAAACCGATCTGGACGCGAGCCCGGCCCAGCTGCAGTGGATGCAGGCGGGTTACACCCTGGTGCTGGCAGTGGGCATCGTCAGCGGCGCCCGGCTGGGCGACATGCTCGGCCACAAGCGCGTCTTCATCGCCGGCATGGCGGGCTTCGCGGCCTCGTCGGCCCTGTGCGCCCTGTCGGTGGGACCGGAAATGCTGGTCGGCGGGCGAGTGGTGCAGGGCTTGTTCGCCGCGCTGGTGATTCCCCAGGTCCTGTCCCAGATCCAGATCATGTACGCCTCGAACGAACGTGGCGGCCCGATGGCGGCCTACTCGTCGCTGTCCGGTCTCGCCGCGACGCTGGGGCCCGTCCTGGGTCCGCTGCTGCTCAAGTCGGACCTGGCCGGGTCCGGCTGGCGGATGGCCTTCTGGGTGAACGTCCCGCTCGGCCTGTTCGTCGTGGTGGCCTCGTGGAAACTGCTCCCGGAAAGTCGGGCGACCCACGCCGCCCGGATCGACGTGCCGGGCGTGATCCTCGCGTCGGTGGGCCTGGTCCTGGTGTTGTATCCGCTGATCGACTCGGCGGGCAAGACCCCGTGGCCGGCGTGGACGTACGGGTCCATCCTGGCGGGTGTGGCCGTGCTCGTCGGATTCGTCTTCTACGAACGGCGGGTCGGCAGTCGCGGTGGGTCCCCCCTGGTGGAGATGTCGCTGTTCCGGTTCCGCTCGGTACAGGGCGGCCTGCTCCTGCAACTGCTGTTCTTCGTCCCCGCGATGGGCTTCTTCCTGGTCTTCATGTTGTTCCTCCAGAACGGCATCGGCATGAGCCCGATGCGCGCGGGTCTGACGATGCTGCCCTGGTCGGTGGCGGTTCCGGTGTTCGCCACCCTCTCCGCGGCGGTGCTCCTGCCCAGGATCGGCCGGATGACCGCGCAGATCGGACTGGTCGTGATGGCGATCGGCTTCGCCATGGTCGCGCTCGCCGCCGGCGGCGCCACCCCCGACACCGACTGGACGGACATGTTCTGGGGCGTGCTGGTCGGCGGCGCGGGCATGGGCATGCTCGTGGCCCCGCTGATGCAACTGACCCTGACCGATGTGCCGATCGAGTTCGCCGGATCGGGATCGGCCCTGTACAACACCGTCACCCAGTTGGCCGCCTCGATCGGTGTGGCCGTGATCGGTACCGTCTTCTTCACCGAACTCAAGGGCGTCGGGCAGACCTCCGCCGAGCTCGCCGACGGGTACGGCAGTGCGATGGCGACCTCGTTGTGGCTGGGAGTGGGCCTGCTCGCGGTTGCGTTCGCCAGTAGCTTCCTGTTGCCGCGTGGACCGGTTGCGGCCCCGGCACCCGACGTCGAGGTGGTCAATGCCTGAGTTGCCCGGACGACTGCAAGCCGTCTTCGTCCCCGCCGAGAGCGCGATGGCCTGGTGGGGTGTCACCGACCTCGAACCGGCCGTGCGCGAACACGGGCTGCCCGAAGGCCGTCCGAGCACCTGTCGCCTCGCCCTCCCCGACGGGGACCGGGTGGTGCCGGCCACCGTCGCGGTTCGACTCGCGGAGCTCGACGACGCGCTGCCGGCCCTGTCCGCCCTCGACCCCGACCGCCCGACGATCGGTGCCTCCATGCGGGCCTGGCGGGTCGCCGCCACCCTGCCGCACGACGCCGACGACGCCTTCGCGGACCTGGGCGCGCGCATGCCCACGGCCGCGCACGCGCTCCTCGGCTTCCAGGAGACCACCATCTTCTCGGCCTCCGCTCTGCTCGGCCGCTTTCGACAGACGGTGGCCACCCACACCGCGTTGCGCTCCACGAGCATCCGGGCGGAGCTGCGCCCCTACCAGATCCACGGCGTGGCCTGGCTCCGCAGCGTGCCCGGTCTCGGCGGCGGGGCGATCCTGGCCGACGAGATGGGACTGGGCAAGACCCTGCAGGCGATCTGCCTGCTGGCCACCCGCCCGCCCACCGGCCCGCACCTGGTGGTCTGCCCCACCTCCCTGATCGGCAACTGGCAACGCGAACTGGCCCGCTTCGCACCGGACACACCCGTGATCGGCTATCACGGATCGCGCCGTACCCTTCCGGACTCCCTCCCGCCCGGATCCGTGGTCGTCACGAGCTATCCCATGCTCCGCACGGACGGCATCCTGACGGAGACCAAATGGGACGTGGCGATCTTCGACGAGGCGCAGCAGATCAAGAATCCGGACGCGCTCGTCAGCAAGGCCGCCAATCGCCTGTCCGCCGAGGTCCGGATCGCCATGACCGGCACCCCGGTGGAGAACCACCTCGAGGAACTCTGGTCGATCCTCAACATCACCAGCCCCGGCCTGCTGGGCAGCCGCGCCCGGTTTCGACAACGCTTCGCGGCCCCCATCGAACAACGCCGCTCGGCGACCGCGGCGGCGGCCCTGAACGCGCTGGTCGCACCGCGGCTGCTCCGCCGCACCAAATCCGAGGTGGCGACCGAACTGCCAGCCAAGCAGTACTCGACGATCGTCTGCACCGTGACCGAGGAGCAGTCCCGCCTGTACCGGGAAGCCGTCGACCGGGCCTTCACCGACGGGTTCGGCAGCGGCATCGGGCGGCGGGGCCGGATCCTGGCGCTGCTCACCTCGCTCAAGCAGATCTGCAATCACCCCGCCCAGTTTCTGCGTGAGGAATCCGCGACACCCGGCCGTTCCGGCAAGTTCGACCGGGCCACGGAGATGCTGGCCGAAATCGTCGAAGAGCGCGACCGTGCCCTCGTCTTCACCCAGTACCGGGCGATGGGCGAACTGCTCTCCGGTGCCCTGTCCGCCACCCTGGGCACCGGGCGCATCCCGTTCCTGCACGGTGGCCTCTCCCTCGAACGGCGAGACCGGCTCGTCCGGGCCTTCCAGGAGGACGACGACGCGCCACCCGTCCTGCTCCTGAGCCTGCGTGCCGCCGGATTCGGGCTCAACCTCACCCGCGCCACCCACGTCATGCACTACGACCGCTGGTGGAACCCCGCGGTGGAGGAGCAGGCCACCGACCGGGCCCACCGCATCGGCCAGGACCGCACCCTCAACGTCCACACCCTCGTCACCGGAGGCACGATCGAAGACCACATCGCACAGATGCACGACAGCAAACGCGGATTGGCCGACATCGTCTCCGGCAACACCGAAGCCGCGCTGGCCGACCTGTCCGACGAGCAACTGCACGCCGTACTCAACCTCGACCTCGGAGCCCTCACCTGATGCCTGCCGAATTCGGAGCCACCCCCTGGGGCCGAGTCTGGATGCGTACGGTGGAATCCACCGTGGTGGCTGCACCCAACCCCCTCCTTCCGAAGGCGCGCAGTCTCGCGCGCAACCACGCCGTCACGCTGACCGTCGAGGGTGGTCGGATCGACGCCGCCGTGGTCACGTCCGGCCGACCCCACCGGGTCCGGATCGATGTGCCGCGCTGGTCCGCCAGGGAACAGGCGGACGCCGAGCGGCTGATCGCCGAAGCCCTTGCCGACCACCGCGGACTGGCGCCCGGAGACCTGCCCGACACACTGGAGGCGGATCTCAGACACCACGACGTCGGCATCGCGCCGGCCCTCGCCGACCTGGACGCCGGCTGCGAATGCCGAACCCGGCAACGCCCCTGCGTCCACGTGCTGACCACGCTCTACGCGCTGTCCCAACAGCTGGACGAACGCCCGGTACTGGCCGTCGAGTTGCGCTCTTCGGGCGCGAAACCCGCCACACCGCCCGATCCCGACCGGATCGAGATCACCGCCATCGACGTGGCGGGCTTCTACGGAGACTGACCGCCGCGCGCAGCGCACGCGGCCGGCCGGCTACACCCGGGCCTCGAACAGTGCCACCGAGCCCCGCACGGTCAGCCGGTAATCGGTGAACCTGGCGGCGAGTTCGGCCTCCAGGTCGGCCAGCGCATCGCCCCGGTTGTCGAACGTGCCCTTCTCGTTGAGCTCGTCCAACAGCTTCCGCGCGCGCTTGCCGTGCGCGACACCCGTCGCCAACACGGTGCTGCCGAAGATCCGGCCGCCGGGCACCACATGGGCACGTGCGTGGTCGAACACCTTCGCCTTGTGCGCCATCCCACCCGGGAGACAGTGCAACAGGAAGTTCAACCCCGCCGAGTCGAACCGCTTCCCGTCGAGCTCGAACGGGGAGAGCACGTCACGTTCGAACGTGTCCGGCCCGAACCGACGCAACCGGGTGGATGCCTTGGTGAGCACCGTCGGATTCAGATCCACCAACGCGATCTGCGGACTGGGCGAACGGTGCCGGCAACGATCGAGGAAGAACCCGGTGCCCGGCCCCAGATCCAGGTGCCGCGCACCGATGTTGCGGTCGTACCCGGCCAACATCTCGGCGCGATCGCAGCGCCAGACCCATCGGCAGATGACCCCGAGCACCACGAGGTCGTACAGCGACAACCAGCGCCGCGTGTACGTCGCCGTCCCGGCGAGGATGCGATCCCGAGTGGGGCCGGCCTCCGCATGCTCAGACACCGGCACGCTCCTCGGCAAATGCCTTCGCCAGCCGCAGATTCGACATGCTGTTCGCGCTGAGCACCCGACGCAGGTACTTGCGGGCGTCGAGCACCGACGTGCCCGGGCCCAGGATCGACAGCGCGGACGGATCGATCGTCGCGGTGTGCCTGGCGGCGAGCACGAAACCCTCACGCGTGGGGGTGAACCGCCAGTGACCGGTGTGGCCGGTCAACAACTTGGGCAGGTGGATCTGCTTGTACACGATCAATTCGCCCGGCAGGCAGACCCGTACCGACCGAGTGGTATGCGCGGAACCGTCCGGGGTCTCGGTGTCCATGTCGAAGAACTGGATGTTCGGGACGCGCTCCTCCAGCACCAACCGGGAAACGTGCGGAATCCGCTCCGGCCACTTGTCCGCCTCGTACAGATAGGCGTAGGCGTCGTCGATCGAGCCCGCCACGAACAACGGGTCCTCGAAATCGACCGCCAGATCCCGCTGCTCCGGCGTCTGCTCGGCGGCCTCGACCAGGCCCGCGAAGAACTCGCCCGACTCGCGGTCGACCCGCTCCGCGTCGAATCCGCCCTCGCCGAGCGCCGCCTGATCCACCGTCACCTCGGTGGACGAAGCGGACAGCGGACGAAACGTCCACACCCCGCGCGATCCGGCCGCCGGCGGCTCGGCCGGCTCCCACTCGTACTCGATCCGCAGCGCTTCCCGGTCGAACCGCCAACTCGCCTGCCACGTCCGTACCGTGTGCTCGTCGAGCACCCACCAGTGCCGGAACGACTCCGCTCCGTCCCGGACGCCCAACGACTGCGCATGCACCGAAGGACGATGGAATTGCGACCACTCGCGCAGCTCCGCGAGCAGATCGAACACCTCGTTCGCCGGCGCGGCGACCACCGCGGTATGCCGGACGACACCCTCACCCACAATCGGCATATCTGATATCCCTCCACAATTCGGCGGCAGCACAGCATTCCCAGCACCGAGCCTCACGGCCCCCGCTCGAATCCGCGTGGAACATCACTGGAAAACCGCCGCGCCCACCGACGACCGTCAGCCGGGCGCGATCGCCTCGATGACGTCGTCCGTGACGTCGTTGCGGGTGGCGGGGTCGCCCGGCAGGTAGATGCGCCACTCGCCGTCGGGAGCGGACGGGTCGGCCGGGGCCGGGATCAGGCGTACGTCCAGGTGGTCCCCGACGGTGTCCTGCCAGCGCTGGATGGCCCAGCGGGCCTGCACTTCGTTCATGGCTGCCTCCACGGCTGCGTCGATCGACACCGGGATCGAGTCTGCCGGCGGCGATGCGCGACCGCCCGGGTCGCCGGCGGGATCGGGTTGCCGTGCTGCAGGTGCGGCCCGGAGATCGGACCCGGCGGGCGGCGGGAAGCGCCGGAAGTACGGCAGCCGATGGCCGAGTTGGCACTGTCGGGGTGTTTCGAGACATGGCACGGGATGTCCTGGAGGGCCGCGAAGGCGTTCGATTTCGCGTCGACCGGGGTCGATTGGGGTGGCGGGTAAGGGAAATCGGGGTCGGGGGAGGGGGAATGTAGGGGTTGTTCGGCTTCGGGTGAGGGTTCGGATGCTCCGGATGGGTATCGAAGGAGCAGACGGTGCGCGTCGTGCGCACCACGGCGACTGCGCCGGAGACCGGGACGACCAGGAGGACGTGGCCATGACGCGGATCAGGATCGTCAAACGCCCCGTTTCCCCGCGGCCGCAGCCGCCGGCGGATTTGCGAACACCGTCCGGGCGTCCGCTGCCGTATTGACGGCGATGGGGACTCGGCGTGGACCGCCGGACCCCGGGATCACGGTCGCGGGGCGCGGTCGTTGATCGGACGGGCATCGGACGTTGATCGACGCGCGGGACACCGGCGCGTCCACGCGGCCTCGGCCGCGCCCGGTGTGCCGGCCGGATGCCTGTGCCGGCGCGCCGTCCGAAAAAGGAACCGCCCGATGTCCGCCGTGCCCGCCCGTCGCCCATGGCCCGACCCGGGCGTTCCGTGATGGGCCGCATCGACGCCCGACGCCCGATCCGGGCACCACGCGCGGTGGTCCCCTGTCCGCCCGCCCGCGGTGCGCTCCGCGCTGCCCGTACGGCCCGCCCCGAGCTTGGCCGAGGGCCCGATCGCTTCGCCCGGCGCCGCCCGGTGCCACCCCGGCCTGCCCGGCGCCTCCCCGGCCCGCCCGGGCCGGTGCATGCCTTGACCTGCTCTATGCCAGGCGCCCGAGCGGAGCACCCGATTCCTCTCTACTCTTGACCTGATGACGAATCGCCCCCCAAATGGCCCATGATGGTGGTCAACCGTGGAGTTTGGTGGGGTGTGTGCCGGTCGTCCACGGCGCGCGTGGCATGCTGTGCCGTCAATGTTCTGCCGGAGGGGGAACGGCGGCCGTCCCGGGGGGATATCGGATGAAAATGGCCTTGGCGTTCCTCGTTGAGGAGCAATACCGCCTCGATGGCATGCCGCTCGATGTAGTCCGGCAGCTCGACGCTTGGGGGCATCACGTCGACATCGTGCGTCCCGGCAGCTCGTTGATCGAACTGTCCGACCTGATCCGGGCAGGCTCGCACGACGCCTGGGTGCTCAAGACGGTCTCCGGCGGGCCGGGGTTGAGCATGCTGGAGGCCGCGGCGGCGCTCGGGCTCACCACGATCAACGACGCGCGGGCGATTCGATCCGTCCGGGACAAGGCGGTGGCCGCGGTGATCGCGCGCGCCCACGGGCTGCCGATGCCGGTCACCTACTTCGCCGCGGTGCCGGAGTTGCTCTCCGCTGTTCCCGCGGCCTCCTATCCGCTTGTGGTCAAGCCGGCCGGCGGCAGCTCCGGACGGGCCGTGCACCTGGTGTCCACGCCCGAGGAACTGGCCCGATTGGGCGCGGAACTCACGGGCGAGGGACCGCTGTTGGCCCAGGTTTATGTCCCGAATATGGGCAATGACCTGAAAGTTTATGCTGTTTCGGGCGAACTGTACGCGACGGTTCGGCGCTCGCCACTGCATCCCGAGCATTCGGTCCGGGAGAGCCGGGTGCCGCTGCCGAGCGGAACGGCCGCGCTGATGCACCGGATCGGCGAGGCATTCGGGCTCGATCTGTTCGGCGTCGACATCATCGAGGGACCGGACGGGCCGATGGTCGTGGACATCAACGACTTCCCGAGTTTCCGCTGCGTGCCGGACGGGGTGGCCCGGGTGGCCCGCGCGGTGCTCGACCTCGCCGCCGCCGACAGGGGAGTCGGTACGGCGCCGGCCGCCGACGTGGCCGTGATCGCGAATGCTCCGGCCCGGACGCCGCTGCGCCCCAGGGCCGTGGCCACGCCGGCCCACGCCGGTGCGGGTGCGATCGTCGACGCCGCGCCGCCCGCGTACGTCGGCTGACGGGGCGCGTGCGCACGTGCTGAGGATCTGCCTCGTCACCGATCGTCCCGACCACCCGCTCCTGGCGGACGCGCGTGCCTTGTTGACGCCCCGTCATGAGGTGAGCGCGCTCGACCCCGACACCGTCACCGACCGACACCCGATCAGCGCCGACGTCTACCTGCTCAAGGCGCGCACCGCCAAGGCGCTCGCGTTCGCCGAGCGGGCCGAGCGACACGGTGCTCGGCTGATCAACTCTGCGGCGGCCACCCGTGCTTGTCAGGATCGGGTGCGCATGGCCGAGCTCGCCTGGGCGGCCGGGCTGCCGTTCCCGGCCACCACGGCTTTCGCCTCGCCCGCCCGGCTGCTCGCGACCGATCCGGTGTTTCCGCTGATGGTCAAGAGCCGACACAGCCGCCGCCACGACCTGGTCGCCCGGGTCGACGACCTCGACGCGCTGCGCACGATGGCCCGGGAGTGGCCGGACGAACCGATCGTGGCCCAGGAGTTCGTCGACAACGGCGGTTGGGACCACAAACTGTGGGTGGTCGACGGTCACGTCTTCGCGGGCCTGCGCCGCACCGCACTCGACGGCCCTGCGGAAACCAAGCCGATCGCGCCGGAGGATCTCCCCACCGGATGGTTGTCCCTGGCTCGCCGGGTGGGCATCGCCTTCGGCCTGGACGTCTACGGGGTGGACATCCTGGAGGTGGACGGCGTCCCGTCCATCATCGACGTCAACGCGTTCCCGGGCATGCGAGGGATGCGCGGAGCGCCGGAGGCACTCGCGGCGTTGGCCGCACGGGACGGAAATTCGGACAGGACGGAAAAGAGGATCGAAGCGCGCTATTCCGCCTTCCGGGTCTCGGGCGCAAAGTGAGCCAATAGGGCGAAACCAGTTTGCTGACGAACCCTCAGATATATATGTTGCCGCTGAGGTGGCAAAACGTCGCGTGAACCGCGGTCGCACTGTTAACGTTCGCGATGCGGAACTCGGAGACTGCTCCCCGTTTCCGCGAAGGCGAAGCATTTCCGAAAGGCTTTGGTTTATGGCTGATCTGTTTTACCTGCCCGCGACGTTCATGATGGACGTCGGTCAGTTTTGGGCGGCCCTTGGTCCCTGGTTCTTCCCCGGTCTCGTGTAACTCGGCATCAGGGGCCGTCGGGGTCGGCGAGCGCGTTGCGCGCCTCCTCGGCCTCGGCGGCGCCCAGTCGTTCGTAGAGGGCCAGTGCCGACGACCAGAACGGGCGGGCGGCCAGTGCGCCGTCGAGGGTCTCGGTGGTCCGGGCCAGGCCGGCGAGCGCGTGGGCTTCCTCCAACTCGGTGCCCATTTCGTGGGCCAGTTCGGCGCTCGTGCGGTACGCGGCCCGGGCGCCCGCCGGATCGCCCAGGTCGAGGTGGGCCCGGGCGAAGCCGGCGGCGGCGCGTTGCCGGTGCAGCACGTCGCCGATGCGCTCGGCGATCGCCCGGCCCTGGCCGAAGTGCGCGAGCGCCTCGCGGGGAGCGCCCATCGCCAGACGGGCCAGGCCGCTGTTGATCTGCGTGTCGGCCTCGCAGCGCAGATCGCTGATCTCTCGGTAGATGTCCAGCGCCTGCGCGTAGCGCTCCAGTGCGCCGACGGGATCCCCGCGTGCCAGCAGAACCTGGCCGAGATTATTCGTGAGTATCGCGAATTCGGCGCGGCTGTTGCTGCGGCGGGCCACCTCTAGGGATTCCAGGTAGTACCGCTCCGCGTTGTCGAAGTCGTTCTGCAGGAAATACAATTCGCCGATATTGTTGAGGATTTTGGCCAGTTCGCGGCGCTCGCCCAGAGATTCGTAGATATCCCGTGCGGTGAACAACCGGCTGGTCGCCTGTTCGTATTTCCGCAGGTGCCCGAGGGCGACCGCGAGATGCAACAGAATACCGGCCCGACCGTGTGGATTGTCGATCTCGCGGTGCACCGCGAGCGCACGATCCAGGTGATGCAACGCGGCCGTGAAACGACCCGCGCGCACGTGCGTGGCGCCGAGTTCGGCGAGCGCCTCGGCCTGGCCGCGCAGATCCTTCGCGTCCTCGGCCAGTGCCAGGGCCTCGGCCCCGTCCGCGAAGGCCGCTTCGTGCGCGCCCAGGCGCCACTGGATCGACGCGCGCTCGATCAGCAGATGTGTCTCCGCCCCGGGCTCGCGGATGCCGGCACGGCGCCACGCCGCCAGCGAGGTGGTGTACAGGTCACGGGCGATCTCCCACGATCCCCATTGCAGCAGCGACCGGGTCAATACCTCCGGCAGGAAACGGATGTGCTCGGGCGACTCGGTGCCGGCCAGTCGCGTGGCGGCCACCAGGTTCGAGCGTTCGCGGCCGAGCCACTCCTCGGCCTCCTCGGCAGTGGTGAACGGGGCCTGCGCCCGATGCGCGGGCACCGGTACCAGCCCCGAGCGTCGGCCGTGCGGATAGGCGAGCCGGTCGGCCTGATCGGCCAGGTCCAGATACAGGTCGAGTACCCGCCCTACCGCGTCGGCGCGTTCGCGATCCGGCTCCTCGCGGTGTGCCGTGTGGAGCGCGAAGTCGTGCACCAGGTCGTGGAAGCGGTAGCGGTCGTGGGCGGGTTCGTCCAGGAGATGCGCCTCCACCAACTCGTCGATGCCGCGTCGGGTTTCGTCCGCCCCGAGGCCACACACCGCCACCGCCGCGGGCCAGGACGGGTCGGGACCGGGATGCAGGGCGAGTCGGCGGAAGACCGATCGGGCGGCCGGTCCCAACTCCGCGTAGGACAGGTCGAACGCCATCGAGATGCCCGGCGGCGCGTCGATCACGTCCAGCCGCCGGGGCGCCTCGGCCAGGCGCGCGGCCAGATCGCGCACTCGCCAGGCACGATGGCGGAAACGATTTGCCGTGAGTTGCACCGCCAACGGATGATTTCCGCACCGGTTCACGATCTCGTCGACCAGCGCGCGGTCCGCGTCGTCCAGCCTGCGCGACTCCTCGGCGATCCGGGTGAACAGCGCCGCGGCGTCCGCGGTGTCGGGCACGTCCAGGGACAAGGAGCCGGCGCCTTCGAGGTCGGTGAGTCGGCGCCGGCTGGTCACCAGGACCCGGCAACTGGGGCTGCCCGGAAGCAGCAGGCGCACCTGCGCGGCGTCGCGGACGTCGTCGAGCACGATCAACGCCCGCCGGTCGGCCATCTCCCGCCGCCACTGCGCCGCCCGCAGGTCCCGGGTGAGCGCCAGGTGTTGCGCCGGCATGCCCATCGAGATCAGCAGCGACCCGAGCGCCTCGGTCGGTTCGATCGGCGACTCGTGCGGGTCGTGTGCATGCAGGTTCAGATACAACCGGCCGTCGGGATAGCTCGCCCGCATCCGGTGCGCGGCGTGGATCGCCAGACAGGTCTTGCCCACCCCGGCCAGGCCGGAAATGACCGTGATCGGCAGCGCGGTACCGATGTCGTCCTCGCGGAGCAGCCGGGCCAGTTCGGCGGTACGGCCGATGAAGTGGCGGGTGTCGCGCAACAGTGTGTCGGGCGCCGTGGCGGGCGCCGGGCCGGCCGGCAGCGCCCGGACCCGTGATTCCCGACGAGCCTGCGCGGGCACCGACAACGCCGGGTCGCGGTGCAGCAATCGGGTGTGCAGTCGCTGCAGGTCCGGGCCCGGATCCGCGCCCAACTCGGTGCTCAGGCGGGCCCGGGTTCGCCGGTAGGTCTCCAGCGCCTCGCTGTAGCGCCCGCACCGATACAGCGCGAGCATCAAATCGGCCACCACCGGCTCGGCGACGGGGTGCCGCGCGGCCAGGTCCCGTAACTCGCCCACGACTTCGGCATGGCGGCCCAGGCCGAGTTCGAGGTGGATGCGCCGCTCGCGGATCTGTCTGCGCTGCTCCTTGAGTTTGCCTCGCATGGACTCCAGCCACAGGCCCGGCAACCCCGCGAACGGCTGGCCGCGCCACAGTTGCTCGGCCGCGCGCAACAGGTCGGCCGCCACTGCCGGATCCTCGGTGGCGCCGGCCTGTTCGGACAATCGGCGAACGCGGCGGAAGTCCACCGCATCGGCATCGACCAGCAGCCGATAGGTCCGCGAATCCGAGGACAATCGCACGCCGTCGCCCGCGGCGCGCAGTCGGTTGCGTAATCGGGAAACGTAGCTGCGCAGGGTCTCGACCGAGGTGATCGGCGGCTCGTCGTCCCACACCCGACTGATCATCGTGTCCGTGGAGACCGCGGCGCCTTCCGCGCTCAACAGAACGGCCAGTACGCACCGTTCCTTGACCGATCCCAAGGAGTGCTGTGTGCCGTCCACCCAGAATTCCATCGGGCCCAGCACATGGATCGACAGCACCGCGTCATCCCCCCACCCCAGTTCTCCTGGCCGACGCGCCCCCGGTGCCGAGGTGTCGTCCAACCACTGTGGCACGTTCTGCCACAGCGCCACCAGAAGCGACACCCGCAATTCGACCGGAAATCGCCTATGCGTGACGGCTCATTCCGCTTGGCCGTGTGTGCACCGAGCCATTGCAGAGTCATTGCAGTAGGCCTGCAAGGAATTCATCCGGTGAGTCGGGGATGTCCATGTTGTCGACGGTGATTCACCGTATCGACGGTATCGGCTCGATCCACGGTGTCGACCGAACCGACCGAACCGACCGAACCGGAAGAACCAGCCGAACCAGCCGCCCGGCCACGGGGGAACGGGGCCCGTCCGGTGGTGACGACGCTCATGGAGGCATGGATGACGATCATGGCAGGCGACAGGAGACCCGTACCCGTCCGACCGGACGCGGCGCGGTGGACGACCCGATCGGCGGTGCGGGGGGTGCTCGTCGTGGTGCACAACGTCACGTCGGGCCAACGCTTGATCGAGGCCGTTCGGCTCCTCGAAGGGGATTTGCGCGTAGAGGTGTTCTTCACCATGGCGCCCACCGTGTTCTCCGCGGGCGTCGAGGAATTCCTGGACCGGCTCGGGGCCACCACGTTGCCGTGGCAGCGCGCGGTGGACATGCGGTTCGACCTCGCGTTGGCCGCCGGGCACGGTGGATTGCACGAACTGAACGCGCCGGTGGTGGTGATGGCGCACGGCGCGGGGCACAACAAACTGGTCTCCGCCCCGCGCCGTGGGCGGGCGGTCGCCGCCCGAGGCACCTATGGGCTTTCCGCGCAATGGCTGATCCGGGACGGCCGGTTGGTGCCGGCCACCATCCTGCTCGCGCACACCGAGGAGCTGACCCGGCTCGGCACGACCTGCCCGGAGGCGGTGGCCGCGGCCGTGGTCGCCGGCGATCCCAACTACGACTGCCTGGTGGCGAGTCGCCCGGATCGGGCGCGCTATCGTGACGCGCTGCGGATCGGCGCCCGACAGCGACACATCGTGGTCACCTCGACCTGGGGCGGCAACTCGCTGCTCGGCCGCACTCCCGAGCTGTTGCATCGCATGACCACGGAACTGCCTCGCGACGCCTATCGGGTGACGGCGCTGATGCATCCGAACGTGTGGAGCGGGCACGGCGGCTGGCAGGTGCGCTCCTGGCTCGCCGACTCGTTGCGCGAGGGCCTGACGCTGATCCCGCCGGAGGACGACTGGCGGGGTGTGCTGGTCTCGGCGGACTGCGTGGTCGGCGACCACGGCTCGCTGAGTCTGTACGGAACGGCCACCGGGGCACCGGTGGCGCTGGCGACCTACCCGGAGGCGGACATCGATCCGGCCTCGCCCCTGGGCGAGCTGGCCGAGTTCGCGCCGCGGATCCGGCATCGCCGATCGATGCTCGCGCAACTGGCGCGGATCCCCGAGGAGTTCCGCCGGGAGGACTACGCTCGGGTGGCCACCCGGATCACCTCCCAGCCGGGTGCCTTCGCGCGGAACACGCGCGGCCTGATGTACCGCCACCTCAAGCTGAAGGCGCCTGCGAGCCGGCCCTTCGCCCGGGTCGCCGATCTGCCCGGACCGCTCCGATGACGCGGCCCGCCGGATGCCCGGGGGAGGCGGGATCGGTCGATCGTGACGTGCTCACGGTCACCGTGCTGATCCGTTCCGGCGACGGCCGAGTCACCCTGGACGAACACACCCGGACCGAACTGCCCGGTAGCGACGCGGCGTTGGCCGATGTCGTGGTGGTCGCCGAGGACGGCCCGCCGTCCTGGACCCGATTGCTCGACCGGGACCGCGAGTTGGCCTCGGCGCATCCCGGCGCCCTGGTCACGGTGATCGCCTGCGGACCGGATCTGGCCCTGGTGCGGCTCGGCTCCTCGGCACCGGGCGCGGCCCGGCGCACGAACACCGCCGCGGTGTGGCCGGTCTGCGCATCGATCCTGCACGCATTGACCGTATGGGAGGTGGCCCCGCGCTGAATCGCGGATCACCCCGGCGGCCCGAGATCGCGCAGCCGCGCGCGAACGACCTCGGCCGCCGGGGTCCGCACCGTGCCGTACGACTCCAGAGCCTCGGCGTACAACTCCCGTGCCCGATCGAGACGCTCGCGCCGCTCGGCCGATTCGGCCAGTGCGGACAACACATGGGCCGCCTCCACCCGGGCCCGGTGCCGGCGAAGCACCTCCAGGGCGGCGCTCAGCCGCACGTCCGCCTCGTCGTACCGGGCCGAAGCCGACAACGCGCGGCCGATCAGCGCCTGCGCCCGAGCGGCGTTGTACTCGTCGCCCACCCCAACCAGTTCGGACCGGGCCGCCTCGGCATATTCGACGGCCCGGCCCGGCAGTCCCGAGCGCAGCGCGACGTCCGCCCGATTGAACCGGGCCAGTGCGGCCGGGCGATCGTCGCCCAGCGCCCGACACCGCTCCTCGGCCTCGCGGAACGCCTCCGCCGCCTCGTCCAGTCGACCCAGGCGAAGCAGCGCCAGACCCGTGTAGTTGCGGGTGCGAGCGGCTCCGACCGCGTCCCCGGAATCCACGCACACCCGGCTCGCCTCGGTGAACATCCGCAGCGCCGCTTCGTGGCCGCCGGCGCTCAGTTCGCACAGTCCCCCCGAGGTCGACATCCGTGACTCGGCCGCCGGATCGGCACACTCGCGCGCCGCGCGCAGACCGATCTCGTGCGCCGTACGAGCCTCGTCGAAGTACTTGCCGCGCAGGAACAGCGGCCACAGCGCATCGGTCAACTGCCACGCGACGTCCGGAAGGTGCGCCCCCGCGGCGCTGCGAATCGCGGCCAGCAGGGTGACCCGATGCCGCTCCAGCCAGAGCAATGCGGCGCTTTGGTCGGCGAATTCCACCCTCGGCACGTCGACGCGGGCATAGGTGCGCGTCAGCGAGGCGTGCTGGGGTTCGAGCAGCACCTCCGCGCCGGTGGCCGTGGCGAGGTAGTGATCGAGTATCGCGCGCAGCGCTTCGGCGCGCTCGGGGGCCGGGCGTTCGCACATCTTGCCGACCGCGTGCAGTCGGATCAGATCGTGAAACCGGTAGCGTCCGTCGGCGGCCTCGGTGAGCAGGTTGCGATCGACGAGGGCCTCCAACACGAGTTCAGCGGCATCGGGGTCGCAGTGCTCGCCGGCGCCGAGCACGGCGGTGGCGACGATCGGCTCGAAGTCCGGCCCGGGATGCACCCCGAGCCCCCGGTAGAGCAGGGCCGCGGCCTCGGGCAGATCCCGATAGGACACATCCAGCGCGGCCCGGACGGTGTGGTCCCCGTCCAACGCGAGCGCGTCCAACCGACCCCGCTCGTCGGCCAGCGCCCGCACCATCGTGGTGATCGGCCGGTTGGGCCGCGCCGCCAGCCGCGCCGCGGCCACCTGGACGGCGAGCGGGAGTCGCGCGCACAGGTCGACCAGCTCACCGGCCTGGACCGGCTCCTCGCCGACCCGGTGGTCGTTCATCGTCGCCGCGAGGAGGTCCACCGCGGCCTGCCGATCGAGCGGTTCGAGGTGCACCGGCACGCCGCCGTTCACCAGCAGCCCGGACAGCCTGCTGCGGCTGGTCACCACCGTCACACTGGAGCCGGCCGGCAACAGCGGTCTTACCTGGGCCGCGGTGGCCGCGTCGTCCAGCAGTACGCCCAACCGGCGCTGCGCGGTCAACGACCGGTACAGGCCCAACTGTTCGGCGGGATCCCGCGGCACCTCGCCCGCCGGCACACCGAGTCCGCGCAAGAAGCCGCCGACGATCTCGGTCCACTGCGCCGGCGGGCCGCCGCCGTGCCCGCGCAGGTCGGCGTACAAGCGTCCGTCGGGGAACTCCTCGCCCAGGTCGCGCAGTCCGGCGACGGCCAGCGTCGTCTTGCCCACTCCGGGCATGCCGCTGAGCAACACGATCGGGCCGCCGTCGACGCGGAGCAGGCGGCGCAACTCGCCCAGTTCGCGGAGCCGGGCGATCATCGGCGGCCCGGGCGGCAGTTGCCAGGGCACGACCGCGACGTCCGGACGCTGTACCGAGAAGTGAATGCCGCCGTGCACGGTCCGGGCCTGCACACTCGGGCCGTACACGGTGCCGCCGAGTTCGTTGTGACCCGTATCCGAGGGACGAACCGGCCCGCCGGCGCGCCCGTCGTCGATCTCCGACACGTGCGCCCCCGTCCGTCGCGGTCGGAACCGCCCTCGCGCGTGGCCGAACCCGACCCGGTGGCCGCAAGGGCATTCTGGATGTTTGTCGCGTAGGGGGCCCGCGAAACCTCCCGAGGGTGTGGAGCGGCGCCGGCCCGGCCGAACCGACGCCTACCCGGCCTTGCGGGGTTCCCCCGGAACGACCATCGGCGCACCGGTGACCGGACACGGGATGACCACACACGCGAGCCCGAAGACGTCGTGCACCAGGTCGGCCGTGACGATCTCGGCGGGGGCGCCCTGCGCGACGATCGAGCCGTCGCGCATCGCGATCAGGTGGTCCGCGTAGCGGCACGCCTGGTTCAGGTCGTGCAACACGGCGACCACGGTGCGTTCGCGGGTGACGTTCAGCTCGCGGACCAGGTCCAGCACCTCGACCTGGTGTGCGATGTCCAGGAACGTGGTCGGCTCGTCCAGGAGCAGGATGCCGGTGCCCTGCGCGAGCGCCATGGCGATCCACACCCGTTGCCGCTGGCCGCCGGAGAGCTCGTCCACGTAGCGGTCGGCGAGTTCGACCACGTCGGTGCGCCGCATCGCGTCGGCGACCACCTCCTCGTCCTCGTCGGACCACTGCTGCCACCAGCGCTGGTACGGCTGCCGGCCACGCGCCACCAGGTCGGCGACGGTGATGCCCTCCGGCGGTACCGGGCTCTGCGGCAGCACGCCGATCCGCCGGGCGATCTCGCGCGTGGGCAGGTCGCGCAGTGCCGCGCCGTCGAGCAGCACGCTGCCGGAGACCGGCTTGAGCAACCGGCCCAGCGAGCGCAACAGGGTGGACTTGCCGCACGCGTTCGGGCCGACCACGACGGTGACCCGGCCGGCGGGCACCTCCAGGTCCAGATCGCGCACCACGATCCGGTCCTCGTAGCCGAGGGTCAGGTCGCGAGCGGCGAGCCGATGGGTGGTCACGAGGCGCCTCCGGCACGGGAACGGGTCAACATCCACAGCAGGTACGGGCCGCCGACGGCGGCGGTGAGCACGCCCACCGGCAGCTCGGCGTTCGAGATCAGCATGCGTGCGCCGATGTCCGCCGAGACCACGATCAGCGCGCCCAGCAGGGCCGAGCACACCAGCGGCACCTGCGGGGTCCGGGCCAGCCGGCGGGCCACCTGCGGCGCCACCAGGGCGACGAAGTCCACCGGCCCGGCCGCGCCCGTGGCCACCGACGCGAGCAGCACGCCGACCACGACCAGGCCCAGCCGGATCCGGCCGAGCCGCAGCCCGAGGGCGATCGCGGTGTCGTCGTCGAAGCCGGCCGAACGGGCCGCCCGCGCCGCCCACACGATCGCCGGGACGAGCGCGAGCAGCACCCAGAACAGCGGCTCGCCCTGGGACCAGCCGCGCCCGTTCAGGCTGCCCGACATCCACACCTTGGCCTGCTGGGCGAGGGTGATGTCGGCCTTGGTCAGGAGCAGGTTGGTGACCGCGGTCAGGGCCACCGAGATGCCGACGCCGATCAGGACGAACCGCTGCGCGTTCAGGCCGCGGCGCCAGGCCAGCACGTAGACCAGGAAGGCCGCGATGCTGCCGCCGGCGACCGCGGTGAGCGGCGTCGCGGTGGGTCCGCCGAGGCCGAAGACCAGGCCGAACACCACGGCCGCCGCGGCGCCGTGCGAGACGCCGATCACGTCCGGGCTGGCCAGCGGGTTGCGGGCGACGGTCTGGATCAGCGCGCCGGCGATGCCGAAGGCCACCCCGACCATCAGCCCGACCGTCGTACGCGGCAGGCGCAGCGTCTCGACCACGATGCTCTCGTCGGCACCCGACAGCACGTCGAGCACCTCGCCGGGCGGGATGAACCGCACCCCCACGCACAGGCTGAGCAGGAAGACGGCCGCGAGCAGGACTGCCAGGACGCCCGCGAGCACCGCGGAGCGGCGATGCACGAGGAACGAGAAGCGCGGGCGGCGAACCAGGAGATGGCCGTACGGGCGGTTGCTCATCCGGACACCACCGGCTTGCGGCGCACCAGCACCACCAGGATCGGCACCCCGATCAGCGCGGTCATCGCGCCCACCTCGACCTCGGCGGGCGGGAAGACGATCCGACCCAGGACGTCGGCGACCAACAACAGGATCGGCGCGAGCAGCGCCGACATGGCCAGCACCCAGCGGTGATCGGTGCCCACCAGAGCGCGCGCGGCATGCGGGACGGCCAGGCCGACGAAGGAGATCGGGCCGGTCGCGGCCACCGCGACGCCGGTCAGTACGGTCGCCCCCAGGCCGCCGATCACCCGGATCCGGTTCACCTTGTGCCCCAGCCCCTTGGCCACGTCGTCGCCCAGCGCGAGCGCGTCCAGGCCGCGTGCGGTGGAGGCCACCAGGAGCAGGCCCACGCCGACGAACGGCAACATCTGCCAGGCCACTTCGTCGGTGCGTCCGGACAACGAGCCGACCAGCCAGAACCGGTACTGGTCCAGCGTGCCCTGATCGGTGGTGAGCACCAGCGTGATCACCGCGCCGAGCGTGGCCGCCAGGGCCTGCCCGGACAGGGCGAGCTTGACCGGGGTGGCGCCGCCGCGCCCGCGCGCCGCGACCGCGTACACCAGCACTCCCGTGCACAGCGCGCCGGCGAAGCCGAACCACACGTATCCGGTCAGGCTGCTCACGCCGAAGACCGAGATCGCGGTCACCACGCCGGTGGCGGCGCCGTTGCTGATGCCCAGGATGCCGGGCTCGGCGATCGGATTGCGGGTCAGCCCCTGCATGCAGGCGCCGGCGATGCCCAGCGACGCGCCGACCAGGAGTGCGACGGCGGTACGCGGCAGGCGCATGGAGTTGACCACGATCGCGTCGTTGGAGTCGCCGCCGTGCACGAGGGCGTCCAGGACGACGCTCGGTGCGATGGCTCGGCTGCCCACGGCGAGGCTGAGCAGACACACGGCGGCGAGCACGAACAGGGCCGAGACCAGGTAGAGGACTCGGCGCTCGATCGGGCGACCCCGCGTCGGGAGGACATTCACTGGAGAAGGCTAGGCTGGCCTAATATGTCCGGCTCAGCCGGGGGCCCGACGTCACCCAGGGTCGCCGGGCGACTGCGCCCGCCGCGCCCGGGGGGCCGCTGCCGACGCGTCCCCGTCGACCGTGCACGCGGCCTCGACCCGAGTGGCTCGGGCCGTGCTCTTCGGCGGGGTTCGGCGCCTTCGGCGGTCCTCGGGTGCATATCAATCGGTGGGCAACTCCGCTCAAGATGTGCGTATTTGACGGTAGCTCTACCCTTTCGAGTGAATCCGGTAGAGATTCGGGCCAAAGCCGTCAATGCTGCCGGATGATCGCTCTCATGAGCGCATGGGGTCGGGCGCGCCGGTGGGGGTGCGTGGTCGGGGCGGGGGCTTTGTTGGCTGCTCCGGCCGGTGTGGCGTGGGCGGGGTCGAGTGCCGGCGGCGGCCACACGCCGGGCACGAGTGTGGATGTGTGCGTCTCGATCGGCAGTTCGCCCGGGGCGAGCGTGCGGGTCGACGTGATTCCGGCCACCGGGCCGCCGACCGGCGGGATCGGGCTGAAGGTCGATTTCAGGCTGGTGCGGGACGGCTCGTGCCGGCCCACGTCCAAGCCGTCGCCGTCGCCGACCAAACCCAAACCCAAGCCCACGCCGTCCACGCGACCGCCGACCACGGCACCGCCGAAGCCCACGCCGGTGCGTACGCCGCCGCCCGCGGTCCGGTCCACGCCGGTCGCGGTCGTGCTGCCCGAGTCGACCCCGCCGGTGCGGCCGACCCCGCCGGCCCCGAAGCCGCCGAGTACACCGCCGCCGACGAGTCCGCCGGTCGTGACTCCGCCACCGTTGCAACCGATCGCGGTCCGGCGTCCGGTGGCCCGCCCGCCCGCGGCGGCACCTCCGGTGCGCGGGAGGTCGATCGTCACCACGACGCTGCTGATCACCGCGCCCGCGGTCCTGGCGGGCGCCGCGCTCAAGCCGCGTGGGCGCGCCGGTGCCCGCGGTTCCGGCGGCGGTTCGCGCTGAGGCCCGGCATACCGAACTCCTGCGGTTCCCGCAGCGGTTCCGCCCGTCCGATTCGTTGCCGGCGGGCGGCTGCTCGGTTCTCGTCCGGGCGCTGTGGACCGCACTCCTTCCGTCCATGCGCTCGGCTCCATCGGAATCCTCGATCCGGAGGTCACCCATGACCCATTGGGTTGTACTGGCGCTCGCGATGGCCGCGGTGTGCGCGGTCGTCTTGGCGGTCGTCGTGCTCAAGTCGCGCCGGTTGCCGGACGACGACGATCCGTCGGCAACCCCGGACGTACTCGAATACATGACGATGATGATCGGCGTGGTCTACGCGATCGTGCTCGGCCTCGCGATCGCCGGTGTGTGGGAGGGGCGGGGCGCGGCCGAGGACGAGGTGCGGCACGAGGCGCAGGCGCTGCACGAGGTCAGCGAGCGGGTCCGGGTCTATCCGCCGCCGGTGCGCGACCAGATCCGGGCGGACATCGACGCCTATGTGAAGTACGTGGTCCGGAAGGAGTGGTCCTACATGGCCGATCACGGCGAACTCTCCGACCGAGGCTCGCAGTTGTTCGAAACGGTGCGGCACCGGGCCACCGACTTCGTGCCGCAGGGCGATCAGGAAACGCAGATGTACCAGCCGATCCTGGACCAGATCGCGATCGCGGACGACGCCCGTCAGGCGCGGGGCGGGCAAGCCGGTTCGTCGATGCCGGGGCTGGTGTGGTTCGGCCTGATCGTCGGTGCCGTGGTCACCGTCGGCATGATCTTCACGCTGCAGATCCGCAGATCCGCACCGGAGTTGATCGTGGCCGGGCTGTTCAGTGCGCTGATCGCGTTCCTGCTGTTCCTGATCTGGGACCTGGATGCGCCGTTCGGCCAGGGCATGACGGCGGCTTCGGACGCCTTCGTGTCGCTGTTCCCCGGAGCCGGATAGCCGGCCGCCGGCGGACGCGTGGCGCCGGCCGGGCGCCGACGAGAAGGCGACGCCCGCCCGGCGCTCGGAACATGGAGGGCTCTGATAACGGGCCTGGGAAGGTGGCCTCCAGCCGGCAGGCCGGGCCGGGCCGAGTCGGGCCCTTGCCGCAACCGGCGCCGCGGTCGTCCCGTGCGCCGCCGGATCAGGTGTCGGAGGCGTCGTGCACGAGGAGGGCGATCTGCACGCGGTTGTTCAGGTCGAGCTTGGTCAGCAGGCGGGATACGTATGCCTTGACGGTTGCGATGCTGATCGAGAGTTCCTTGCCGATCTCGGCATTGGTGTGGCCCTTGCCGACGAGCGCGGCCACGGCGCGTTCGCCCTCGCTGAGGCGGTCGAGTGCCGCCCGGGCGCGGGCTCGGCGCGGGTCGAGGCCGGCCGCGGCCACGTAGGTCATCATGCGGCGCATCACGTCGGGGGAGAGCATCGGTTCGCCGCCGGCGACGCGGCGGATCGCCTCGATGATGTCCGGCGGCGGGGTGTGCTTGAGCAGGAAGCCGCTCGCGCCCGCGCGCATCGCCTTGAGGATGTGGTCGTCGGTGTCGAAGGTGGTCATCACGATCACCTCCGGCGCCTCGGGCCTGGCCCGCACCGCGGCGGTCGCGGCCAGGCCGTCCACCCGGGGCATACGGATGTCCATCAGCACCACGTCGGGGCGATGCGCGTCGACCGCGCCGAGCACGTCGGCACCGTCGGCCACCTCCGCCACCACGCGCACGTCGGGCAGCCCGGAGAGCATCATCGAGAGTCCGGCCCGCACGAGCGCGTCGTCGTCGACGACGAGGACCCGTACACAGCCGTCGGCGGTAGTCATTTGGCCAACGGTAGCCAGACTCGGAGTCGGAAGTCACCGTCACCGGTGCGCCCGTGCTCGAGTCGGCCGCCGATCAGCGCCACCCGCTCGCGCAGCCCGATCAGTCCGGCGCCGGCACCGGGAATGCCGCTGCTCGTGGGGCCGAGCGGCAACCGGTTGACCACTTCGATGGCGAGGCCGTCCTCGGGGGCCGGTGCGACCAGCACGTGCACGTGTGCGCCGGGAGCATGCTTGCGGGCGTTGGTCAGACCCTCCTGGACGATCCGGTAGGCATGCCGGCCGGTGCGCCCGGACACCGAGGGGAGGTCGGCGAGGTCGAGTTGCACGGTCGTACCGGCCTGTCGGGACTCCTCGATCAGTGCGGGCAGGTCGCTGAGCACCGGTTGCGGGCGCTCGGGCTCATTGCCCTCGGTTTCGTCGGGGTGGGCGCGCAGTACGCCGATCACCTCGCGCAGGTCTTCCAGCGCCTCGAACGCGCACTGTCGGATGACCTCGGCGGCGCGTGCCTCCTCGGGTGTCGCACCGGCCCGGTATTCGAGTGCGCCCGCGTGAATCGCGAGCAGTGAGATCCGGTGCGCGAGCACGTCGTGCATCTCCCGGGCGAGCCGCTCGCGTTCGAGGTGGCGGGCCTCCTCCACGCGCAGCCGCTGGCCCTCCTCGGCCTGCCGGGCGCGCTCGCGCCAGGACGCGGTGAGCTGCCGCTGGGACCGGATGAGCATGCCGGTGACCACCGCGATGGTGATCAGCAGGAGCATCGCCAGGACGCCTGTCCAGTAGGAGCGTACGGATTCCGCGCCGACCCAGAACGTGCCTGAGATCAGCGCGACCTGGAACGCGGCGACGGACACGCTGATTCGCCATGGTCGATGGATCGCCAGGTTGAGCAGGACGACCGGGCCCGAGCCGGTGACGGCCGCCGAGAAGAATCCGACCACCACCCAGACCACGGCGAGCCGGGTCGGTCGACTGCGGCGATACAGCAGCAGGGCCGCGAACATGATGCCGCCGAGGACCGCCTCGACCCAGACGTTCGGCGCCCGGTCCTCCTCCTCGAGCGCGGTCGCGAGGATCATCGAGCCGAACACGAGCGCGCCGAGGGCGTAGCCGAGGTCGGCGGCCCATTCGCGGCGGGTCCGCGCCGGGCGATCTGCCGGGCGCGTGGGGGCGACCGGCTCGGCTGCCGGATCGGCGGGGCGGGTGCGGATCTTGAACACGTTCGCAGCCTAGGCAGCGCCACCCCGGCTTCGGCAGTGACCGGGGGTCGACGCCGTCATCGACTTTGGTCTGTGTTCGCGAGCCGGACGGCGCGTGCTCTCGTGCGCGGAGCGGGGCCGATCCGGGCCACCCGGCGGTCGCACCGGCCCACCACCGGACCGGGCCGACGTAGCGCCCACGCGACGGCCCCGCCCGCCGCGTCGTACCGCGCGTCGCTCAGCCGATCTCGGAGAGGCAGTACGTGCTTCCGTAGGTCGGGACCCCGTTGCGCGTCCAGTAGCTGGAGTACGTGTAGTCCGCGCCGCTGACGTTCTCGCACGGCCTGCCGGCCGTCGTGTAGGGGAACACGCGCAGGACCTTGAAGTTGGCCTTGGGGTCGGAGCACCCGACCGATTGCAGTTGCTCCTGGCTCCCGCTCGTGTTGATCCTGCCGCTGAGGCATTCGCCCTTGTCGTACGCGGTCTTGGTGCTCTCCGGGGTCGCCGAGGACTGGGCGGTCCTGGTGGCCCGGCTCGTGGCCGACGGGTACTCGCCTGCCCGGGTCGTGGTCGAGACGGGCGTCGTCGGCGCGTAGCGCGGGACGAACAGCGCGGACGCGGAAGCGGAAGCGGAAGCCGTACTCGTGGCCGAGGTGGAGACGTGCGCGGTGTTCTTGCCATCCCCGTCGCAGGCCCCGACCAGAAGGAGGACGGCCGACACGGCCACGATCACCCCGAACGGTGTGCGCCCGCCGATCGACCCGATCCGATGGTTCATGACGATGCCCTTTCCGTGCCGTGCCATCCACTCGGCGACACCGCAGAACCATGGCCGCCCCCGATTCGCCTCGGCAACCGAATCGCGCGCAATCAAGGGGACTCCCTCAACCGCCACACCCGACGACCACCACCCGGGCGAGGCGTCGGAGCAGGCGCGGGTCAGTCCGCCGCGACGGTCCTGACGTCGCGCTGCCGCGGCTCCTTGCACACGTCCGCCACCGTCGCGAAGTAGTTGTCGACGTGCAGCACGACGAGGTCATGGTGGACGGCGGTTGCACAGATCAGGAGATCCAACGGTCCCGCCGCACGATGCCGGCCATGCTGGGTGAGTTTGTATTGCGCGGTCTCCACCCAGCGCCAAGCGTTCTTCGGGACTTGTACCGGGCTGCACAGATCGTCGATCAGGTCGGCCAACTCGTCACGATGGGCAGGGCCGATCGCGGAGTACAAGAACTCGACGCGGGTCGGTTCGCAGATGTGCAGCGCTCCCGCTGCGGCGTGGCCCTCCCATGCGCGACCGGCTCCGGGAGTGCGGAACAGGTGCCAGAGTGCGGAAGTGTCGAGGAGATATCGGATCACTCGAAGGCCGCCCGCCGGGCCTTCTCGGCCGCGGCGTGCGCCTCCGCTGCCTGATCGAACTCACCACGCATGCCCCGCTCGACCAGATTCTCCAGCGCTTCGAGGCGCTTGACGCGGGCCACATAGTCGCGAAGCGCAGCGTTGACCGTTTCCTTTTTGGTCGTCGTGCCCATGAGCCGCATTGCCTCGGCAAGAGCTTCGTCATCGAGATCTATTTGGGTGACCGACATCCGTCCCTCCCGATGTTGGTTATGTGGGTAATCAGTGTACATGACCCACATCGACCGAGTCGGGGCGGAGTTCCGTGTTGCAGGCGTTGCAGGTCCAGCGGGGGATCAGTGGGTTGTCGCAGGTGACGTGGGTGATGCGGACGCCGGCGAGGCCGTCGGCGGTGAAGCGTTGTTCGGACCAGGCGATCAGGAAGGCGAAGGTCGGGAAGAAGTCGTGGCCCTTGGGGGTCAGTCGGTAACCGGTGCGCCGGGCGCCTTCCCGGAGCGGGACGCGGGTCAGGATGCCCTCGTCGGTGAGCAGGCCCAGGCGGGTGGTCAGGGTGTGCGGGGCGGTGTCGTGCAGCAGGCGTTGGAAGTCGCCGAAGCGGTGCACGCCCAGGAACGCGGCGGCCAGGATCGCCGTGGAGGTGCGATCGGCCAGGACGGCCGCCGCGGCGATCGGGGAGTGCTCGCCGGTCGCGGCGGCCGAGCGGTGGTAGCGCCGCCTCGGGTTGGTGGCCGCGGCCGGTACCGCCGGGTCGCGCACCGCGGCGGTGTCCCGTGCGCTCACCCCGATCGCCCCGCACGCGCCGCAGCCGAAGATCGGATCGAAGGCGTGTCCGCAGGTCAGGTGGCGTGGGCGGGCCCGGACCCGAAGCGGCGAGGTGGGCGCCCAGCGGCGGTCCCAGGCGTTGATCGCCATGAACGCCGGCCACAGGTCCTCGCCCGCGTCGGTCAGCCGGTACTCCTGGCGTGGCCCGGCGACGGCCAGTACACCGTCGGCCAGCAGATCGCGCAGCCGTCGGGTGAGCACCGGGTCGGAGATGGCCAGCGCCGACTTGAGGTCGCCGAACCGCACCGGGCCGGCCAGTGCGGCCCGCACGATCAGCAGATTCCACAGGTCGCCCATCACCAGCAGGCCGTGACCCAGCGAGGTGGGGGCCGGGGGCGGGGCGGGGGCAGTCTCCATGGGCGAAGTATTCCTTCGGTCGCATGCACGGGCGCGACGAGGCTCCGGAACCGGCCGCGGCCGGCGATCCCGGGAGCCTCGAATGCTTCGAGAGCCTCGATCCGGCTACTTCCACTCTGGAAGTATTCGAACCCTCGGGTTAGCCTCCCGGCATACGCGCGTCCCCGTCCGGCGAGTTCGAACCGATCTCGGAGTGGCCATGAACGACGAACCCAGCGTGGTGATCAAGCCGGTCGAAGACGGTGAGGAGAATCCCTACCTGCTCGGGGTGTATGCGCCCGTCGTGGACGAGATCTCCGCCGACGATCTGGAAGTGATCGGCTCGATCCCGACCGACCTCAACGGTGTGTACCTGCGCAACGGCCCGAACCGCCGATTCCCGGTGACCGGCCGGTACCACTGGTTCGACGGCGACGGCATGATTCACGGGCTGCACTTCGAGAACGGTCGGGCGCGGTACGTGAACCGCTGGGTGCGCACCGAGGCGTTCGAGGCGGAGAGCCGGGCCGGCCGCGGGTTGTGGACCGGCGTGATGGAGGACCCCGCGGGCAACCCGTTCGGCAACGGACACGGCCTGGGGCTGAAGGACTCCGCGAACACCGACGTCACCTTCTTCAACGGCCGGCTGCTGGCGAGTTGGTACCTGTGCGGCAGCCCGCGCGCCTTGGACCCGCTGTCGCTGGCCACGCTCGGCCCGGAAACCTTCCTGGGCACGCTCACCGGGGATTTCATGGCCCACCCCAAGGCCGACGAGGCGACCGGGGAACTCTTCTGGTTCGACTACGGCCCCGAACCGCCGTACCTGCGCTATGGCGTCGTCGGCGCGGACGGCAAGGTCGCACACACCACGACCGTCGACCTGCCCGGCCCGCGTCTGCCGCACGACATGGCGATCACCGAGAACCACGCGATCCTGATGGACCTGCCGCTGATCCAGGACCAGGAGGCGCGCCGACAGGGCCGGTACAAGCTGCACTTCGATCGCATGCTGCCGTCCCGGTTCGCCGTCCTGCCCCGGTACGGGGACGGCTCGCGGGTGCGCTGGTTCGAGGCGGCGCCCGGGTACATCTACCACGTCGTCAACTCCTGGGAGGAGCCCGGCGAGATCGTGCTGGACGTGTGCCGGGTCAAGGACCCACAGCACCAGCCGCGGATCGACCACCCGCTCGCCCGGATGCTCGCCTATCTGCGGCTGGACGCCCAACTGTGGCGCTACCGCTTCGACTTGGTCACCGGACGGACCACCGAGGGCCCGCGCGACGACGACAACACCGAGTTCCCCACCATCGACTCGCGCCTGGTGGGCCGGCGCAACCGCTACGCCTACAACGTGCACATCGCGCGCGAGGACACCCTGCTCTTCGACGGCATCGTGCGCTACGACCTGCATACCGGCGAACGCCTGGACCACCGCTTCGGCACCGGGCGGTGGGGTTCCGAGGCGCCGTTCGCCGCGCGCGACGGCAGTACCGGCGAGGACGACGGATACCTGGTGTCGTTCGTGACCGACGAGCGCGAAGGCCGATCCGAGGTCGTCGTGCTGGACGCCGCCGACCTGACGGCGGGACCGGTGTGCCGGATCCTGCTCCCGGTCCGGGTGCCGGTCGGCTTCCACGCCACCTGGGTGCGGGCCGACCAGCTCGGAGGCCGAGGATGAGACTGCACACCGCCGAACAGGCCGCGCGCTACGCGCCGTGGTGGGGCGGTCCGACCTGGGACCGGATCTTCCGCGACCGGGTGGCCGAACACCCGAACCGCACCGCGATCGTCGACCCACCCAACCGCGACACCCTGATGGACGGCGCGCCCAAACGTCTGACCTGGGCCGAACTCGACGCCTACGTCGACGCGTTGTCCGCCGTCCTGCTCGATCGCGGCGTGGTGCGCGACACCGTGGTCGGCGTGCAACTGCCCAACTCGGTCGAACTCGCCGCCGCCTACCTGGCGATCACCCGGCTCGGCGCGATCGCGACCCCGTTCCCGGTGCAGTACCGCGAGTTCGAGCTGGAGGAGTTGGCCCGACTCGCCGACGTCCGGGTGTTCGTCACCGCCACCCGGGCGGGCTCGTGGCGTGCGGCGGAGGCGATCGTGGGGCTGCCGCTGTCCGGGCTGCGGGCGGTGCTGGCCTTCGGTGACGACGTGCCCGAGGGCGTCACCGCGCTCGACGTCGCGTGCGCCACGGCCTCCACCCGGCTGCTCGACCGGTATCCGGACGGCCTGGACACCGACTCCGGCGACTGCGTGACGATCTGTTGGACCTCGGGGACCGAGGCCGTGCCCAAGGGAGTTCCGCGCTGCCCCGACGATTGGGCGCCGATGGCTCTGGGCAGCATCGACGCCGCCGAGCTGACCGACCGGGACGTGCTGCTCAATCCCTTCCCGATGGTCAACATGGCGGGCATCGCCGGGATGTTCCTGCCCTGGCTGATGACCGGCGCGGTCCTCGTGCAGCACCACCCGTTCGATCCGGGCGTGTTCCTGGGCCAACTCGTTGCCGAGCAGGTCACATACACGGTGGTACCGCCCGCGCTGCTGACGACGATGTTGCGCCGCGACGACCTGCCGATCGGGGCGCTCGCGTCGCTGCGTGTGGTCGGTTCGGGATCGGCGCCGCTGACCGAGGAGATGACCGCCGGCTGGGCCGAACGGTTCGGCATCGAGGTGATCAACTACTTCGGCTCCAACGAGGGCGCGAGCCTGGCGGCGGACCCGGGCACGGTGCCCGATCACCGCGACCGTGCGCACTACTTCCCGCGCTTCGGCTCACCCGGGCACACCTGGTCCAACCGCGCCTCGCACGGCATGCGCAGCCGGTTGGTGGACCTCGCCACCGAGCTGGAGATCACCGAGGTCGGGGTGCCGGGGGAGTTGCGCCTGAAGGGGCCCGGGGTGTTCTCCGGGTATGTCACGCGTGATCCCCGGGCCCGCATGGCCGCCTTCGACGAGGACGGCTGGTTCCGTACCGGGGACATGTTCGCGTATGCGGCCGACGCTTCGGGGGACCCGTGCTGGTTGCGCTACGTCGATCGGGCCAAGGACATCGTGGTGCGCGGCGGGATGAACATCTCCGCGGCCGAGGTGGAGGGCCACCTGGTGGCCCATCCGGCGATCGCCGAGGCCGCGATCGTCGCGCTGCCGGACGCCGTGCTGGGCGAACGGGCGTGCGCGGTCGTGGTGGTCGCACCCGGCGAGCGTACGCCGACCCTGGCCGAACTGACCGCGTTCCTGAGGGGGCGTCACATCGCGGTGTACAAACTGCCGGAGCGGCTCGAAGCGGTCGAGGCGCTGCCCCGCAACCCGGTCGGCAAGGTCCGCAAGGCGCAATTGCGCGCCCACTTCGCGGAATCCGCGGCGGGCCCGGCCTCGGCGCCTGCCGGCTCGGCGGCGGGTCCGGGTGCGTCCACCGGGCCCGCCGTCGAGGACCGCCCGGAAGGAGGCGACTCATGAGCCCCACGCCCCTCTACATCCTCGGCGGCGCGCAGACCGACTTCGCCCGAAACTGGACCAAGGAGGGCCTGGGCCTGATCGACATGCTGCGCGAGGTCGCACTCGCCGCGGCGGTGGACGCGCGGGTGGATCCCGGTGCGATCGAGGTCGTGCACGTGGGCAATCTGGCGGCCGAACTGTTCGCGGGGCAGGCGCACCTGGGCGGCCTGATGGCCACCGCCGTACCCGAGTTGGCGGGCCGGCCGAGCATGCGGCACGAGGCGGCCTGCGCGTCGGGAAGTTGTGCGGTGCTCGCGGCCGGCGCCGATCTCCAGGCCGGACGATACGATCTCGCGCTCGTGGTCGGCGTCGAGCTGATGCGCAATGTGCCCGCGAACGTGGGCGCGAGCCATCTGGGTACCGCCGCGTGGGCCGGACACGAGGCGTCGGGCGCGGAGTTCCCGTGGCCGACGTTGTTCGCCGAGATCGCCGACGCCTACGCCGCCCGGTACCGCCTGGACCCGGCCCATCCGGGCGCCTTCGCGGCAGGCGCGTTCGCGAACGCCGCACGCAATCCGCTTGCCCAGGCCCGGGACTGGGACTTCGCGCCGGCGGCCTTCACCGCCGACGACACGGCCAATCCGCCGGTCGCGGGCCGGCTGCGGCGCACCGACTGCGGTCGGATCACCGACGGCGCCGCCGCCGTGGTCCTGGCCTCGCCCGCATGGATGGCCGAACACGGCCCGGACCCGGCCGGGGCGGCGTGTGTGCGCGGCTTCGGGCACCGCACCGACACGTTGTCCCTGGCCGCCAAGCTGGCCCGGACCGACGAGGCGGCGATGTTCCCGCAGTTGGCCGGCGCGGTCGCGGACGCCTACCGGCGCGCCGGGCTGCGCGGCGCCGGCGAGGTGGACGTGGCCGAGCTGCACGACTGCTTCAGCATCACCGGCCTGGTGGCCCTGGAACACCTGGGCGTGTGCGGCCCGGGGGAAGCCGGACGCCTGGTCGCCGACGGGGTGTTCGGGCCGGGCGGCCGGTTGCCGGTCAACCCGGGTGGCGGACTGCTGGCGCTGGGCCATCCGGTCGGCGCCACCGGAGTGCGGATGGTGCTCGACGCGGCGCGGCAGGTGACCGGTCGGGCCGGGCCGATCCAGGTCGAGGGCGCGCGCACCGCGCTGACCGTCAATGTCGGCGGCTCCTTCACGACGGTCGTCACCACGATCGTGGGCCGGGGCGCGGACGCGTGACCGGGGACGTGTACATCCTCGACGCGGTGCGGACGCCGCGCGGGAAGGCTTCGCCGCGTGGCGGGTTGGCCGGGGTGTCGGCGCCGGCTCTGGTCGAGCACGTGCTGACCGCGTTGGTGGCGCGGACCGGGGTCGATCCGGCGGAGGTGGACGACGTACTGCTGGGCTGCGCGGGGCAGGTGGACGAGCAGGGCGCCAATCCGGCGCGCACCGCGGTGTTGACGCTGGGCTGGCCGGACGTGGTGCCCGGGCAGATGATCAACCGGTTCTGCGCGTCGGGGATCGACGCGGTTTCCTCGGCCGCGGCCCTGGTCAGGTCCGGGCAGGCCGATCTGCTGATCGCGGGCGGGGTCGAATCCTCTTCCCGGGTGCCGATGTTCGCGGACCGCGGACCGCTGTGGACGAACGCGGCCGTGATCGAGCGGGTCGGCGGCGTGCATATGGGGATCGCGGCCGACGTGGTGGCGACGGAGGAGGGCTACGACCGCGCCGAATTGGACGCCTACGGGGCGCACACCCAGGAACGCGCGGCGCGGGCCTGGGCGCTGGGCCGGTTCGCCGACGCGGTGGTGCCGCTGCCGGGTGGGTTGGCCCACGACGAGCATGTGCGGCCCGGTACGAGTGCGGACGAACTCGGCAAGTTGGAACCGGCGTTCGCCGAACTCGGAGCCGCCGGTCAGGATGCGCTCGCGCTTCGGCACCTGCCGCATCTGGGCCGGATCCGGCATCTGCACACTCGGGGCACCTCGCCGTCGGTGGCCGACGGGGCGTGCGTGTTGTTGCTCGGGACCCTTGCGCAGGCGGAACGGCTGGGGTTGCGGCCGATGGCGCGGGTGGTGTCCTCGGCCGCGGCGGGCAGCGACCCGGTCCGGATGTTGACGGCGGGTCAGCGGGCGATCGGCAAGGCGCTGGTCCGGGCCGGACTGGGGCCCGGGGATCTGGACGTGGTGGAGTTCGCCGAGGCGTTCGCCGCGCTGTGCCTGAAGATCCGTCGCGAACTCGGTTTCGGGGACGACCGGTTCAACGTGAACGGCGGCACGATCGCGATGGGGCACGCGTTCGGCGCCACCGGCGCGATCCTGGTCGGCGCGTGTGCGAGTGAACTCATGCGCTCGGGTGGGCGGTTCGGAGTGGCGGCGGTCAGCGGGGCGGCAGGGTCGGGGTCGGCCGTGGTGTTGGAGCGGGTGACGTGAACAAGGACGAGGTGTCGACCGGGGCGGGCCTGTCGGTCTCGCTCGGCCTGTGGCAGGACCGTCCGGCGGCGGAGGCCATCGCGACGGCGCGGCTGGCCGACGAACTCGGCTACGACGAACTGTGGCTCGGCGAGATGGCCACCTACGACGTGTTCGCGCTGGCCACCGCGGTCGCCGGGGTCACCGAGCGGATCCCGTTGACCGTGGGGCCGTTGGCGGTGACCGTACGCGATCCGGCGACCATCGCGATGGGCGTGGCCTCGGTCCGGGCGCTGACCGGGCGGCGGGTGACGGTGGCGTTGGGGACGTCCTCGACGGTGGTGGTCGAGGAGTGGCACGGGCGCTCACGGGCCCGGGCGGGTGTCGCGTTGGCGGAATCGGCCCGGCAGACGCGGGAGTTGTTGGACGGCGCCAGGTCGGATGGGCAGGGGTCGGTGCTGCGTTCGCGCGGGTACCGGCTGCGGTTGCCGGCGCCGGGCGGATCGGGGTTGACGGTCGCCGCGTTCGGGCCCGCGGCGATCCGGACGGCGGCGCGGTATGCGGATCGGCTGGTGCTGAACCTGGTGTCGGTGGAGACGGCGGGGGAGCTGATCGGTTCGCTGGAGCGCGCCGCACAGGAGGCCGGGCGGCCGCGCCCCCGGGTCGCCGCGTGGGTGTGTGCGGCGGTGGAGGCGAAGCCGGGGGCCGTTGTGGCGGAGGGGACGGAGCAGTTGCGGCGCGGGCTGGTGGGGTATCTGGCGGCGCCCGGGTATGCGGAGATGTTCGCCCGCGCGGGCTTCGCGGAGCTGGTCGCGTATGCGCGCACGCGGCCGCATCCGCGGGAGTTGTGGGCCGCGATTCCGCCTTCGGCGGTTTCGGCGGTGGGCGTCGTGGGGTCGGTGGCGCATGCGCGGGAGCGGATCGCGGAGTATCGGGGGGTGGGGGTGGACGAGGTGGTGCTTGTGCCTGCGGCTACGGCGGGGGATCCGGCTGGGGCGGCGACGTTGTCGGCGCTTTCCGGTGGGTGACGCATTGTCCTCATGGCCGGACGGGCTTGGGGTGGCCCGGTCCGTTTGTCCTCAAACGCCGGACGGGCTGGGGTTGCCTGGTTCGTTTGTCCTCAAGCGCCGGACGGGCTGGGGGTTGCCTGGTTCGTTTGTCCTCAAGCGCCCGACGGGCTGGGGTGGCCCGGTCCGTTTGTCCTCAAACGCCGGACGGGCTGGGGTGGCCCGGTCCGTTTGTCCTCAAACGCCGGACGGGCTGGAGGGGTTGCTCGGACGGGCTGAAGGGTTGCTCGGACGGGCTGGGGCGCTCGGACCGGCTGTGGGGACTGTCCGGGCGGGCCGGAGGGTGGGCCGGGTCGGCCCGGGTGGGTTGGGTTTGCGGGCGTGCGGATTGTGGGCCGGGGCTTGGGGTGTCCTCAAGCGCCGGGCGGGCTGAGGGGGCTGTCCGGGTGTGGGGGTTGCGGGGCTCGGGTGTTTTCGAGCGCCGGGCGGGCTGGGGGGCCGGGTGGGCTGGTGGGATTCGGGTGGGCGGGCCGGGGGCTCGGGCGGGGGCGGCTTGGGATGCTATGCGTGTGTTGCGTCCAGGTCGGTTGCGTAGAGTTCGATGGCTTTGCGGTAGGGGGCTACCTGGGGGTCGGTGCTGGTTGTGGCGATGACGCGGAGGAGGGATTCGACCGCGGTTTTGGCGTCGCCGGCGTTGTACAGGGCCATGGCCAGGAACGTGGTCAGGCCCGCGTCGTCGGGGAATTCGGCGAGGCCGCGGCGCAGGATCGCCACCGCTTTGTCGTGTGCGCCGAACGCACGGTACGTGCTGCCCAGGCCCAGGAACGCGCCCAGTCGGTCCTCGGCCGCCAGGCCGTCCCCGATCAGGGCCCATTCGTAGAACGGCACGGCCTCGCGCTCCAGGCCGAGCACGTCGTGCGCCCACGCCGCCTGGTAGGCGATCTGCGCGTCGCCGGGGTGTTGTTCGACCAGCGGCACCAGCCGCGCCCGTGCCTCCTCGGCCCGACCCGCCTCGCGGAGCGCGATCGCCTCGGCCAGGGCGGTGTCTCGTTCGTTCCCGATCATCCGGGCAGTCTTCCCTATCGGGTCGCCTGCACACGGTCGGGTTCGGCCGCCACCCGCACCGGTTGCGCCGTTCGGTGCGCGCTCGGGATCGACCATGCGAGCAGCGCCGCGACCAGGCAGCCGATGCCCAGCATGCCGAAGCAGATCAGGTAGCCGGTCAGTTCCGGCGCCTGGGCCACACCCGCGGCGCGCGCGGTGCCCCCGTCGACCAGGGATGCGCTCAGGATCGCGCCGAGCACGGCCGTACCGGTCGCCCCGCCCACCGTGCGCAGCACCGCGTTCATTCCGTTGGCCACGCCGGTCATGTCCGCGGGCACGTGGTCGTTGATCAGCGCGGGCATCGCGGAGAACGCGAGCCCGAGACCGAAGCCGAACAACACGCCGACCATCGAGAATGCCCACCAGTGCCCGTGCAGCGGCATCAGCAGCGCGAACGCCGCGCCGCTGAGCAGCGGTCCGAGCACCAGGGCGGGCTTGGGTCCGTAGCGGTTGGTCATCCGGGCCGCGACCGGTGCCGCCGCCAGGTTGCCGATCGTGCCCGGCAGCATGATCAGCCCGGCGATCAGCACCGACTTGCCGAAGCCGTAGCCGAGTACCGAAGGGGCCTGGATGAACGGCGCGAACAGCAGCGAGGAGCCGTACATCGCCATGCCGGTGAACACCCCGGACAGGTTGGCCAGCAGCACCGGCCGGCGGGCCATCACCCGCAGGTCGACCAGGGGTTCGGGGTGGTGCAGGGCCCAGCCGATCCAGGCGGCGAACATCACCACGGCGGTGATCAGTCCGCCGATCACCAGCGGCGCGCCCCACCCGGAGCGGCTGCCCATGCTCACCGCGGCAAGCAGCGCAGCCAGCCAGCCGGACAGGGTCAGCGCGCCGACCAGGTCCACGTGGCCCGAGCGCCGTTCGGCGGTGTCCGGCACCACGCGCCACACCATCAGCATGGACAGCAGCGCAACGAGTGCGGAGAGCCAGAACAGCAGGTGGTAGTCCCAACGGTCGGCGATCAGCCCGGTCATCACCGAGCCGAAGGTGGCGCCGACGCTGATCGTGGCGCCGATGGTGGCGATGCTGCCCGCCGAGCGCTCCTTGGGGAATTCGTCCCGGACCACGCTGAGCGCGAGCGGGACCACGCCGCCGCCCATGCCCTGGAGCACCCGGCCGGCGATCAGCATCACGTAGGAGGTGGTGCACGCGGCCAGTACCGAGCCGAGCGCGACCGCGGCCAGCGCGTACAGCAGGAATCGTTTGCGTCCGCGCAGGTCGCCGAGCCGGCCGAGCAGCGGGGTGGCCACCGCCGAGGCGAGCAGGTTGCCGGTGAGCACCCAGGCGATGGCCGAGCTGGACACGCCGAGACGGTTCTGCAGTTGCGGCAGGATCGGCGAGACCACGGTCTGCATGACCGCCATCGTGGTCGCGGCGAAGGACAGGGCGACCAGGATCATCGTCGGGCCGTGGCGCCTGGTCGGCGTGCGCGCGGCCCCCTTCGTGCCGGTGCTCATGCCGTCAGCGGCCGGTCCTCGACCCAGTCACAGTGCAGGGTGCGGGTCTCGATGCGCCAGCCCTCGTCCGTGCGCACGAACGTGTCGAGGTAGCGGATCGACATCACCCGGTCGCGGCGCACTCCGCACGATTCGTAGATGTGGTGCGCCGTGCAGTACGTCTCGGCGTTCGCCCGGTCGCCGCCCGGCTCGAAGGCGACGAGCTGATTGGCGATCAGATGTGTGGTGGCCAGGTAGCGGTCCAGGCTCGTCAGCGCCTTGGCGATCTCGGCCCGTCCCGCCCGTACCGCCGGCGGTTCGGTGGAGCCGGGGTCGCGGTGGATCACCAGGCGGCCCTCTGGGGTGAACATCGAGGCGACGAGGTCGGGCTTGCGGCGGTCCGCGCCGTGGGCGTAGATCTGCACCACGTCCCGGAGTTCGCTGCGGTCGCGCAGTTCGCCCGAATTGTACAGAGCGGGCGAGTCCGCCTCGTCGTCGTGCATGTCCACCCTTTCACCAGCCGTCGATCGCATGCTGACAGCAGTTGGATGACACACGCAAGTTTCTCTGACGTCGCGTCAGTTACATTCCCCGCACGACGCACACCACCACGTCGCCGCAGGCCGGCCCGGCCCTCCCGCGCGACCCGGGCCGCCTTGCCTCGCCGCCGCCGACCGCCCGCTACAACTCGCGTGCGACGAACACCACGTCCGGTTCGCCGCGTGGGACCGGCACCCGACGCACGCTCACCCGGGCGAAGTGTTGCCGCAGCCGCTCGGTGAAGGCCGGGCTCGCGGCCGCGCTCCACACGGTCAGCACGCCGCCCGGCAACAATCGGGCCCGCAGCGCGGCAAGTCCCGCGTCGTCGTAGAGCGAGGCGTTGCCGTCGGTCACCGTCCAGTCCGGCCCGTTGTCGATGTCCAGGCACAGCGCGTGGAAGCGCTCCGGCGACTCCTCCTCGGCGGCGGCCTCGGCACCCGGCCCGCCACCCGCTTCACCGCCGGGCCCGCCCGCCGCCCCCGCGACCGGCCCGCCGACACCCGAGTGCACCCAGGCCACCAGGTCTGATGTGACCACCCTCACTCGCGGGTCGGCCAGGGCGTGTCCGGAGAACGGCGCGAGCGGGCCGGTGCCCCAGCGCACGACGGCGGGTTCGCGTTCGATCACCGTCACCTGTGCGACCCGGGCATCGGTCAGCGCCTCGCGCAGGGTGAAGCCGACGCCCAGGCCGCCGACCAGGATCCGCAGATCCGTGCCGTCACCGAGCGCGTCGAGCGCGGTGCGCACCAGGAGCCGCTCCGAGGTGCCCGCGCGCGTGTCCATCAGAAAGCAGCCGTTGCTGATGATCTCGTAGTGCTCGCCCGCACGTCGCAGGACGAGTTCGCCGTCCGCCGCCGGGACGCGTTCGATCTCTTGTGCGTCGGTGGTCGGATCGATCGTGTGCATCGGTTCACTGACTCCTTGTCGCTTTGTGGAGAACGCTTGTCACTGTGTCGTCTTTTTGCTGCGCACGTGCTTCGCGGACCTCGCGAGAGCGATCGCCGACACCTCATAACAGTGCCATCACGAAGCCGATGAATTCCGATCCCGAGGGCCCAAACGGTGACACGTGTGTAGTCGCGCACCTCGCCCTGCAAGGGACTGTTCTCGGCCTGCCGGCCAGCGGTTTTCGCCGGTTCGGTGACTCTTGCACCCTGTGGAACACCCCGTTAAGGTCCCGGCCATTGCTTCATGGCCCATTGACTGATGGCATGTCAGATCCAGTCGCAGGGACGCCTCGCAGGCGGAGCCCGGGGCAGGGCGAGAACAAGACGAGAACGACGCGAGCACAGCGCAGGAGAAGTACGTGAGAGCGCACCGGGCATCTCGGCCCGGCCCGCGGAAACGAAGTGTCGGGAGGGCTGATGGCATCAACTTCCGCCGGGCGGCGTGGGACGCGCCGCCGAGCGGCGGCCGGCTTGCTGGTCGTGCCGCTCCTGTTGGCGGTCGGCTGTGGCCGCTCGGGTGACGACGCGGTGGCCAAGGGTCCGCAGGGCGGGAATCCGGCGGGAACCGCTCCGACCAAGCCCAAGGGCACCGGCGCGGCCGGTGACTTCGGCACGCTCAAGGACGTCTGCGGCAAGGGCGACGGCAAGCCGCTCACCAAGAAGGCCGATCGAGGCGTCACGGACAAGGAAATCTCCGTCAGCGTGACCGGCGACCCCGGCGCTCCCGCCCAACCGGGTCTGGGCAAAGAGTTCTTCGAGATGGCCGACGGCTTCACCAAGTGGTGCAACGAACTCGGTGGCATCAACGGCCGCACGATCAAGCTGACCAAGCGCGATGCCGCACTCAGCAACGTCGGCACGGTCATGACGGCGGCCTGCCAGAGCGACTTCATGGTGGTCGGCGGCGGCAACCCGTTCGACAACGACGGGGTCAAGGCCCGTACCGGGTGCAAGCTCGGCGCCTTCCCGGCCTACGTGGTCGGCGAGGAATCGGCCAAGGCCGACCTCCAGGACCTCGCGGTCGGCCTGCCGGTCTCCACCACGGTCGTGGGCGCGTACAAGGCGGTCTTCGCCGCGCACCCCGAGGTCAAGGCCAAGGTCGGCCTGCTGGGCCAGAACATGGCCTCGCTGCGGCCCTCCATGGTCCGCTACAAGGCCGGTGTCGAGGCGGCCGGCGGCACGGTCGTCTACAAGGAAGACGTCCCGGTCATGCCGCCGCCCGGACGCACGACGCTGGAGAAGATGAAGAGCGCCGGCGTCGAGATGCTGATCACCACGTGGCTCGCGGTGGACTCGGCGTCGATGTTCCGCGAGATGGACGCGATGAACTGGCACCCCAAGGTCATCGTCAGCGACGCGTCGGCGTACAACCGCTACACGCTCGCCGCCGCCAAGAACTCGAAGATCCCCGACACCTACATCTACCCGACGTTCGTGCCGCAGTCGCTCGGCGACAAGAACCCCGCCGTGCAGAAGGCGCTGGAGATCCTGCACCTCGCCGAACCCGGCAAGGACCTGGAGTTCTTCCACATGTCCGGGATCAACTCCTGGCTGCTGTGGGCGAGCGCGGTCAAGGAGTGCGGTACGGAACTCACCACGGAGTGCGTGCTGGCCAAGGGCAAGCGCGCCAACTGGGACGCGGGCGGCCTGTTCGCCCCCGGACCGATCGTGGAGACCAAGGACGTGCGCGCCTCGGACTGCTTCACCATGGTCAAGGCGACCGCCAAGGGCTTCGAGTACGACGCGGCGCTGACCAAGCCGAACAAGGCCGAGTTCTTCAACTGCGACCCGGGCAACGTGGTCGCCGTCGCACCCGGTGCGCCCGCCGCGCCGACGTCGGCACCGCCGTCCGCTCCGCCCGCCGACACACCGCCACCGGCCGGCGCGCCCGAGTCGAACACCCCGCCGCCCGCCGACGGAGGCGAGCCGCCGCCGGCGCTGCCGCCGGAGGAGAGCTCCTGAGCCGCTCGCCCGCCCGAGCGACACCGCACCACCGTGTGACATCGAAGCAGTGAACGCAGCGCCCAGCTGCACCGCATCACCGCCGACCCGTCGGCCGCCGACTCCGCTCGGTCCGACCAGGCGACACCCGTCGTCCTCCCGCCCCGCACCGGGCGGGAGGGCGGCCCAGCGGCCCTGACGACCTGTCAGGAGCCGTGCCGCACCAGTCTCCGAGACCGATCGCCCCGCGACACGGCCCGGCCCGAACGGAGGGCGCGTGCACGAGTTCATCATCCTCACCATCAGCGGCCTGGTCACCGGCGGCATCTATGCCATCACCGCCGGCGGCCTGACCCTGACCTACACCACCACGGGCATCTTCAACTTCGCCCACGGCGTCACCGGCGCGCTCGCCGCGTTCACCTACTGGCAACTGCACTTCGACTGGGGCTGGCCGGTCTGGCTGTCCATCGTGCTGGTGCTCGGCATCCTCGCCCCGGCATTCGGGGTGTTCCTGCACTTCGCCATCATGCGCCGCCTGGAGGGCACGTCGGAGACGACGCGCCTGATGGTCACCGTCGCGGTGCTGCTGAGCCTGCTCGCCACGGTGATGTGGGTCTGGGATCCGCAGACCCCGCGCAACGTGGTCAACTTCTTCCCCGGCGAGTCCGTGGACATGGCCGGCACGCGCGTGTCCTACCACGACCTGATCACCCTGGCCGTGGCGCTGATCGTGGCGATCGGCCTGTGGGTGCTGCTGCGCTCCACCCGCGCGGGCGTGGCCATGCGCGCCACCGTCGACGACCGCAACCTCGCGGTGCTCAACGGCTCGCGTCCCGAGGTGCCCGGCATGCTGGCCTGGGCGACCGGCACCATGCTGGCCGCCGTCGCAGGCATCCTGATCGCGCCCAAGCTCTCCTTCGCCGCGCTGCCGCTGACCCTGCTGATCGTCAACGCCTACGCAGCGGCGGTGATCGGCCGGCTCAAGAGCCTGCCGTGGACCTTCGTCGGCGCGCTGATCATCGGCCTGGTCACCGAGTACGGCAAGGGCTACCTCACCGAGACCAGGTTCCCCACCGCGGGCCCCTACCTGTCCGGCCTCACCGACTCGATGCCGGTGCTGGTGCTGTTCGTGGCGATCATGCTGCTGCCCACGTCCCGGCTGCGCGGCCACGCCTCCTCCCGCACCCGGGAGATCGCCCACCGCCCGACCTGGACCGGCTCGCTCGTCTTCGCCGCCCTGGTGATCGCGGGCGCGGTGGTCGCGGCCAACACGCTGGGCGCCGCCGACCTGTTCGCCAGCACCAAGATGTGGGGCTTCGCGATCATCGCCCTGTCGGTGATCCCGCTGGTGGGCTACGCCGGGAAGATGTCGCTGGCCCAGTTGGGCTTCGCGGGCATCGGCGCGATCTGCGTGTCGCACCTGGGCTCCGGCGGCAACCCGCTGGGCCTGCTGTGGGCCGCGCTGATCTGCGCGGGCATCGGCGTGCTGGTCGCGCTGCCGGCGCTGCGCCTGTCCGGGATCTACCTGGCCCTGGCCACCGCCGCGTTCGCGGTCATGCTGGACCGCTGGATCTTCCAACTGCCCGCGTTCACCTGGGGCGACACCAAAATCGACCTGTTCAACAGCGGCACGCTCAACTTCGAGCGGTTCGACTGGCCGGGCGTGGACATCTCCTCCGACCGGGCCTACTTCATCTTCGGCGCGGTCTTCTTCGCGCTGTCCTCGCTCGTGGTGGTGTGGATCCGGCGCGGCGAGTTCGGCCGCAGGCTGCTGGCGATGAAGGACAGCCCGGCGGCGTGCGCGACGATCGGGATGAACCACAAGCTGACCACGCTCACCGTCTTCGGGCTGTCCGCCGCGATGGCGGGCGTCGGCGGCGGCATCCTGGGCGGCGCGCTGGGCACCCTGTCGCCGGTCAACTTCGACTTCACCGCCGGGCTTTCGGTGCTGATGCTGATGGTGATCGCCGGTCTGACCTCGCCGGGCGCCGCACTGTTCGCGGGCATCTTCCTGGGCACGCCGCTGATCACCAACCTCTTCCCCGACTACGCCCAGCTCACCACGATCCTGATCGGCCTCAACGGCATCGCACTGGGCAAGAACCCGAACGGGTTCATCGCCGCCAAGATCCGCCCGGAATGGGAGCCCGCGCTGCGCCGGCCGTTCATCCTGGCCGGCAGCGCGGCGGCCCAACTGGTGCTGGTCGTCCTGCGGTTCACCGACGTGATCGGGAACTGGGTCTTCGTCGTCGGCATCCTGCTCGCGGTGATCGGCATCCCGGCCGCGGTCAAGGCCGAGCTGATGCTCAAGGCGCCGCGGACCGAACAGGAGCTGCCGCCGGGACTGTCCGAGCAGCCCGAGGGACTGGGCCTGAACGGCAACCGGTTCAAGCCCGCCGACATCGAGGCCCTGGACAAGCTGATCGCGATGCCTTCGCTGCCGGCGGTCGCGATGGCCGAAACACCGTCACCCACCCTGCCTGGAGCGCGTCATGGGGCTTGAGGTCGAGGGCGTCACGGTCCGCTTCGGCGGCCACACCGCCCTGAACAACGTCAACATCTGGGCCCACGAGGGCAAGGTCACCGGTCTGATCGGGCCCAACGGCGCGGGCAAGACCACGATCTTCAACGTGATCACCGGCCTCCAGCCGCCGTCCTCGGGTCGGGTCAGGATGGACGGGCGCGACGTCAGCAAACTCGCGCCCTACCGCCGGGCCCGCCTGGGCATGGCGCGCACCTTCCAACGCCTGGAGCTGTTCGGGTCGTTGACGGTCCGGGAGAACATCCAGATCGCCGCCGCCCAGTACCGGCGGCTGCACCGCGGCACCAAGGAAACCCCGCAGGACACCTCCGCGCGCCTGCTGCTCCGGCTCAACCTGACCGAGATCGCGCACGTGCGCGCCGACCAACTGCCCACCGGGCAGGGCCGCGTGGTCGAACTGGCGCGCTCGCTGGCGTCCCGGCCCAAGATCCTGCTCCTGGACGAGCCCGCGTCCGGCCAGGACGACGAGGAAACGCGCGGCTTCGGCCAGTTGTTGCGCGAGATCGCCGCCGACGGGGTCGCGGTGCTGCTGGTCGAGCACGACATGGACCTGGTGATGAACACCTGCGACGAACTGCACGTGCTTGACTTCGGCAAAAAAATCGCCAACGGTACGTGCGACGAGATCCGCACCAACGCCGCCGTACAGGCGGCATACCTCGGTACCGCCGACGCCGCGGAGGCCGACGAAGTCCTGCAGGAGACCGTATGACGCCGAACATGGCCGACGCGAGGCCGACCGGCCCGGCCGGCGCCCCGCCGCTGCTCGAACTGCGCGGCATCAGCGCCGGGTACGAGCAGGTCGAGGTGCTGCACAAGGTGAACCTCGCGGTGCCCACCGGCAAGGTCATGGCGGTCCTGGGCCCCAACGGCGCCGGCAAGACCACGATGCTCAAGGTGATCACCGGGCTGCATCAGCCCACCGGCGGGGACATCTTCCTCGCCGGGCGGTGCGTCACCGGGGCCGCGCCCGTGGACCTGGCCCGGATCGGCCTGTGCAGCATCCCGGAAGGCCGAGGGGTCTTCCCCAATCTCACCGTGTCCGAAAACCTGTGGATGGCGACCTACCGAGGAGTCTCCCGCAAGGAGATCGAGGAGAAGGTCTTCCCGATCTTCCCCCGCCTCAAGGAACGCCGGACCCAGGCCGCGGGCACGATGTCGGGCGGCGAACAGCAGATGCTGGCCGTCGCCCGGGCGATCGCCACCAACCCGGCCCTCATCCTGCTCGACGAGTTGTCGATGGGTCTCGCGCCCCTCGTCGTCGACCAGCTGTACGACGTGGTCGGCAAGATCGCCGAGACCGGTGTCACCGTGCTCCTGGTCGAGCAGTTCGCGCGCACGGCCCTGGCCGTCGCCGACCTCGCCGCGGTCATGAGCGGTGGCCGGATCCTTCAGGTCGGCACTCCGGACGAGATCGCCGGCGACCTGCACAGCGCGTACCTGGGCGGCTGATCGCACATGGCCGTCCTCGGGTACGTACCAACCTCACGGCGACCCACGAGGTGACCACTTAATGAGTATGAACAGCGTGAACGCCGACGGGCAGCCCGCACCCGCGAGGCCCGCCGGCGAGCCGCCGACGGTTCCGCAGGGGGTGCCGACGGCCGGGCCACCACCGGCGTTCGCCCCGCGCCATGCGGCGATCCCGGCGGCCACTCAGGATCGGACCCGACAGTTCACCGCCGACGTCGGCGCCCTGAAACTGCGTGCGCCCAAGAGCATGCTCGACACCCAGCTGATGTGGCTGGGCGTGGGGCTGATGCTGGTCGGGATCGGCATGGGCATCGGCGCCTACTTCATGTCGCACGGCACGACGCTGATCCTGACCCAGAACGACGCGATCACCCTGGGCCTGTCGGCGATCCCGGTCTCCCTGCTCGGGTTCGCCCTCTTCATCCGCTACTCGCTGTCCACGTTCATGCGGTTCTGGCTGGCCCGGCTGATCGCCGCGCAGCAGGTACCGCAGGCCGCCCCGGCGGTCGCGGGGCCGAGCGCGGACGCCACGGCGGTGCTGCCCACCACCCCGGCGGGGCACTGAGACACATTCCGGGGCGAGGGCTCCTCAACGGGCCGCGCGCGGTGTCATCCTGAACGGGACGGACGCCGCGCGCAGCACCCGTGGAGGGCAGCGAGGACATGAGCGACAACCCGCAACCGGCGGACCCCGATCCGACCGACACCCCCGCCGGCCGGGACCCGAAGCGCCTTCGTCTCGTCACGGCGGTGTGGGCCGTGCTCATGGCGATCGCGATGGTGATGATCATTGTGATGCTGCGCAGCTAGGCCGTGTCCGGTGCCCGGTTCGGTTGCGCAGGTGAGGGACATGAGTGTGGCCGGCCTCCGTGCGGAGGCCGGCCACACCCGTGTCGGGGCGCTCAGATCGCCGGCGGCAGGTCCACCAGTGTGCCCAGCGTGGCCCGATGCCGATCCGCGGTGCCCAGGAGCAGCGCCGAGGCCATCGCCCGCTTGAGGTACAGGTGCGCCGGGTGCTCCCAGGTGAAGCCGATCCCGCCGTGCATCTGGACGCACTCCTCCGCCGCGCGCACCGCCACGTCGCCGCAGTACGCCTTCGCCAACGCGGTGGCCACCGGCGCGTCCGCCGCGTCCTCGGCCAGGCACGCCGCCGCGTAGCGCGCCGCCGCCCGGGCCGCGGCGATGTCCGACCACAGGTCGGCCGCGCGATGCCGCAGCGCCTGGAAGGACCCGATCGGCCGGCCGAACTGGTGCCGGACCTTCAGGTACGCCACCGCCTCGGCCAACGCCTGCTCGGCCACCCCCAACTGCTCCGAGGCCAACAGCGCCGCACCCTGGCGCAGCGCGTGCCCGAGCGCCGCCTCGGCGTGCTCCGGCCCGGCCAGCACCCGCCCGCGGACCTGATCCAGCGTCAACTCGCCCACCGGGCGGGTCGCGTCCAGCGAGGTCACCGCGCGCCGGGACAGATTCGCCGCGTCGCCCGCCACCAGAGCCAGCTGCGACTCGCCGGCCACGACCACCGGAACCACCAGCAACTCGGCCCGATCCACGGCCAACACCCCGGTCACCGCGCCGGTCAGCACCAACCCGTCCGCATCCTGCGCACCGGTCACCGACAGCGGAAAGCCCGCCCCCGGCCACGTGCTCGCGGTTACCGCGAGAGTCGCGGTCCGGGTGCCGTCCGCGAGCGCGCGCAGGGCCGCGTCGCGCGCCTGGCCGGCCGGGCAGGCCAGCAGCGCCGAGGTGGCCAGCACCGCACTGGCCAGGAACGGTACCGGCGCCACCGCGCGGCCCAACTCCTCCAGCGCCACCGCGGCCTCCCGCGGCCCGGCCCCGGCCCCGCCGAACTCCTCCGGGATCAGCAGCCCGGCCAGGCCCAGCTCGGCCGCGACCGCCTTCCACAGGCCGTCGTCGTACGCCTCGTCGGTGTCGATCCGCGCCAACACCTCGTGCCACGCGCAGCGATCCCGCAACAGCTCGCGCAGCGTCGCGCGCAGGTCCTCCTCGACCTCGTCGTACAGCAGCGAGGGAATTCCGGGTTCGCTCACCGGGGCATCTCCTTCCACGGCACCTTGGTGTCGCCGCGCGGCTCGCGCGGCAGGTCCAGCACCCGGTCCGCGATCACGTTGCGCAGCACCTCCGACGTGCCACCCTCGATCGAATTTCCCTTGGCCCGCAGGTAGTAGTAGCCCGGCACCCGCGCCCCGAGCGTGGCCTGGCCCAACTCGCTGCGCCGCATCGCCCAGTCGTCGTAGCCCAACCCCTCCTCGCCGGCCAGTTCCAGCCACAACCGGGTGACGTCCTGGTTCAGCCGGGCGTAGGCGATCTTGGCCGCCGACCCCTCCGGACCCGGTGTACCGGCGGCGAGCTGCTGGCGGATGCGCTCGTTGCCCAACCGGGCCACCTCGCACTCCACCCAGGCCCGCAGCAGCCGGTCGTGCAGGCCGGGCGTGCGCAGCTCCGGTCGGTCGCGCCACATCCGTGCCACCGCGCCGATCGCGTCCGCCTCGCGTGCGGACGCCGCGCCGCCGATGGCGACCCGCTCGTTCATCAGCGTCGTGTTCGACACCGCCCAGCCCTGACCCACCTCGCCCGCCCGGTGCGTGTCCGGGATCCGCACGTCGGTCAGGAACACCTCGTTGAACTCGGCCTGTCCGGTGGCCTGCCGCAGCGGCCGCACCTCGACTCCGGGCGAGGTCATGTCCAGGAAGAAGTAGGTCAGCCCCTGGTGCTTGGGCAGGTCCGGATCGGTCCGGGCGAGCAGCATCGCCCAGCGCGCCTTGTGGGCGAGCGAGGTCCACACCTTCTGGCCGTTGACGATCCAGTCCCCGTCACCCTCGCGGACCGCGCGGGTGGCCAGACCCGCCAGGTCCGATCCCGCGCCGGGCTCGCTGAAGAGCTGGCACCAGATCTCCTCACCGGTCCACAGCGGGCGCAACAACTCGGTTCGCAGCCGGGCACTCGCGTGTGCGACGACGGTGGGCGCACCCATCCCGAGGCCGATCGGATTGCGGTACCCACTGGCCGCCTTCGCCCCCGCCGCGATCAACGCGCTCTCGACCACCTGCTGCAACGCGCGCGAGGCGCCCAGGCCGCCACACCCGACCGGGAAGTGCACCCAGGCCAGGCCCGCGTCGAAGCGGTGGCCCAGGAACTCGACCGAGGACATCGTGGTCGGATCGTGCGCCGCGACCAGATCGGCCACCCGGCGCCGGATCTCCGCCGCGTCGATCGCGGGCGCACCCGATCCCCGGGCAGGGTCGGGGTCCGGCTCGCCGGCGGGCTCGTGGGCGGGTTCGCCGGTGGCCTCGTGGGTGGGCTCGTTGTCCGTATCGCTCACGTCGCCCCGCTCTCGCACAAGAGGTGCCTCCGTCCTGCGTCATGACGCCCTGTTCATCGACCCCGACACACTGTCGACGGTCGGGCCACCTGGATGCTAGGCGCTGAACTCACCGGTAGGAAGCCTGCTCCCGGGCCCCCAACCGATGCGCTCAGGCGATATGTTCGTCTCCCCGTGTGAGCGAGTACACGCACGGACTCCAGCCGGGACCTTCCGGGATTCCGCGCGTCGCAGGGGGTGCTGTACAGCCATGACCGCCGAAGGACTCGAGGCGGGTCTCGCCGCCGAACTCGCCGCGGACGGGGAGTCGGTCACCGAAGCACTGGACAAATGGTCGGTGCGAACCCCGATGCGGGTCTTCATCCACTACGGCGAGCACGGTCTGGACCTGAGCTACGCCGAGGCCAAGCGGGCCACCGACACGATCGCCGGAAACCTGGCCCGGGCGGGCATCCGGCGCGGCGATCGCATCGCGGTGCACTGCCGCAGCGCATACGCCGCCGCGCTGTGGATGTTCGGCATCTGGAAGGCCGGCGCGGTGTACTGCCCGGTGGACCCGGACGCCATCGGCGACCTGCTGGTCGAGCAACTCGACGCCGGCCAGCCGGTGCTCGTGGTCACCGAACGCGCCCTGGTGCACGCGTTGGAGGCGGTCCGGCCGCACCTGAACCGGTTGCCGCGGCTGACCGTGCACGACGCGGTCGGGCCCCGGCCGCCGCACGGCTACCCGGAGATCGCCTACGCCAACTTCCTGGCCCGCGCGGTGCCGCCGGGCGTGACGATCGATCCGGGCGACGTCGGGATGATCGTGCACACCGCCGGGGTGACCGGCCGGCCCAAGGCGGCGGTGTTGCCGCACCGTTGGCTCGCCTCGTACACGCTGTTGCTGCGCCGGCTCACCACGCCCGAGGACGTGGTGCACGTGGACCTGCCGCTGCACTCGATCCAGGGCGCGTTCGCGGGCCTGGCCCGGGCCGCCTGGGCGGGCGCCGGCGTGGCGTTGTGGGACCGCTTCCACCCGGTCGACTTCTGGCGCCGCGTGGTGTCGGCGGGGGCCACCGGCGCGGTGCTCACCGAGACGATGGTGGGCTGGCTGGCCGGCGCGCCCGAACTGCGCGGCGAGCGCAACAACCCGCTGAGCACGGTGCTCATGCAGCCGCTGCCGCCGACCCATCGCGCGTTCGCCCGCCGGTACGGGATCGACACCGTGGTCGCCGGTTACGGGCAGGTCGAGACCGGGCTGCCGATCGCGGCCGTCCTGGTCGGTCTGGACCCGAGCGAGGCCACGCCGCCGTCGCTGCGGCGCGGGCTGGCGCCGGCGGCGGTCGCGAAGGCGTGTGCCCGACTGGGCGTGCCGGTGCTCGACGGGGCCCGGATCGTGCGCAAGGGCTGCCTGGGCGCCCCACTGCCGTTCGCCCGGGTGGCGATCCTGGACGAGCACGACCGGCCGGTGCCGCGCGGCGTGGTCGGGCACCTGGCGATCCGACCGCATCTGCCGGGGCTGTTGGTGCAGGAATATGTGGACGATCCGCTGAGCATCGCGGAGGCCACCCGCAACCTGTGGTTCCACACCGGTGACGCGGCGGTGTTCGACGAGGAGGACGGGCTGCTGCACTTCGTCGACCGGGTCGTGGACCGGATCCGGATCCGCGGCGAGAACGTGTCGGCGTACCACATCGAGGACCTGGTCAACCAGCATCCCGACATCGCGGTCGGCGCGGTGTTCGGGGTGCCCGCCGACCGGGAGGACGAGGACGAGGTGGTCCTGTACGCCGAGCCCGAGCCGGGCCGGCCGCTGGATCCCGACGAACTACGCGCGTGGTGCGCGCAGTCGTTGCCCGCGTACATGCGGCCGGCACACGTGCGGATCGTCGCGCGGATGCCTCGGACGCCGAACGGGCGGGTGGAGAAGTATCGGCTGCGCCGGCACTTCCTGGGCCTGACGGATCGTCCGGGCCCGGCGGTGCGGGGTGTGCCGGTGCCGACCCCGATGCCTTCGACCCGGCCGGCACTGGCGCCGGCGCTGTCCCCGGTACGGTCCGCGTTGCCGCCGTCGTTGCCGCCGGGGACAGGGCGCTGATCGGTACGAGTGGCCGGCGCGGCTGTTGCGGGGCCGGCCGTCGAGGGTGGACCGGCCGATCGTACGCACGCCGGATCGGGCGGATAGCTGATCATGCGGATATGTCGCTTTCCAAGGGGAAGGCGTACCACGCACGCGATTCTGCGGGCGTGGGCAGATCCGAGGAGCGGCACCCATGGACAGCACGAAGGGCGTCACGGGACCGACCGCCGAATCCGGCGCGGGGCGGCATCGGCGCAGCGGCAAGGGATTCGGTTTCGGTTTGCTGGTCGTGCTCGGCACCGTGCTGATGCTCGGCGGGATCGTCGGCCTGGTCTACACGGGCGTTGCCACGCTGACCACGATGGTGCTGTTCGGCTGGCTGCTGCTGATCGGCGGCGTGGTCGGTTTCGTCCAGGCCATCCAGGCGCGCAAGGAGAACGCGTTCTGGCTCGTGGTCGCGGTCTCCGCGCTGAACATCGCGGCGGGTGTGGTGCTGCTGCGCCGGCCCGAGGTGGCGGCCGAGGCACTGACCCTGTTCGTGGCGCTCCTGCTGCTCGGCGCGGGCATGTTCCGCATCGTGGGCGGCGTCGCGAGCATGTCCGCCAAGATGATCTGGACCATCGTGGTCGGCGTGATCGACCTGGTCCTGGGCCTGTTGGTACTGGCCGAATGGCCCAGCAGCAGCCGCTATGCGATCGGCACGTTCATCTCGCTGGCCCTGCTCTTCGACGGACTCAGCCTGGTCAGCCTGGGCCTGACGGGCCGTCGGATCGTCGGCATGGTCCGCGAGGCGGAGGTCCCGGAAACCACCTCGGCCGGACCGGACGAGGTGTCCCCCGACGCGCCCACCACGGAGTGGAAGGCCCAACAGGGGACGTCCAGGGAAGGCACTTTCAAGGGCCCGGACACCATGACGAAGCGCACGGACGACGAGCGGTAGGGCCGGCGGCTTCGACGGCGGGCGGCTCGGGGCCTGCAACGGCTTCGACGTCTGCAACGCTCTCGAGGTCCACAACGCCGAGGTCTGCAACGTTTTCAAGGTCTGTATGTATGCCCGCAACGCCGAACGCCGGGCGGGCTGTGCACAGCCCGCCCGGCGTTCGCGGACGTTCAGTCCGTCCGGCGCTTCATCAACAGCGCCGGCAGGAACGCCAGTGCCATGAAGCCGACCGCCCACCAGTACGTCCCCTGGAACGCGTCCGCCAACCGAGGCCCGATCTCGTGCACCGCGGCCGGCGACAACGCGTGCAGCTCACCGAGCCCACCCGCCCCCTGCCCGGCCGGCAGGCCGTCCCGCATCGCACCGGCCAACAGCACCGACATCAGCGCCCCGCCGATCGCGGCGGCCACCTGCTGGATGATGGTCAAGGTGGTGCCGGCGACCGCGACCTGCTCGTGCGACATGGTGCGCAGCGCCGAGGCGGTGGTCGGCATCAGCGTCATGCCGACCCCGACACCCGTCACCGACATGCAGGACATCAGCACCCAGTAGGGCGTGTCCGCGGCGACCTGCGTGGTGAAGGCGAGGAAGCCGGAGGCGGCGACCACGATCCCGACCGACACGATCCGGCCCGGCGCGATCCGGTCGCTGAGCCGGCTGGCGATCTGCATGGACACCGCGGTGAACAGGGCCTGCGGCGCACCCAGCATGCCGGAGGCGGTGGCGCTCTCGCCGCGGACCAGTTGGTAGTACAGCGGGGCCAACATCATCGACCCGAAGTACGCGCAGACGAACAGCACCATGGTGCCCGCGGCGGCCACGAACGGGCGGCTGCGGAACAGTCGCAGGTCGATCAGCGCGTGCTCGATCCGCAACGCCCGGACCACGAAGCCGATCACCAGGAGCGCGCCGAGCACGGCCGGGACCACCGCCCCGGTGGAGCCGAAGTCGCCCTTCTCGCCGCCGGTGGCCAGACCGTAGATCAGCAGCGCCAGACCGGGGGAGAGCATCAGCAGTCCGGGCACGTCCAGCGGCTTGGTCGGCTGCGGCGTATCGCGGGGGAAGACCTTGGCGGCCAGGGTCAGTGCGACGGCGCCGATCGGCACGTTGATGAAGAAGATCCAGCGCCACGAGACGTCGTCCACCAGCCACCCGCCCAGGATCGGGCCGGCAAGTGGGCCGATCAGGATCGGGATGCCCAGGATGGCCATCGTGCGGCCCATCCGGCTCGGGTCCGAGGCGCGGGCCAGGATGGTCATCCCGACCGGCATGATCAGGCCGCCGCCGAGCCCCTGCAGGACCCGGAAGGCGATCAGCGACTCGGCCGACCAGGCCAGCCCGGCCAGCACGGAGCCGGCGGCGAACGTGCCGATCGAGAACATGTACAGCCGCTTGGTGCCGAACCGGCCCATCGCCCAGGCGGCCACCGGGATGACGGTGGCCAGGGCGAGCGTGTACCCCGTCGCGACCCACTGGATGGTGGCCAGCGGGGCGTCGAAGTCCTGCGCGAGGTGGTTGAGCGCGACGTTGACGACGGTGACGTCGAGCACGGACATCACCGAACCGAGGACGACCACGAGGGCGATCATCGCGACGCTGCGGGAAGGGGTGGGGACGGCGGTCGCGGGCGTGCTCGCGGCCGGGGCGGTGGTCGATGCCATCACGGCTCCTGGCGTTCGGCGGGGGAATGGCTGCGGCTGCTTCGGGAGCCGGCGCTCAGACGCCGTACGGGCGGCGCACGCGCGTCGACCGGGTGGCCTCGGTCCACCAGGCGAGCTGATCGAGCATCACCTTGGCGGCGGCCTCGGTGCCCGCGACGTCGACCGGCCGACCCTCGGCGTCGAACTTCTCCCACGCCATCGGGAAGGCGAGCCCGTCCCGGGTGGTGACCATGTGCTGCTCGGCGAAGACCAGACGCAGCTGTTCGACGGCACGCAGGCCACCGGAGATGCCGCCGTAGGAGACGAACCCGACCGGCTTGCCCTGCCATTCGCTGCGGAACAGGTCGATCATGTTCTTCAGCCCGGCCGGGAAGCTGTGGTTGTACTCGGGCGTGACCACCACGAACGCGTCCGCGGCGGCCAGCCGATCGCCCACCGCGGCGACCACGGCGGCGGGTTCGCTGCCCATCGGCGCCCACACGTCGGGCAGCCGGTCGTGGGCGAGGTCGATGATGTCCACCTCGAAGTCCCCGTGCCGCTCGGCCGTGGCGGCGAACCAGTTGGACACCACGGGGGCGAAACGCCCTTCGCGGGTGCTGCCGACGATGACGGCCAGCCGGAAGGGGTCGGTGTTCGGGTGGGCGCTCGTGCCGGCGGTCGTGTGCGTGGCGATGCTCATGGAAGCCCCCAAGGAGAGAAGTGCGAACTGTCGTGCGCGGCTCCGGAAGTGCTTCCTCCGAGCGCCTGGTGAAGACGCTAGAAGTTGAAGTCGACTTGAAGTCAAGCCCGGTCGCGCGCTTCGCTCCTCGCGGCGGGATCCGGGCCCGATCGCGGCGGTGGCGGCGGTGAGCCCGTGCGCTGCGCCTCCCGCGCGCCGCGTCGGACGGCCGAGGGCACGCGCCGGCGGGGTGGACGCACTCGGAGGCGACGGGTGCGGTCGGTGATCAGGGGGTGTGCCGAGCCGCTTCGGCGGGGCCGCCGACCGTGGAGATCGTGGCGACCGTCGCGAGGGCGACGGCGCCGGCGCACAGCATGACCGTCGACGGGGAGGTGGCGTCCACGACGGCTCCGCCGAGGAGCGCACCCACGGCGAAGGTGAGTTGGAAGGACGACGTGAATACGACCATGGCGGCTTCCCGAGCCTGCGGGGCGGAGCGGGCGAACCAGGTCTGGGAGCAGGCGGGCACGGCGCCGTAGGCCAGACCCCACACCACGAGCAGGCCGATCGCGCCGGCATCCCACCGACCCAGGAGCGGGAACAGCAGCGTGGCCGCGGCGATCAGGACCGCACACGTGAGGAACGTCGCGCGCAGGCCGCGCGCCATGGTCACGCCCGCGACGAAGTTGCCGACGATGCCGGCCACGCCGAAGATCAGCAGGTAGGCGCCGATCAGCCCGCGATCCACGTGGGTGACCTGCTCCAGGAACGGAGTCACGTACGTGTAGGCGCCGAAGTGCGTGATCACGATCAGGGCGGTCAGCGCGAGTGCGATCCGGATGTCGGTGCCGCGCAACAGCCCACGCAACACCGCGGCGCGGGTCACCTGAAGCGCGGGCAGCGGCGGCAGCAGTACGAGCAGCGCGATCGACACGCCCAGCGCGATGACGCCCATGACCGCGAACGAGGCGCGCCAGCCGATGTGTTCGCCCAGTTGGGTACCGGCCGGCAGGCCCAACACCGAACCGGCCGGCACAGCCGCGAAGATCACGGCGGTCGCCGTACCCACCACCTTCGCGCGCACCAACCGAGGCGCCAACCCCGCCCCGATCGACCAGAACCCGCCGATGGTGACCCCGACCAGCGACCGAGCCACCAGCATCACCCAGAACGCGGGCGCAGCCGCCGCGAGGAAGTTCGCCACCGCCAGGAGCACGATCAGCGCGACCAACATCGTCCGCCGATCCAGCCGCCCGGTGCACACGGTCACCAGCGGCGCGCAGATCGCCGCCAGTAGGCCCGGCACGGTCATCAGCCATCCCGCCGTCCCGTCCGAGACGCCGAAGTCACCCCCGATCGGCGTCAACAACCCGATCGGCAGGATCTCGCTGGTCACGATCGCGAAGATCCCGAGCGACAGACACACGACGGCCGGCCAGTACTGCCGGGATTCCTGTTCGGGTGCCTGCTCCTGTCCCTGTTCCCGTTCCCGTTTCGGTGTCTGCTCCTGAGAAGACGGGTCGGTCCGACCGGTCGTGTGCTCGGCGGATCCGGTGGTGACGGACATGACGTTCCCTTCGGCGATGCGGGTGGGTGGGACCCCGACGCGGGGTGTGTCCCAGTACAACCACCCGCACCACACCGGGTCTGGCGGTATCCCGCCGTCAACCCTTCCGCCATGCCCTTGGCCTTCGGCCCGCTTCGGGCGTACGGCCGCTCTTACGGCAATTCGCGCCCACCACCGTCGAGTTGCGCACCACCGCCACAACCGTCGATCAGCCCCACCGCAGAGGCGGGATCGAAGCCGATCGGCGGCCCGGGGTGGCGGCCCTTCCTACAGGTCGGCCGGGATCAGCGAGTACAGCACGACGTCGACCCGGCCGGCGTGCAGGCGGCCGGCCTTGCGCAGGATGCCCTCTCGATGGAGGCCGGCCTTGATCGCCGTCTTGCGCGAGGGGATGTTCCCCACGGCGGCCTTGAGTTCGAGGCGCTCGAAGCCCTGCTCGGTCAGCAGCCAGTGCCCGAGTGCGCGGGTGGCCTGGGCGGCGATCCCGCGTCCGCGCGCCCACGGGGCGATCCAATAGCCCACCTCGCTGACCAGTTCGTGCCAGTCGGTCCGCTTGAGCCCGACGGCGCCGAGGAGCCGCCCGTCGGCGGGGTCGGAGATCGCGAAGTGGATGCCGTCGCCCGACTCGCGCAGGGTGTGGGCCGTTTTCGTACACCAGTCGACGGATGCCTCGACGGTGTAGGGCCGCGGCAGCGGTATCCATCGTTGGACCACCTCGTCCGCGCAGGCGGTTCGGTTGTCCTCGACATCATCGGCGCTGAACGGCCGGAGTGTGATCGAGCCTGCATGCAGGACACGTTCGGGAAAGACGTCGCTCACTGACAGGATTCGCCCCCTCGTATCAAGTCGCCCGATTCTTCCGCCTCACCGGCCGTGACGTAAGAGCCACGGGCCGAATTCACCCACTGCGCCCAACGCCCGGCCCACGCCGGCGGTCGAGCACCTGGTCCGAGCGCCGGCGCGCTGCGGCCGCGTGCGTCCTCCGGCCGCTGCACGCGGCCGGCCGCTCCGGGATGACGAAGCGGCGGAGCCCGCGGAACGGTTCGCGTTCGGTAACGCGGGTCCACCCTGACCCATGCGCCGCCCGATGCACGCGTCACCCGACCCATGCGGCCTTCACGGCCACCCGAACAACTTCGCTCACGGCGAACAGGGACTCGGGAGGACGGGGGAACAAAGAGGGGCTCTTGTTTCTTGAGTCAGTGCAGCGCAACTTTTTCGACTGTGGCTACTTGAGGGGCATGACATGAGCGAGACCATCGGGACCCTGACCCTGCCGGTTCTTCCGCTGGACGACGTGGTCGTCCTCCCCGGCATGGTGGTCCCGCTCGAACTCGATGACGCGGAGACCCGTGCCGCCGTGGATGCCGCGCGGGCCGCCGCGGGGCGGTCCGGTGGACCCGGCATCCGTAGTGAGAGCAAGGCGCGGGTGCTGCTTGTTCCGCGCGACGACGGTCAGTACCCGGCGGTGGGCACGCTCGGCGTGATCGAGCAGGTCGGGCGGCTGCCCGGGGGTGAGTCGGTCGTGGTGGTGCGCGGCGAGGGCCGGGTGCGGATCGGCAGCGGTACCACCGGGCCCGGCGCGGCGCTGTGGGTCGAGGCGACCCGGGTGGCGGACGCCGAGACGGACGAGCACACCGACGAGCTGGCCCGCGAGTACAAGGCCCTGGTCACCACCGTGCTGGGCAAGCGCGGTGCGTGGCAGGTGGTCGACCACGTACAGGCCCTGGAGGACCCCAGTGACCTGGCGGACAACTCCGGCTACGCCCCCTACCTGACGCTCCAGCAGAAGATCGAGGTGCTCCAGACCGTCGACGTCCGGGAGCGGCTGACCAAGGTCGTCGGCTGGACCCGGGACCACCTCGCCGAGCTGGACGTGGCCGAGACGATCCGCAAGGACGTCCAGGAGGGGATGGACAAGCAGCAGCGCGAGTTCCTGCTCAAGCAGCAGCTGGCCGCGGTGCGCAAGGAGCTCAACGAGCTCAACGGCACCCCGGACAGCGAGGAGGAGGACTACCGGGCCCGGGTCGAGGCGGCGAATCTGCCGGAGAAGGTGCTGGCCGCCGCGCTCAAGGAGGTCGACAAGCTGGAGCACGCCTCCGACGCGTCGCCCGAAGGCGGGTGGATCCGCACCTGGCTGGACACCGTCCTGGAGATGCCCTGGAACGACCGCAGCGAGGACGCGTACGACATCGCCGAGGCGCGCGCGATCCTGGACGCGGACCACTCCGGCCTGGTCGACGTCAAGGAGCGCATCGTCGAGTACCTGGCGGTTCGCAAGCGCCGCGAGGAGCGCGGGCTCGGTGTGGTCGGCGGTCGCCGTTCCGGCGCGGTGCTGGCCCTGGTCGGCCCGCCCGGGGTCGGCAAGACCTCGCTCGGCGAGTCGGTGGCCCGCGCGATGGGTCGCTCGTTCGTCCGGGTCGCGCTCGGCGGTGTGCGGGACGAGGCCGAGATCCGCGGCCACCGGCGCACCTACGTCGGCGCGCTGCCCGGCCGGATCGTCCGGGCGATCAAGGAGGCGGGCAGCATGAACCCCGTCGTCCTGCTCGACGAGATCGACAAGGTCGGCTCGGACTACCGGGGCGACCCGACCGCCGCCCTGCTCGAAGTGCTCGACCCGGCGCAGAACCACACCTTCCGCGACCACTACCTGGAGGTCGAACTCGACCTGTCCGACGTGGTGTTCCTGGCCACGGCCAACGTCCTGGAGACGATTCCCGAGCCGCTGCTGGACCGGATGGAACTGGTTCGCCTCGACGGCTACACCGAGGACGAGAAGGTCGTCATCGCCCGGGACCACCTGATCAAGCGTCAGTTGGACAAGGCGGGCCTGGACGACACCGAGGTGTCCTTCACCGAGGAGGCGCTGCGACTGCTGGCGGGCGAGTACACCCGCGAGGCGGGCGTGCGCACCCTGGAGCGGTCGATCGCCCGCGTGCTGCGCAAGGTCGCGGCCCGGCAGGCGCTGGACGCCGAGGCGCACCCGCTGCCGATCACGGTGGACGCCGGCGACCTGCGCGACTACCTCGGCCGACCCCGGCACACCCCGGAGTCGCTGCTGAGCAAGGCCGAACAGCGCACGGCGGTACCGGGGGTGGCCACCGGGCTCGCGGTGACCGGCGCGGGTGGCGACGTGCTCTACATCGAGGCGTCGCTCGCGGACGCGGAGACGGGCGGTACGGGACTGACCCTGACCGGCCAACTCGGCGACGTGATGAAGGAGTCCGCGCAGATCGCGCTGTCCTACCTGCGCTCGCGCGGGGCGGAGCTGGAGGTGCCGGTGGGCGACCTCAAGGACCGTGGCGTGCACATCCACGTCCCGGCCGGAGCGGTGCCCAAGGACGGCCCGAGCGCCGGCGTCACGATGACCACGGCGTTGGTGTCGCTGCTGACCGGGCGACCGGTCCGCTCGGACGTGGCGATGACCGGTGAGGTCTCGCTCACCGGCCGGGTACTGCCGATCGGCGGCGTCAAGCAGAAGCTGCTCGCCGCGGAGCGGGCCGGCGTCACCACGGTGCTGATCCCCAAGCGCAACGAGGCCGACCTGGACGACGTGCCCGAGGAGGTCCTGAGCCGACTCACCGTGCACGCGGTGGCCGACGTACGCGAGGTACTGGAACTGGCCCTGGAGCCCGCCACCGCCAAGCACACCGTGGCCGCCTGATCCTGCGCCACCCGACCCGCGGACACCTGCCGTGTGAGCCGCCCACCCGGCGGCTCACGCGGCACCGCGCTCGGCCGGCCACGAGCGGCGGACCACCCGGCCGGCGGCCGATCGCCGGGCGGCAACGACCCGGACGCCCGACGTGATCCATCCGACCCCGACCCCCGGCCCTCCGCCGGGGGTCGGGCCACTTGAGTACACGTACTCATGTGCGCAACGCCCGTCCGGCCCAACACTGTTGCCATGACATCGCCGCTGCGCACCAACAACACCCATGGCTTCTTCGTCCAGGCCGCGCTGTCCTTCGGCGTGTCCGTGAGTGCGGTTCTGATCGGGATCGTCTATCTGCCGGTGGACCGCTGGATTCGGGCCTTTCTCGGTCTCGGCGTGCTTTACGTCGTGACGTCGAGCATCACCATCGCCAAGGTCGTGCGTGACCGGCAGGAGAGTGAGGCCGTGGTCAGCCGGGTCGACCAGGCGCGCCTGGAGAAGCTGCTGACCGACCACGACCTGTTCAAGAACGACCTGGTCTGACGCGGCGCCGGCGCCGGAGCGTGAGACCGGCTACGACCCCAATTCCTCGATCGTCTTCAGGATCCGCTTGTCCGACACGGGTTGCGGCGTGCCCAGGGACTGGGCGAAGTAGCTCACCCGCAGCTCCTCGATCTGCCACCGAACCGCCGCGACGTCGGCCGGGATCGGCGCACCCTTGGCCTGGCGGTCCATCAAATCCCGGTAGGCGGCCTGGATCTGATGGACCTTCAGCATGCGCTCGCGGTCCCGCACCGGATCCGCCTCCAGGCGCTGCAGGCGCCGCTCCATCGCCTGGAGATAACGATGCACGTCCGGCAGCCGCCGCCAACCCGCCGCGGCCACGAAGCCCTTGTGTACCAGCGCCGTGTACTGCGCCTTCAGGTCGGCCAGTGCCGGGGCCAGGGCCGGGCTCCGGGTCGCCTTCAGTCGCCCGGCGACGTTGTGCGACGCGCCCAGGATGCGCTCGACCTTGACCACGGTGTCCTCGGTCAGCCGAGGCAACCCCGCCTTGACCCGGTCGCGCAGCCGGACGAAGCCCGCCTCGTCCCACACCGGGCCGCCCGCGTCCTGGATCAGCATGTCCGCCGCGCACGCGAGGATGTCCTCGAAGAGCGCATCGATGCCACCGTGCGGGTTGTGACTCAGCGTCAGCTTGGCCATGTTGGGCAGCCGACCCTGGATCTGCTTGACCGGCGACTGCACGTTCAGCAGCACCAGGCGCCGCGTCCCGAGCCGCATCGCGCGCAACTGCTCCGGCTCGCTGTCGAACAGCCGGACCGCCACCGAGGTGCCCTCGTCGACCAGCGCCGGATACGCCTTGACCACCAGCGGCCCGCGTCGCTGCTCGACCACGCGCGGCAGTTCGCCGATGGTCCACGAGGTCACGCCCGTGCGCTCGATGTCCAGCGTGCTCGCCGCCTCGGACACCGCCGCCCGCATCCGGTCGCGCAGCTTGAGCTTGAGCGCCTCCAGGTCCTTGCCCTCGGCCAGCGTGCGCCGGTCGTCGTCGAGCACGCGGAACGTCATTCGCAGGTGGTCGGGCACCTTGGCCAGGTCCCACGTCTCGCGCTTGACCGGCATGCCGGCCATCCGGCTCAGCTCGCGCTCCAGCACGTCCACCAACGAGCCCCGGCGGGCCGGGATCCGGGCCAGGATCGCGCGCGCGTAGTCCGGTGCCGGCACGAAGCCGCGGCGGATGCCCTTGGGCAGCGCGCGGATGTACGAGGTCACCAACTCCTCGCGCAGGCCCGGGATCTGCCAGTCGAAGCCGTCACCGGTGAGCTGGTTGAGCACCGCGACCGGGATGTGCGCGGTGACCCCGTCGGCGTTCGAGCCGGGCTCGAACTGGTAGGTCAGCTTGAGCTCCAGGCCCTGCTCGACCCACGTGTTCGGGTAGTCCTCCTCGGTGATCCCGCCCGCCTTGGCGTTGATCAGCATGGACTTCTCGAAGCTCAGCAGGTCCGGTTCGGTCCGGTGGGCCTTCTTCCACCACGCGTCGAAGTGCCGTCCGGAGACCACGTCGGCGGGGATGCGCTCGTCGTAGAAGTCGAACAGGGTCTCGTCGTCGACCATGATGTCCCGGCGCCGGGCCCGGTGTTCGAGCTCCTCGACGTCGGCGAGCAGTCGCCGGTTGGCCGCGAAGAACCTGTGGTGCGTACGCCAGTCGCCCTCCACCAGGGCATGCCGGATGAACAACTCGCGGGACAACTCCGGATCGACCTTGCCGTAGCCGACCTTGCGCGCGGCCACGATCGGCACGCCGTACAGCGTGACCTTCTCGTAGGCCATCACCGCGGCCATCTTCTGTTCCCAGTGCGGTTCGCTGTAGGTGCGCTTGATCAGGTGCCCGGCCAGCGGCTCGATCCACTCGGGTTCGATCCGGCCGGCGATCCGCGCCCACAGCCTGGACGTCTCGACGAGTTCGGCCGCCATCACCCACCGCGGCGGCTTCTTGAACAGCGCCGAGCCGGGGAAGACCGAGAAGCGGGTGCCGCGCGCGCCGCCGTACTCGCGCTTGGCCGGGTCCATCAGGCCGATGTGCGAGAGCAGACCGGACAGGATCGCGGTGTGGATGTGCTGCGTGTTCGGCTCCTGCGGCTCGCCGGTCGCCTCGATCCCGAGCGACTTGGCGGCCGAGCGCAACTGGCTGTGCAGATCCTGCCATTCGCGTATGCGCAGGTAGTGCAGGAACTCGCTCTTGCACAACTTGCGGAACCGGCTGGAGGACAGCTCGTCGCGCTGTTCCTTGATGTAGTTCCACAGGTTGAGGTACGCGAGGAAGTCGGATTCCTTGTCCGCGAACCGTGCGTGCAACTGGTCGGCGTGCTGCTGGTGTTCGACGGGTCGCTCGCGCGGGTCCTGGATGGACAGCGCGGACGCGATGATCAGCACCTCGCGGACCACCCCGTTGCGGTCCGCCTCCAGGATCATCCGGGCCAGCCGCGGGTCCACCGGAAGCTGGGACAGCTTGCGCCCGACCGGGGTCAGCCGCTTGCGTACGTCCGGCTCGTCCGGATCCAGCGCGCCCAGTTCCTCCAGGAGCTGTACGCCGTCCTTGATGTTGCGCCGATCCGGCGGCTCCACGAACGGGAACGCGGCGATGTCACCCAGTCCCAGCGCGGTCATCTGCAGGATGACCGAGGCCAGGTTGGTGCGCAGGATCTCCGGGTCGGTGAACTCGGGCCGCGACTCGAAGTCCTCCTCGGAGTACAACCGGATGCAGATGCCGTCCGAGGTACGCCCGCTGCGGCCCTTGCGCTGATTGGCCGAGGCCTGCGAGATGGCCTCGATCGGCAGCCGCTGCACCTTGGTGCGCAGGCTGTACCGGGAGATGCGCGCGGTGCCCGGGTCGATCACGTACTTGATGCCCGGCACGGTCAGCGAGGTCTCCGCGACGTTGGTCGCGAGCACGATCCGGCGACCGGTGTGCTGCTGGAAGACCCGGTGTTGCTCGGCGGCGGACAGGCGCGCGTACAGCGGCAGCACCTCGGTGTTGCGCAACTGTCGTTTGTTCAGCGCCTCCGCGGTGTCCCGGATCTCCCGCTCGCCGCTGAGGAAGACCAGGATGTCGCCGGACGCCTCGCCGAGCAGTTCGTCCACGGCGTCGCTGATCGCCTGGACCTGGTCACGATCGTCGGGTCGGCGCTTGGTCCCCGCCTCGTCGTCGTCCTCGTCCTCGTCGAGCTCCGCGACAAGCGGGCGATACCGCACCTCGACCGGATACGTCCGGCCGGACACCTCGATGATCGGCGCGTCGTCGAAGTGTTGCGAGAAGCGCTCCGGGTCGATCGTGGCCGAGGTGATGATCACCTTGAGATCGGGGCGGCGCGGCAACAGCTGTTTGAGATAGCCGAGCAGGAAGTCGATGTTGAGGCTGCGCTCGTGTGCCTCGTCGATGATCAGCGTGTCGTACTGCCGCAACAGCCGATCGTTTTGCACCTCGGCGAGCAGGATGCCGTCGGTCATCAGCTTGACCAGCGTGTTGTCGCTGGACTGGTCGTTGAAGCGGACCTTGTACCCGACCACGTCGCCGAGTTGGCCGCCCAGCTCCTCGGCGATGCGGTCACCGACCGTGCGCGCGGCGATCCGGCGCGGCTGGGTGTGTCCGATCAGGCCCTGTACGCCGCGACCGAGTTCGAGGCAGATCTTCGGGATCTGGGTGGTCTTCCCGGATCCGGTCTCGCCCGCGACGATGACGACCTGGTGGTCGCGGATCGCGGCCAGGATGTCGTCCTTCTTCCGGCTGACCGGCAGCGCCTGGGGGTAGGCGATCGCGGGCACGGCGGCGCGCCGGTTCGCGACCCGCATCTCGGCGGCGTCGAACGCGGTGATCAGGCTCTCGGTCTCGGCGACCTGCTGCGGGCCCTTGCGGTTCTTGCGGGTCCGGTCGAGGCGACGGCGCAGACGGTCCTGATCCCGAAGCATCAGGTGGGGCAGGCGCGCCTGGAGGTCGGCGAGCTGAGATGTGGCTACTGGCGTTCCCATTACGGGGTCAAGGATAAGTGGCACCCCCGGGGCGCAGGCCAGTGGATTACTCCCGACGGCGATCCGCGCCGAATCCGCGCGTGATCCCGTGCCGAATGCGGCCTTGGTCCCGCGCCGAATCCGGCCTGGATCCCGCGCCGAAACCGTGCGCGAGCCCCAGGCGAATCCGGCCGTGCTTCCACACCGACACCGTGCGTGATCGCGCGCCGGTCCCGCCGGTGACGGCGCGTCGGGTTCTCCGACGGCCCCTTGGTCGAATCCTCCTGCCGTGTCAATTGTTGAACGTAGAACTACTTGCTATCCTGGACCCATGGACACCACCTCGCCCCGGCCCAGTGCGCAGCGCATGCCCGTCGTCTACCTCGGCCACGGCGCGCCGCCGCTCGCGGACGACCCGTTGTGGACCGGCCAGCTCGCCGCCTGGTCCGCCGACCTGCCCCGGCCCACGGCGATCCTGATGGTGTCCGCACACTGGGAGGACGCCCCGATCGCACTCGGCGCGACCCGCACGATCCCGCTGGTGTACGACTTCGGCGGCTTTCCCGAGCACTACTACCGGGTCACCTACCCGGCACCCGGGGCTCCCGAGTTGGCGGCGCGGGTGCGGGCGCTGCTCGGGCCGGACGTGCGGGACGCGCCGGAGCGCGGCCTGGACCACGGCGCGTACGTACCGCTGGTCGAGATGTATCCGGACGCCGACGTGCCGGTCCTGCAGATGTCGCTGCCCACGCTCGACCCGGTCCGGCTGTATCAGGTCGGCCGACGGCTCGCGCCGCTGCGCGACGAGGGGGTGCTGATCGTGGGCAGCGGGTTCTTCACCCACAACCTGCGCGGCCTCGATCCCCGGGCGGATGCGCCGGCGCCGGGGTGGTCCCGCGAATTCGATCACTGGGGCGACGAGGCGTTCCGGGGCGGCGACGTGGACGCGCTGCTCGACTTCACCCACAAGGCGCCCGCCGCGCGCCTGGCGCACCCCCGGACCGAGCACCTCGCGCCGCTGTTCGTCTCGCTCGGCGCGGGTCACGAGGACCTGGACCGACTGAACCAGGTCATCGACGGCTTCTGGTTCGGACTCTCGAAGCGGTCCATTCAGCTGGGGTGAGGGCCGCGGTGACGGCCGCGCCGGCGCGCGTGGTGGCGCGTGTGGTGACCTGTCCGGTGGCGTGCGGGTGCGGGCGGTGCCGTGCCGCCGGCCCCCGATGCGCCGCGCCGAGGTCCCCCGGGGCGGCGCGTGTCGACTTCGATACGTGATGCTCCGAAGTAGGCCAAAGTCGTAAATAAAAGGAACTGCGCCACCGTGCGCCACCGGAGCCGTAACGTAGCCGCATGGCTGCCAGAACCCTGCCGCAGAGCTGCGTGGGAGTCGGCTGCATGCTCGTGCGCGAGCACCTGAACACCGAACAGCGCTTCTGGGATGCGAGGTTCTTCCCGTCCGGCGGTGTGCGGGAGGACAGCGGGTTGCTCGTCGCGCTGCTGATGGCGTCGGCCCTGCATCGGGTCGCGCGCAGCATGGGCATGGCCGATACCGACCCGGACGCGGTCATGCGGGTGCCCGTGGTGCCGACGCACGCGCTCCTGCGCACCGACCACGACGCGCTCGAAGCGGCCCGGACCTTCACGAATCCGGCCGAACTCGACGAGTTCCACACCCGCCTCACCCGGCTGTGCCCGGGCCGGGACGCCGTCTGGCCCTCGGTCCGCTGGACCGCCGAGGACCTCCTGCTGGTCTACGCCCACGCAGCCGCGACCCACCGCGTCCTCCCGACCCTGGACCCCACCCGAGCCCTGGCCGACATCGACCCGGCCCTGACGGTGGCGGGCCTGTGGGAGAAGTGAGAACGACGTCGCGGCGGCGGGGCGTGTCGGGCGAGTCGAGCGGAGCCGCCGGAGTCGGGTGACGTCGGTCGCGTGGCGCATCTGCGCGTGACTCGTGCCGCTCGGCAGCCGCAACCACGCCGAGACCCCGGCTCCGCGTGGGAACCGGGGCCTCGGCGGTGGCGGCTTCCAGGGTCAGGTCTCGTCGGTCGGGGTGAGGTCGCTTTCGTAGTGGACGATGGTCGGGGGCACCGCGAAGAACTCGCCGACGATGGCTCGCCACTGGGGGAACAGGTCGGATTCGCGGAAGCCGACCGTGTGGGCCTCCAGGGTCTCCCAGCCGATCAGCAGCAGGTACGACGTGGGCGACTCGACCTGACGGATCAGGCGCGCCCAGCGGAAGCCGACGGACTTGGCGACGACCTCGCGGCCGCGCAGGAACGCGGCCTCGAATTCGGCCTCGCGGCCTTCCGCGACGGTGATGTCCGCGTGTTCGATGATCATGGCAGGCTCCGTGCTCGGTCGGATCGGGTCAAGGCGACACGAGGATCATGGCGAACCGCCCCGGCGCGGATCGCGCCGGGGCGGTTCGCCACGCCGACGCCGAGCGTCGGCCGATCACCGTCAGCTGAACCAGTTCCGCTTCTTGCGGGTGAGCTGGTAGCCCAGGATGCCGAAGACCACCGCGACGAAGGTCGCCATCGCGGTCCAGAACCACCGCGCGTTCGGGCCGTCCATCCAGTCCCACTGGTACCAGTGGTCCTCGTCCTGGTCCCAGGCCACCGACCGGGTGTCCGCGGTCTGCCCGCTCTTGAGCACTGAGCCGGCCTTGGTGATCGGCACCAGCGGGTCGGCCAGCCGCCGGTCCGAGGTCGGCACCTGGTCGTCGCCGTCCTTGGTGTCCACCCGTACGGTCACCTTGGTCGCGGCGCCCGCGTCCAGGTCGGGCACGGCCATCGCGGCGACCCGGACGAAGTACATCCCGGGCAGCGGGTCGGTGGACCACGGCTCGGCCCAGTCGCGGACGGTGCGCGGCGTGCAGGTCAGGGCGATTTTGGTGTCGGTCTTCTGCGCCGTGGCGACCTGCCTGCCCTCGACGCACGGCTGGCGCCGGCGCAGGCCGTCGTAGATCTCGATCCGGTAGGTCACCGGGCCGCTGCGCGCGTTGCCGGGGGCCAGCTCCAGATCGACCTTGGCGTGGATCTCCTTGCCCGCCCTGGCCGGGAACTGCCAGTACAGATACTCGCCTTGGGACGCCGACCAGCGCGCCTCCTCGCCCGGTTTCAGCGTGCCCGCGCCCAGGAACGAGGTGCCCGGCGGCACGTCCTGATCGGCCATCGCCGGCGCGGCGAACAGCGTCACGCCCACGAACGCCGCGGCGACGGCCGCCAACGCCCGCTTGATTCCACGGATTGCGTTCGTCATGACATCGCCTTCCCGAGAGCCTTGAACGCCCGGCGCAGCCAACCGGCCAACAACCCGGCGATCAGGCCGAATCCGGCGAGCACCCCCAGGAACACCCAGCCCCGGCCCAGGCCGTGCACGTTCGCGGCCTTGCTGTCCGTGGCCTTGACCAGGTCCACCGTCAACTCCAGCGGCAGACCGGGCTTGGTGGCCACGTTCGGCTGCGCGGCGAACGCGTTGGTGACGACCAGGCAGATCGTCCTGGTCTTCGCGTTGTCGCTGTCGGTCTTGTACGGGTAGCGCAGACCGGCGGACTGCACGTCCGTCCGGCCGTTGCCCGCGCCCGCGTTGCCGACCAGTTCGCGGCCGTCCTCGCTGAACGCGGTGATGGTCACGTCGTAGTCGCGCGCCACCTTGCGGTCCGAACCGACCGTCGCGGTGGCCCGCAGCTCCTGGTTCGGCTCGAGCGGGACCTTGTACCAGAGGTGCTGGCCGAACTCCTCGCGGTCGCTGTACACGCCGGGCGCCAGCAACGGCGCGTCCTGGCAGCCGTTCGGGCTGCCCTTGACCGATGCGGGTGTCTCGTCCGCCTCGCGGACCGCGCGCTTGACGATCTGCTGGACCTTCTGCGACAGCTCGTCCGCGTTCAGCACCGAGGTGTAGGTGCCGCCGGTGGCCTCCGCGATGCAGGAGAGCTGACGACGGGTGTTCTCGTCCGGGACCAGGCCCAGCGTGTCCACGATCAGATTGAGGCCGGACGCGGCCAACTCGCGTGCCACGTCGCACGGGTCGGGCGGCGCGCAGGTCTCCTCACCGTCGGTGATCAGCACGATACGGCGGCTGCCGGCCCCGGTGCCGAGGTCCTTGGCGGCCTCGCGCAGCGACAGCGCGATCGGAGTCCAGCCGGTCGGCGCCAACTTGGCGATCTCGTTCTTGATCACGACCTTGTTCGGCCTGCCGACCGGGGCCAGTTGCTGGGTGTCCACGCAACCCTTGGCCTTGTCGTTGCCCGGGTACGTGGCACCCAGCACCCGGACGCCGAAATCGGCGGGCTCCGGAACGCTGTCCACGACCTCGTTGAAGGCCTTCTTCGCGGCGTCCATGCGGGTCATCCCGCCGGCGTCGTTGGCCTTCATCGAACCGCTCACGTCGAGGACCAGCTCGACTTTCGGCGGTGGCCCGGTCGAATTCGTCTCGTCGGCCATCGCGGACGGTGCGGAACCGCCCACGACAGCCAAGGTCGTCAGCAGGCCGATCAAGCCGGCCCCGACCTTTCGCATCTTGATCGTCACGGGGGAGGATCCTACGGATCAAATCGGCCCGCCGTTTGCCGCACACCGTAGGTGGATTGACAGCCCGTCAGGCGGTTGGTGATGATTCGTCGGAAACCTTCCCCGGCGACGCGGTCAGGTCGTACAGGGTCACCCCGCCCACGGTGCTCGCGGTGAACGTCTGCTCGACCCAGGTCGCGATGGCCTGCGACGCGTTGCTGCCGCCCATGCTGCGCATGCCGCCGCCGCCCATGCCGCCGCCGGCTCCGCCGCCGATGAAGTAGTGGATCCGACCGTCCCTGACCAACTTTTGGAATTCGGCCAGGGTCGGCGAGGGGTCGCTGCCGTTGAAGCCGCCGATCGGCATGACCGGCTTCCCGGTGGCGAGTTGGTAGCCGGAGGCACTGTTGGAGCCGACCGAGGCGGCCACCCATGTATAGGAGTCGCCGTCCCGCTTCAGCGCGGCGACCACCTCCTTGCCGGGCGTACTGCCGTTGAGCAGCCCGCCCATGCCGCCCGCCCCGCCGCCCCGGCGCGGCGTCGTGCCCGGCGGAACGGTGCCGTCGCCGGGGGCGGTCCACTGACCGCGAGGGCCACCGGTGCCGTCCGGCGTCTGCCCGTTCCGTCCCGGAAAGCCCGGGAATGCCGGTGCCCCCTGGCCCGGTTGGCCACCGGGTACCTGTCCGGGCGGAGCGCCCTGGAACCCGCGCTGCACGCCCCCGAAGCCGCCGGGTCCACCCGGTCCGCCCGGCCCGCCTCGCCCGAAGCCCATCCCGGCCGGCCCCGCGCTGGGGATCGACCCGCCCTTCGCGGTGGCGACGGTGTCCCACGTATACGCGGCCGGCCCGGCCAGCAGCGCCGCCGCCGAGACCGTGGCGGCCACCGGTGCGAGCCCGCGCAGCGCGACGAACGCGGCGCCGAACACGGCCAGGGCACCGAGGATTCCGCCGACGAGTACGACGTGGCGCAACCACGGATGCCAGTCCGGTGTCCGGGCGAGCAGGTGGAACGACCACCACGCGCCCAGCGCGATCGTCAGCGCCGCGACCGCCGCCGCACGCGGTACCCGGCGCCGCTCCCACAGCAGCGCGGCACCCATCGCCACCACCGCGGCGATCGCCGGTGCCAACGCGATGTTGTAGTAGGCGTGGAAGATGCCGGCCATGTAACTGAAGACCAGGCCCGTGATCAGCAGCCATCCGCCCCACAACACGATCGCCGCCCGGGCGGGGTCGGTTCGCGGAGCACGTCGGGTCAGCCACAGGCCCACCGCGAGCAGGATCAGCGCGGCGGGCAACAACCAGGAGATCTGGCCGCCCATCTCGGCATTGAACAGCCGATCCCACCCGGTGGAACCCCAGTTGCCCCCGCCTCCACGCGGTCCGCCGGCTCCGCCGCCGACGCTGCCGGTCTCGTTGCCGTTGAGCCGACCCAGTCCGTTGTAGCCCAAGGTCAGTTCGAGGATCGAGTTGTGCTGCGAGCCGCCGATGTAGGGACGGGACGATTTTGGCCACAATTCGACGATTGCGATCCACCAGCCGCCGGCGATCGTCAACGCCAGGCCCGACCACAGCAGTTGCCGCACCCGACGCCAGAAGCCCACCGGCGCGCACACCAGATACATCAGCGCGAAGACGGGCACGATCAGGAACGCCTGGAGCATCTTGGCCAGGAACCCGAAGCCCACGCACGCGCCGGCCAGTACCAACCACCGGGTGCTCGCGGTCTCCTGGGCGCGCAGCACCGCGTACGCGGCGACGGTGAGCAGCAGAACCAGCAGCGCGTCCGGATTGTTGAACCGGAACATCAGCGCCGCGACCGGCGTCAGGGCCAGCAGCGCACCCGCCAACAGGCCGGCCCAGGCGGGGAATCGGCGTCGCACCGCCAGGTAGAGCACACCGACCGTGGCGACGCCCTCCAGCGCCTGCGGGATCAGGATGCTCCACGCGTTGACGCCGAAGACGCGGGCCGACAGGCCCATCACCCACAACGACGCCGGGGTCTTGTCGACCGTGATCGAGTTGCCCGCGTCCGAGGACCCGAAGAAGAACGCCTTCCAACTCTCCGTCCCGGCCTGGACGGCGGCCGAATAGAACGAGTTGGCCCAACCCGAGGCACCCAGGCCCCAGATGTACAACAAACCGGTCCCGACCAGCAGGGCGAGCAACGCGGGCCGCACCCAGGGCGCATCCGCGGTCCGCCCACGAACCAGCCGGACGAACCAGGGCTTTACGGTCGCGGTGCCGGTCTCGGGAACCGGCATCGGCAGTGGAGCCACTACGGCGGTCATGCGTCCTCACCCGCCGAACCGAAAGAACCGAAAGAATCGAAAGAACCGAAAGAATCGGAGGAACCGGAGGAACCGGAGGAATCGACGGAGTCGATCGAATCGATCGCGTCGATCGAGGTGGTCGAACCGATGGAGTCGGTCGAGTCGGTCCGGCCGATCGCGCCCGTCGTGCCGCTCGGCTTCGCCGAAGCGGCCGATCCCCTCGCCGTGTTGCACGTGATCGAAGTCACCGAGGCGATCCGGTCGCCCGGGCCTGTCGCGGTCGCCGCATCCGCCCGGCCGCCCGGATCCGTGGGCCTCGCCGGGGCGGCCGGATCGCCACGATCGACCGGATACCCCGAGCGCCCGACGCCCGCCGCGCGAAACACCCACACCCGCAGCAGCAGGAATCGCACGATCGTGGCCACGGCCCCCGCACCGACCAGCGCGCCCAGTTCGACCGTGCGCGCCGGATGCGCGACCACGGCGTGCAGACCGGCCAGCGTCGCGCTGCTCAACGCGAGGCCGACGACGAAGGCCAAGCCGCCCTGGGCCTGATGGCGCCACACCCCGGCACGCCCGCGGACCCCGAAGGTGAACCGACGGTTGGCCGCGGTGTTCGCGATCGTGGTCATCGTCAGGGCCAGCGCGTTCGCGGCCAGCGCCCCCATGTCGCCGCGCAGCAGGATGTACAGCACCAGGTGCGCCAGCGTGCTGACCAGCCCGATCAGCGCGAAGCGCGGGAGTTGGGCGCGCATCGCCGGTGGCAGCCGCGCCTCGCGCACCCGCGGCGGGACCGAGACCCGGAACGTGCCGGCCGCGATCCGCCGGGCCACCCGCGCCATGCCGCGCAGATCGTCCAGCGCGGTGTGCAGCACGTCGACCCGGCTGTCCGGATCGTCGATCCAGTCCACCGGGACCTCGTGGATGCGCAGCCCGTTGCGCTCGGCGAGCAACAGCAGTTCGGTGTCGAAGAACCACTCCTCGTCGTGTACGTGCGGCAGCAACGCCTGGGCGACCACCGTGCGGGCGGCCTTGAATCCGCACTGCGCGTCCGAGAAGTGTGTCGCGAACACCCCGCGCAGCAGCAGGTTGTACGACCGCGACACGACCTCGCGGCGCGGCCCGCGGACCACCGCCGCCGAACGGGCCAGCCGGGTGCCGATGGCGAGATCGCTGTGGCCGCTGACCAGCGGCGCGACCAACGGCAGGAAGGCGTCCAGATCGGTGGACAGGTCGACGTCCATGTAGGCGACCACGTCCGCGTCGGACTCGGCCCACACCTTGCGCAGCGCCCGGCCGCGGCCCTTGCGGTCCAGGTGCACCGCGCGTACGTGCGGCAGTTCGCGGGCGAGGTCGCCGGCCACCTGCCAGGTCGCGTCGGTGCTGGCGTTGTCGGCGACGACGACGCGGAAGGCGTACGGGAATCCGTCGAGCAGATAGGCGTGCAGGCGGCGCACGCTCGCGGCCAGGACGTGTGCCTCGTTGTACACGGGCACCACCACGTCCACGATCCGGGTGCGAATGGGTGTCGTCAGGCTCATGCCGTGACGGTGTCGAGGCGGCCTGGGAGCCGTCTGAGGCGTTTCTTAAGGTGGGATGAGAATCGCCGCGGCGGCCGGAAACCGGGGTGCCGTGGACATGTGGCCGGACGGGGGCTGGCGCGGGACGGTCGTGGGATGCGAATCTCGCGTTCCGAGACGCCTATGCTGCCGGTCGGAAGACCGGCACAGCGCGACACAGCGATCCGGAGGTCGAATGAACACCTCGGCGGGTAGGTCAGTGGGCGCGGAATCCGCGCAACCGTTCGTGGAGGCCGCCGAGATCCCGGCCGGGGGATGGGTCTTCAACGCCCGAGTGGCCGGTCCGGCCGACGGCCGACCGGTGTTGTTCCTGCACGGGTTCCCGCAGATGTCCGCCTCCTGGACGGCGCAACTCCTGGGCCTGGCCCGGGCGGGCTACCGGGCGATCGCGTTCGATCAGCGCGGCTACTCGCCGGGCGCCCGACCGCCCCAGGAATCGGCCTACGGGCGCGACGAGTTGGTCGGCGACGTCATCGCCGTGCTGGATGCGCTCGGCGTGCCCCGGGTGGATCTGGTCGGGCACGACTGGGGCGGCGCACTCGCGTGGCAGGTCGCGGGCCTCCGACCGGAGCGATTGCGCACGCTGACCGTGGTGTCCACGCCGCACCCGGTCGCGCTCACCGCGGCGGTCCGCGACGATGCCACCGGCCAGCGGGAACAGTCCTCGTACATGCGGCTGTTCCGCACCCGCGGGGTGGCCGAGGAGAAGCTGCTGGCGGACGACGCGGCCTACCTGCGCGCGGTTCTCGCCTCGCTGCCGGCCGAGATCACCGAACGCTACCTCGCGGTCCTGCGCGAACCGGGCGCACTGACCGGGGCGTTGAACTGGTACCGGGCGATCGACCCGAAGGTGCTGCGCGACATCGGCGACATCGGTGTCCCGACCCTCTACGTCTGGAGCGACCGGGACGTGGCCTTCGGTCGCGCCGCCGCCGAGGCCACCGCTGCCTCGGTGACCGGCCCGTACCGCTTCGAGGTGCTCGCCGGCGTGGACCACTGGGTTCCGGAAAACGGCGCGGAGGCCCTGACCGGCCTGCTGCTGGAGCACCTGGCGGCCTTCGCGCAGGAGTGACGCGGATCGCGCCCGGGTGCGGTGGGCGCCGGGATGCGCTCCGCCCGGGCCCACCGGCGGGCCCGGGCGGGCCGCGTCACGGTCGGGAACGGGCGTCGAGGCGGGCCGTCCCGGTGCCGGCGGGACGGCTCGGCCCGACCCGCAGCAGCCGGGCGAACGCAGGCGGGAACCACCAGTTGGCTCGGCGCAGCAGGGTCACCAGGGCGGGCGCGAGCACGCCGCGCACGATCGTCGCATCCACGAGGATGCCGACCGCGAGCGCGGTGGCCAGGATCCGGACGTCGGTGACCGGCACGGTGGACAGCGCCACGAAGGCAAGGAACAGGATCAGCGCCGCCGAGGTGACCAGGCGCCCGGTGCGGCCGACGCCGATCACGACCGAGTCCTCGGTGGTGTCCCGCATGCCTTCGGCGGCCAGGTCCAGATGGGCCTCGCGGATGCGGCTCAGGATGAACACCTCGTAATCCATGGACAGTCCGAACAGGAACGCGAACACGGCCATCGGGACCCACACGGTGATCGCACCCGTGGCCGGCGTGTCGAAGAGCAGTTCGCTGCCGTAGCCCTCCTGCCAGACGAGCACGATCGCGCCGTAGGAGGCCGCCACGGACACCGTGTTCAACACGAGCGCCTTGATCGGCAGCCAGACCGAGCGCAACGACCTGGCCAGCACCAGGAACGTCAACAGCGCGATCACCGCGAGCACGGCCGGCAGCGAACCGTAGACGGCTTCGACGAAGTCGCGGTCCTGGGCCGGACCGCCGCCGGCCCCGGTCCCGGGAGTCGCGCGCGCCGCCGCCAGCACCCGGCCGACCGCGTCGCGACCCGCGTCGGTGGCCGGGTCCCGCCTCGTCCACACGTCCACGATCCGCAGGCCGCCGTCCGCCCACGCGGCGGGGGCGAGCGTGCCCGAGACGCCCGGCTCGGCCGCGAGTCGCGCGGCGAGCGCGACCGGATCGCCGGTCGTGGCCACCTCGATCGGCTGCGCGATGCCCGCGCCGAAGCCCGCCGCCTCGATCGTGGCGAAGACCCGGGCCGGTTCGCCGCCCCGGCCCAGCGACGCCGCCTGTGGTTGTCCCAGGCGCAGGGTCAGTGCGGGTGCGGCGAGCGCGAGCAGCAACGCGCCGCTGAGCGCCGCGGCCAGGGCCGGCCGGCGTGTGGTGGCCCGGGCGATCCGCGACCACAGCCGACTGTCCGGGCGGTGCGGGGCACGGCGCGGGACGTCCAGGCGCGCGCCCCACGCGTACAGGACGACCGGCAGCAGGGTGAGCGTCACCGCGACGCTCACCAGTGGCATCAGCAGACCGGCGTAGCCGACGCTGCGCAGGAACGGCACGGGCAGGACCACGAGCGCGGCCAGGGACAGCGCCACGGTGGCCCCGCTGAGCAGGACGGCGCGGCCGGCGGTGGCCGCGGCCCGCACGATCGCCTCGACGCGGTGGGCCGGATCGTGGTCGTCGCCCCGGGCGCGCTCCTCCCGCCACCGGGTCACCACGAGCAACGCGTAGTCGATCGCGATGCCCAGGCCGATCAGCGCGACCAGGAACTGCACGATGAAGGACACCTCGGTGACCCGGGTCAGGCCGCCCACGAGCAGGAACGTGGTGGGGATGGCGACTCCGGCGATCAGCAGCGGGACCAGGGCCAGGCCGCTCGCGAAGGTCAGGCCGAGGACGACGATCGCACCCACCGCGCCCAGCAGCGTTTCGGCGACGGGACTGCGGGCTGCGCCGTTGTCCCGGCCGGTCAGCAGCGGCCGGCCGGTCAGCCGTACGGGCGCATCGGCGATCCGAGTGTCGGCCACGGCGGCGCGGATCCGGCCCACGGTCGCGCCGTACGCGTTCGGGCCCTCGCCGCCGGGCGGGTGGATCAGGGCCACGGTGGTGCGTTTGTCGGCCGAGATCAGTGCCGGGTCGCCGGCGTCGGCGTACGAGGCATGCCGACCGCCGGGCGGCGTGACCCGGCGGACGACCGCGTCGAACTGCGCGATCACGTCGGGCGCGTCGACGCGGCGGTCGTGCGGCACGGTCAGTTCGAGCAGCAGCGGGGCATTGCGGCCGCCGGTGCCGCCGAATCGTTCGACGATCAGGTCGTTGGCCTGCTGCCCGGGCCGGCCGGGCAACTCCGAGCCCTGGCCGAGCCGATCGACGGTGCCGCCGACGGTGGCCACGCCCGCTGCGGCGAGCACCAACCACACCAGGGTCACCAGGCGCCGGTGTCCGAGAACCCAGCGCGTCATCGCTTCCACGACGGTTCGTCCCACCTTCCGAATAGGTAGTCACGCTATGTATGGAGGCGCATTCTATGCATAGCGTGACTACCTATGGGTGGCCCCGGCCGCCGGACCGGTGCGGGTGGCGCTCGGCGAGTGGCCGGTGATGACGCGGGCGGCGGCCGGGCGTCGGCGGGCGGCATCGCCGAAGGGCCCCGGTGTAGCCTGACTACTCATGAAGGCCGACGTGCTCAAGGGGCATCTCGAAGGCATGCTGCTGGCGGTGTTGGAACCCGGCGAGCAGCACGGCTACGCGATCGTCGAGGAGCTCAAATCCCGAAGCGGCGGACACATTGCGCTGCCCACCGGCACCGTGTACCCGGCACTGCACCGCCTGGAGACGGCGGGTCTGATCGCCGGCCGCTGGTCCGTCCACGGCGGTCGTCGCCGGCGCAGCTACGAACTCACCCGAGAGGGTCGCCGGTCGTTGAGCGAACAACGGGCGTCCTGGCGGGAGTTCACCTCGGTCGTGTCCGGGGTGCTGGGGGTGGAGCCGGGATGGGCGGGCACGCCGTGAGCGGGGCCGGGAGGGAACCGGACGCCGTGATCGTGGAGTACCTCGACGCCCTGGCCGCCGCATTGATCGGCCCGCGTCGCCGCCGGCGCGCGATCCTCGACGAGGCGCTCGACGGGCTCCTGGAATGCTCCGACGCCCACGCGGCCGACGGCGCCGACCCGGGCGAAGCCGCGCGCCGAGCCGTCGCCGAATGGGGTGCCGCGGCCGTCGTGGCCCGGGCCTACAACGAGGCCGTGCATCGACGTGGCATCCGACGCCTGGGTGCGACGGCCCTCGGCGCACTGCCCGTCTTGGCGGCCGTATGGTGCCTCGCCATGCTCGCGGGCCCCGCCGGTCCATGGGAACAACGACCGCCGGCAGTGAACATCGGGCTGATTCTGCTCGGCTTCGGCTGCGTCTTCGCCACGGCCGCCGCCCTGTCCGGTCTGCGTGCGAGCAGCGGCATCCGAGCGGTGGCGCCCGGCGCGGTGCCACCCACCCGCGAGACGGCCGCCGCCGTGTCCGGCGTGCTCCTGGTTCTGGCCACCCTGCCCGCCATGGTCGTCAACCGCGGCCTCGTCGCCCCGCACTCGCTCGCCTGGCCGCTGATCGCCCCGGCCGTCACCGTGAACGTGGGCCTGGCCCTGTACTTGGGCACGGCGTGGCGCCGCTTGCGCACAACGGCGCCGACCGTGACCACCGGGCGTTGTCATGGCGACCCGACCCGGGCCGACGAGAGCTGAGGCACGGCAGCGGGGACGGTTCGGGCCGAACGAGGCGCGGCGGTATCCGGCCGACCTGTCGGTGACGTGGCGTTCACTGGGGGTATGGATACCGACGGGCAGCGCAGACGGGGACCGTTCTGGGACGTGGTGGAGGGGCGGGTCGCGCCGCCGCCTGCCGCGGTGTTGCTCGGGTGGGAACTGGTCGAGGTCGATCCGGAGGCCGGGACCATCGAGGTGGCGTTCGCCGCCGACGAGCGGTTCGTGAACCCCGTCGGGGTGATCCAGGGCGGGTTTCTGGCCGCGATGCTCGACGACACCCTGGGGCCGGCGCTGGTCGCCACGTTGCCGGCGGATCGGTTCGCACCGACGCTGGATCTGCACGTGCAGTTCCTGCGGCCCGCCCGCCCCGGACGGCTTCTGGGGCGCGGGCGGGTCGTGCAACGGGGCCGGGAGGTGTGCTTCCTGGCCGGTGAACTCGTCGGCGCGGACGGCAGACCCGTGGCCGTGGCGACCGCGACCGCACGCATCCAGGTGATTCGCTAGTGCCGCGCCCGGCAACGTTTGCCCCGTCGCGGTGTTCGGTGCGGTGCATCGGCGTGCCGCCGGAACGTTCTCGTACTGGAGTACTCGGACGTTTCGGCGGGGCGGCGAGGTGCCGTGCCGGGCGCCGCGACGGGGTGAACGTTGCCGGGCGCGGCACTAGCGGCGACCCGTGATCGTTCGTCGGCGGCGACCCGTGATCGGCGGGAGCGGCGGGCCGGCCGGGGTCGGCCATACCCGACGCGCGTCTACCCCGCCGTTCCCGGCAGTCGGATCCTGGCGATCGTGCCGGGCCCGTCGTCCGCCGGTTCCAGGGCCACCGTGCCGCCCGCGTCGGCGACCGTACGGGCCACGATGGCCAGGCCGAGGCCGGAGCCGGGCAGGCCGCGGGCGGCGGGCGCGCGCCAGAAGCGTTCGAAGACGTACGGGACGTCGTCGGCGGCGATGCCGGGTCCGTGGTCGCGCACGGTGAGTTCGCCGTCCACCAGCCGCACCCGCACGGATGCCTCGCTGCCGGAACCGCCGAACTTGAGCGCGTTGTCGAGCAGGTTGACCACCGCCCGCTCCAGCGCCGCGGGTTCGCCGCGTACGTACCAGGGCTCGATCTCCACCTCGATCCGCGCGTCCGGTGCGCGCAATCCGGCCCGCTCCACCGCCCGTTCGATCGCGGTGTGCAGCCCGGCGCTCGTGGTCGGCGGCGTGCCGGCCACGTGCTCCGGGCGGGCCAGCGACAGCAGGTCGCCGACCAGGTCGGAGAGTTCGACCAGTTGCCCCTTGACGTTGCGCAGCAGACGCTCCTTGTCGGCGGGCGGAATCGGCCGCCCGGTCTGCTCGCTGCGCAGCAGCAGGTCGGTGTTGGTGCGCAACGACGTGAGCGGTGTGCGCAGTTCGTGTCCCGCGTCGGCGATCAATCGCTGCTGGCGCAGCCGGGAGGCCTTGAGCGAGGCGGTCATCGCGTTGAACGAGCGGCCCAGGCGCGCGATTTCGTCCTTGCCGGCGACCGGGATCACGGTGTCCAGATCCTCGGTGCGGGCCACGTGTTCGGCCGCCTCGGTGAGCCGGTCGACCGGCCTGAGCGCGGCCCGGGCCACCAACAGGCCCAGCGTCGCGGCGCCCAGGATGCCGATCGCGCTCACCATCGCCAGCCACACGGCCAGGCTGTCCAGCGAACTCTCGATCTCGCCCAGCGGCCGGGACACCGACACCGCCGTGTCCCGGCTCACGTGTTGCGTCATCACCCGGACGTGCTTGCCGTCCCTGGTCGTCGCGTCGTGGAAGACGACCTTCCGGTCCTCCGCCGTGTTCGCCGCCGCGACCTCCTTGTCCGCCGCGCTCACCGGCACCGGGCCGACCGGGTCGGTCGCGGTGCCCAACTGGGTGCACGACCACCCGTCGGCCCGGATCACCTGGTAGGTCAACAGGCCGCGCTGGAACTGCGGTGCCGGGTGGGCGCAGATGTCGGAGATGGTGGAGCCGGGCCCGCCGCGCGGATTCAGGAACGGCGTCCCGGTGGTGGCCAGGGTGCGGTCCATCTGCTCGTGCAGCTGATTGCGCGTCAGCACCCAGCAGGTCACCGCGGCCGCCGCGACGGCCAGGGCGACGGCGAGCGCGGTGAGCAGCGCCAGGCGGGCGCGCAGCGGCAGGTGACGATGCATCAGGCCGGTGTCTCCGCCGCACGCAGTACGTAGCCGACGCCGCGCACGGTGTGCACCAGTCGGGGGAGCCCGCCCGCCTCGGTCTTGCGGCGCAGGTACATCACGTAGACGTCGAGCGAGTTGGACGCGGGTTCGAAGTCGAACCCCCAGACGTTGCGCAGGATCTGCTCCCGGGTCAGCACCTGGCGCGGGTGGGTGAGCAACAGCTCCAACAGGGAGTACTCCGTTCGGGTCAGATCGATCGGCCGACCGGCCCGGGTGACCTCGCGCGCGGCGGTGTCCATCCGCAGGTCGGCGAACACCAGCGCGTCGTCCACCGCCTCGCTCGGTCCGGACATCGCGCTGCGCCGCAGCAGCGCCCGTACCCGGGCCAGCAGTTCGTCCAGTTCGAACGGCTTCACCAGGTAGTCGTCCGCGCCCGCGTCGAGCCCGGTGACCCGGTCGCCGACCGCGTCGCGGGCGGTGAGCATCAGCACCGGGAGCGTGTCGCCCCGGGCGCGTAGTCGCCGGCACGCGGTCAGGCCGTCCATCCGCGGCATCAGGACGTCCAACAGCACCAGGTCCGGCTCGTCGCCGGCGATCGCGGTGAGCGCGGCCACGCCCTCGTCGGCGAGGGTGACCCGGTAGCCCTCGAAGCGCAGGCTGGATTCGAGCGCCTCGCGGACGGCGGGTTCGTCGTCGACGACGAGGATGTGCGGCGGCGTTCCGGTGTCGGCGGCGGGCGTCATGGCGGCGACTCCTTGATTCGGCGGATCCGGGGGAACGATTACTGCGGGTGGCCCCACGGTCGCACGCGGACACCCTCCGTGTGGATTCGGCACAAAGCGTGTCGTCCCAATGTGCGCGCTCGACATGAAAGGAACATGAAAGCGACGCGGTTCGATCGAAGGTGAGCCGCTCGTGTGAGGATCTAGGACGTGTCTTCGATCGCCGGTCGGGCGTCGTGGTGCTCGGCGGGGGTCGAAGACACGCCCCCACGGCACCAGTATCGCGACGGGCAAGCATCGCCGGTCGCGGCGCTGGGCCCGCGCGGCCCGGGCCACCCCCGGCCGTCGCGCCGACCGCCCCGAACCCGGAGGAGAACCGTGGACGCCGAGCCGGTACGCAGCACCCCGAACGCCGAGCCGGGACACCCGACCCCGACCGACGACCCGGTGCGCATGAGCCTGGACGACGGTATCGCGACCATCACGCTGGATTCGCCCGCCAACCGCAACGCGCTCTCCGCGCGTCTGGTCGCCCGGCTGCGTCACCACCTGGCCGAGGCCGGCGTGGACGAGCGGGTGCGCGCGGTGGTGCTCACCCACACCGGACCGACCTTCTGCTCGGGCATGGACCTGCGCGAGGCCGCCGCGGGCGGCATGGCCCAGGGCGCGGAGCAACTGCTCGCGCTGCTGCGCCTGGTGGTGGAGGTACCGGTGCCGGTGGTGGCGCACCTGCGCGGCAACGCGCGGGCGGGCGGCATCGGTCTGGTCGGTGCCGCCGACCTGGCGATCGCGCCCGCGCAGGCCACCTTCGCCTTCACCGAGGCGCGTCTCGGGCTCAGCCCGGCGGTGATCTCGCTGACCACGGCGCCGCGGATGGACCCGCGCTCGGTGTCGCGGTACTTCCTCACCGGCGACGTGTTCGACGGTGTGGAGGCCGAGCGGATCGGGCTGCTCACCCGCGCGGTCGACGGCGTCGGCGGTGCGGACGACGCGGTCGAGGCGCTCGTCGCCTCGTTCCGACTGTGCTCGCGCCAGGGGCTGATCGAATCGAAGAAGCTCACCACCGGCGCGGTCCGGGCCGGCTTCGACCGGGACGGCCGAGCCCTCGCGCAGCGCTCCGCCGAGTTGTTCGCCTCCGCGGACGCGACCGAGGGCATGGCGGCCTTCCGGGAGAAGCGCGCGCCGAAGTGGGTGACCGGCGGGTGAGCGGTATGCGACCGGCCGAGTGCGGCGGACGGCGCGTCGGCCGGCCATCGGCGGGCGGCGCGCCGTGACTTGGCGTAGCCCGTCTCGGGTGATGGGGTACCCGGGGTGAGCGACGGACTGTTCCCGCTGCCCCGGGAGCGAGCCGAGATCGCCCCCGGGGCCTGGCACGTACCGGACTGGCTCTCGCTCGACGAGCAGCGCGACCTGGTGGTGGCGGCCCGGGAGTGGGCCGCGCCGCCGGCCGGCATGGGCCGCGTGGTGATGCCCTCGGGTGGCGTGATGAGCGTGCGCAGCGTGTGTCTGGGGCTGTACTGGGAGCCGTATCGCTACAGCGAGCAACTGCCAACCGGGGAGCGGGTGAAGCCGTTTCCGCCGCTGCTCGGCGGGTTGGCCCGGCGGGCGGTGGCCGACGTGTACGGGTCGATCCCGACCGACCCGTACGACATCGGCCTGGTCAACTTCTACGACGCGGACGCGAAGATGGGGCTGCACCGGGACGCCGACGAGGACTCCCCGGCGCCGGTGGTGTCGTTGAGCATCGGCGACGCGTGCGTGTTCCGCTTCGGCAACACCGAGACGCGCACCCGTCCGTGGACGGACGTGGAACTGCTCGGCGGCGACCTGGTGGTGTTCGGCGGCCCGTCCCGGCTCGCCTACCACGGGGTGCCCAAAATCCGCCCGGGCACCGGGGATCCGGCCACCGGCCTGACCTCCGGCCGGCTCAACATCACCATCCGGGCATCGGGTCGACGCGGCTGAGGACCCACACGCGACCGGATTCGGCTTCGGATCCGGTCGCGGCCGTCCCGGGCCGACCGCCTCGGCACCGACGCCGGGCATCCGTCCCGAGGCCCGGCTCCCGTGCCGACCCGAGGTGGTCGCGCCCGAACCCCGCGATCTCTTCCCGTGGGACGGGGTTGACGGATCACGCCCGGGAACGGAACTCTCGTACGAGTCACCGAACGGAGTCGGTCGATCACCCATCGGATTCCTCGGGGGTCCCGGGTCCACCACGAGGCAGCGTCGCGGCCCGAACGGGACCGGCCGGGCGGGCCGTTGGGAGCGTCATGTCATCGCAGCGCCGCCGGGCCGCTCCGCTCATCGCCTTGAGTGTCTCGCTCCTGGTGGCGTGCGGCGGGCCGTCCCGGTACCGGGCGGTGGTCTCCGCGTCGCCGGCGAGCGGCGCCGGAGCGTGCGCGTCCGCGGTCGCCCGCGGGGAGTTACCCGAGTGGGCGCGCGCGGGCCTCGCCCCGGGAGCGTCCGCCCCGCACGTGTTCGGCGCGCGCGGGGAGATCGTCGCGATACTGCTCGGCTATCCGTACTCGGCCCCGGCCCGGCCCGGTCGACCGAGCCGGATCCTGTGGGCGGCCCGCCCCGGCCCCGCCGATGGCGACCGGCCGGGTCGAGCGCTGCGGATCGAGGCGACCTTGGTCGGCCGCGGCGACGTGGTCACCCGCGAGGTCGCAGACGGCCCGGGCCCGTCGAATATCGACCTGCCCGCGCCCGGCTGCTGGCACCTGGACCTGTCCTGGTCCGGCCGCACCGACGCGGTGGACATCCCGTACGAAGCCGGCTGGTGCCGCGCCGGGGCGAACGTTGCCGCGCCCGGCACTGGATGAATTCACCCGTGAGGTTGGTGACACGGGCCGGGCCCGCGGCTACGGCGTGGCCGCAGCCGACAACGCGCCCAGGGCCATGCGGCGCAACATCGGCGCCAGGATGCGCTGCGGGGTGCGCAGGGTGTGCGGGGTCGAGTTGATCAGGCCGAAGGCCGCATGCACCGCCGCCCGCGCCTCGCGGTCGTCGAACCGGCCCGGGTGGGCCTTGAGGGCGACCTCGACCCAGATCTCCACGTAGGCGCGCTGCACCCGGCGGATCCGGTGCCGTTCGGCCGTGGGCACCTGGTTGAGCGCGTGGTCGTGCAGCGTGATCAGGTCCGGGTGGCGCAGCGCGAAGTCGACCTGACCCTCGATCAGCGCCGCCAGCGCGTCCGCCGGATCCTCGATCGCGGCCCGCTCCAGGCCCCGGGCCAGGAGTTTTTCGCTGATGTCGACCAGCAGCTCGGTCAGCATCGCCTCCTTGCCCCGGAAATGCTTGTACAGCGCGGGGCCGCTGATACCCACCGCAGCGCCGATGTCGTCCATGCCCACGCCCTGGTAGCCGCGCTCGGCGAACAGGCGGGCTGCCACCTGCAGGATCTGCTCTCGACGGCTCACGGTCATGTGTCCATGCTAGACACTCGGATTAACCGTGGTTAACCTCGGGGGCAGGTGAACGAAGGTTAACTTGAGGCGGTGTCATGGAGAGCGTGCTCGGCACAGCCGCCGACCCGGGGGCGAAGACGTACCGGGCCAACGCGGAAGCACACGAACGCGCGGTCGGCGAGCTGCGGGACCGGCTGGCGGCGACCGCCCTGGGCGGCGGCGAACGGGCCCGGGAGCGGCACACCGCGCGCGGCAAACTGCTGCCGCGCGACCGGGTGGAGGCGCTGCTCGATCCGGGGACGCCGTTCCTGGAGGTCGCGCCGCTGGCCGCCGACGGGATGTACGGCGGCGACGCGCCGGCGGCGGGCATCATCGCGGGCGTCGGCCGGGTGGCCGGGCGCGAATGCGTGATCGCGGCCAACGACGCGACCGTGAAGGGTGGCACGTACTACCCGATGACGGTCAAGAAGCACCTGCGGGCGCAGGAGATCGCGCTGGAGAACCGGCTTCCGTGCCTGTACCTGGTCGACTCCGGCGGCGCGTTCCTGCCGATGCAGGACGAGGTCTTCCCGGACCGGGAGCACTTCGGCCGGATCTTCTACAACCAGGCGCAGATGAGCGCCAAGGGCATTCCGCAGATCTCCGCGGTGCTCGGCTCGTGCACCGCCGGCGGCGCGTACGTGCCGGCGATGAGTGACGAGACGGTGATCGTGCGCAACCAGGGCACGATCTTCCTCGGCGGCCCGCCGCTGGTGAAGGCCGCGACCGGCGAGGTGGTCAGCGCCGAGGAGCTGGGCGGCGGTGACGTGCACGCCCGGATCTCCGGCGTGGTCGACCACCTCGCGGCCGACGACAAGGACGCGCTGCGGATCGTCCGCGACATCGTCGGCACGCTCGGCGCCCGGCCGCAACTGCCGTGGGACGTACGCGAGGTCGAACCGCCGGCGGTCGATCCGGCCGGGCTCTACGGCGTGGTGCCGCCGGATGCGCGCACGCCCTACGACGTGCGCGAGGTGATCGCCCGGATCGTGGACGGCTCGCGCTTCCACGAGTTCAAGGGCGAGTACGGCACCACCCTGGTCACCGGGTTCGCCCGGATCCACGGCCACCCGGTGGGCATCGTCGCCAACAACGGCATCCTGTTCGCCGAATCCGCGGTCAAGGGCGCGCACTTCATCGAACTGTGCGACCAGCGCGGGGTGCCGCTGGTGTTCCTGCAGAACATCACCGGCTTCATGGTGGGCAAGGACTACGAGCACGGCGGCATCGCCAAGCACGGCGCCAAGATGGTCACCGCCGTGGCCACCACGCGCGTGCCCAAGCTGACCGTGGTGATCGGCGGCTCGCACGGCGCGGGCAACTACTCGATGTGCGGCCGCGCGTACAGTCCGCGTTTCCTGTGGATGTGGCCCACCGCCAAGATCTCGGTGATGGGCGGCGAGCAGGCGGCGACCGTGCTCGCCACCGTCAAGCGCGACCAGATCGAGGCGAGCGGCGGAAGCTGGACCGGCGAGGAAGAGTTCAAGCAGCCGATCCGCGACCAGTACGAGCGGCAGGGCAACGCCTACTACGCGACCGCGCGGCTGTGGGACGACGGGATCATCGACCCGCTCGACACCCGCACCGTGCTGGGGCTCGCGCTGACGGCGTGCGGAAACGCGCCGCTGGCGCAGCCGCAATTCGGTCTGTTCCGGATGTGAGGGGTCACGACGTGTTCGAGGCTGTACTGGTCGCCAACCGAGGCGAGATCGCGGTCCGGGTGCTGCGCACGCTGCGCCGACTGGGCGTGCGTGCGATCACCGTGTACGGGCCGGGCGACGCCGACGCGCGGCACGTGCGCGAGGCGGACGTGGCCGTTGCGGTGCCCGGCTATCTGGACGGCGACGCGGTGGTCGCCGCGGCGCTGCGATCCGGTGCCCGGGCGATCCATCCGGGATACGGATTCCTCTCCGAGAACGCCGCGTTCGCCGCCGCCGTGGAGCGGGCCGGGCTGGTCTTCGTCGGACCCCCGGCGGGCGTGATCGAGCTGATGGGCGACAAGATCCGGGCCAAGGAGACGGTCGCGGCCTTCGGCGTGCCGGTGGTTCCGGGCGGCGGAGCGGCCGGCATGAGCGACGGCGAACTCGTCGACATCGCCCGCGAGATCGGCTTTCCGGTGCTGATCAAGCCGTCGGCGGGCGGCGGCGGCAAGGGCATGCGCCTGGTGCACGACGGCGCGCTGCTCGCGGACGAGATCGCGGCGGCCCGCCGGCAGGCCAAGGGCGCGTTCGGCGACGACACGTTGCTGATCGAGCGCTGGATCGACCGGCCCCGGCACATCGAGATCCAGGTGCTCGCGGACACCCACGGCACGGTCGTGCACCTGGGCGAACGCGAGTGCAGCCTGCAGCGCAGGCACCAGAAGATCATCGAGGAGGCCCCGTCCGCCCTGCTGGACGCGGACACCCGGGCCGAGATGGGCGCCGCCGCCGTGCGCGCCGCGCGGGCCTGCGGCTATGTCAGCGCGGGCACCATCGAGTTCATCGTGCCGGCCGACGATCCCGGCTCGTTCTACTTCATGGAGATGAACACCCGTCTCCAGGTGGAGCACCCGGTGACCGAACTGGTCACCCGGGTCGACCTGGTGGAGAGCCAGCTGCGGATCGCCGCCGGCGCCGCGATCGGCAAGTCCGACGTGTCCATGCACGGCCACGCGGTCGAGGCGCGGATCTACGCCGAGGACCCCGACCGGGGCTTCCTGCCCACCGGCGGACGGGTGCTGACGGTGTGTGAGCCGGACCTGGAGGGCGTCCGGGTGGACTCCGGGCTGCGCGAGGGCGGCGAGGTCGGCAGCTCCTACGACCCGATGCTGGCCAAGGTGATCGCGTACGGCGAGGACCGTGCGACGGCGATCACCCGGTTGCGTGCGGCCCTCGCGCAGACCCGGGTGCTGGGCGTGACCACCAACCTCGGCTTCCTGTACCGCCTGTTGGGCGACCCGGCGGTGCTCGCGGGCGACCTGGACACCGGGCTGGTCGAGGCCCGGACGGACGACCTGACCGGGCATCCGGCTCCGCCGGAGGTGGCGGTCGCCGCGGCGCTCGCGGCGCGCGCCGAACGCAACACCGGTACCGGGTGGGTGGATCCGTTCTCGGCGCAGACCGGGTGGCGGGTCGGCGGGCCGGCCTGGGACACGCACGTGTTGCGGATCGGGCCGGGCGAGCCGATCGAGGTTCGAGTGCGCGGCGGTGAGGTCTCCGTGGACGGCGGCCCGCCGGTGCCGGCGTCGGTGCAGGTCGTGCCCGGTGGGCTCGCGGTCGCACACGACGGCCTGACCAAGCGCTTCGACTACGTCGCCGAGACGTCCGGGGTGCGCTGGCTCGCCTACGGGCCGGACACCTGGCGGGTCAGCGAGGTCGAGACCGTACGGGCCGAGGCGGCCGGCGGGGCGTCGGCCGGCGGCGCGCTGACCTCGCCCATGCCGGGCACGGTGACCGTGGTCAAGGCCGCGGTCGGCGACCGGGTCACCCGCGGCCAGACGGTGGTCGTGGTGGAGGCGATGAAGATGGAACACGCGCTGACCGCGCCCTTCGACGGCGTGGTCACCGAGATCGGCGCGCCGGCCGGTGCGTCGGTGGCGATGGATCAGACGCTGGCGGTGGTGACGCCGCAGGAGCCGTCGGCCGCGGACGGGAACGATTCTGTGGACGGGTCGGTCGCCGCGGCGCCGGGCGGGCCGGCTGGCGGGTCCTCGGATGCTGCCCTCGGCGGATCGCTCGACCTGGAGGCGAAGGCCCGATGACGCGACAGTTGCCGGACACCCACCGCGAACCCGGGCTGCCGGAGCGGGTGTTCATCCACGAGGTGGGCGCCCGCGACGGATTGCAGAACGAATCCGGTGTGGTGCCCACCGAGGCCAAGGTCGAGTTCGTCCGCCGGCTGGCCCGCGCGGGCCTGGGCACGATCGAGGTGACCAGCTTCGTACCGCCCAAGTGGGTGCCGCAACTCGCGGACGCCGCCGAGGTGTTCGCGGCGGTACAAGCGGACGCCGAGATCGCGACGGCGAATCGCCGGCTGCCCGTCCTGGTGCCCAACGAGCGCGGCTTCGATCGTGCGCTGGAACTGGGCGCGCGTCGGATCGCGGTGTTCGGCAGCGCCACCGAGACGTTCGCCCGGCGCAACCTCAACCGCACGGTGGCCGAATCGCTGGACATGTTCCGTCCGGTGGTCGAGCGGGCCGGCGCCGCCGGCATCGACACGCGCGGCTACCTGTCCATGTGCTGGGGCGACCCGTGGGAGGGCCCGGTACCGCTCGACCAGGTGGTCCGGGTGGGCAAGGCCCTGGTCGAGATGGGCTGTTCGCAGCTCAGCCTGGGCGACACGATCGGCGTCGCCACGCCCGGACACGTCACCGCGCTGCTGACCGCCTTCGCCGAGGCCGGCGTCCCGGCCCGGAAGATCGCGGTGCACTTCCACGACAGCTACGGCCAGGCCCTGGCCAACACGCTCGCGGCGCTGCGCTTCGGGGTGACCACCGTGGATGCCTCGGCCGGCGGCCTGGGCGGCTGCCCGTACGCGGACAGCGCGACCGGCAACCTGGCCACCGAGGACCTGGTCTGGATGCTGCACGGCCTGGGCATCGAGACCGGCGTCGACCTGGGCGCCCTGGTCGCCACCAGCGTGTGGATCGCCGAACTGCTCGGCCGCCCCAGCCCCTCGCGCGCGGTCCAGGCGCTGGCGGGCAAGCGGGTGGACGCACACGGCCTGACGCTGACCGACCCGAACTCCTAGTACCACCCGGCTGCCCACCGGCGGCCGACCGACCCACCCCCATGGACCGGTGCCGCCACGAGCGCGCCGAGCCGCCCCGCCACCGAATCCGGGAGCCTGCCCCATGTTGGACCACCGCCTCGACGACGAGTACGAGCAACTACGGCGCACCGTCGCCGAGTTCGCCAAGGACGTGATCGCCCCCGCGATCGGCGAGCTGTACGAGAAGCACGAATTCCCGTATGCGATCGTGCGCGAGATGGGGCGGATGGGTCTGTTCGGGCTGCCGTTCCCGGAGGAGTACGGCGGCATGGGCGGCGACTACCTCGCACTCGGCCTGGTGCTGGAGGAACTGGCCCGGGTCGACTCCTCGGTCGCCATCACGCTGGAGGCGGCCGTCTCGCTGGGCGCGATGCCGATCCACCGGTTCGGCACCAAGGAGCAGAAGGAGACCTGGCTGCCCAAGCTGACCAGCGGCGAAATGCTCGGCGCCTTCGGCCTGACCGAGCCCGGCGGCGGCTCGGACGCCGGCGCCACCCGCACCACCGCGCGCCTGGACGAGGCGACCGGGGAGTGGGTGATCAACGGCGGCAAGTGCTTCATCACCAACTCCGGCACCGACATCACCGGCTTCGTCACCGTCACCGCGGTCACCGGCACCAAGGGCGACGGCGGCAAGGAGATCAGCACGATCATCGTGCCCGCCGGCACCAAGGGCTTCACCGTCGCCCCGCCGTACTCCAAGGTCGGCTGGAACTGCTCGGACACCCGCGAACTGTCCTTCACCGACGTACGCGTGCCCGCCGAGAACCTGCTCGGCGAACGCGGCCGGGGCTACGCCCAGTTCCTGTCCATCCTGGACGAGGGCCGGGTGGCCATCGCGGCGCTGGCCACCGGGCTGGCCCAGGGCTGTGTGGACGAATCGGTGCGCTACTCCGGCGAACGCGAGGCGTTCGGCCGGCCGATCGGCGCCAACCAGGCGATCGCCTTCAAGCTCGCCGACATGGAGATGCGCGCGCACAACTCCCGGTTGGCCTGGCGGCACGCGGCCTCGCTGCTGGTGCACGGCGAGCGATTCAAGAAGGAAGCCGCGTTGGCCAAGCTGTACAGCTCGGAAAGCGCGGTGGACAACGCGCGCGACGCCACCCAGATCCACGGCGGCTACGGCTTCATGAACGAATACCCGGTGGCCCGCTTCTGGCGCGACGCCAAGATCCTGGAAATCGGCGAGGGCACCAGCGAGGTGCAACGCATGCTGATCGCCCGGGAACTGGGCCTGCCGCGCTAGGCCCACTCCGCAGGCGCCGGACGAGCGGATCGGGTTCGTCCGGCGGCTGCGGCGAGCCGCATTGCCGGGGTCGTCGTGGTTGATCGGCCGGCGTCAACTGATCTGGACGATGGTGACGGTCACACACCGGTCCTCGATGACGAAGGTCGCGGTGCCCTCCACACAGAAGGCGTACTCTCGCATGTTCGAGGACCTGGTCGGGGAGCCGACGCGCCATGGATCGGACGCGAGCTTGCCCACCATGTCGTAGTAGGCCTGCGCGGCGTGAGCCGGTGCGCCCTTGACCCACCTCTGCACGGTGTATGTGGACTCCACGCGATAGCTCATCAGGGCCCTCCCCGCTCCACCTGATCTGCGGGCACGGTGTCGACGGGCAGGCCGGCCCTGAGCTTGCGCAGGGTTTCCTCGGTCTCCGGCCAGTCCGGGCTGCGGCGCATGCGTACCTCCGCCTGCCAGGGCCCCAGCATCTTGGCGAGGGGCTGCAGGTCACCATCGTCGCGAGCGGCGTCGAGAGCTGCTGCGTACTCGGCCTCGAACTCCTTGCGGAGTCCCGCGGGAAGTTCGGCCCGAATCTCGGCGGGGGTGGCGTGGTGTGTCCCGCCGAAGCCGATCACGTGCTCGGGTTCGCGCGGGTCTCGGGTCTGCTCGTCCATACCCTCAGCGTGACAGCGCACCGACCACGAACGACAGCCGGCGCACACGAACGGAGCACGCGCCGTGGTGTGCGCCCGGTTGCTCCGGGGGCATGCGTTCGGGGGCGGGGTGTGCGTCGTGGATTCCGGGTCGTGGGATTTCGGGTTCTGATGGTTGACCTAGTCCACTGTTGTGAGGATGGTGTCGGCAGGCAGTTGTCCGGAACCAGGGAGGGACGCCGTGGTCAAGCGGTTCGAGGGACGTAGGGCATTGATCACCGGGGCCAGCAGGGGTATCGGGGCGGCGTTGGCGGTGCGGCTCGCGGCCGAGGGGGCCGATGTGGCGGTGACCGCACGGACGTTGCGGCAGGGGAACCTGGCCGGGTCGTTGGAGCGGACCGAGACGCTGATAGCCCGGCACGGTCGGCGCAGCGCCGTGGTGGTGGCCGACCTGTCCGACGAGGCGCAACGGGCCAGGATCGTCCCGGCCGCCGAGGAGAGCCTCGGCGGGCCGATCGACATCCTGGTCAACAACGCGGCGATGGCCTCCTACGCGTCGTTGCGGGTGTATCCGCAGCGGCGTGCCCGGCTGCACTTCGAGGTGAACGTGCTCGCCCCGATGGAGTTGTGTCAGGCGGTGGTGCCGGCGATGGCCGGCCGCGGCGAGGGCTGGATCGTGAACGTGACCAGCGGCACCGCGCGGCCGTGGGCGGGGCCGCCGTTCGAGTTGGGCGTGTTGGGCACCAAGACCGCGGTGTACGGGGCGTCCAAGGCCGCGTTGAACCGGATCACCAACGCGTTGGCCGCGGAGCTGTACGGGACCGGCATCCGGGTGAACACCATCGAGCCGCGGGCCGCGGTGCTCAGCGAGGGTGCCGAAGAACTGGTCGGCGGGCAGTTGCGGCCCGATCAGATCGAGACCATGGACCAGATGGTCTCCGCCACGCTCGAACTGTGCGACGGCCCGGCGTCGCGCACCGGGGGCGAGTACGTGAGCCTGGACCTCCTGGCCGAACTGGGCATCCGGGTCTGAGCGTTCCGCCACGGGGCGACCGCAGTCGACCACCGGTTCGCCCAACCGACCCGGGCTCACGGCTCGTTGACCGGGCCGATCGCGTCTCGAGCCACGTGCGCCGCGCCACGTGCACCGAACCACGTGCACTGAACCGGCCGCAACCCACGCTTCGTTCGTCGAACGGACCGGCACCCCCCGGCCCGTTCCGCGGAGCGACCGTTCACCGAACGCCCCACCGCCCAACCGCCCCGCGCCCTCAATCCGGCAGCCGCAACAACAGCGCGGCGAGCAGACGGGTCTTGGGGTCGGTCCAGTCCAGGCCGGTGAGTTCGCCGGCCCGGCGGATTCGGTAGCGCAGCGTGTTGGGGTGGATGTGCAGCCCAGCGGCGGCGGCCCGCACGTCGCCCAGCGCATCCAGCCAGGCCAGCACCGAGTTCGCGTACTCCGTGTCGTGCTCGGCGTCGTGCGCCCGCAGCGCGATCAGCCGGGGGTCGCGGATCTGCCGCTGGTCGGTCAGCAGCGCCTGGACCTCGCCGTACAACACCTCCGGGCGCACCTCGGACAGCGCCGCCACCTCGGCCGACACTCCGCCGGCCGCCATCGCGTCCAGGACCCGATCGGCCGATTCCCGGGCCGCCACCGTGCGGGCCAGGCTCGGCGCCGGATCGCCCACCGCGCCGCGCACGGTGAGGCCCAGGTGCCCGTGCGCAGCCTCGGCGATCTCGTGTGCCCAACCGAGCGCCACCGATTCGGCCGGCGGCGCGGACAGCAGAACGTACAGCCGCGGGCCCAGCGGCGCGACCTGCGCGTGGCTGTGCCGGGCCGCCGCGTACACCGAGACCAGGTTGGCCAACTCGGTCCTGGCCAGTTCCTGGGACGACTCGTCCGGCGTGCTCGCCCGTACCGCGAAGCCGAGGACCAGCACCGGCCGCACCGGATCCAGAGCCAACTGCGCGGCGGCGGTCCGGGCCGCGACCGCGCCGGTGAGCAGGCCCGCGACGCTCTCCCGGGTCACGCCGGCCTCGGCGGGCAGCCGGGTACGTCGCCGGACCAGGTGCAGGGCGGCCACCCGTGCCGCGCCGAGCAGCACCTCCTCGGCCCGCTCGGCGAGCGGCTGCCGGCCCTCCTGGACCCAGATCGTGCCCAGCCAGCGCCCGCCCGCATGCACGCCGACCGCAAGCCGGCGGCGGATGCCCAGGTCCGGGCGCTCCTCGACGGCGACCACCTCGGTCGTGCTGCGCAGTCGGTGGAAGACGCCCCAGTCGCGCAGTCGGGCCATGTACTCCTCCGGCCCCTGCCAGCCCAGGATGGACAACCGGCGCAGTTCGTCCGCCTCGTCCGGCCCGGTGGCGCGCGAGTAGGCGAGCACCCGGTTGGCGCTGTCCTCGATGCTCACTCCGCCGCCGGTGAGCATCGCGGTGGTCTGGGCGAGCGAGAACAGGTCGCCGCCGTCCGGGGGTTCGGCGTCCGGCCGTTCGTCCAACGCGGCGTGCGCGAGGGCGGCGACCTGCTCCCAGCGGGCCTCCGGGCGCACCGAGAGCAGCACCACGCCGGCCGCGTCGGCCACTTCGCGCAGCACCGCGTGTTCGCCCTTGACCGCGACCGCCACCGCGCCGGCCGCGCCCGCCGCCCGGACCGTGCCCGCCGCCGCCCGGCCGCGCAGGCCGACCACCAGGAGCAGGTCGCCCTGCATCGCGTGCGGCTCCTCCTCGGGGTCGAGGATCGACACGTGCCGGACCAGGCCCTCCAGGCCGCCGCCGGCCGTGGCCACCCGGACCGGGCCGTCGCCGACCGGGCCGCCGAGAGCGGCCAGCAGTTCGCGGAGTGGGACGCCGCTTTCGGGCACGTGCGGCCCCTTCGTGGATGTTGGCCGATGAGCCAAGCGGGAAGTTTCGAGTTTAACCGATCGGATAAACACCCGGAGTCATGTCCGGCCTACCGTTGAGCGCGGGATCCGTGCCCGAATCGCTCGCGGATCAGGCATTCGGCGGCGCGCCGAACACCTGACCGGCGGGCCGCCGGACACCATCCCCCGCACCGCCGGACACCTCGACCGCCGGGCCGGCGCACCACCGGCGACCCGGACCAACCGGACCACCCGGACTGCCGGATCGCCGCACCACCCGGACCGCCGCACCGCCGACGACCCGGGCCGCGGCACCGCCGGACACCCGGATCGCCGCACACCCAGATCACCGAACAGGAGCGCCGTTTTGGACGCTGTGACCCAGGTCCCCGCCCCGGTCAACGAGCCGGTACACGACTACGCCCCCGGCACGCCCGCGCGGGCCCGCCTCGAAGCGAAGCTCAAGGAACTGGCCGCGGCCCCGATCGACCTCCCGATGACGATCGGCGGCGTGCGCCGGATGGGTTCCGGCGAGCGCGGCCACGTGGTCCAGCCGCACAACCACGCCGCCCGCCTGGGCACCTTCGCGCACGCCGGCACCCAGGACGCCCGGGACGCGATCGACGCCGCCCTGGCCGCCGCGCCCGCGTGGGCCGACCTGTCCTTCGACGACCGCGCCGCGATCTTCCTCAAGGCCGCCGACCTGCTGGCCGGCCCATGGCGGGAGACGCTCGCCGCCGCGACCATGCTGGGCCAGGGCAAGAACGCGCAGCAGGCCGAGATCGACTCGTCCTGCGAGCTGATCGACTTCTGGCGCTTCAACGTGCACTTCGCCCGCCGGGTGCTGGCCGAGCAGCCGATCAGCAGCCCGGGCGTGTGGAACCGGACGGACCACCGGCCGCTGGAGGGCTTCGTCTACGCGATCACCCCGTTCAACTTCACCGCCATCGCGGGCAACCTGCCCACGGCACCGGCGCTGATGGGCAACGTGGTGGTCTGGAAGCCCTCGCCCACCCAGACCTTCTCGGCCGTACTGCTGATGCGCCTGCTCGAAGAGGCCGGGCTCCCGGCCGGCGTGATCAACCTGGTCACCGGCGACGGGATCGCGGTCTCCGAGGTCGCGCTCGCGCACCCCGCGCTCGCGGGCATCCACTTCACCGGCTCCACCGCCACCTTCCAGCACCTGTGGCGCACGGTCGGCGAGAACATCGCCGGCTACCGCACCTACCCGCGGATCGTCGGCGAGACCGGCGGCAAGGACTTCGTGGTCGCGCACCCCAGCGCCGACCACGACGTGCTGCGGACGGCGCTGGTGCGCGGCGCGTTCGAGTACCAGGGGCAGAAGTGCTCGGCCGCCTCGCGCGCCTACATCCCGCGCTCGATCTGGGAGAGCGGCTTCAAGGACGACTTCCTGGCCACCGTCGACGGTCTGTCGATGGGCGACCCCACCGACCTGAGCCACTTCCTGGGCGCGGTCATCGACGAGCGCGCGTTCGCCAAGAACAAGGCCGCGATCGACCGCGCGCACGCCGACGACACGGTCGAGGTCGTCGCGGGCGGCAGCTACGACGACAGCGTCGGCTGGTTCGTCCGGCCCACCGTGCTGGTCTCGGCGAACCCCGACCACGAGATCTTCAAGGACGAGTACTTCGGCCCGATCCTGGCCGTGCACGTCTACGAGGACGACGCGTACGAGGCGATGCTCACCCAGATGGAGTCGGTGTCCGCATACGGCCTGACCGGCGCGATCATCGCGCAGGACCGCGAGGTCATCGCGCACACGGCGCACGTGCTGCGCTTCGCGGCGGGCAACTTCTACATCAACGACCGGCCCACCGGCGCGGTGGTGGGTCAGCAGCCGTTCGGCGGCGGGCGCGCGTCCGGCACCAACGACAAGGCCGGCGCGATGCAGAACCTGATGCGCTGGACCAGCTCGCGCTCGATCAAGGAGACGTTCGTCCCGGCGACGGACCACCGCTACCCGCACATGGGCTGACCCACCCTCACCCCACCGGTACTTCGGGAGAAGAAGATGCTCCGCAGCCCCATCCTCGCGGCGGCCCGCTCGCCGCGGACCCGCTCGCTGGTCGAGCACCTGCCGCCGACCCGGGCGATCGTGGACCGCTTCGTGGCGGGCGACGTGCTCGCGGACGCGATCCGGGTGACCCGCGAACTGGTCGACTCCGGACGCAAGGTGACGCTCGATCACCTGGGCGAGGACACCACGGACCGGTCCCGGGCCGACGCGACGGTGGACGCGTACGAGGCGCTGCTCGACACCCTCGGCGCGACCGGGCTCGCGCGCAGCGCCGAGGTGTCGGTCAAGCTCTCCGCCGTCGGGCAGTTTTTGCCCGGCGACGGTGAGCGGATCGCCTTGGACAACGCCCGGCGGATCTGCGTGGCCGCCGCGCGGGTGGGCACCACGGTCACCCTGGACATGGAGGACCACACCACGACCGACTCGACGCTGGGCATCCTGCGCGAGTTGCGTGCGGACTTCCCGTGGGTGGGCGCGGTGCTCCAGGCCTACTTGCACCGCACCGAGCAGGACTGCCGGGACCTGGCCCACGAGGGCTCGCGGGTACGGCTGTGCAAGGGCGCCTACCAGGAGCCGGAGTCGGTCGCGTTCCAGGACAAGGGCGACGTGGACCGCTCGTATGTGCGGTGCCTGCGGATCCTGATGGGGGGCGCCGGCTACCCCATGGTGGCCTCGCACGACCCGCGCCTGATCGCCATCGCGCGACACCTGGCGGACCTGGCCGGCCGGGCGCCGGGCAGCTTCGAGTTCCAGATGTTGTACGGGATCCGCCCGGAGGAGCAGGCCCGGATCGTCGAGCGCGGTGACCTGATGCGGATCTACCTCCCGTACGGCGCCGAGTGGTACGGCTACTTCATGCGACGCCTGGCCGAACGCCCGGCCAACCTGACCTTCTTCCTGCGGGCGATGGCCACGAAGAGCTAGCACCCGGATGCCCCACAAGCGCCGGACGGACCAACCAGGCCCGTCCGGCGCTTGCGCGTCCGGGGGCGGCTCGGCTCGGTTGCACCGTCGGCATCGCGCCTTCGACGGAACAATGCCCTTCTCCCGGCAAACACCCGAACGACCTGCCACGTACGTTCGCGATCCGCACGGGCGACTCCGAGGGGCTGGAAGTATCGAGTCGGCCGAGCCCACCACGGAAGCGTTGCCGAAAAGGGGCTTCGGGCCCGGCCGCGCGACGCCGCGGGTGGGGTGAACCGCTCCGGCCGGCGCCGCCATTTTGACCGGCCGGGTGATGGGGCCGCCCTTGTACATCTCGGCAGCGGGCGCGGTGACCGTCTCTCGTGCTCGGACGCCGTGTTCGTATTCGACCATCCACCGGGTGCCGTCGTGCCAGATCCTGGTGATGGTGCCGAGGTGGTGGTCGCGGGGGCCGAGCTTGCGCCACAGGTGGTCGCCGACCGACCAGGGGGGTTGGGCGGACATGAGCGCTCCTCGGATGCGGAAGGTGATGGCGGGGGGTGTTGCGGGCTGGGTGACGCGGCCCTGGGGTGGTAGTGCCTCGTTTGTGTGGCCCGGCTCCGGTACGACCGGCCCGGCCGAGAGCGGCGCCGCCGCGTGTTCGGATCCGCCTGTCGCAGACATAGAACACAGGTGAGGGGCACCGGGTGGGCGACGACGGCATGAACAGCGTGGCGAACTTCCTCTTCGAGGCGGGCACGCTCAAGAACCACAAGCGCACCGGATGGTGGATCGCCGGCGTCAAGGACCCGGAGTCGGTCGCCGAACACTCATGGCGGGCCGCGCTCCTTGCCTCGATCATTGCCGAACTGGAAGGCGCCGACCCGGCGAAGGCCGCGCTCCTGAGCGTGTGGCACGACACCGGCGAGACCCGCACCGGGGATCTCGCGCACATCAGCCAGAAGTACGTTGGCAAGGGTGACGCCGAGCGGATCGCCGCCGACCAATCGCTGGGTATGCCCGCGAGGTTGGGCGCGCTGATGCGGACGATCATCGGCGAGTACGAGGCCCGTGAAACCACCGAGGCTATCTGTGCCGGTGACGCCGACAAGTTGGAATGCCTCGTGCAGGCCTTGGAGTACCGCGATCAGGGCCACGTGAACGTCGATCGCTGGATCACCAACAGTCGGCAACGAATCCGAACCGAGTCCGCGAAGCGCCTCGCCGAGGAACTCTTGCGTACCGGCAGTCTCACCTGGCTGCGAAACGCCATGGGCGAAACCAAGTAGCGCAATCACAGGTGCACACCGGTTCGCGTACCGCACCCGTGTGCGACGGTCATCGATCACGGCCGGCGGCCGGGCCGAGGAGACGCACCGGCTGCGCGGGTTGTGACCTGCGGGGACTCCGGGAGCCGCCCGGGTGCACTCCGGGTCGTGTGTGCTCCACTCGTGTGCGCCGGGTGTCGATCGGGAATGGAGCGGTGCCATCCTGGGCGGTCACCGTGAATGGGAGGACGCCCATGCCCAGGACCACCGTCGTCCGCGGCGAGCGCATCGAGTTGCCGAACACGCTTGCGGAGATCCGCGCCGCTCTTCCCGAGGAGCGCCGCGAGGAGTTCGACAAGGTCATGTACGAGACCCCGCTCGATCGGCTCGAACGGGACGCCATCCTGCACTGGGCGCTCCCGCCGGAGGCTCAGGAGGACGACGAGGCCGCACACGAGCGTCTCAAGGCCGGCGACTTCGGCGACTGCGTGGACCGGGACGGGAACGCGATCACGTGAGCTACCGCGTGCAATACACGAATGAGGCCGAAGACGGCCTCAAGCCCCTGTCCTCCGGACAGGTCCGGTCCTTCAAGAACGCCGTGGACTCGTCCATCGGCCGTGACCCGTACGGGTCCGGCTCCGTGCAGGTCGGCGGCGATCGAGACCGCCGGGAGGCCACGATCTCAGGGGTGTTCGTCCGCTACACGATCAGCGCCGGAGTCCTGGTCGTCACCGTCACTCGCACCGTCGCACCGTGAACCCGGGCCGGGGATGGCCTCGTTTCGGGCGGGCCGTGGGGCGTCAGTGGGGGATGTCGATCGGGGGGAGGACTTCGGGGGTGGGGGTGAAGCGGGTGGGGGTGGCGAAGGTGCCGTTGGTGGGTGGGGGTTCTTGGTGGTCGGCGGTGGAGTCGGTGCGGCGGAGGACGACCAGGCCGGCGATGGGTGGGGGAGGGGCGTCGGGGGGCAGGAAGGGCTCGTCGGCGACGCCGGCGAAGGCTTCGCGGGCGGTGGTTGCCGGGTCGGGCGCGGCGTACTCCAGGATGTCGGCGCCCAATCGGCGGCCGGTGTTGCGCAGGTGCAGGTAGGCCGTCGTGCAGGCCTCGCGCTCGGCGGTGCCGACGGCCTGGGCCAGTGCCCGTTCGTAGGCGGCGTGCACCTCGGGTGGGGTGGCCGCCGGGGTGATTCCGAGGACGTCGTAGGGCGATCGCTCCGATGCGGGCATGTTCCGTGCTCCGAGGTGCGGGTGGTCGGGATGATCGGTCAGTAGTAGCCGTGGATGCGGGCTCGGATCTCGTCCAGGATCTCCCGGGTGCCGTCGGTCGGGTGATACTCGTTCGCGCGTTCCAGGTGGACGAGCGCCGTGTGGTTGTGGCCCATGTTCGCCTGCCGGACCCCCTCGTTGTGCAGCGCCAAGGCCAGCAGCACGGTGTTCTCGGGGGTCAACGGGATCGCCTCCAGGGTCCGGATCGCGTCCTGGTAGCGCTCCTCGCGCAGGTAGACCGCCACCAGAGCGTCCCGCAGTCGCGGCTCCTCGTGCTCGCCGAGCGCCCGGGTGAGCACCTCGATCGCCTCGTAGGCGCCGTCCTTGGCGAGCAGGTCGTAGGCCCGATCCACGACCACCACGATCCACGCCTCGCGCAGCGACTCGATCTCCAGGCCGCCGGCGATCTCGTGGCGCAACATCTCCTCGGCGACCTCGTAGTGCCGCGCGTAGTAGTGGTTGAACGCCAACGCGCGGCGCGTGGGCGGGTCGTCGCCGTAGTGCCGGGCCTCTTCGAGGAGGTCGATGGCCCGGTCGAAGTCCTCGTCCCGCTCGCGGGCCTGCGCCGCCGCCACCAACAACGCGGCCACCCGGCGACGCGCCTCGGCCGCAAGCGAGGAGCCGGCGATGGATGACCCGGTGACCGACGACCCGGTGACCGGCGAGTCGGTGACTGGGGACTCGGGCACCGCCGATTCCGGGGCGGGCGGACCCGCGACCGGCGATTCCGACGCCGAAGAGACGGTGGTGGCCGAGGAATCCGCCCCGCCGCCCGCAGCCGCGTCCGCACCCGCGTCCGCGAGTTCGAGTGCCTCGCGCATCGACGCCACCGCCTGTTCGCGCGCGCCGCCGCGCAAGGCGAGCCGTTCGGCGCTCAGGAACAGCGCGTTGGTCAGGCCGATCCGTCCCGCATCGCCGGGGTCCAGCGCGTACGCCTCGCGCATCGCCACGACCGCCTCCGCGACGGCCGCGTCGGTGTTCCTCGCCAACAACTCCATCACCAGCCCACGGAGTGCGCCGGCGGCCAACGCCCGGACCGACTCGTCGTCCGGAGTCAGCTCCAGTGCCCGGCGGACCAGTGCGATCGCGTCGCGGTACAGCTTGCGTTCGTGCGCCTGCCGGGCGAGTTGCGCGTACGCCCCGGCCAACGCCTCGCGCAGGCCCGGCCCGTCCGGAGCCAACGCCCACGCGCGTTCCAACAGCCCTGCCGCCTCGGTGTGTTCGCCCGGGTCGGCGGCCAACACGTCCTGCGCGGCCCGGATTCCGACCTCGGCCGCCAGGTTCGTCGCATCGGTCGGGAGCGGCGCGGCCTGCTCCAGACAGGCCAGCGCCTGTGACCATTCCCCGCGCCCGCCCAAGTCCCGGGCCCGGGCCAGCTGGGCCCGAGCGAGCAACGCGGCCACGCCGGGCGTCGCGGCCGGTCCGGCCAGTCCGGCCAGTGCGGTCAGGCCGGTGATCGCCTCGTCGAATCGACCCGCATCGATCAGGTGGTGGTACACGCCCAACGGGCCGAGCAGGTCGGCGGTGTGCGGATCCACCGCGGCCAGGACGGCGTCGGCGAGTTCGCGCCCGGCCGGGGAACCGTGCTCGGGATCGGTGACCCGTGCCAGGAACAGTGGACCGCACGCGATCGAGGCCGGTGCCGGCTCGATGCGCGCGACGCGTTCGGTCGCGGCCACCTCCAGGGCCCAGTGCTGCGCCAGTTCGCGATACAGCGCGGACACCGCGCCCTCGCTGCGTTCGGCGCGCTCACGCAACTCGCGGTGCACCCGCTCGATCTGCTCGGTGCGCGCGTTCCGGATCTGCTCGGCGGAGATCTCCCGCCCGGTGCGCGCCTCCAGGTCGATCCAGAACCTCGGGCTGTACAGCACCGCGGCCCACGTACCGCATACCAGTTGCCACATCGCGGTGGTGTGCCCCGCGTCGCCGGCCGAACCGGCGCGCAGTGCGGACAGCGCCAGACACTGGAGGTTGCGCACATCGGTGGGCACCGCGCGTTCGAGGTCGAGCCGGATCGCGATCGAGGCGTCGTGTCGATCCGCACGGGCGTGCGCGAGCGCCTGCCACGAGCGCAGCAGCGGCCGAGCCCGACGTACCTGCGGCAACTCCGGTATCAGCCGGGCGGCCCGTTCCACGTCCGCCGCCGCGGCGACCAGGTCGGCGCTGTGCACGGCGGCGCGGCGCACATACACCCGAGCCGCGATCAGCCTGCCCTCGTCGGTCGCCCCGGGGCCGGCCAACAACTGTTCCAGGCCTGCCAACGCCGCGTCGCGATCACCGCGTTGGGCACGCAGCAGCGCCAGCAGGTGGTGCGCCGAGGTGCGGTCGCTGCCGCGGGCCCAGCGGATCAGCTCGGCCTCCGCGGCATCACCCGCCCCGGCCCGATGGGCGCACGCGGTCAACGCGGCCAACATCGCATCCACGCAACCACCACAACGCGAGGGGAGTTCGGTCCCGGCAGCCCTCAGCCCGCCGACGTCACCAACTCCACCAACCCCACCGGTATCGCCGAGCCTGCCAGCCCCACCAGCCCCGCCAACCCCATTGACCCCGCCACCCCCACCCAACACCCCATGATCCCCGCAATAAGCCCGCCCACACTGACCGCAAGCCGCCCGCGCCGATGCCGCACACCCGGCCGTCTCGCACATCGCCGCGTGCGGTTCCGGCTCCGTCGGACCGGGCACCACCAGCGCCTGCCGGTATGCCTCCGCCGCGTCGTCCCACCGGCGCCCCCGCGCCGCATGCATCCCGCGCACCGCCCACGCGGCCGGTTCGGCCTCCACCAGCGCACCCAGCGGTACCGTGCCCGCGCCGAGCGCGAGCCGGGCCAGCGGTGCCAGGTGGCCCACCCGCGGATCGGCCACCGGATCGAGCGCGGCGGACAACCGCACGGCGACCGCCGGTTCGCCCGCGTACAGCGCCGCGATCGCCAGATGCACCCGGATCCGCCGATCGCCCGGCACCAGCGCGGCCGCCGCGCCGAGCCGATCCCGCGCGGCCGTCAACGGCGCGCCGCGATCGCGGCCGAACCGCAACAGCTCGGCGCCCTCGCGAAACAGCGTCTCGGCCAGCGCGACCCGGTAGCCCTCGTGGTCGGGAAAGGCATCCCGACACGCCTGCCAGTGCTCGCGCGCGAGCGCATGGTCGCCGGCGGTGAGCGCCGCGCGGGCCAGCATGTCCCGGGCAGTGGCCACGTTGTGCGCGCGGATCGCGTCGTTGACCCCGCCCGGCGCCGCCCACAGCTCGTCCGCCCGCTCCACCCGACCCAGCCGGGCATAACCCAGGCCCAGGTGGAAGCGCGCCGCGCCGGTCGGCTCGGTACGCACCGGCCCCAGCACCTCGATCCCGTCCGCGACCCGGCCCGCCGCGATCCGGGCCGCGCCCAGGCGCACCACGCCCGGCGTCCAGTCCGGCCGGGCCGCCAGTCCGCTCTCGTACGCCTCGGCGGCGCGGCTGTGCTCACCGGCGTGCTCGCGCACCAGGCCCAGCCCGAAGCGGGCCGGCGCGTATCCCGGGTCGACCCGGACCGCGGTCTCGAACTCGCGCTGCGCCAGCGTCCATTCGTCCTCCAGGACGGCCAGCTGTCCGCGCGCGTAGTGGGCCCGCGCATCCCCCGGTGCGGCGGCCACCGCGGCCTCGGCGTCGGCCCGCGCCGCGCCCAGGTCGCCCTCGTCCCGATAGGCGATGCCGCGGAACAACAACGCCTCGGCGGCCAACGGCGAATCGTCCTCCACCCGGTCCAACACCCGCCAGAACGAGGCGATCGCATCCTGCCGCCGCTCGCGCCGCAACCGCACGCACGCCTGCCGGTGGTGCGCGAGCGCGCTGTCGTCGCCCGCCTCGATCGCCGCCGAGAACGCGGCGTCGGCCGCCTCCAGTGCGTCGGTCGCGCTGTACGCGCGGGCCAGCAGGTGGTGCTGCGCCGCGTTGCGCCCGCGCACCTCGGCCAGGTGCGGTACCGCGCCCGCCGCGTCGCCCTGCTCGAACAGCGCACGGCCCAGGCCGAACCGGGCCCGCGCATGGCCGGGTTCGGCGGCCACCACCCGCTCGAAGCAGGGCGCCGCGGCCGCGAAGTCGTCGTCCTGGTCGTGCAGCGTGCCCAGGGTCAGGTTGGCCGCGAGGTGCCGGGGCTGCTTCGCCAACACCCGGCGCAACACCGGGAAGGCCGCCGAGCGTTCGCCGCGGGCCAGCGTGAGCGTGACGAACTCCATCTGTACGTCCGCGTGTTCGGGCAACAGCTCGGCCGCCCGGCGCAGCGGTTCCAGGGCCGCCGCGTCCCGGCCGAGCGCGTGCTGGGCGCGGCCCAGCCCGAGCCAGGCCTGGGCATGGGTGGGGGCCAGCGTGCAGGTGCGGGTGAGTAGGGCCACGGCGGCTTCCAGCGCCGCATCCCGGGACACCTTGTCGGCGGGCTTGCGGCGCAGGTGGGTCAGCGCCATCGCGTACAGCACCTCGGGCCGCTCCGGCTCGATGGTCAGCGAGCGCTCGAACGCGGCGAGCGCCTCGTCCGGACGACCGGCGTCGCGGTACAACCTGCCCAGTTCGTACCCGGTGGCCGCGCGTGGCACGAGCCGGTCGGCGCGCTCGAACGCGGCGATCGACTCGGCCGCCCGACCGAGGTCGCGCAGTGCGCAGGCGCGGGCGTACACGGCCCATTCCAGCCGCGGTGCGCCCGCCTCGATTCGGCCCGCGAGTTCCTCGATCGCCACCAGCTCGCTCTTCGGCAGGCCGGCGGCCACCGCGCACCTGGCCTCCAGGAAGTCGTACGCGACGTGGTCGGGGTCGGTGTCGGTGCGGACGACCAGGTCCACGCAGATCGCGACGTCCAGCGGCCCCGGCTCGGCCCGCCGGGTCGCTTCCGCGGCGGTCAGTTCCAGCGCGGCGGCGGGCAGCGCGGTCAGCGCGAACGCGGTGCGGAAGGCGGTGATCGCGTCGGCCGAGCGACCCTGCCTGCCGGCGACCTCGCCGAGCCCGATCAGCGCCCGCCCGCGCGTGCCGGAGAGCGTGTCCGGGGTATCGGGCCTGCCCAGGGCGTCGGCGACGCGTCGATAGCCGCGTTCGGCGGCGGCGAACCGGCCCGCCCGGTGCGCGGCCTCGGCCTGGGCCAACAGCGTCTCGGCGCGGGCCGCGACCGAGGCGGGTCTGCGGCGGAAACCGAACACCATCAGAGCGGCCACCAAGGCGATGAGGGCCGCGACGGCGGCGAGAAGCGGGACCGTCATCGGGCGGCCCGCGGGGTATGCCGAACTTCGTCGATCAACGGGTCCCCCGACCGTTTATCCCAACACCGTTCATGCAGATATCGAGCGCTCATGCTAGAACACCGATCATCGGACTTTCAGGTGCTCGGCGAGCCCGGGTTGGGCAAAATCGCGCCGCGTGCGGACAAGCCGACACCGATGCGCCGAACGGCTCCGACTACCCTCTGTGGCCATGACCTCCACACCGCCCCCGGATCGACCGACCGAGCAGGATTTCCGCCGGTTGTTGGAGCGTACCGGCGCCGAGCTCACCCCCGGACTGACGGTGGACGAGTTCGATTCGGTGGAAAAGCACTTCGGTTTCCGGTTCGCCGCCGATCACCGTCTGTTGTTGTCGGTAGGCCTGCCGATCGGGAAGGGTTGGCCGAATTGGCGCGATGGCAACGCGCGCGGCCTCAAGGCCCAACTGGGCTGGCCGGGCGAGGGTGTGCTGTACGACGTGGAGCACGGCGCGTTCTGGCCGCCCGTGTGGGGCGCGCGTCCGGCGCAGTTGCGGCACGCGCTCAAGTCGGCGCGCTACCACCTGGCGCGGGTGCCGACGATGGTGCCGGTGTTCGGCCACCGCTATCTGCCCGGCACCGAGGGCCAGTGGGGTCACCCGGTGTTGTCGATGACGCAGACCGACATCGTGGTGTACGGCGCGAACCTGACGAACTACCTCACGGTGGAGTTCGCCGACGGCGGGATCGAATACGCACCGGCGACCGTCCCGTTCTGGTCCGACCTGGTCTCCTGAGCTCCGAAAGCTCCGAAAGCTCCGGAGTCAGTCGGCGAGCCGCGCGTGGTCCGGGTCCGGCAGCCAGTCCCGGGTCGGGTCGTGGTCGAGCCAGCGTTCGCGGGCGCCGATCCGGGCGAACGCGCGGAGCAGGTCGGGCAGCCGCGGATGCGGCCGATCCGCGTTCCACAGCAGCGACCACGCGTACAGCGGGGTGGGCCCGACCAGTGGGATGGAGCGCACCCCGCGGGCGCCGGCCGGCAGCGGGCGGTCGGCGGGCAGCAGCGTGAAGCAGGTGGGATCGGTACGCAAATGGTCGACGAAGTGCTCCAGGCCCAGGTTGGGTCCGGTGGCCCACTCGGTGATCCCGAACGCGTCGGCGAATCGTTCGAAGAAGTCGAGTCGATCCACCGCCGCCGGGCACCACAGCACACTGCCGCGCAGCTCGCTCGGGCGCAGTTCGTCGGCGCCGGCCAGCGGGTGGTCGATGCCGAGCACGGCGTCCACCGGTTCGAGCCGGACCGGCCGATGGGTCAGCCCGTGCGGCGCGCCGATGGGCAGCGCGTGCACCCGGCCGAAGCCCGCGTCCACGTCGCCGCGTGCGATCGCGGCGGCCACCGTCGGCAGGTCGCGGCCCGCGCCCGGCTCCAGGTCCGGACCCGGCGCGGCGTCGATCACCCGAGCGAGTGTGCGCATCGGCCCGTACAGGTGCCCCCACGCGTCCAGCCGCAGGGCGGGCCGGGTCTTTCCGAGCGCACCGACCGCGAGGTCGGCGGCGGCCAGCGCCCGACGGGCCGGCTCCAGGAAGCGGGCGCCGGCGTCGGTGAGCCCCACGCCCCGGCCGCCCTTGCCGCCGCGGTCCACCAGCGCGACGTCGAGCTCGGCCTCCAGCCGGGCCAGCCGCTTGGACAGCGCCTGCTGGGTGATCGCCAACTGCTCGGCGGCCCGACCGAAGTGCCGCAGCTCGGCCACCGCGACGAAGGAACGAACCCGGGCGAGGTCTAGATCCATGCCGCTCACCATAGGCCGCCGCCATCCATGGCCGGCTGCCTGGCATGCACCGCTCCTCACCACGGGCGACAACCGACGGTTGTCGGTGACGCCGGGCGGTTGTTGGACCCCGGCCCGGCCCCCGATGTTCTCTGGTCGTCTTGATCCCGACCGGGAGGCCGAGCAGTCCCCGACGAACAAGAGAGCGCAGCCGCCACCATGACCCCGCCTTCCCCTTCCGTCACCTCCACCGTCTTCGAACTGCCCGGCTTCCTCCCGCAGTTCGTCGCCGGCAATCGCTCCCGGGCGATCGTGTGCGGGGTGGACCCGCACGAGTACGACCGGGTCACCGGCGGCCTCGGCACCCTCCACGACTGGCTGCCCGCGTTCCGACGGGTCGGCGAGGCGTACCGCGCGGCGGGTGAGCGGTATGCGGCGGGCGGACACGTGGTGTCCGCGGGGGACGCGTTTCGGACCGCCGCCCGCTGGTTGCACTGCGCGACGTTCCCGCCGCTCGCCGAGCACACGCGCACGATCGCGGCGGCGCGGGAGGCGGATGCCGCGATGGGGCGGGCGTTCGGCTACCTGGACCCGGAGGCGGTGCGGATCGAGGGGGAGGGGTTCGCCGGATGGTTGCGTCGGCCGGTCGATTCGGCGCGGCCCGTCCGGGTGGTGCTCGTGGTGCCCGGCCTCAACTCCGGCAAGGAGGAGTTCCACGCGGTCGACGAGGCCCTGCTGCGGCGTGGCGTCGCGACCTTCTCCTACGACGGGCCGGGCCAGGGCGTCCTGGTCGACGGCGCGCCGCGAGCCGACCACCACCGCGTGGCCGGTCGGGTGATCGACGCCCTGGCGACCCGCGCCGACCTCGACACGAGCGCCGGCGTGGGCCTGGTCGGGATGAGCCTGGGCGGCTTCCACGCGATCCTGACCGCCGCGCACGAACCACGCGTGGCCGCAACCGTCGCGGTCAGCGGCCCGTACCGGCTGGACTGGGCCGAGCTCCCCGTGTTCGTCCGGGAGACGCTCACCGTGCGGGCGGGAGGTGCGGGCGCCGCCGAGGAGTTCGCGCGCCGCGTCGACCTCGCCGGGATCGCCGCTCGCATCGGCACGCCGCTGCGGGTGGTCGAAGGCGGCGACGATGTCACGCCCGGGGTGCTTTCCGCCGAACGCGCCGGTCACGAAGCGGCCCGGGGCGAGGTGCTCGTGGTGCCGCACGGCGACCACCTGCTGTGCAACGCGCAGTCCGAGTGGCTTCCCGAGACCGCCGATTGGCTCGCGGACCGGCTCGGATAGCCGACGGCCTCAGCGGGTCAGCCCCGCGTCGTGGGCGATCAGGCCGGCCTGGGTGCGGTTGGTGCAGTCGAGCTTGGTCAGGGTCCGGGACACGTACGCCTTGACGGTTGCTTCGGTGAGATGGAGGCGGCCGGCGATCTGGGAGTTGGACAGCCCCTCGCCGAGGCAGCCCAAAATCTCGGTCTCCCGCTCGCTGAGGTTGCGGATGGCATGCCGGGCGGCCCGGCGCGCGCTGTCCCGGGCGGCGCTCGCGCCGATCAGATTGCGGGCGGCGGCGGGCGACAACACCGTGTTGCCGTCCGCGGCCACCCGCAGCAGCGCGACCAGGTCCTCGGGCGGGGTGTCCTTGAGCAGGAAGCCGACCGCGCCGGTGTGCAGCGCGCGCAACACGTGGTCGTCGGTGTCGATCGTGGTCAGCACGACGACCCTGGGCGGTGTGTCGAGCCGGACCATCCGGCGCAGCGCGGAGAGCCCGTCCACGCCGGGCATGTGCAGATCGAGCAGGACCACGTCGGGGCGGTGTCGGACCACCTGCTCCAGTGCCTCGGCGCCGTCGTACGCCTCGCCGACGATCTCGATGTCCGGGGCGCCGCCGAGGATGGTGCGCAGGTGCGCGCAGACCATGCGTTCGTCGTCCACGAGCAGGAGTCGGATCATGCGGCACCTTCGTGGAGGTCTCGGTGGGTCGGGTGGGTCCGGTCGGTGGTGACGGGTGTGGCGATCGGGACGAGCGCGTCCACGACGAAGCCGCCGGTGTCGTCGGGTTCGGCGCGCAGCCGGCCGCCCAGGAGTTCGACGCGTTCGCGCAGTCCGAGCAGGCCGGTACCGCCGGCGCCGAGGTCGACGTCCGGGGGCCGTGCCGCGGCGGTGTTCGCGACGGTGACGCCGATGCCGGCGGTCTCGTACCGGATCGACACCTCGACGTGTGCGCCGGGTGCGTGCTTGTGCACGTTGGTCAGCGCTTCCTGCACCACGCGGCGCCCGGTACGCACGGCGGCCGGCGCGTCGACGTCGCCCGGGGTGCCGGTCACGGTCAGCTCGATGGACACGCCCGCCGCCCGCGAGTCGGCGATCAGATCGGATACCTCCAGCCCGGTCGCCCCGCCGCCGCGCGCACTCGCGCCGGCCGGTGACGGGTCGTCCGGGTCCCGCAGCATCGCGACCAACTCGCGTAGCTCGGACAGCGCCTGACAGCCGGTCGACCGCAACTCCTCGGCGGCCGAGCGCACGTCCTCGCGCTCGGCGATCGTGCGCAGGGCGCCCGCCTGGAGCACCATCAGCGAGACCCGGTGGGTGATCATGTCGTGCATCTCGCCGGCCAACCGCCGTCGTTCCTCGGCGCGTGCCTGCCGGTCGCGTTCGACCTGTTCGCGCTCGACCCGCTCGGCGCGCTCGGTCAACGCGAGCAACAGGCCCCGGCGGGAGGCCAGGTACATCCCGAGTAGCAGCGGGGTGCCGATGGCGAGGAACTCGACGAACAGGTCCGAGCCCGGCTGGGTCCGCCACGGTTCGCACATGGTCAGCGCGAGCCCGGCGGCGAGTGCCCAGCGCACGGGCCGGGTCGGGGCGTACGCGCCGAGTGCGTAGGCCGAGAAGGGCGCGGCCAGGACCGGCCCGCCGAGCGACAGCGCGAAGACGACCCCGGCCGAGGCGAGCGGCCGGCGGCGGCGCAGCACGAGGGCGAGGCCGGCGACGACCTGGACGAGAATCCCCCACCACGGCACGTGTCGTGGCGTCTGCCACCCGTCGCCGTCGAAGGAGTCGAGCGCGCGCAGCAGTCCGGCCAGGGCGGCGACCGACGCCGCGAGCAGGACGTCGAACACGGCGGCGCGGGGGATCGACGCGGCGGGCGGGCGATGCACGTTCGGCACGTTCGCCAAGGTACCGGCACCCGTCCACCCGTCCGGCCAGTCGCCGGGCATGCCGACCGCGAGCCGGCCCGGGACGATCCGCCGCACCTCACTCGGTCCCGAGCGCGCCGAGCACCGACATGCGCGCCGCCCGCCGGGCCGGCCAGGCCGCCGCGAGCACGCCGACGCCGATCGCGCCGAGCACGAACAGGGCGATCCGCGACCACGGGACCGTCGCGCCGAGCGGTACGTTGCCCAGGTCGATGCCACGCACCGCCAGGACGCCCACCGCGACGCCGAGACCGACCCCGAGCAGGGCCCCGAACAGCGAGATCAGTGCCGCCTCCAGCCGGATCAGGTCGCGCACCCGGCGGGCGTCCAGGCCGATCGCGCGCAACAGGCCGATCTCGCGGGTGCGTTCGAGCACGGACATCGCAAGCGTGTTGACGATGCCGATGACCGCGATCAGGACGGCCATGCCGAGCAGACCGTAGACGATGTTCAGGAGCAGGTCGATGCCGGCCGCGAGACCCCGACGCAACTCGCCCTTGGACTGCACGCGCAGCGCCGGATCGGCGCCGAAGGCCCCGTCCAGGGTGTCCCGCAGCGCCTTGGCCTCGCCGGGCAGGCTGCGAACGAACACCTGGCGGCCGAGCGGGCGTTCCAGGTGCGGGTCGAGTGTGCGCGTGGAGACCAGGTAGGGGGTCACGATCGGGTTGCCCCGGTAGATGCCGCCGACGCGCAGGGTGCCCGAGACCCCGTCGGGAAACGTCACGGGTACGGTCGAGCCGACCTTCAGCCCGCGTTCCCGCGCCTCGATCCGCTCCACCAGCAGGTCGGTGGCCAGCGCCTCGGGGCCGCCCTCGACGAAGTCGAACCGCATCACCTGCGGGCCCGCGATCGGGTCCAGGGCGGCCAGTTCGCGTTCGCCGCCGGCGATCTCCGCGACGGTCGAGCGGTACACGCTCGCGGCGGCGACGTGCGGGAGGCGGCCGATGCGCTCGACGGTCGCGGGCGCGATCGGGTCGCGCAGCGTGGTGGACACCGCGTAGTCGGCGGTCAGCCCGCGGGACGCCGCGTGGTCGAGGCTGTCCCGCAGCGAGGCGCCGATCACGGTCAGTCCGGTGACCAGGAACAGGCCGATCATCAGGGCCGAGGCGGTTGCGGCGGTACGGCGCGGATCGCGCAGCGCGTTGCGGCTCGCAAGTCGGCCGGTCACGCCGAACACCCGGGTGAGCGGGCGGGCCAGCATGCCGATCACGGCCACGGACAGCAGCGGGATCAGCATCAGCACGCCGGTGACCGCCACCACCCCGCACACCACGATCAGCACGGACTTGGCGTCGCCGTCGGGCGCGGTTCGCACGGTCGCGTATCCGCCGCCGATGCCCAGCACGATCAGGAGCAGGCCGAGCAGATTGCGGCGCAGCAGTTTGGCCGGGCCGGGCAGGTGCGCCCGGAGCGCGGCCATCGGGGGGATCCGGGCGACCTTGCGGGTGGGCAGCCAGGCGGCGGCGACGGTGACGCCGACGCCCACGAGGAGGGACCACAGGATGGTGGCGGGCCGCACCACCAGTGGGCCGCGCGGCGGTTCGGCGTCGGTGCCCCGGAGCAGGGCGAGCAGTCCGGCGGCCAGCGCGATGCCCAGGAGGAGGCCGAGCAGCGCGCCGATCAGGCCGGTGGCCAGTGCCTCCAGGCGCACCGAGTTGGTGACCTGGCGCCGGGTGGCACCGACCGCGCGCAGCAGTGCCAGTTCGCGGGTGCGCCGGCCGATCAGCATCGTGAAGGTGTTGGTGATGATGAACGTGCCGACGAATAGCGCGATGCCGGCGAACACGAGCAGTCCGGTGGCCAGTCCGGCGGTGCCGGCGGCGGCCAGATCGCGGCGCTCGCTGGTGAGTTCGGCGCCGGTGACCGCCTCGGCGCCGGCGGGCACCAGGGCGCGCACGGCCTGGGTCAGTGCGGCGACGGGCGTGTTCGGCGGCGTGGAGACGGTGATCAGGTCGTAGGCGCCGGGGGCGGCGAACAGGCGCTGCGCGGTGGCGGTGTCGAACAGGGTGAGGGTGGCGCCGAGCCGGATCCGGGCGTCGTCGGCGTGCACGGTGCCGACGAGGGTGGCGTCCAGGGTGCCGCCGCCGGCGACCACGCGCAGCCGGTCGCCGACCCGGTAGCCGGCCTCGCGGGCGCCCGCGTCGTCGAGGGCGACCTCGCCGGCGGCGGTCGGCGCGCGGCCCGAGGTCACCCGGTACAGCGGATCGGCGCCGTCCGGACCGGGTGCGTGGTTGGTGCCGACCGCCTCCTCGACCCGGCCGACCAGGTGCCCGGCCCGGTCGACGACGACGGCGGGTCCGGAGACCGAGCCGCGTACGTCCCCGGCGCCGGGCAGCGTGCGCAGCCGATCCACCAACCGAGCGTCCAGGGCGGGGCGGTCGGGCGTGTCCCGGTCGGGGTCGGCCCGGATGCCGACGGCGACACCGGCGAAGTCGTCGGCCGCGGCCGACGCGGAGGCCTCGGTGATGCTGTCCTTGAGGGTGAGCACACCGGCCACGAACGCGACACCGAAGACGATCGCGAGCACGGTCAGGGCCAGCCGCGTGCGCTGCGCGGCGAGGGTGCGAAGGGCGTTCTTGAGCATGGGCGACGTCCTGAAAGCGGCAGATTTTCCGCGACCGACACCGGTCCGGCCGCACCACCCTCGCGCGGGCCCGGGTGCGACCGATACGGCCGAGCGAAGGCCGCCGACGCCGCCGATCGGGCCAAGCCCGGTCCGATCGGACCGGGGCGATCAACGAAGGGAGCACCCGGAGTCGGGTGGGCGAGCCGCTGGGCCGACCGGACCCTCGACGCGATGATCGCGCCGTCCCGGGCCGAGGAGGGCTGCGTCGCCTACCGGCCGTACGTCGACCCCGAGCGCGCCGACCGCATGATCATCGTCGAGGAGTGGGCGGACAGCGTGGCCCTGGAGCACCACTTCACCCTGTCCCACTTCAAGCACGTCGCCCGAGTCCTCGACGAAATCCTCGCCGAGCCCTTCACCCTGCGCCGCCTCACCGACGCCCCCGGCCTGAACGAGGGGCCGGCCGGGCGCCATTCGCCCCGGCCACCGGAGCTCGCGGGGTGCGCCCGGCAGGTTTTGCCGAACGGTCGACCACTTCCTCCTCCCGGCCGGATAGCTTCCAAGCCATCCATCGATCTCGTGTGCGGGCCCGTTCGGCATGACCGACCGGGTCCGGGAGGAGGGGTGTGTCATGAATGCGGTCAACCTTGCGGAGATCGCGGCCGGCCTGCCGCAGGCTTGGAGTTCTCGCGCGTTGGGCACGGTGGGGGCTGCCTGCGTGAAGGTACTGCGCATGGACGAGATGCCGGTGCGGGAGGAGAGCCACGCGGCCGGCGAGGCCTTGCTGGTCCTCGACGGCCGGCTGGAGATGAAGGTGGACGGCGAGCCGGTGTCGGTACGGGCGGGCGAGCTGTTCATGATGCCGGCGCGAACTCCCCACACCGTCCTCCCGGGAAGCCGCGGCACTCTGGTGATCGTGGACGTGCCGCAGGAGTAACGGCCTTCGAGCGGACCTGGGCGGGATACTTGCTCTCGATGCGGATGGACGACTCCGATGTGACGCACCCGGCGGCCTCCCGGCTGCTTTGGACGCGCTGTTCGACCGACACGGCCCGCATTCTCCATGGGTCGGCGACCCATCAAGTGCGTTCACCGCTCTCACAGCGCTCGCAACGGAGCCCATGGCGCATTGGGAAGCGCGTTTGTGTATTGCTCGCGCGCCCTCTTGTTGCTCGCGGCGCCCGAACGACACACTTGGATCATGGCGAAACGAACAGCGATCGTGCTTGGCGAAGAAGTCGAGTTGCCGGAGACCCTCGCCGAGATCATGGCCACTGTGCGGCCCCACGAGGTGGCCGACTTCATGGCCGATGTGTGGAACACACCCCTCGATCAACTAGAACGTCGGATGTCCCTGGGGTGGGCGATCGGCCCAGCCGCGCGCGATGCCGACGAGGCAGCGGCCGAGCGCGTGCAGGCCGGTGACTTCACCGGTTTCGGCGACATCAATGGGGATTCGGTGAGGTGATGCGGTGAGCCGATACCGAGTTCAATACGCGAACGAGGCGCGCGATGCCTTGTCGAAGTTGAGCGACGGTCAGCGCCGCTCGCTTGAGCGCGATGTCGAGAGCAGCATCGGCAATGATCCGTACGGCTGCGGCTCGTCACCGGTGAAAGGCAATCGCGACCGTCGAGACGTCACCGTATCCGGGGTGTTCCTGCGCTACGAGGTGAGCAACGCGGTTCTCGTGGTGAGCGTGCTACGAGCACAAACCTTCTGACCCCGCTGGAAGCCGGAGTTGGACCTGCGCTGGATCGGTCGCACGCCGAAGCCCCGTCACGTGAGGTGACGGGGCTCGGTCGGTTGGTGGATCAGGCAGTGCGCAGTGTGGACAACAGGGCCGACCAGGATGCTGGGGCGAACGCCAGGTGGCCGATGCTCGGGTCCTCGGAGTCCCGGACAGGCACCGCTGAGACGCCCGGGGCGACTTCGATGCACTCCGCTCCTTGGGGGCGCTGTAGCTCGACTTACGCCACATCGCATGACCGAGTTTGGGCTCAAGGGTCATAGTGACCTCCCTCTATTTTTCTGGACCAATTGTCGTGCCTCGTCCTCGATTTGGGCAGCGGGTCGGGGATGCTTAACGCTGCGGCGACACGGTCGGTTGCGCAGCCGCACGACGAAGCCCCGTCGCCTGAGGTGACGGGGCTTCGGTTCTGCGGTGTGTCAGGCGGTGCGCAGTGTGGACAGCAGGGCCGACCAAGCTGTGGGGGCGACCACCAGGTGGCCGACGCCCGGGTCTTTGGAGTCTCGGACAGGCACGGCGGAGAAGCCCGGGGCGACCTCAAGGCACTGTCCCCCGTCGCCGTTGCTGTAGGACGACTTGCGCCAGGTTGCGGCGCGCGCATCGATGGTGTTCATTGTTTGAACTCCCTTATTGCTGCGGTGATCATCTCTGCCGTGCGTGTCCGGTCGAGCGCATTGACACGCAGATGATCGTACGTTTGCTGGCGCATGTCTGCTTCCAGCGGGTCCTCGAATAGCTGCCCCGAATTGCTGTACTCCAGGTACGCGACCTTCGACCAGTCTGTGCGCGTCAGCAGGGTCAACGATCCCCCGAGCGCGGGATGCGGACCATGGGAGAACGGTAGGACCTGAATCGTGGTCTGTCCCGAGTCGACGAGTGGCAACAGGGATTCGAGTTGTTCGTGCATCCCTGGGTGGCCTCCGACCGGTCTCCGGATCGTAGCCTCATCCAAGATCACCCAGTAGCGCGGCGGATTGGCGCCGGTCAGCCGGTCCTGCCGCGCGAGGCGACCCGCGACCAAATCGTCGATCCGCTCGTTGCTCGCAGTAGGATTGAATGCTCGGATGAGGGAGCGCGCGTACGTTTCGGTCTGAAGGAGCCCCGGGATGGTCAGTGCTGCGTATTCGGCGATCGTCCGAGCCTCAGCCTCGATCCGCATGAATGCGTCGTACTTGTCCGGGTGCGCTTCGCGTCGCGCGGTCTCCCACATGCGTGTCAGGACGCCTGTCGTTTCGTAGTACGCGTCCATCTCTTCGCTGAATCCCTTCGGAGCGAGCCGTCGCGCTGACTCGATGTCTCCGATCTTTGTCTTCGCACATTTCAGCTCCTCGGCAACCTGTACAAGCGTTAGTCCGGCTGCCTCACGGAGTAGACGCAACTCGGTTGCATACAACTTTCGTGCCGACGAAGTATCCGGGCGTTCGGTGCCGTTCACACGGCGATCTTCCGCAGTGCGGGGCCTGCGACCCATCATCAACTCCCTGGTTGGCCAATTCCGCATTTCCGAATGCGGACGCTCCGCGGGTTCCAGTCGACCTAACGCGGTGCAACAGTCCTGTACACACGGTAGTTGGGTGCAGTCGGGCGGGAGGGAAGACTGATGAAAAACTCCGCTAAGCGGGACCAGTTGGACGCTGTACTTCCGGCCATCCCACGTCGCGAGCCGGTAGGCAACTCGGCGCCGTGGCCGTGGGGGGACGGTCTTCCCGATCGGGAGCCTCCGTGTGCGTGTTCGCCGAACTGCCGGTATTTGCACACGGATCACTGAACCGCGTTGTCGATTCCGTGAACCGGAAGAAAAAGACCAGGGGCCGAGCGTCGCCGCCCCGAAGAGCGACAGCGGCCGGGCGTCTCGATTCCAGGCGGGGGCCCGGCCGCTGTCTCCATCTATCCACCGTGAGGCAGTGATGGAGATTCAAGAGTATCGAGCGATCCGGGTCGGTTCGCGTGTTCGGCATGTGGATGGACATGCGGAATTGCCGGAGGGGACGGTTGTTGCGCTTCCGGCCGCGTCGGAGCGGGTTGCCGTTGTGCAGCCGTCCGGGGCCGGGCGGTCGCCCTACCTGTGCCCGGTCGGTCATCTGGTTGCGCTTGATTCGGATGGCGAACTGGCGCGAGTGGTGCGGGAATTGCGGCGCGTCGATCAGTTCGGGTGCGCCGCCGGCGGGCCGCTTTCGGTGCCGATCGTGCCCGGCGGCGAGGCCGTGCGGGAGGCGAGGTGAGCAGGCGATATGGGTGGCACGAACTGCCCTGCCAGGTAGCTGAGTTTGTGGAGAAGGCAGTCGGCCCGGTGCGTTCGGTCGAATCCGTCGCCGGGCCACACACCAGTTCCTTTGCCGCGACCGTCAGTGCTTCCACCGGTCTCGTGTTCGTCGAGGCCGCCGAGGAGGCCGGCGCGCCGTTGTCCGCGCGGGCGCAGACGAGTGAGGTCGCGGCGAGTGCGGTGACGGGCATCCTGTCTCCGCGCCTGTTGCATCACGGGGCAGTCGACGGGTGGCGGGTTCTGGTGTTCGACCATGTCGAGGGGCGGCCCGTGCGGCTGCGTCTCGGCTCGCCCGACATGGCCCAGGTGGTCGGGGTCGTGGACCGGATCGGGCGGATCCAACCGGGGCGAAGTGCCGGGCTGCCCACGCTTGTCGGGCGGCTTCGGGAGCACCTGCCGCCCGGACGGACCGGGCCGTTGTGCGGCAATCGGCTCCTGCACACCGATCTGACCTCGGCCAACATGATCATCCGTCCCGATGGGCGGCTGTCCGTCGTGGACTGGGGGCAGGTGGCCCTCGGTCCGAGGTGGGCGGAGGTCGGCTTTCTCGGCGCGGCCCTGCTGCGCGAAGGCCACAACCTCGGCGAGGTGCGTCGTTGGATGTGGCGATTCCCCGAGTGGCGTCGCACGCCGCCGACCGCCCGCCGTGCGCTCGCCGAAGCGATGGTCGGCCAGGCGTCCGGCCGGGACACGTGGTGGATCAGCCTGATCGAGCCGCCCATCGCGGGCTGACCGCGAGCGGGAGGTCGCCACGCATGCCGGCGAGGCGACCTCCCCCTGCGGCCTCCCTCTCGCGGTTCCGGCTACGCGAACAGGCGGAAGTGCCTCGGCGAAGGCGGGCACGGCTGGTGGCGCCGGAAGCCGATCCGCCCCGGTCTCGCTCATCCCCGTGTCGCGCGGCCGGGAGCGCGGCCCCGGGGCGGACGCGAGCATCGACACGACCGTGACACGACCGCCCACCTCACCGCCCTCCTTACCGCCGACACGTCCGACGCTGCGACCGCGCAGGGTATGCATGTGTATCGGATTTGCGAGGTGTGTGGCCATGAGCTGCTTGCATCTGCAAGGATGGGATTCGCATGTGGCGGCTTTTGCCGGGGCGTGTGGGTGTCGGCTCTGCTCTGTGGGGGAGGTGCTCGTGGCTAGGATCCCGGCCGTGAACATGTTCGGGATCGGTGATGCGGCGGCTCTGCTCGGGGTGAGCGCGGACACGGTGCGGCGGTGGGTGGACTCGGGTCGGCTCGACGCGCGGCGGGACGAGAACGGTCGGCGGGTGGTGGAGGGTGCGGCGCTCGCGGCGTTCGCCCGGTCGGCGGCGGCCGGTGACGCCCGTGCGGACAGTGAGCGGCTCGGCTGGTCGTCGGCGCGCAACCGCTTCCGCGGCATCGTCACCGACGTCCGCAAGGACACGGTGATGGCCCAGGTCGAGATCCAGGCCGGACCGTACCGGGTGGTCTCGCTGATGAGCGCCGAGGCCGCGGACGAACTCGGCCTGGAGGTCGGGGTGCTCGCCACGGCAGTGGTGAAGTCGACGAATGTCATGGTGGAGCGGACCGAGGGCGCGCGCGAGCACTCCCTCGAATAGCGGGGAGCGGACACACGATGGGCGCAATGGGCACGGTGCGGGCCGGACGTGCGGTCTCGGCCGCGCTGCTCGCGGGGGCGTTGATCGCCCTCGCCGGATGCGGCGGCGACGACGAGGGCAAGGACGACACGAAGGTCGGCGGGGCCACGCCGCCGGCCGGTGTCGGGGGATCCGCGTCCGCCGGTGACGGAAAGCAACTCAAGGGCACCGTCACCGTGTTCGCCGCAGCCTCGCTGACCGAGACGTTCAGCGCGCTGGGCAAGCAGTTCGAGGCCGCGCACCCGGGCGTCACGGTCAAGTTCAACTACCTCGGCAGCTCGGCGCTGGCCGCGAGCATCAACCAGGGCGCGCCCGCCGACGTGTTCGCCTCGGCCGACGCGAAGAACATGAAGCTCGTCACCGACGCCAAGAACGCCGACGGCACGCCCACCGCGTTCGCCAAGAACACGTTGCAGATCGCGGTCGCGCCGGGCAACCCGAAGAACATCAAGTCGCTCGCCGACCTCAAGCAGGGTGGCCTCAAGGTCGCCCAGTGCGCGCCGCAGGTCCCGTGTGGCGCCGCCGCCAAGACCGCCCTCGACGCGGCCGGCGTCAAGTTCACCCCCGCGACGCTCGAACAGGACGTCAAGGCGGCCCTGACCAAGCTCACCCTCGGCGAGGTGGACGCCGCACTCGTCTACCGCACCGACGTCAAGGCGGCCGGCGGCAAGGCGGTCGGCCTGGACTTCCCCGAATCCGCGCAGGCGGTCAACACGTACCCGATCGTCCCGCTCGCCAAGGCGCCCAACGCCGACGCGGCCAAGGCGTTCGTGGCCTTCGTGCTGTCCGAGCCCGGCCGGACGGCCCTGACGGCGGCGGGCTTCCAGGCACCGTGATCGAACCTCCCCGGGCCTCCCGCCGCCCACGAGACGCACGCACGCCGGCCGTACGCACGCGGGCCGGGCGCCCGCGGGCCATGCGCGGGCGAGCCGAACACCCCCGGCGCGCCGGCGCGCCGTTGGCCCTGCTCGTGCCCGGCCTGATCGGCCTGGTGTTCCTGGTGCTGCCGCTGGTCGGGCTGCTGGTCCGGGCGCCGTGGAGCGACCTGGGGAGTCAGCTCGGCAGTACCGAGGTCCGCGAGGCGCTCAAGCTCTCGCTGTTCACCGCGACCGTGGCCACCGGCATCGTGCTGGTCCTAGGCGTGCCGCTGGCCTGGCTGCTGGCTCGGACCGATTTTCCCGGCCGTCGGCTGGTCCGGGCGCTGGTCACACTTCCGCTGGTGTTGCCGCCCGTGGTGGGCGGCGTCGCGCTGCTTCTGGTGCTCGGCCGCAAGGGCATCGTCGGCGAGTGGCTGGACGACACGTTCGGCTACACGCTGCCGTTCACCACGACCGGCGTGATCGTGGCCGAGGCGTTCGTGGCGATGCCGTTCCTGGTGATCAGCGTCGAGGGCGCGCTGCGGGCGGCCGACCCGCGCTACGAGGAGGCCGCGGCGACGCTGGGCGCCTCCCGCTGGACCGCGTTCCGCCGGGTCACCCTGCCGCTGATCGCGCCCGGTGTGGCGGCCGGCGCGGTACTCGCGTGGGCCCGCGCGCTCGGCGAGTTCGGCGCGACCATCACCTTCGCCGGCAACTTCCCGGGCAAGACCCAGACCATGCCGCTCGCCGTATACCTGGCCCTGGAAACCGACCCGGAGGCGGCGATCGTGCTCTCCCTCGTGTTGTTGGCGGTGTCCGTGCTGATCCTGGCCGGCCTGCGCGAGCGCTGGATGACCACCTCGTGACCGGCGCGAACGAGCCGAGCGGAGCGGACCGGGCGACGGGCCCTGCCAAGCCGGGCCCGGACCGGGCGGCCGACCCGGACCACGCGACCGCCCCCGAGCAGCCCACCACCCGCGCCGCCGGCCTCGACGCCCACCTCGTCGTCGTCCGCGACGCGTTCCGCCTGGACGTGCACCTGACCGCCGCGCCCGGCGAGGTGGTCGCCCTGCTCGGCCCCAACGGCGCCGGCAAGAGCACCGCCCTGCGCGCCCTGGCCGGCCTCACCCCCCTCGGCGCCGGACACACCCGGCTGGCGGGCGTCGACCTGGAGGATCCCGAACGGCGGCTGTACACACCGCCCGAGCGGCGCCCGGTGGGCGTGGTCTTCCAGGACTACCTGCTCTTCCCACACCTGTCCGCGCTGGAGAACGTCGCCTTCGGCCTGCGCTGCCAGGGCGTGGGCCGACGCGAGGCCCGGAGCCTGGCGGCGGACTGGCTGGACGGGGTCGGCCTGGCCGAACACGCGGGCGTCAAACCCGGTCGGCTCTCCGGCGGGCAGGCCCAGCGGGTCGCGCTCGCCCGTGCGCTGGCCACCCATCCGCGGTTGCTGCTCCTGGACGAGCCGTTGGCCGCGCTGGACGCGCGCACCCGGGTGGCCGTGCGGGCGACGCTGCGTCGGCACCTGGCCGACTTCGACGGGGTCGCGGTGGTGATCACCCACGACCCGCTGGACGCGATGGTGCTGGCCGACCGGCTCACCGTGATCGAGGCGGGCCGCGCGGTCCAGACCGGCACGCCGGCCGAGGTGGCCCGCCATCCGCGCACCGACTACGTGGCGCGCCTGGTGGGCCTGAACCTGTACCGCGGCACCACCTCGGCCGGCGGCGTCGACCTGGCCGCCGGGCAGCGCCTGGTGGTGGCCGAACTCCCGGACGCTGCCGAGGTGTTCGTGGCCTTCCCGCCGGCCGCGGTGACGCTGTACCGGACTCGCCCGGACGGCAGCCCGCGCAACCTGTGGCAGGTCGAGGTGGGCGGCATGGAACCGCACGGCGACACCGTCCGGGTCGAACTGACCGGCCCGGTGCCGCTGCTCGCCGACGTCACACCGCTCGCCGTCGCCGAACTCGAACTCGCGCCGGGCAAGCCGATCTGGGCCGCGGTCAAGGCGACGGAGGCGCGAGCGTACCCGGCCCGAGCCCCGCACTCGGCGCGGCGATTCGGCCCGAGTGCTGCCTCCGGCCCGCTGCCTCCGGCGCGGCGCGCCGGCCGTCGCCGGGCGCGATGACAGTGTGACCGTGCACCATGGTGTCCGTGACGAGCCTGACCACCACGGAAGCGACCCGCGCGCGGATGAGTCGCCAGCGCAGCAAGGACACCGGCGTCGAGGTCGCGTTGCGGCGTCTGCTGCATGCCATGGGCCTGCGCTACCGCGTGCACCGCCGCCCGCTCAAGGGCATCCGCCGCGAGGCGGATGTCGTGTTCGGCCCGACCAAGGTCGCCGTCTACGTCGACGGTTGCTTCTGGCACGGGTGCCCGCAACACGCGACCTGGCCCAAGCGCAACGCCGAATTCTGGAAGGCCAAGATCGAGGGAAACCGCACCCGCGACGCGGACACCGACCGACGGATGGCCGAGGCCGGCTGGCTCGTCGTCCGCGTCTGGGAGCACGAGGACGCGGTCACCGCGGCGGCCAGGGTTCGGGATGCCGTGATCGCAAGGCGCACGGCCGGCCAAGTGCTGCGGCCGCAGCACTAACCTGTCCGCATGGCACGACCCATCACCATGATCGACCTGTTCGCGGGCTGCGGTGGAATGACGTCCGGATTCGCCGCCGCGAAGGGCTTTCGGCCGGTCATGGCGGTCGAGTGGAATCTGCACGCGGCCGCGACCTATGCCGCCAACTTCGGCGAGGCGCACATGCGCTGGGGCGACATCGCGGAGATCCCGGACCGGGACATCCCGCGCGCCGACCTGATCATCGGCGGCCCGCCCTGCCAGGGCTTCTCCAATCTGGGCAGCCGCAACGTCGAGGACCCGCGCAACAAGCTCTGGAAGGAATACCTGCGCTTCGTGCGCCGGGCCAGGCCCAAGGTGTTCGTGATCGAGAACGTGGACCGCTTCCAGAAGTCCGCCGAGTTCGCGCTGTTGCTCGCCGAGGCGCAGCCCGGCGGCCTCCTGGAGGGGTACGTGCTCACCGACGCGCTGCTCCCGGCGGTGGACTACGGCGTTCCGCAGCGCCGCAAGCGGGCGATCGTGATCGGCTCCCGGATCGGCGGGATCGCCGTCCCGGAGCCGACCCACGGTCCGGGCCTGTCACGGCGTTGGAACACCGTCCGGGACGCGATCGAGCACCTGCCGCGCGTGCCCGGGACGACCAGCCTGCCCGCCTCCAGGACCGAGTTCTTCGGGCGCACGGTGCCCGGCGTGTTCAAGGAGGCCGACCTGCACCTGGCCCGCACGCCGATCGAGCGCTCGCTGCTGCGCTACGACTGTGTCCCGCCCGGTGGCGGCCGGTTCGACCTGCCGGACCACCTGCTGCCGGACTGCTGGCGGAACAAGAAGTCCGGCACGACGGACGTGATGGGCCGGATGCGCTGGGACCATCCGTCGCTGACCATCCGGACCGAGTTCTACAAGCCCGAGAAGGGCCAGTACCTGCACCCGCAGTGGAACCCGGACGACCCGACCGACCGGGTCAACCGCCCGATCACGCATCGCGAGGCGGCCCGACTCCAGTCGTTCCCGGAGACCTTCGTGTGGTGCGGCTCCAAGACCGAGATCGCCCGGCAGATCGGCAACGCGGTGCCGCCGCGGCTCGCGGAGGCGATCGCCCGCCACCTGAAGCCGCGGTTGCAGGCGGCGGGGTAGGGCGAGAGCGGGGCGCGGCAGGCCGGGGACAGGCGTGGTGGGACGAGAGCCGGCGCAGTAGGGCGAGAGCCCGGAGCAACGTGCCCGGGCCGCCCGCGCCGGCCGAGGCTCAGGTGCTCGGGGCACCTTCGGCGCCGGCCTCGTCCTCGCCCGAGGCGTCGCCCTCGCCCGGACCGGCGTCGGCCGCCTCCGCGTCCAGGCCGTACATCCGAGGCGGCAGCTGCTGCTCCGCCCAATCGAGGTCGGCGTCCAGGTCGAGCCAGATCCGGTCGCGGCGGTCGGCGGGCGTGTCGAGGTGGATCGCGACCCACGTGAAGATGCCGCACACGGTGGCCCGGTCCCGGTCCGGCGCGGCGATCTGGGCGGCGAACCAGACGGACACGCCGGCGCGGGTGGGGATCAGGTACCGCTCGTCGTCCGGGGCCGGTCGGCCGGTGGTGGCGCAGCGCGGCGGTTCGAGGATCTTCATCCAGGTCAGGACCGCGCCGGGGGCCTGGTCCTCGAAGCACTCGGTGACCGACTCGCGGATCGCGCCGGCCGGGTCGTCGCCGAGCCAACCGAACCACGCGTCGTCCTCGACCAGCTTGGCGAAGTCGTCCTGTGGCGGCCCGTGCCGCGGGTTCTCCCGGTACTCGCCGGTCAGCAGTCCGTCCGGGCCGACCACCCACGCGCCGCGGATCGCCTCACCGGGGACGTAGCCGTTGGGATCGTCGGCGAACGCCGGGTCGATCTCGGCGACCGACCCGCCCGGGCTCCGGGCTGCCGCCGCCGCCAGTCCCGGATCGTCCGGAATCCGGCGTCGCGCTCCGGAGCCGGTTGCCCGGGACTCACCCATGTGTGCCACTCTCCCGTGTCGCCGATGCGGTCGATGTCGTCGCGGGTCGCTCGGCCCGGCCCGTGACGAGTGCGCAATTCTCGCGCATGCGACGCGGGCGCTCTCGGCCGACCCGCGGCGGGGCCGGGTACTGCGCCGCGATCAGTCCGCCGGCCGTCGGGCCGGTCAGCGGCCCCAGGCGACGGTGATCGCGGCGGTGTGTTCGGCGGCGCGCTCGCGGGCGTCGGCAGCCTCCGCCGGCCGGCCCAGGGCGTCGGCCAGGCGAGCGCGGCCGAGCCAGTTGTACGGGCTGGTCGGGCGCACGTTGATCCGTTCGCTCAGCAGTGTCCGGGCCAGGTCGTGCCGGTCGGCCCGCAGCGCGGCCTCGACCAGGGTCTGCTGGATCGCGTCGCGCTGGGCGTGGCTGCCGCCGAACGTGTTCAGGCGGTGCCGGATCGGGAGGAGGATGTCGACGGTGTCTGCGTACCGTCCCTGCTCGAAGGCCACCAGCGCCCGGCAGACCGGCAGGCCGACCTCCGCGGTCATCGTGTGGTTGGCCACGCGCGGATGCGGCTCGGCGAGCCAGGTCTCGCGGTCACGGACCACCGCCTGCGCGGCGGCGATCCGGCCGGCGCCGAGGTAGGCCATCACGGCGTGGGTGTCGTTGAACGCGTAGTACGGGCCGTCCGCCCGGGCCGCCCACGCGTCGGCGACCCGATTCCAGCGCTCCACCTGCGGGTTGCCCGCGAGGTGGATGCGCCACAACAGGGCCGAGGCGTCCAGGAGTTCCATGGCCAGGCCGGCGGACTTGTCGTGGTGCAGCACCGCGTCGTGGACGGCCAGCGCGCGGTCGATCGCGCCGGCCTCGATCGAGAACAGGCCGTAGTGCCACCAGTTGTGCACGTTCAGGTAGTTGCCGCTCGTCCAGTCGGCGGTGCGGGCGTCGAGGAAGCGGATGCCCTCGGCGAACCGGCCCTGCATCTCGTACGTGTGCACCACCGCGTGGATCGCCCACACATCGCGCGGATTCGCCGCCACGGCGGCCAGCCCGGCCTGTTCGGAGCGCGCGTAGTGGCCGGCCTCCTCCAGGCCGAACGCGGCCATGCCCAGCACCGGCCCGTAGTGCGGGTCGTCCCGATCCCACGCGCTCAGTACGCCGCCGACCCGGTCGCGCAGTCGGAGGGCGTCACCGGTGAGGAAGTCGATCTGATGGCCGACCGACAGCGCGAGCGCGTCCCGGGGATACGCCACGACCACCTCGTGCAGGATGTCGCCGGCCAGGTGGATGTCGCCCGCCAACCACGCATCCGCGGCCCGCATGTGCGCCACCTCGCGGGCGCCGACCCTGGTCGGGGTGGGCACGAAGGCGGCGTGGCGCGCACGCGCGGCGGCGGCGTCGACCGACTCGGTGCCCAGCAGGCCGAGATAGGCCGCGAACACGTTGGCCATCGGTGCACCCGGGTCGGCCGAGAGCATCGCCTCGACCTCTGTACTCACCTCCGGCCGGAAGAACAGCAGCGCGTCGAGCGCACGTTCGTAGTGCCGGATCGCCTCCGGGCCCATCCCGGACACTTCGAGCCCGTGCCGATCCACCGTGCTCATCGCGGGGTCCTTCCGTCGCGCCGTTCGCCGTGGATCAAAGATGGCACGTCGGGGCCCGCGGCCGGACCCCGACGGGCCACCGTGTGCGCCGCGGCCGGCGCCGGGGAGCCGGACCGGGCCGACGACGGGGCCGATGGGGACGACCGCGACGAACAACGGGCAACCGGGCCGGCTGCGGCGGCTCGCCGGCCGCGATACGGCGCGTGCCCCTCCGACGCCGCCCCACCCGCGTGCGGCACGGCGAGCCCGCGCGTCGTGGATCGCCGTGCGTGCGCCGACGTCCTACCCGCGTGGCACCGCGAACTCCGCCAATGCGGTGTCCAAGGGCGTGGCCACCACGTCCAGGGTCTTCGTGGTGAACGTCGCGTCGAGGGTGGAGCCGCCTTCGGAGAGGTAGAGCATCTCCTCGACCTCGGCCATGATCGAATTCTCCCGGCCGATCGTGCGCACCTCCTCGGCCGTCATCCGGGTCAGTCGTGGAACCGGCGAGCCGGTGAGTTCGGCGAGGCGGGCGGTGACGGCGCGGGTGGAACCGGTCGACGAGGGTACGTGCCACGCCCGGCCCCACGTCTCGGTGGAGCGTGCCGCCGCAACCAGCGTGCGGGCCACGTCGCCGATGTAGGACCAACTCCGCGGTGCGTCCGGGTCGCCGGGGAGTGCGGCGGGGGTGCCGGCGAGTACGTGCGGGACGACCAGGAAGTTGTACAGCGAGGCCGCATCCGCGCCCACGAAGTCGCTCGCGCGGACCTCGGTGACCCGGGCCCGCCCCGCGTCGTGCGCGGCGAGCGCCTGCGTCCACATCGCCGCCCGCACGCGGCCCTTGACGGTGGTCGGCGCCATCGGCAGGTCCTCGGTCATCGGCCCGTCCACCGGGCCGTAGCCGTACACGTTGCCGAGCATCACATAGCTCGTCCCCGTCCGCTCCGCCGCCGTGAGCAGCGCCGCGGCCAGCGGCGGCCAATCGATGGGCCAGCGGTCGTAGGCGGGCATCGCGCAGTTGAACAACGTCCTTGCTCCCTGCGTGAGTTCGACCAGACGGGCGGCGTCGTTCGCGTCGGCGGCGATGCGTTCGATCAGCGGATGCTCGGGGCCGGTGCCGCGGCGGGTGACGATCCGGACCCGCTCGCCGGACTCGGCGAGCAGCAGTGCGGTGGCCGAACCGGTGGCGCCGGCACCGACCACGACGTGGAAGACGGAGGAGGACATGTTCGCTCCAGGAAGGGGAGATGGGGAGGAAGGGCGTCCGAAGGGACGTGATCACCCTCCCGTCCGCGCCCGGTCGTACGGTAGTGGCCGGAATGCCAAACATCCGGAGGTTCGGGCCATGCATCGAATAGCCGTGGTGGCCGTGCCGCCGGTGACCACGTTCGACCTGTCCATCCCGGAACTGGTGCTCGGCGCGGTCGACGTGGTCGACGGGGTGGCCGGCTACCGGGTCCGGGTGTGCACCGCCGAGCCCGGCGCCGTGGTCGGCACCGGCAGCCTGGACATCGTGGTGCCGCACGGCCTGGACGCGATGGACGACGCCGACACGGTGATCGTCACCGGTACCGGCGCTCGGGCGGACGCGGACCCGCGCATCCTGGCCGCGCTGCGTACCGCCGCCGCGGCGGGAAAGCGGGTGGCCTCGATCTGCACCGGCGCGTTCGTGTTGGCGCAGGCGGGCCTGCTGGACGGGCGCGCGGCCACCACGTACTGGACGATGACCGAGGAGTTCCGCCGCCGCTTCCCGGCCGTGGACCTGCGGCCGGACGTGCTGTACGTCGAGGACGGGCCGATCCTGACCTCCGCCGGCCTGTCCGCCGGGATCGACCTGTGCCTGCACCTGATCCGGACCGACTACGGCGCGGCCACCGCCAACATCGTCGCGCGTCTGGTCGTCGCGGCACCGGTACGCCCGGGCGGCCAGGCCCAGTTCATCGATTCGCCGCTGCCCCCGGAAAGCGGCGTATCGCTCGCCGACACCCGCGCCTGGGCGCTGGCCCGACTCGACGAACCCCTCACCCTGGCCGACCTCGCCGCGCACGCGAACACCAGCGTGCGCACCCTGACCCGACGCTTCCACGCCGAGACCAGCCTCAGCCCGCTGCAATGGCTGCTCCACCAACGGGTGGACCGCGCCCGGGAGTTGCTGGAGACGACCGATCTGTCGATGGAACTGGTCGCCCACCACAGCGGCATCGGCACCACCGACTCGCTGCGCAAACACCTCGTGCGCCGCACCGGCCTGACCCCCAGCGGCTACCGCGCGGCATTCACCCGGATCCCGGCCGGCATCGGCGAAGTCCCCGGCGTGTCACGGGCCTTCCGCCGCCTTCCCGCCGACGGCGGATCGCCGACACAGAGTTCGTGAACCGGCGGCGGGAGCGGTGCGGGCGGCCCCGGTGACCGTGGAAGTACCGGCATCCGAGCCGGCGCGGTACCGGCGCTACTCGGCAACTGTCCGGTGCAGGATCGACCGCGGCGCGCAACCCGGCCCGAGCGCCGGACGGGGCCCGGGCCCGCGGCGGTCGGTTCGGGAAACCGGGGCTCCGGTTTACCCGACTCGCGCCTACGTGGGATCGTCGGACGATGTACGAACCAGGCCCGGGCAACAGCGCGCTCCCCGAGCCGCTTCGGGGGCACGGGCAGGACGACACGCCCTTCACCCATCGGGGCGTCGGCGACGCCGACGTGGTCCTCGACGTGCCGGTGCCGGGCCAGGTGGCGCTGATGCAGATCGAGAGCGCGCCGGGCGAACGCCTGCGCCTGTGGCGGATCGATCGGCCGGGTGGGCCGGCCCGTACGTGTGTGTACAACGGACCTCCCGAGGGCTCCGATGCGAGCATCCTGACCTCGGACGAGGGCCGGCGGGAGCTGACGGTCGTGCGCGTCCGGTGCGCCGGCGCGTGGACGTTGCAGCTCAAGAACCCGGATGCGGCACGGGAGTTCGATGGTTCGGTCGAGGGCTTCGGCAACGAGGTGCTCCGGTACACCGGGCCGCTCGGGGTGGGCAGGCTCAGCGGTGCGCCGTCGGGTGGTCCGGTCGACGTGCGGTTGGTGCCGCCGTCGACGGCGACCGACAGCGGGGCGTGGCAGGGGATCGACCGTCATTCGGAACGCCCTTGGCAGTCGGGGGAGTTCCAAGTGGTCGGGCCGCGAATGATGGTGGTCACCGCGAGCGGGCCCTGGTCGATCGACATCGAACCGACGACGCCGATTCGGCCCGATCTGTCGGCGGGCACCTTCGTGCTGCACGGCACCGGCGACCTCGCGGCGATCCTGCCGATCACGCATCCGAGCGAGACCTCGGTGTTGGAGGTGGTGTGGGTTTCGGGGGCCGCATTCAGCGTGAAGTGCGGGGAGTACGGGGTCCGGCGGGCTCCCCGCCACTGGCTGGGACCGAGACGCCCCTGTGTGCGGTTTCGGCTCGGCGTCGAACTCTGGGCGCGCGGAGTGCCGGTCCGGATCTTCGGGCAGGGCAGCGAGTGGGAGCTGCGGACGACCACACCCCGCGACGCGCCCTCGGGCACCGGTCTCGGCGTGGCCGACTACGACGCCGCCGACCTGGCCTGGTTCCGCAAGCTCCCGACGCCGGTGTTCCCCGGCCGCGACCGACCCGGCGCGGATGCGACGCCCGGGGCCGGGCGGTGGCTACGGCCGGTGTGGTCACCCGGGGCCGAAGCCGACGCGGAGCCCGACGTGGGGTCCGATGCCGGCCCGCACCACTCGCCGAACGCACCGGCTTCGCCTCGACCCGGGCGCTCTCGGGCCCGCCGCCTGCTGCATCGGTTGCGACTGCGGTCCCCGTCCGGCGACTGACCGACGAGCCGCAGCGAGCCGCCCGACGGCGTTCGCGCCGACCACGTCGCCGTCCGGGGCCGGCTCGGTCACGCCACCTCGAACTCCGCCTCCCGCATCCCCAACAACCTCCCCAGTTCGGCGCGCCCCAGGTCGGTGACGCGGACCGCGCGGCCCGTGCCGACCCGCTCCGTCCAGCCACGGTCGCGGAACAGCCGGCACAGTTCGGCGCCGGCCGTGCCCGCGAGGTGGTGGCGGCGTTCGGTCCAGTCCAGGCACGGGCGGGCCAACGGGCGTTTGCGCGACGTGGTCAGGTCGGCGCCCAGGTCGGTGAGCCAGTCGATGCCGGTGTCGGTGAGCGCGAAGCCGGCGTCCTGGCGGAGCAGGTCGCGGGCCGTGAGCGCGTCGGTGACGGCCACGCCGAGTCGGCCGGCCAGGTGGTCGTAGCAGGTGCGGCCCCTGGCCAGGGCCGCGCCGGCCGAGTGCGCGCGCAGCGAGTTCGCCGGTCGGGGGGTGGCGGGCGTCGCGTAGGCGGCCAGGTCCTCGACCATCCGGGCCACCCCCGCGTCGGCCAGCCGGACGTAGCGATGTCGGCCCTGCCGCTCCTGGACCAGCAGACCGCCCTCGACCAGCCTGGTCAGGTGCTCGCTGATCGTGGACGGCGCGACCCGGCAGTGCCGGGCCAGCTCGCCGCCGGTCCAGGCACGCCGATCCAGCAGGGCCAGGCAGACCGCCGCGCGCGTCTCGTCGGCGAGGAGCGCGGCCAGGGCCGCGAGTCGCGGGACCGAATCCGGGTCGGTGGCGCGTGCGATCGAGTCCATGCCGTCATCATCGGCCGGCCATGCTTCGGCACGCGCCGAAGGGTCGGCCGGACCTCCCCCCGACGCCTCGTCCCCCTCCTGACGCTCTGCCAGGATGGACGCGTGCTCCTACCTCTCGCGGGCGTCACCGTCGTCTCCCTGGAACAGGCCATCGCGGCGCCGTACGCGACCCGGCAACTGGCCGATCTCGGCGCACGCGTGATCAAGATCGAGCGACCCGGTGCGGGCGATTTCGCCCGGGCGTACGACGAAACCGTCGAGGGATTGTCGAGCCATTTCGTCTGGGCCAACCGGGGCAAGGAAAGCCTCGCGCTCGACCTCAAGGACGAGCGGTCGGCGGAAATCCTGGACCGGCTGCTCGCCCGCGCGGACGTGTTCGTGCAGAACCTGGCGCCCGGCGCGGCGGATCGGCTGGGCCTGGGCGCGGCGGATTTGCGGGCCAGATTTCCGCGGCTGATCGTCTGTGGAATATCGGGTTATGGGACTTCCGGTCCCTACCGCGACAAGAAGGCGTACGACCTGCTCGTGCAGTGCGAGGCCGGGTTGTTGTCGGTCACCGGCACGCCCGACGCGCCCGCCAAGGCGGGTATTCCGATCGCCGACATCGCCGCCGCGATGTACGCCTTCACCGGCATGCTGACCGCCCTGTACGAGCGCCGAGTCACCGGCGAGGGCAGCGCGTTCGAGGTGTCCATGCTGGATGCGCTCGGCGAGTGGATGGGTTTCCCGTACTACTTCGCGACCTACGGCGGTACGCCGCCGCCGCGCACCGGCGCCCGGCACGCGGCGATCGCGCCGTACGGCCCGTATCGCGCCGGCGACGGCGGCCAGGTGTTCGTCGGGGTGCAGAACGACCGCGAGTGGGCCGCGTTGTGCGAGCGGGTGTTGGGTCGGCCGGACCTGGTCGAGGACCCGAGATTTCGGACCAATTCGCTGCGGGTGGCCGGCAACGAGCGGCTCACCGAGCTGATCGAGGCGGTCTTCGCGGACCGCACCGCCGCCGAGATCGTGGCGAGCCTGGACGAGGTCGGCATCGCCAACGCCCGGATGCGCACCGTCGCCGAGTTCGCCGAGCACCCGCAACACGCCGCCCGGGACCGATTGCGGACGATCGACTCGCCCGTCGGTCCGCTGCGTGCGCTGCTGCCGCCGGTCACGGTGACCGGACGCGAGGCGGCGATGGGCGCGATCCCGGCGGCAGGCGAGCACACGGCGGCGATCCTGGCCGAACTGGGCATCGAGCCGACGTGAACGATCGGCCTGCCCGCCCGGGCCGGGGGGCTCGGGGCGCGGCGGCCGCAGGAGCGATCGGCGGGGTCGTCGGGGTGCCGCGGGAAGAAATATTTTCCCGGGTCCCCGGATCGGCGACTTTTCCGTGCTAGCCTCGAGGCAGTTGCAGTAGTGGTTCCCATGAATTTTGTGAGCGCCTTACGGTCGTGACCGTCGGGCGCTTTTTGTTTATGTCGAACCGGGTTCATGTGAAAAATGGATTGCTGTTGCGACTTGGACTTGTGCATGTGCACATTTCCATTTGGCACCACGAAGGAGATTTGTATGGCTACTGGAACCGTGAAGTGGTTCAACGCGGAAAAGGGCTTCGGCTTCATCCAGGCGGACGACGGCGGCCCGGATGTTTTCGCGCACTACTCGGCGATCCAGTCGCAGGGCTACCGTGAGCTTGTCGAGGGCCAGAAGGTCTCCTACGACGCTGTTCAGGGCCAGAAGGGCCCGCAGGCGGAGAACATCACCGTCTGACGGCACACATCATCGACAGGCACGGCCCGCACCGATTCGGTGCGGGCCGTGCCTGCGTTCGCTCCCCCCGCCGGCCCGCGGTGGATGATGCCTGCATGGCATACCTCGCAAACGACGACCGCACCGGCCGGCTGCGCGCGATCCGCGCATGCGACCGGATCCTGTCGGGAGTACGACCCGCCACGGTCACCGAACGACTGGCCCGGCTGTCCGCATACGCGCAGGAGCGGATCGACCCGGACGAATGGCCCGACATGTACGGCGACGGCGGCGCGGTCGCCCGTCTGGAGGCCCGCACGGCCGAGCTGCTCGGCACCGAGGCGGCGCTGCTGTTCCCCACCGGCACGATGGCCCAGCAGGTCGCGCTGCGGTGCCACGCCGGCGCGACCGGTTCGAACGTGGTCGGCATCCACCCCAGGGCGCATCCGCTGACCTACGAGCGCGACGCGGTGTCGGTCCTGTCCGGGCTGCGGCCACTGCCGCTCACCCAGGGCCCCGGTCAGATCACCGCCGAGGACATCGGCACCGCCGGTGAGCCATTCGGCACGCTCTTCTACGAACTCCCGCTGCGCGACCACGGGTTCGTGCTGCCCTCGTGGGACGAACTGCTCGCGACGGTGCAGGCCGCCCGGGACCGCGACGCCGCGCTGCACCTGGACGGTGCGCGGTTGTGGGAGAGCACCACCCATTTCGGGCGCGGGCTCACCGAGATCGTCGACCTGTTCGACTCGGTCTACGTCTCCTACTACAAGGGCCTGGGGGCGAGCGCCGGTGCGGCCCTGGCGGGCGGCGCCGAACTGATCGAGGAGGCGCACGCCTGGCGCCACCGCTACGGCGGGCGGCCGTTCCAGAACTGGCCGATGGCACTGGAGGCGCTCGCGGCGCTGGACGAGACGCTGCCGCGGCTGGCCACCTACGTCGCGCACGCCCCGACCGTGGCGGCCGGCCTGACCCGGGTGCCCGGGGCGATCGTGCACCCGGCCGTCCCGCACACCCACCAGTTCCAGATGTGGCTGCCGCACCCGGCCGAACTGCTCACCCGGGTCGGATTCGAGCACGCCGCCGAGCGCGGCGTGTGGCTGGCCGGCGGGTGGACCGAGCCGGGCCCGCCGGGCCTGTCGTACACCGAGATCACCGTCGCCGATCCCGCGCTGGAATGGACCGCCGACGAGGTCGCCGCCGAGTTCGGCGCGTTCGTGGACCGGGTGCGCGCGAGCCGCTGACCGACGGCGCCCGGGCCCGGATCGGGCCGTAGGCCGGTTTCCGCGGTGACATGTGTCACCACCGGTGCCGACGCCGATCCGGGCATGTTGCGTCAAGGCGGGCCACTGAGCGATGCTGGCCCCGCGCCGGCCCTACCGGCGCGGGGAGGGCGTGGCAGGAACCCGGTGCGATCCCGGGACGGTCCCGCCACTGTGACCGGCTCCGCCGTACGTCGTCATTCGACGGCCACGACGTGACCGGGAGTCAGGAACTGCGCGTCTCACCCCGAGTCCGATGGGGCGAGGACCCCGGAGAGGCGCTCCAGGTGACGATTTCGTCCTGCCGGCGTTCTTGCGTACGCAGCTTCGACTGCCATACCCACCTCAGCGACACCCCCGCGCGCCGCCGCGGCGCGTTCGACCGCGACATCCACCTCGTGGCTCGCCACGCCGGCATCGGCGGAGGCGCCCGGTGATTCTGCTCCTGTCGACATCCGACACCGACCTGCTCAGCGCCAAGGCGAGCGAGGGCGAATGGCGCCTGGCCAACCCGGCCCGCGTCGAGGTCGCCGACCTGCCCGCGCTCCTGGACGGCACCGACCTGGTCGTGGTGCGCCTGCTCGGCGGGCGCCGCGCGTGGGAGGCGGGCCTGGACGCGCTGCTGGCCGGCCCGCGCCCGGTCGTCGTGCTCAGCGGCGAACTCACCGCCGACGCCGCGCTGATGGAACTGGCGACCGTACCCGCCGGAGTGAGCGCCCAGGCACACGCCTACCTCGCCCAGGGCGGCCCGGCCAACCTGACCCAGCTGTACCGCTTCCTCTCCGACACGCTGCTGCTCACCGGACACGGCTTCGAACCGCCCGTCGAGGTGCCCTCCTGGGGCCGCCTGGACCGTTCGGCGCGCGAGATCGACGGCCCGGCCGTGGGCGTGCTCTACTACCGCGCCCACCACCTCGCCGGGAACACCGCGTTCGTGGACGACCTGTGCGCGGCGATCGAGGACGCGGGCGGCCGGCCCGTACCGATCTGGTGCGCGTCGCTGCGCGGTGCGGACGAGTCGTTGTTCGCGGCGCTCGGCGAACTCGACGCGCTGCTGGTGACCGTGCTCGCGGCGGGCGGTGCGGGCGGGGCCAAGCCCGCCGAGGTCTCCGCCGGCGGCGACGACGAGCAGTGGGACGTGGGCGCGCTCGCCGGCCTGGACATCACCATCCTCCAGGCGCTGAACCTGACCACCAGCCGGGCCGAATGGGAGGCCGGCGACGCGGGCCTGTCGCCGCTGGACGCGGCCACCCAGGTCGCGGTGCCCGAGTTCGACGGCCGGCTGATCACGGTGCCGTTCTCGTTCAAGGAGACCGGCACCGACGGGCTCACCCACTACGCCGCCGACCCCGAGCGGGCCGCACGGGTGGCCGGGATCGCGGTACGGCACGCCCGACTTCGGCACATTCCGGTCGGCGAGCGCAAGATCGGCGTGGTCTTGTCCGCATACCCGACCAAGCACTCCCGGATCGGCAACGCGGTCGGCCTGGACACCCCGGCGTCGGCGGTCGCGCTGCTGCGCGCGATGCGCGCGGCCGGCTACGACGTCGGCGCCCTCGACGGCGCCGACGCGCTGCCCGGGCTCGAACCGCCGGACGGCGACAAGCTGATCCACGCGCTGATCGCGGCGGGCGGCCAGGACCCGGAGTGGTTGACGGAGGGTCAGCTCGAAGGCAACCCGGTCCGCATCTCGGCGGCCGACTACCGCGAGCGCTACGCCAGGCTGCCGCTGGGGCTGCGCGCGAACATCGAGGAACACTGGGGCCCGCCGCCCGGCGAGCTGTACGTGGATCACTCGCGCGACCCCGAGGGCGAGATCGTGCTCGCGGCGCTGCGCGCGGGCAACGTGATCCTGATCATCCAGCCGCCGCGCGGCTTCGGCGAGAACCCGGTGGCCATCTACCACGACCCGGACCTGCCGCCGAGTCACCACTACCTGGCCGCCTACTGGTGGCTGGACGCACCCGCCGGACCGGGCGGGTTCGGCGCGCACGCGCTCGTCCACCTGGGCAAGCACGGCACGTTGGAGTGGCTGCCGGGCAAGAACCTGGGCCTGTCCGCGGAATGCGGCCCGGACGCGGTGCTCGGCGACCTGCCGCTGATCTACCCGTTCCTGGTGAACGACCCGGGCGAGGGCGCCCAGGCCAAGCGGCGCGCGCACGCGATCATCGTGGACCACCTGGTGCCGCCGATGGCGCGGGCCGAGACGTACGGCGACCTGACCCGGCTGGAGCAACTGCTCGACGAGTACGCCAACGTGCAGGCGCTCGACCCGGCCAAGGGCCCGGCGCTGCAGGCGCAGATCTGGACACTGATCCAGGCCACCAGGCTCGACCACGACCTGGGCATCACCGACCGGCCGCACGAGGCCGAGTTCGACGACCTGATCCTGCACCTGGACGGGTGGTTGTGCGAGGTCAAGGACGCGCAGATCCGCGAGGGCCTGCACATCCTGGGCAGCGCGCCCACCGGGGAGGGCCGGATCAACCTGGTCACCGCGATGTTGCGGGCGCGCCAGGTGTGGGGCGGCAAGGCCGCCGCGCTGCCGGGGCTGCGCGAATCGCTCGGCCTGGTCGAGGGCGGCAGCGCCTCGCGCACCGAGACCGACGACGCCGAGGACCGCGCGCATCGCCTGGTGGCGGCGATGGAGGCGGCCGGGTGGGACCCGACCCGGGCGCCGGCCGTCACGCACCGGGTACTGGGCGCCGAATCGGCGGCGGTCGCCGACGTGTTGGCGTTCGCCGCGACCGAGATCGTGCCGCGGCTGGACCGCACCGGGGACGAGATCGGCGCGGTGCTGCACGCGCTGGAGGGCGGCTACGTCGCGGCCGGGCCCAGCGGTTCGCCGCTGCGCGGACTGGTCAACGTGCTGCCGACCGGCCGCAACTTCTACACCGTGGACCCGAAGGCGATCCCGAGCCGGTTGGCCTGGGAGACCGGACAGGCGCTCGCCGACTCGCTGTTGGCCCGCTACCGCGCGGACAACGACGGCGACTGGCCGCGCTCGGTGGGCCTTTCGGTGTGGGGCACCAGCGCGATGCGCACCAGCGGCGACGACATCGCCGAGGTGCTGGCGCTGCTGGGCGTGCGCCCGCTGTGGGACGACGCGTCGCGCCGGGTGACCGGGATCGAGGCGATTTCGCTCGCCGAGCTGGGCCGGCCGCGGGTGGACGTCACGGTGCGCATCTCCGGCTTCTTCCGGGACGCCTTCCCACACGTGGTGCTGCTGCTCGACGACGCGGTGCGGCTGGTCGCGGAGTTGGCCGAGCCGGACGAGGACAACTACGTCCGGGCGCACGTGCGCGCGGACACCGCCCGACACGGCGACGCCCGCCGGGCGACCACGCGCGTGTTCGGCTCCCGGCCCGGCGCGTACGGCGCGGGGCTGCTGCCGCTGATCGACGCGCGCACGTGGCGCGACGACGCGGACCTGGCCGAGGTGTACGCGACCTGGGGCGGCTACGCCTACGGCCGGGGCCTGGACGGGGTGTTCGCGCGCGAGGACATGGAGGACGCGTACCGCAGGATCGCGGTCGCGGCCAAGAACACCGACACGCGCGAGCACGACATCGCCGACTCGGACGACTACTTCCAGTACCACGGCGGCATGGTCGCCGCCGTGCGCTCGCTCACCGGCACCGCGCCGGCGGCCTACATCGGCGACTCGACCATGCCGGACGCGGTCCGCACCAGGACGCTCCAGCAGGAGACCGCCCGGGTCTTCCGCGCCCGGGTGGTCAACCCGCGCTGGATCGAGGCGATGCGCAGGCACGGCTACAAGGGCGCGTTCGAACTGGCCGCCACGGTGGACTACCTGTTCGGCTACGACGCCACCACCGGCGTGGTGGCGGACTGGATGTACGAGAAGCTCGCGGGCGAATACGTCCTGGACGAGACCAACCGGGAATTCATGCGCACGTCCAACCCGTGGGCGCTGCGCGGAATCGCCGAGCGACTGCTCGAAGCCGCCGACCGGGGCATGTGGGAGAAGCCGGAGGCGGCCACGCTGGACGGGCTGCGCGAGGTGTACCTGGACGTCGAGGGCGATCTCGAAGGCGGCGAGGACGCCGGGGATGGCTGAGCGGGCTTCCGGGGCCGGGGCCGGGGTCGACGAGCCCGGTCCCGGCCCCGGTCCGGCGTCGGAGCCGGGGTCGGGGTCTTCGGGTGTCGGCTCGGTAGTCGTGGTCGGGATCGGGGACGACGGCTGGGCGGGACTCTCCGAGGCGGCGCGGGCATCGGTGCGCGCCGCCGACGTGTTGGTCGGCGGCGAACGGCACTTGGCCATGGTGGCGGACGCGTCGGCCGAGCGGGTCCGGTGGCCGTCGCCGTTCTCGGCGGCCTTCGTCGCCGACCTGGCCGGGTCCCGGAAGGTGTGCGTGCTGGCCAGCGGGGACCCGATGTTCTACGGCGTCGGGGCAACGCTGGTGCGCGGGTTGGGCGCGGAGCGGGTCACCGTGCTGCCGGTTTCCTCGTCGGTCTCGTTGGCCTGCGCCCGGCTGGGCTGGGCGGTGCAGACCGTCACGGTGATCAGTGCGGTGGGCCGACCGCTCGACACCCTGGCGGCCGAACTCGCCACCGACGCACGGGTATTGGTGCTGAGTGCGGACGGGCTGACGCCGGGGCGTGCGGCCGTGCTGCTGCGCGAACGCGGCTTCGGGACGAGCACGGTCACCGTGCTGGAGCACCTGGGTGGTCCGGCCGAGTCGGTGTGGCGGGGCAGCGCCGATGCGCTCGCGGCGTCCCCCGAGCGGCGATTCGCGGATCTGAACGTGGTGGCCGTGCGGTGCGCGGCGGGTCCGGGGCTGAGCCGGCTGGCCGGCCTGCCGGACGATGTCTACGCGCACGACGGCCAGTTGACCAAGCGCGAGATCCGCGCGGTGACGTTGGCCGCGCTCGGACCGCGACCGGGCGAGCTGTTGTGGGACGTGGGCGCGGGCAGCGGCAGCATCGGGATCGAGTGGATGCGGACGCACCCGACCTGCCGGGCCGTCGGCTTCGAGACCCGCGCGGATCGGGCCGAACGGGCGGCGGCGAACGCGATCGGGCTCGGCGTACCGGACCTGCGGATCGTGGTCGGCCGGGCGCCGGATGTGCTCTTCGGCCCGACCCCGGACGCGATCTTCATCGGCGGCGGGTTGACCGTGCCCGGCGTGGTGGAGCGCTGCTGGGCCGCACTGCGTCCGGGCGGCCGGTTGGTGGCCAATGCCGTCGTCGCCGAGACCGAGGCCGAGTTGGTGCGGCATCGCGCCGTGTACGGCGGGGAGTTGACCCGCATCCAGGTCACCCGGTCCGCGCCGGTGGGCCGGTTCACCGGGTGGCGGCCGGCGATGCCGGTCACCCAGTGGCTGGCCGTGAAGCCTGCGTCCGTGTCCACCCCAGACATGTCCACCTCCGACGAGGAGCAGTCCAGCCCATGACCGTCCACTTCATCGGCGCCGGCCCCGGCGCGGCCGATTTGATCACGGTGCGCGGGCTGCGGATCATCGCCGCCTCGCCGGTGTGCCTGTACGCGGGCGCGCTCGTGCCGCGCGAACTGGTCGACGCGGCACCGCCCGGAGCCCGTCTCGTGGACACCGCCGAACTGAACCTGGACCAGATCGTTGAGGAACTGCGCGCCGCACACGCGGCGGGGCACGACGTGGCCCGGCTCCAGTCGGGGGACACCTCGTTCTTCAGCGCGGTGGCCGAGCAGCAGCGCCGGCTCGACGCGCTCGGCATTCCGTGGGACATCACCCCGGGCGTACCGGCGTTCGCTGCCGCCGCGGCGGCGATGGGCCGTGAGCTGACGCTGCCCACGGTGGGACAGACGGTGATCCTGACCCGAGTGGCCGGCAACGCGACGGCGATGCCGCCGGGCGAGGACCTGGCCACGCTGGGGCGGTCCGGCGCATTGCTGGTGCTGCACCTGGCGGTGGGGCAAGTGGAGCGGGTGGTGGCCGAGTTGACCCCGCTGTACGGCGCGGACTGCCCGGTCGCGGTGGTCGCGCGCGCATCCCGCCCGGACGAATTGATCGTGCGCGGCGAACTGGCCGACCTGGTGTCCCTGGTGCGTGACAACGGGATCAAGGCGGTGGCGATCATCATGGTCGGCCGCGTACTGGGCGAACCGGGCTTCTGCGACAGCCACCTGTACAGCGAGATCCGCGATCGCACCGAGCCGAGGCCGGTGGGGTGAGCCGGGCGAGGCCCGGTCGGGTTGCGGTGGGACCGGGGGGCGGGTCGGGACTCGGATCGGGGCTTGGGCCGGAGCCTGGGCCGAGACTCCGGTCGTGGCTTGCGTCGAGACCTGGGCCGCCGCTCGTTTCGGAGTCGAGCCGGGTGGCCGGGTTCCGCCTAGGCCGGCGCGGCGCGGCCGACGATGGTGCCCGTGCGGTTGATCGCGATCACGTCGACGGTGATCGGGAGTTCGCTGCCGTGCAGCAGGGCCCGGGCGGCGTCGCGGGCGGCTTCCGCGACGGCGTCGCCGAGCGGGATGCCGGCTGCGCGGGCCAGTTCGAGCGCGTGCAGGGCGGTGTTCGCGGCGCGGATCCGCGCCGCCGACTCGGCATCGCCGCCGACCGCCGTGGCCCGGTCGGCGAGCGCGTCCAGGTTCACCTGCGAGCGGCCCGAGTGCAGGTCGAGATGACCGTCGGCGAGCTTGGAGAGCTTGGCGAAGCCGCCGGCGATGGTCAGCCGCGGGATCGGGTGCCGACGCAGGTACTTGAGCAGCGCGCCGGCGAAGTCGCCCATGTCCAACAGCGCGGTGCCGGACAGCCCGTACACCTCGGCGCCCACCCGCTCCGAGGTGGTGCCGGTCGCACCGAGCACGTGCGTCTCGCCGGTGGCCAACGCGACGTCGATGCCGCGGCGGATCGAGTCGATCCAGGCCGAGCACGAGTACGGGATGACGATGCCCGTGGTGCCCAGGATGGACAGGCCGCCCAGGATGCCCAGGCGCGGATTCCAGGTCTGTTCGGCGATCCGGGCGCCGTCGTCCACGGACAACTCGACGGTGACGTCGCCGGTGCCCCCGTGCGCGGCGGCCACCCGGGCCACCGCTTCCCGGATCAGCTTGCGCGGGACGGGGTTGACGGCGGGCTCGCCGACCGCGAGCGGCAGGCCGGGCAGGGTCACCGTGCCGACCCCGGGGCCGGCCCGGAAGGTCACGCCGGTACCGGGCGCCGCGTGCCGCACGGTGGCCCGGATCAGCGCACCGTGCGTGACATCCGGGTCGTCGCCGGCGTCCTTGACCACACCGGCCATCGCCGCTCGGGGTGCGCGGTCGTGGGCGGCGGGGTGCTCGATGGACGGTGCTTCGGCCGCGGGATCGTCGGTTGTGGGCTCGTCGATCGCCGGCTCACCGGTCACGGGTGCCTCGGCCTCGGGCCGGTCGGCCGTGGGCTTCGTCGTCGTGAGTTCCTCGACGGCGAGCGCGAACGCGGGTGTCTGGCCGCCGGGCAGCCATACCGTCACCGGGTCGGGGAACTCGCCGGTCAACAGGGCCTGGTAGGCGGCGGTCGTCGCGGCGGTCGCACATGCCCCGGTGGTCCAGCCTCGGCGCAGGCGATCGGGGCGGTTCATCGGTCGAGGAGCCAATCGTGAGCGGATCGAAGGAAACACGCACTGACGCGCCCGGCGGGCCGCCGACGAGCGCCGGGCCGGCGGACACGGCCTCGGGAGGCACACACGGTGCGGTGGACGCGGTCGGCACGCCCGGCCCGATCCGCGCGAGCGGTCCGCTCGACCCGCCCGGCCCGGACGCCTTCGGCGACGCCGGCCGCGTGGTGCTGCTGCTGGGAGGTACCGCCGAGGCTCGCGTGCTGGCCGCGCGGTTGGTCGAGGTACCGGGGCTGCGGGTCGTGTCGTCGCTGGCCGGGCGCACCGGCGCGCCCGTGTTGCCGGTCGGCGAGACCCGTGTGGGCGGTTTCGGCGGCGTGCCCGGTCTGGTCGCGTGGTTGCGGGCCAGGGCCGCGGTGGCGGTGGTCGACGCCACCCATCCGTTCGCGGCCCGGATCTCGGCGAACGCGGTCGCGGCGTGTGCCGAGGCGGACGTCCCGCTGCTGCGCCTGCAACGGCCGGGGTGGACCGCCGTACCGGGTGACCGCTGGTATCCGGTCGACTCCGCGGACGAGGCCGCGCGGGTGTTGCCCGGTCTGGCCCGGCGGGTGTTCCTGACCACGGGTCGGCTGGAGACCGCGCCGTACGCACACCTGGACGACCTGTGGTTCCTGCTGCGCAGCGTCGAGCCGCCCACCGGCGCTCTGCCGCGGGCCTGCGAAGTGCTGTTGTCCAGAGGCCCGTTCACGGTCGAGAACGAGATCGCGCTGCTGCGCGACCGGCGCATCGACGCGATCGTGACCAAGGACAGCGGCGGTGCCCTCACCGCGGCCAAGCTCACCGCCGCCCGCGAGCTGGGCCTGCCGGTGGTGCTGATCCGCCGTCCCGAGGTGCACGCGCCGGAGCAGGTCACCGACACGGCAGCCGCCGCGCGGTGGGTCCTGACCGGGTCGGCCGCGGCGGCCGGAACGTGAGTCGCGCACGCTCCTCACTGTGACACACGGCCGCCGCCGGTCGATCTTGGCACCTGCACCGGGTCGCGGGGCGGTCGTGCCGGGCGCCGGCTCCGGACCTGCTCGTGGGCCGGTCGCGCCGGGCGCCGACGCGGGACGCGGTCGCGCATCGCTCGCGCCGCGTGCCGGACGGGTCGGCCCGACCCGAAGGAGGATCGTGCACACGGGTCCCCCGGCGGGTCAGGCCGGGTAGCGCCGCGGCGTGTACACGCCGGTGCTGCCGTCCGGCCGGCGGTAGGTGCGGGTCTGCGACGAGCCGATGATCAGCAGCGTACGCATGTCGACCACCTCCGGGTCCAGGTCGGCCAACCGGACCACGTGTACGGCCTCGGTCGGGCCGCCGACGTCACGGCCCACCACGACCGGGGTGTCCGGGGCGCGGTGCTTGAGGAACAGATCGCGGGCGTCGGCGACCTGGGTGCGCCGGGTCTTGGAGGCCGGGTTGTAGATCGCGACCGCGAGGTCCGCCTCGGCGGCGGCGGTCAGCCGACGCTCGATCACGTCCCACGGCTTGAGGATCGCGGACAGGCTGATCACGCAGAAGTCGTGGCCCAGCGGCGCCCCCGCACGAGACGCCACGGCCTGCATCGCGGACAGCCCGGCGACCACCCGGACCGGGACCTCGGTCGCCGTCTCGTGCGCGGCCTCCAGCACGGCGGACGCCATCGCGAACACGCCCGCGTCACCGGAGGACACCACCGCGACCCGGCCACCCGCCTCGGCCAACCCGATGGCGTGGCGGGCACGTTCGGCCTCGACCCGGTTGTCGGTGCGATGCCGCTTCTGGCCGGGCCGGGGCTGGACTCGGTCCACGTACGGGCCGTAGCCGACCACGTGGTCCGCCGCGGCGAGCGCGGCGTGCGCGTCGGGGGTCAGCCATTCCGGACCGGCCGGCCCGAGCCCGACCACGTCGATCGAGCCGAGCTCGCCGGTGGGTTCGGGCACCACGTACGCCGGCTCGGGCTCACGCGGCGTGCGGTTGGTCGCGAACTCCCCGCCGGGGGAGGCCGATGGGGTGATCACGAGGGAGAAGTACGGGACCTCCTCGGGGACTACGTCGGCGAGCGGGCGCACCTGTTGCCGATCGGTGGTCGCGCGCTCCACGTACCACGTGCGATCGGCCAGCCCGGCCTGCTCGAACGCACCGCGTACGGCCGGGAAATGCCGCTTGCCGAGCTTGATCACCGCGGCCGAGTCGGTGGTCCGCAGCCGGGCCGCGAGCACGTCGGGCGGGAGCGTACCGGGCAGGATCGTGAGTACCTCGTCGTGCTGCACGAGCGGTCGGCCCAGCACCGCGGCGGCACCGCTGACCGAGGTCACCCCGGGGACGACCTCGACCGGGTAGCGGTCGGCGAGGCGTTCGTGCCAGTACATGTACGAGCCGTAGAAGAACGGGTCGCCCTCGCACAACACCGCGACATCGCGACCGGCGTCCAGATGCGCGGCGATCTCGGCGGCGGTCGAGTCGTAGTAGTCGGCGAGCGCGCCGTCGTACCCGCCCGGGTGATCGGTGCTCTCGGTGGTCACCGGGTATTCGAGCGGGAGGCGGACCTGAGTGTCGCTCAGATACGGCTCGGCGATGGTGATCGCGACGCCGCGCGCACCCTTCTTGACCGGATAGGCGACCACGTCCGCCGAGGTGATCAGGCGATGCGCCTTGAGGGTGATCAGCTCGGGGTCGCCCGGGCCGAGGCCGATGCCGTACAGGCGGCCGGTGGTGGTCACGCTGTGCTCCTGGGGGTGGGGGTGGTGTGGGCGGCGGCGTACGCGGGTCGGGTTCGTCGAAACTCGGGCGTGGGCCCGGGGGCACGGGACTCGGGGCTCACCGAGCCCGGGTGTTCGGGTCCGGACCCGGGTCCTCGGTCGTCGGTGCCTATTCTTGTTCGCTCGCCAGTGCGTTCAGTGCGGCGGCGGTCATCGCGCTGCCACCGCGGCGGCCGTGCACGACGAGGTAGGGGATGCCGGCGGGATGGTCGGCCAGGGCCTGCTTGGACTCGGCCGCGCCGATGAAGCCGACCGGGATTCCGATGATCGCGGCGGGGTGCGGAGCGCCCTGATCGATCAGTTCGAGCAGTCGAAACAGCGCGGTGGGTGCGTTTCCGACCGCGACCACGGCACCGGCCAGGTCGTCGACCCACAGGTCCACGGCGGCGGCGCTGCGGGTGGTGCCCTGTTCGGCGGCCAGGCCCGGCGTACGCGGGTCGGTGAGCAGGCAACGCACGTCGTTGTCCTTGGGCAACCGCTTGCGCGTCACTCCGGACGCGACCATGTTGGCGTCGCACAGGATCGGCGCACCGGCACGCAATGCCTCGGCCCCGGCCCGGGCCACCTCGGGGTGGAAGCCGACATCGCGGGGGAGGTCGGTCATGCCACACGCGTGGATCATCCGAACGACGACGCGCGAAACGTCCTCGGGGAAGCGGGCCAGATCGGCCTCGGCCCGGATGGTCGCGAACGAACGCCGATAGATCTCGGCGCCGTCCTTGATCCAGTCGTCCACGTCGGCTGCTCCTTTGCCCGATTTGCCCGATGGGGTGGCGATGGTTGTCGTTGTCGGCCCGTGGGCCGCGGTCGCGGGGCTGTGGTCACGGCCGCGCGATGCCCGGTCGGCCGGGCGGCCGGTGGGAGGGTATGGAGCTTCGTGACCCATGGACCTGCCGGGCGGGGGCCGGTCGACCGTCATGCCGGGGTGGAGGGTCGGGATGCGCCCGGTGCGGGCGGGCGGATCAAGGGCGCGGGTGACGGTGTGGGCGCGCGGTCGGGCGGGACGGTTTCGTACGTGCCGTCCTCGCGGGCGACCAGCAGCGTCGCGCCGGCGGGCTTGCCGCACGCGCGGGCGCAGCCGACCCAGTGCGTATCGGGTGCGTCGTCCAGGGTTGGGGAGCCGTCGACGGCCGGCCGGTCGGGGGTCGGATGATCGGCCCGTCGGGAGGCTCGGCCCAGTGCGTGGCGGCCGGCCTCGGTGCGGACGTCGGCCAGCGCTCGGCGGCACGCGCCCAGGCCGCTGCACGCGGTCACGCCGCGCCACGGTGAAGCGGGGTCGCACGGCAGGCCGGCGGCTTCGAGGGCGGCCGTGGTCGCGGCGGGATCGGTGACGTCACGGACCACGACGCCTCGGCCGCTGGTGATCCGCAGCTCGGCCCGCAATCCGACCAGGGCGGCCAGATGATGCTGCGTCAGGCGTCCGAGTGGTACCAGGGCCCCGATGGCGAAGCGGCCGTCGGATTGCGCGAGTACCCCGATCGGCGGTCGGCCGTCGGCGCGTCGGCGCGGTCGGGCGGCGTTCGGGGTGGCCGCTGCGTGGTCGTGGGCGCCCCCTGTGACGGGTTCGGAGCTTGCGAACGGGGCCGGGGCGGCTGCGAGGGTGGCGGCGAACCGGGCGGCCCCGTCGGGGAGTTCGCGGATGTGCCAGGCGCCGGAGTTGGCGCGGGCGGTCAGGAACGCGCGGGCCGCGTGGACGATGGCCGCCGAGGCGTCGGTGGGGTCGAAGCGCCAGGTGGTGTCGTGGCCGGCGACGTGCAGCGCGAAGGTGTGCTCGGCGAGTGCGACGAGGTCCAGGTCGTGGCGGGCCGAGGCGATCGGGAGTCCGCCGTCGTCGATGCCGATCAGGAAGCGGCCGGAGAGGGCGGTCAGGTCCGGGGCCGCGCACAACGCGTGGTCGACGGCGGTGAGTACGGCGTCGGCGTCCAGCAGGGCGTTCGGATCGCGGCCGGCCAGTGGACTCGCCAGGATGTTGCGTACGCGGTCGTGGCTGCGCGAGGGCATCAGGCCGGCCGCGGCGACGGCGTCGGCGAGGGCGGGCAGGTCGGCTTCGGCCAGGCCCCGCAGCTGGATGTTCGCGCGTGCCGTCAGGTCCACCGACCCGGTACCGAATCGCCTTGTCAGACGGGCCAGTTCGGTAAGCCGATCGGGGGTGAGCCGCCCGCCCGGGAGGCGTACGCGCGCGATCAGGCCGTCGTCGGCCGGTGACGCGTCCACGACTCCGGGGCAGGCGTCGTCGCGCTCCCGGACCACCACCGCGCCCACCGTCCTTCGCCGTGCCTCGTCGCCTCGTATCGGTATGCCCGGCCTGTCACCCCATGTCGGGTTGCCGACCGGCCAGATGCGACACTGTTGCATATGGACGACGGTGTACAGCACCCCACCCCCGACCCGGTCGCCGAGGCGGTGCGGCAGATCCGCGCGCACGGCGAGCGGGTCACGGTGGCGCGCACCGCGGTGCTTCGGGTCCTCGCGGACGCCGACGAGCACCTGAGCGCCGACGCGATCTTCGCCGCGGTCTCCCGAGCGGCGCCGGGCGTGCATCGCACCACCATCTACCGCGCGTTGGACGCCCTCGAACGCCTCGACCTGGTCGCCTTCACCCGGCTGCGCCACGACGCGGCCACCTACCACCTGGCGGGCCACCTGGTGGGCGGCACGCACGTACTCGTACGCTGCCGCCACTGCGGCACGGTCGGCCACGCGCCGGGCGACCTGCTGGACGAGGTCGCCGCCCGGCTGGCCGCCGAACAGGGCTTCACCCTCGACCCGACGGCCGTGGCCCTGACCGGCCGCTGCGACACGTGCACGAAGCACCCGAGCACCCTCACCCACGCCCGCCCGAACAGGCCCAGCACAGGTCGCCCCTGAACGCGCCCCCGCCGCGCCCGCCCGACGCGGCGACGGAGGCGGCCCCCCGCGCTCGGCCCGCCGCCCCGCCCGCGCCGTCGGCCCGCCGTCACGGCCGGCCGACGGTGCGGGGTGGGGGTCAGGTGGGTTGGACGAAGCGGTAGCCGGCGGCCAGGAGCTGGGGGAGCCATTGTTCGAGGGCGGCGACGGTTTGGGAGCGATCGCCGCCCGCGTCGTGATTGAGGATGATCGAGCCGGTCGTGGTCGCGGCCAGGACGCGCTCGACGATCACATCCGTGCCGGGTTGCGACCAGTCGACGGGATCGACCGACCAGCCCAGTGGCCGCAGGCCGTTCGCGCTCAGTGCACCCATCACCTCGGGCGACCAGCGCCCGTACGGTGCGCGGAACCAGCCGACCCGAAGGTCCGGCAGGACGCGGTGGATCGCGGTCAGGTTGCGTTCCACCTCCTCCGCGACGCCGGTCGGCGAGAGTTGTTGCAGGTCGGGGTGCGACCACGAGTGGCCGGCGATCGCGTGGCCCTCGTCGTGGATCGTGCGGAGCAGGCGGGGGTGGCGCTCGACTGCCGTGCCCACGACGCAGAACGTCGCCCGCACCCGGAATCTCCGCAACATGCGCAACACCTGCGGGGTGTACTCGGGATCGGGTCCGTCGTCGAAGGTCACCGCGATGCGCTGCGGTCCGGCCTTGACCTCGCATACCGGTTCCTGGACGAAGGCGGGGCGGGGGGTGGGCTGTCGGTCGGCGGCGCGGGCGGACGGGGTGGCGGTGGCGAGAAGACCGAGGGTGGCGGCGGCGCCCATCAGCAACGTACGGCGCGACGTGGCAGAGGTGGTGTCCATGCCGAGTGTCTTGCACATGTCCGGGACCGCGTTTGCGAGGACACGCACGACTCCGCCGGAGTTCACCGGTTCGGCCGACCGGTGTGCCCGACCCGGGCACACCCGACGCCGGACCCCGCCGGCAGCGCCGCTCCGCTCCGCGCCGAAGCCGCGACGAACCCGGCCGGCGATCACCCGACCGAATCCCGACCGAATCCCGACCGGACCCCGCCCAGACCCCGACCAGCTCGGGAGCGAGCCGAGAGCGGGCCCGGACCGCACCCGGCCTGCCCCGATCCGACCTCGGCGGTACACCCGCGCTCGCGCTCATCCCCGCGACCGACCCGAACCCCCGCCCGCCCGCGGACGTACCGCGCCGACGCCGGCTGCCAGTATCCGTACATGATCAAGTCACGGGGGACCACCGCTTCGTCGTCGTCCCCGCCCGCCCCCGTCGTTCCACCCGCTTCGCGTCGGGTGATCCTGGCCGCGCACGCGGCGGCGTCTCCGACCGGATCCACTTGATCTACTTGCGCCCGGCGTGGTGTCGTTCGGTGGCCACGCCGACCACGATGCCGAGCAGGGCGGCCACGCCCATCAGGCCCGCCTGGATCTCGAAGGCTCGGCTGAATCCGTCCACCGTGGCCTGTCGCTCGAGGATGCCGGAGGCCATCCGGTCCTTGGTGTGGTTCGTCGCGATCGTGACCAGGACCGCGATGCCGATCGCCGCGCCGATCTGCTGACAGGTCGTCACCATGGCCGAGGCGACGCCGCCTTCGCCCTCGCCCGCGCCGCCGGTCGCCGTGTGGATGATCGCGACGAACGCCACGCCCAGGCCCAGACCCGTGACCACCAGGGCGGGCAGCAGGTGCCCGGTGTACGAACTGTGCTCGTCCAGACGACTCATCAGCCACATGCCGCCCGCGGCGATCGCCGGGCCCACGCTGACCGGTAGCAACGGCCCACGGTTCGCGATCAGTTTGGTGGACACCGCCGCGCCCAGGCCCATGCCGACGCTGAACGGCAGGAACGCCAGGCCGGTGTCCATCGGCGACCACCCCTGGATCCGCTGCATGTACAGGGTCAGGAAGAAGAACATCGCGAACAGGCCGCCGGCCGCGACCAGGACCAGGACGTCCGCCAGAACCAGGTGCCGCATCCGCAACAGCGCGCGCGGCAGCAGCGGTTCGGCCGCCGAGCGCTGGCGCAGCGTGAAACCGAGCGCGAGCACCGCCGCGATGGTCAGGCCGAGCAGGGTCCGGGTCGAGCCCCATGGATGGGTGGGGGTCTCCACGACGGTGTACACCAGGGTCAGAACGGCGGCCGTCCCGATCGCCGCACCGGCGAAGTCCGGTACCCGACGCACCGCTTCACGGTCGTCCGGTCCGATCACCCGGGGCAGCGCAAGCAGGGTGAGCGCGCCGATGGGCAGGTTGATCAGGAAGATCCAGCGCCAGTGCGTCCACTCGACGAGCGCGCCGCCGAGCAACAGCCCGGTGGCTGCGCCGAGTCCGGTGAGCGCGGCCCACGTGCCGAGCGCGCGGGCCCGCTCGGCCGGTTCGCGGAAGGTCGCCAGCAGGATGGCCAGCGCGGCGGGGGAGAGCAGCGCGCCGGCGATGCCCTGCGCGGCCCGCGCGCCGACCAGCACACCGGAGTCGGGGGCGATCCCGCACACGGCGGAGGCCAGTACGAACAGCACCAGGCTGATACCGAACAGGCGACGCCGGCCCAGCAGATCGGCCAACCCGCCACCGATCAGCAGGAAGCCGCCGAAGGTCAGGAAGTACGCGTTGGTCACCCAGGACAGCGAACTCTCGCTGAAGTCGAGATCGTCGCCGATGGTCGGCAGTGCGACGTTGACGATCGTGTCGTCGACGAGCAGTACGAACTGGGCGACGCACACGAGCAGCAGGACGAGTTTCGGGTTCACCGGGCGGCCGGCGGATCCGGCGGCGACCGCGTCGGGTGCACCGGGTGTGTCGGACGGGTTGGAACGGGCCCCGATCGTGGACTCGGTGGCGGGTATCCCTGAGGAAGCCATCGGATGTTCCTACGTTCGTAGAAGTAAGTTCTATAGTTGTAGAGAATATTTCTACGAGCGTCAAGCTCGGGGATAATGGACACATGCCGCACGTCAACGATCCCGACAGCACGCCCGAAACCCCTGCCACGACCCCGGCCACGACCTCGGTCGCACCCGCAACAGCCGTGACTTCCGCCACGCCCGCCGCACCTGCCACGTCCGAGGCGGCCGGTTCGGGCGCCGGCACCGGGAAGGTGGATCGGCGCACGCTGATGCTGGACGCGTCGATCCGGGTGCTTGCCACCCATGGCCTGCGCGGGCTGACCCACCGGGCGGTACAGGAGGAGGCGGGCCTGCCCAACGGCTCGGTCACGTACTACTTCAAGACCCGGGATCAGCTGATCCTGGCGGTGATCGAGCGAATGGCCACGCTGGACAGGGCGTACGCCGGCGAGGTCACGCACGAGCTGCTGCGGATGACGGCCGTCCGGCCGATCGCGGTCGACTATGCGCAACTCGCCCGGTTCACCCGCTCCTGGTGGGACGCGACCCGCGAAGTGCAGTTGGCGCGACTGGAGTTGGAACTCGCGGGCGCACGCGAACCGTTGGTGCGCGAGGCGCTGATCCGCTGCCAGGCCGAGTTTCGCGGCTTCGCCGAACTGGTCGCACTGGCACTGGGGTCCACGAACGCGCGCCTGGACGGGCACATCATGCTCGCGATGCTTCAGGGTGTGCTGTTCGACCACGTCACGCGCGACTGGGACGACCCGCAGATCCTGGAGATCGGCCTGCGTCGGGTGATCGAGTCGGTGACGCTGTGACCGGGGTCCGGTAACCCCGGCGAACGGCGGCCGGACTCACCGTCGGATACGACACGACGGAGGCCGGCCGCCGGGCGCGGATGCGCCGCGCGGTCAGCGCTTGTGGACCGGCGTGTCCGAGTCGTGGACCACGTTGGTGATTCGGCTGACTCCGTCGACCCGCGCGGACAGCGACGGCAGGATGCCGAGCGAAGGTCCGACGGCCAACGCCACGATCATCAGCCCGCCCATCGCGGCGGCCTGCGTGGTGCGTCGGGTCCACCAGCGCACGCCCGACGGCCGGTCGTGGGCCCCTCGGTCGGGTACGCGGTGCTCGTGCACGTGCGTGGAAAACGCTTGGCGAACAGACATCTGCTCCGACTCCCCATCCATCGCACGCCACCCTTCGACGGTCGGGAGGTCGCGCCGCCGGTCCCCTGTCGTGCTGCCTCCACTGTCCTGCTTTTCGGTCGGGACGTCACCGGAAAACCGGCCGCCGCACAGGGTTCTCACACAGTTGTGACAGTTCCCTGGTCCCAGGGGCCGGGAGGACCGAAGCGATTCGGGGGATTCGGGCCATACCGATCCGGAGCACACCGCTTCCGGGGCGCCTCGGTCAGTCGCCGAGTTCGACCGGCAGGGTGCTCAGGCCGCGGACTCGCACCGACGGCTGCCAGGAGATCGGTGCGTGGCGGCGGGCCTTCGGGAAGCGGGTCAGGATGGTGCGGACCGCGAGTTCGGCCTCCAGGCGGGCCAGCGGTGCGCCGATGCAGTAGTGGATGCCCTGGCCGAAGCTCAGGTGGCGGGCCGCGTCGGGGCGATCCGGCTGGATCCGGTCCGGGCGGGCGTAGCGGCGCGGGTCGCGGTTGGCCGAGGCGATGGACAGGAAGACCGTGTCGCCGGCCGGGATCGTGACGCCGCCGAGTTCGATGTCCTGGAGCGGAAAACGGCGGATCGCGAGCAGGGCCGGCGACATGTGCCGGGCCACCTCCTCGACCAACGCCGGAACCCCCGCCGGATCGTCGCGCAGCGCGTCGCGCAACGCTTGGTCCTCGATCGTCGCGTACAGGGCCCCGGCCATCAGGTTGGCCGAGTTCTCGTAGCCCGCGAAGAGCAACAGGAAGGCGAGCGAGGTCAGTTCGTCCTCGCTCAGCCGGTCGTCGGCGTCCCGGGCGGCGATCAACGCGGACAGCAGGTCGGGTCCGGGGTCGGCGCGTTTGGCGGCGAGCAGCGCGACGAAGAACGCGTACATCTCGCGCACCGTCGAGCGGATGCCCTCGCGGGTGGCGTCCGCGCCCAGCACGGCGTTGGTCCAGGTGCGGAAGTCGGACCGGGACTCGGCCGGGACGCCGAGCAGTTCGCAGATCACGCCGACCGCGAAGGGCGACGCGAAGTCCTTGACCAGGTCGATTCGTTCGCGGCCGGCGAGGTCGTCGGCCAGGGACTCGACGGTGCGTTCGAGGCGTGGACGCAGGTCGGCGGTGTGCCGTGGGGTGAAGGCCTGGCCGGCGAGGCGGCGCAGGCGGGTGTGGTCGGGCGGATCCATGTTGAGCAGGTTGGCGTCCAGGGCGGGCGGGAGTTCGAATCCCTTGTAACCGCCGGGCTTGGCATGCCTCTTGTCCAGCGAGAACCGCGGGTCGCCCAGTGCCGCCTGCACATCCGCGTACCTGGTGACCAACCACGCCGGGCTGCCGTCGGGCGCGACGATCGCGTGTACGGGTCCGGCCTCGCGCATGCGGGCGAAGACGCCGTGCGGGTCATGGGCCATGGCGCGGGCGACATCCACCGGAAACCGCTTTCGTTCGGCAGCAACGGTTTTCCAACCTAGCCCGCACCGCACCCGCGAGGCGAACGACCTCCACCCGCATGGCCGTCCGGCTGTGGCCGCGTTCCTCGGTGACGGCCGCGACCCCCGGTCCCTTTCTCGGGCGGGGGTCGCGGCCGGTGTCGCGTCAGTTCAGGGTGAGCGGCGTGGCGGCGGCGATGTGGGTGAGCTTGGCGGGGTTGCGGACGAAGTAGAGGTCGGTGACGAGGCCGTTCTCGAGACGGATCGCCATCACGCTGTCGATCTCGCCGTCGACGCGCAGGAGCAGCGCCGGATCGCCGTTGACGGTGGTGGGTTCGCTGGTGAGCGTGCCGTCCTTGTCGCCGAGGGCGGCGAGGAGGAGGCGGACCACCTTCGTGAGGCCCCTGACCGGCCGGAGCGCGGCGCTCCTGACGCCGCCGCCGTCGCTGATCAGGACGACGTCGGGGGCGAGCACGTCGAGCACGCCCTGCAGGTCGCCGGTCTCCACGGCGTGCCGGAAGGACGCGAGGGCGGCCTGCGCCTGGCGTGCGGAGACCACTTCGCGAGGGCGGCGGGCGTCGACGTGCTTGCGGGAGCGGTGGGCGATCTGGCGGACCGTTGCGGGGGTCTTGCCGACCGCCTCGGCGATCTCGTCGTAGCCGACGTCGAAGACCTCGCGCAGGACGAACACCGCTCGCTCGGTGGGCGAAAGGGTCTCCAGGACGAGCATCACGGCCATGGACAGGCTCTCCGCGAGCTCGACGTTCTCGGCGACGTCCGGCGAGGTGAGCAGCGGCTCGGGCAGCCAGGGGCCGACGTAGGTCTCCTTGCGCCGCCGCAGGGCCCGCAGCCGGTCGAGTGCCCGCCGGGTCGCGATGCGGACGAGGTATGCGCGCCGGTCGCGGACCTGCGCCAGGTCGACCTCGACCCAGCGCAGCCAGGTCTCCTGCAGGACGTCCTCGGCGTCGGCCGCCGAGCCGAGGATCTCGTAGGCCACGGTGAAGAGCAGATTGCGGTGGGCGACGAAGGCGTCGGTCGCCGGATCCCCGGTGTGGTCTCGCATCCTCGAATCCTTCCATTTCGTTCATGGCGGCCCCTCCCAGGGGCCCGGCCGTGGGGGAGCGGGCGGCGCCCGGGCCACCCGCTCCGGGGAGGACTACGACACGTGCACCGGCCGGCTCGCGCGCGCGTCCCGCACCCGCTGCTGCCGGGAGTCGTCCTTGGCCTTCAGGACGCGTGCGCCGGGCTTGCGCGCCTCATCGGAGAGCTGCTTGATGGTGTGGGAGACGACGAATTCCTTCAGGCGCGCGCCCGGGCGACCGCCGACGTGGAACCGGACGGCGGTGTCGTCCTTGCGTGCGAACTGGAAGATGCCGGCGCCGCGGCCGAGGCTGACGCACAGTCCGGCGAAGGCGATGCCGACGGCTTCGGGTTGCCTGCCCTCGATCCGGCGGAGCACGGCATCGGCGGCGTGCGGGCCGAGCTGGACGGCGGATTGGCATCCCATCCGATAGGCGAGGCCCGAGGGTGCGGCCGCGTCCCCGGCGGCGACGATGCGGTCGTCGTCGATGCTGGTCAGGGTCTCGTCGGTGAGCAGGCGCCCCGTCTCGTCGGTGCTCAGGCCGCTGCGGACGGCCAGGTCGGGAACGCCGAAGCCGGCGGCCCAGATGGTCAGCCGGCCGCGCACCTCGCGGCCGTCGGCGAGGCGCACGGCGTCGGCCGTCACGGACGCAGCCTTCGTACCTGGGCCATCCAGAACGGTCACGCCGAGGGAGGCCAGTCGCTTGGCGACGAAGCGGCGGCCGTTCGGGTGGAGGTAGGGGCCGAGTTGCCCTCCGCAGACGAGGGTGACGGTACGACCCGCCTCGGCGAGCTCGGCCGCGGTCTCGATCCCGGTGGCTCCGCCGCCGACGACCGTCAGCGCCGCGGTGGCGGGCGCGGCGGCCACGGCTTCGCGCAGCCGCTCGGCCTCCTCCAGGGTCGCGATGGGGTAGGCGAACCTGTCCGCGCCGGGTACCTGCGGCGCGCCGCTGCGGCTGCCCACCGCGTAGATCAGGTGGTCGTACCCGAGGGTGCCGCCGCCGGCCAGCGAGACGGTGCGCGCCTGCCGGTCGATCCCGGTCGCGGTGTCGACCACGAGTTCGACGCGTTCGCTCAGGACGTCCTCGTAGTCGACGACCGCGTCGTCGGACCCCGCCACCAGCTGGTGCAGGCGCAGGCGCTCGACGAAGGTCGGGCGCGGGTTGACGAGGGTCACGGCCACGTCGTCGCGGCCGGTCAGGCGGTTGGCCGCGAGGACGCCGGCGTATCCGCCGCCGATCACGATGACTTCGGTCCGGCCGCCGTTGTGCTTCGTCATGGTCCTTGTTCCGTTCGCTCGGGGATTCGCACACAAGGCGCCGGGCGAACGGAACTTGTGACACGGTGTGGCCCGGATCACACTCGGTGGGGGGTCAGGGCGCGTCGGACGGCTGGGAGGCGGCGCCGGTCACCGGCCGGAGACCCACGCCCGGCGACCGGCCCGAGCTACCGGATCGTGCTGTCGGAAGGTCGGTGTTCGGCTTCGTTCCAGGCGCGGGGCAGGAAGTCCCCGATCAGCGGGGCGATTTCCGGGAGCTTGTCCTCCAGGGCGAAGTGGCCGGTGTCCAGGATGTGCAGCTCGGCATCCGGGAGGTCGGCGAGGTACGCGTGTGCGCCCGGTTCCGGGAAGAAGATGTCGTTGCGGCCCCAGAGGATCAGCGTCGCCGGGCGGTGCTCGGCCAGCCAGGCCTGCCACTTCGGGTACAGCTCGACGTTGGTGTGGTAGTTCAGCGCCAGATCGACCTGGGCCTCCTTGCGCCCGGGCCGGTCCAGGAAGTGCTGGTCCAGGGTCCAGCCGTCGGGGGCCACCAGGGTCGGGTCGGCCGTGCCGCCCTCGTACTGGCCCCGGGTGACCGGCAACACCAGGAGTTCGGCGGCCTTCTCCCGCGCGCCCGGCACGTCGGGGGTGAGCGCGATGAAGTCGCGGGCCATCTCGGACAGGCCCTCGGTGTACGCGTTGGCGTTCTGCACGATCAGCCCGGCGACGGCCGCAGGCCTGCGCTCGGCCAGCCGCAGGCCGACCGGGCCGCCGAAGTCGAAGGTGTAGAGCACGTACCGGTCCAGACCGAGCGCGTCCACGAACCCCTCGACCACGTCGGCGAGCCGCTCGAACGAGTAGGTGAACCCGGCGGGCGCCTCGGTGTGCCCGAATCCGGGGTAATCCGGCGCCACCAACCGAAAGTCGTTGCCCAATGCGTCCATGAGCCGCCGGAACTGATGCGAGGCCGACGGAAACCCGTGCAGCAGAAGCAGCGTGGGCGCATCCGCGGGCCCGGTCTCCCGGTAGAACACCCGAACCCCGTCGACGTCCACGAAACGGTGTGCAACCTGGGGAATGGCGGCGATGCCCATGATCTCTACCTTCGTCGGCGTGCTGATGACTCAGTTGTACAGTCGGGCGAACTAATGGGTCAAGTGAAATCCAATCATTAGGAAGGGGATGTGACCCACCACCTGTGGGGACGCGGAGCGCCCATTGCATCCGGAGCGGCGGTCGGCCTGCGCGGGGTCGTATCGCAGGACCGGATCGGTCGACGTGCCCCCTGTTGCGCGGGCGGCCGGGCTTCCGTCGAGCCATATCGAAAACGATATGCATTACGGTCCAAAGGGCATTGGACGGGCATGTCGTCGCCGAGAGAAGCTCCCTGTGTGACGGGGCTTGTGGCGAAGGGATGGGCGATGGCACGGTCGGCGGCCGGGGAGAGTGTGCTGCCCGCGCACTATGTGGCGGGTGAGTTCACCCGGGCGGGTGACGGGGCGTTTCCGCTGGTGAACCCGGTGGACGGGGCCGTCGTGGGGGAGGTGCCCGAGGCCGATCGGGCGATCGTGGATGCCGCGGTCGTGGCGGCGCGTGGTGCGCTCGGCGAGTGGGGCGCGGCGAGCGTCGAGGTGCGGGCCGAGGCGATGCGGCGGATCGCGGACGGGATCCAGGCCCGGTTCGACGAATTCGTGGATGCCGAGGTGGCCGACACCGGCAAGCCGCGCGAGCTCGCGGCGGGCGTCGACATCCCGCGCGCGATCGGCAACTTTCGCGCCTACGCCGACCTGCTCTACGGGCGGCCCGAGCGCGCCCACTCGACCGCCGTGCCCGGCTGGAGCGGCGGCGCCGGCCAGGCGCTCAACTACACCGTGCGCCGCCCGCTGGGCGTGGTCGCGATCATCTCGCCGTGGAACCTTCCGCTCCTGCTGCTGACCTGGAAGGTGGCCCCCGCGCTCGCGGCCGGCAACACCGTGGTCGCCAAGCCGTCCGAGGAGACGCCGTCCACCGCGACGCTGCTCGCCGAGGTGATCCACGACGCCGGGCTGCCCGTCGGCGCGTTCAATCTGATCCACGGTCACGGTGCGGGAGCCGCCGGAGAGTTCCTCACCGCGCATGCCGGTGTCGATGCGATCGCCTTCACCGGCGAGTCGGCCACGGGCAGCGCGATCATGCGCAAGGCCGCCGAGCACATCACCCCGGTGTCCTTCGAACTCGGCGGCAAGAACCCGGCGATCGTGTTCGCCGACGCGGATTTCGAAGAGGCCGTGGCGGGCACCGTACGGTCCGCCTTCACCCACTCCGGACAGATCTGCCTGTGCACCGAGCGGGTCTATGTCGAGCGCTCGATCTTCGCCGACTTCGTCGCCGAACTCGGCGCACGGGCACGGGCGTTGACCGACTACGGGCCGATGATCTCGGCGGCGCACCGGGACAAGGTGCTGTCCTACTACCGGCTTGCCGTCGAGGAGGGCGCCACGGTCGTCGCGGGTGGCGGGGTGCCGAGCTTCGGCGACGAGCGCGACGGGGGATTCCACGTCGAGCCGACCGTGCTCACCGGCCTGGCGCAGAGCGCGCGCACCGTGCAGGAGGAGGTCTTCGGGCCGATCTGCCACGTGCTGCCGTTCGACACCGAGGACGAGGCGATCGCGCTGGCCAACGACAGCCGGTACGGCCTGGCCGCGACCGTGTGGACCGGCCGGCTGTCCCGCGCGCACCGGGTCGCCCCGCGCGTCGAGGCGGGGATCGTGTGGGTCAACTGCTGGAATCTGCGGGACCTGCGGACGCCGTTCGGCGGGATCAAGGCATCCGGGATCGGCCGGGAGGGCGGCGAGTACTCGTTGGACTTCTTCTCCGAGCCTGTGAACATCTGCATCAAGATCTGAAGGATCGGTTCGTGACGGTGACGGTGACATGACGGAGACAGAGACAACGATGAATGCCATCGACGACGCCGCCGCGCGGCTGCTCGACGCGGAGCGGACCGGTGTGCCGTGTGCGCCGATCCGCGACCTGATCACCGGCGTCGAGGACGCGTACGCGGTCCAGGAGCGACTGACTCTGGGCCGGCTTGCCGAGGGCCGCCGACTGGTGGGGCGCAAGATCGGCCTGACCTCCGCGGCCGTACAACGCCAACTCGGCGTACAGGAACCGGACTTCGGCATGCTGTACGCGGACATGGCGGTGCCGGACGGTGCCGAGATCCCGGTCGGCGCCGTGCTCCAGCCCCGGGCCGAGGCCGAGGTCGCGCTCGTGCTGGACGCCGACCTGACCCACGAGCGGCACACCGTCGCCGACCTGATTCGGGCCACCGCCTTCGTGCTGCCCGCGATCGAGGTGTGCGGGAGCCGGGTGCGGGACTGGGACATCACCCTCGCGGACACCATCGCGGACAACGCCTCCTCCGGGATGTACGTGCTCGGCAACCGACCGACGGCGCTCGGCGACCTGGACCTGCGCCTGGCCGGCATGGTTCTGGAGCGGCGCGGCGAGCCGGTCTCCACCGGTACCGGCGCGTCCTGCCTGGGCCACCCGCTGAACGCCGCGCTCTGGCTCGCGGACACCCTCGTCCGGCTCGGCCGACCGCTGCGCGCCGGGGACACCGTGCTCACGGGCGCGCTGGGCCCGATGGTGGCGGTCGCCCCGGGCGACGTACTGGAGGCCCGGATCGACGGGCTCGGCGACGTCCGGGTCGCATTCGCGGCGACGACCCCGCAGGAGGAGACCTCGTGAGCAACAACCGACTCGAAGCCGTGACCGGCGTCGAAGACCGAGGCCACGCCGACGCCGAACTCGTCGCCCGCCTCGCCGACATCCTCGACGAGGCGGCCATGACGCATCGGACCGTGGCCCGTCCGACCGACACCACCGACCTCGACCTGGCCACCGCGTACCGGGTGCAGCGCGCGGTGATCGACCGCCGGCTGGCCCGGGGCGAGGCGCTGATCGGCGTCAAGATGGGCTTCACCAGCCGCGCCAAGATGGTCCAGATGGGCGTGGACGACGTGATCTGGGGCCTGCTCACCGACGCGATGCTGGTCGAGGAGGGCGGCGTGCTCGACCTGGCCGACCTGATCCATCCCCGGATCGAGCCGGAGATCGCGTTCCTGATCGGCAGCCCGCTGTCCGGCACGGTCACCCCCGCGGAGGCGGTCCGTGCGATCGCCGGGGTCGCGGTCGCCTACGAGGTGCTGGACTCGCGCTACGCCGATTTCCGTTTCACGCTCCCCGACGTGATCGCGGACAACGCCTCGGCGGCCGGCTTCGGGTTCGGCCCGTGGCACGACCCGGCCGGGCTGGACCCGAGCAACCTGGGCCTGCTCGTCGAAGTCGACGGGCGCGTGGTGGCGAGCGGTTCCTCGGCGGCGATCCTGGGCAACCCGCTGCGTTCGCTGATCGCGGCGGCCCGGCTGGCCGCCGAAGCCGGCCTCGAACTCCGGCCCGGATGGGTCGTGCTCGCGGGGGCTGCCACCGCCGCGCTGCCACTGCCCGAGGGCGTGCACGTGCGCGTGTCCGCGGCCGGCCTGGGCCGCGCGGAGGTGACCACCCGATGAGCGCCGACGACGGCATCCTGGTCGCCGGCAAGGCCACCCCGCGCGGCCGATTCCCACACGTCAAGCGGGCCGGTGACTTCGTCTACGTGTCCGGCACCAGCTCCCGGCGGCCGGACGGCACGTTCGTCGGCGCGAGCGCGGACGCGATGGGTACCACCGACCTCGACATCCGAGCGCAGACCCGGGCGGTGATCGAGAACATCGCCGACCTGCTCGCCGCAGCCGGCGGCGGCCTGGCCGATGCGGTCTCGCTCACCACCTACCTGGTCAGCATGAACGATTTCGGCGGCTACAACGAGGTCTACGCCGAGTACTTCGACGAGACCGGTCCCACCCGCACGACCGTCGCGGTGCACCAACTCCCGCATCCGCACCTTTTGATCGAGATTTCCTGCGTCGCGTACCTGCCGCGGCCCACCCGATCCACCCCGTCGAACCCCACCGCCGCCGGCGCCGTCGAGTCCTGAAGCGACAGCGACGACGCGAGAAAGGGACCGCGAGATGAGCCTGCCGAAGCTGACCAATGGCATGCCGTTCAACTTCAACCGGTGGATCGACGAGCACCGCGACCTGCTGAAGCCGCCGGTCGGCAACATCCAGATCTGGACCGAGGCAGACCTCGTGGTCACCGTGGTCGGCGGGCCCAACCAGCGCACCGACTTCCACGACGACCCGATCGAGGAGTTCTTCTACCAGCTCCAGGGCAACATGGTGCTCCGGGTGATGGAGGAGGAGGGCAAGCCGCCGGTCGACGTTCAGATCAACGAGGGCGATGTCTTTCTCCTGCCGCCGCACGTGCGGCACTCGCCGCAACGGCCGGAGGCCGGCAGCATCGGCCTCGTGGTCGAGTTCAGCCGGGCCGAGGGCCTGATCGACGCGTTCGAGTGGTACTGCGTCGAGTGCCACCGGCTGGTGAACCGCGCGCCGGTACAGCTGCGTTCGATCGTCGACGACCTGCCGCCGCTGTTCGAGGAGTTCTACGACGGGGACCGGACCTGCCCGCACTGCGGCGCGGTTCACCCGGGCCGGGAATGGCCCGAGGAACTGCGCCCACGGACCGTGCCGGGATCCGACGCCTTTGCGTGACGCCGGTCCGCGTGCGCGCGGTCCGTGGGGCTCGGGCCCGTGTGCCTGAGGCTCGTGCGGTCCGCGTTCCTGCGGTCCGTGGGACTGTCGGCACCGGGCCCCGCGACCCGATCTCCCCTCACCCGAGCCGCACCCCTCACCCGATCTCCACCACTGCCCCGACCGCCGGCCGAGCCCGGCGGTGAACCACGGAGGTTCCGTGACTGTCATCGACGTCCACTCGCACGTCTTCCCGAGGATCTCGCAGGCCGAGAGCCGCATCCTGACGGGCGCGGGCGAGCCGTGGCTGCGGGTTCACGGCGACGGCACCGGGATGATGATGAGCGGCGAGGACGAGTACCGTCCGGTGATCGCGCCGCTGTGGGATCCCGAGCGCCGGTTGGCCGACATGGACGCCCTCGGCGTGGACGTACAGGCGATCTCCTCGACGCCGCTGATGTTCGGGTACGCCGCCGAGACCGCCCGTGCGGTCGAGTGGTGCGACCTGGTCAACGAGCGCATCCTGGACTACTGCGCGCTCGATCCGGGGCGGTTGTTGCCGCTGAGTCAGGTGCCGCTCCAGGACATCGGCGCGGCCTGCGAGACCGCGTCCCGGGCGGCGGCGGCCGGTCACCGCGGTGTGCACATCGGCAACCACGTGGGTGAGCGGTACCTCGGTGACGACGGGATCGTGGAATTCCTCGCGCACTGCGCCGCCGAGGAGATCCCGGTGCTCGTGCACCCGTGGGACATGCTCGGCGGCGAGCGCATGCGCGGGCACATGTTGCCCTGGCTGGTCGGGATGCCCGCGGAGACCCAGCTGAGCATCCTCGGGATGATCCTCCAGGGCGCGTTCGAGAAGTTGCCCGAGTCGCTGAAGTTGTGCTTCTGCCACGGCGGTGGCAGCTTCGCGTTCCTGCTCGGCCGAGCCGACAACGCCTGGCACAACCGGGACCTGGTCCGGGCCGATTCGCCCAGGCCGCCGTCGGAGTACGTGCGCCGGTTCTACGTCGACTCGGCCGTGTTCGACCCGCGCGCGCTGCGACTGCTGGTCGAGGTGATGGGGCCCGACCGGGTCATGCTCGGAACCGACTTCCCGTTCCCCCTGGGCGAGTCGGACCCCGGCGGCGTGGTCCGGGCCTGCCCGGAACTCACCATGGAGCAGCGCGAGTCGATCCTCGGCGGCAACGCGGCACGATTCTTCGGACTCGGCGCGCGACGAGCCCGGGCCGCCGGGCCCGCCGGCACCGCACCCGAGGCGCCGGACCTGGTGAAGGCCGCGAACTAGTGCCGCGCCCGGCAACGTTTGCCCCGTCGCGGTGTTCGGTGCGGTGCATCGGCGTGCCGCCGGAACGTTCTCGTACTGGAGTACTCGGACGTTTCGGCGGGGCGGCGAGGTGCCGTGCCGGGCGCCGCGACGGGGTGAACGTTGCCGGGCGCGGCACTAGGCCGTGTCCGGCCCCACCAAGATGCGCCGGACACGGCCTGGCGGGCGGACGTGCACGGGAGCCGGTTTCGCCGAGGAGGCGGGGCCGGCTCCGGTGTCTGCTCCGGGTCGGCTCCCGTGCCGGTCCGCGCCGAGCCGGTATCGCCCGGGACATGAGACGAATTCCGCCCGGGCCTTGACTGGTATAGACCATTCGTATTGAGTGAGCCCCGCAACACCCCGTCCAGGGGCCTCGATCGAGGCAAGCGCCGGTCCCGGTACGGCCATCGAAGTACGTGTATCGGTACTTCCGTCGATCACGCGCAGTGTGTCGTCCTGTGCGAGGGAGTGGGGCTTTCCATGGCGAGAAAACGGATCGTGGCGTTCCTGTTGGCCATCGCGGTGATCGGGGCGTTGGCGGCGGTGCTGCCGTTCGCCTCGACCGCGTCCGCGGCGAGTTGTGCGACCGGATGGAACTCGTCGGCCGTCTATACGGGCGGCGCGACCGCCTCGTACAACGGACACAACTGGGGCGCCAAGTGGTGGACCCAGGGCGAGGTGCCCGGAACCACGGCGGTCTGGGCGGACCAGGGCTCGTGCGGCGGTGGCGGCGGAACGACCACGGGTGGCGCGACCGGTGGCTCGACCGGGGGTGGCGGCGGCACCTGTACGTTCCCGAACTGGGTTGCCGGCACGTCCTATTCGGTCGGTGACGTGGTGCGCTACAGCAACGGAAACCTCTACCGGGCGAAGAACGCCAACCCGGGCTACGACCCGGTGATCAGCACCTGGTTCTGGGAGCCGTTCACCTGCGGCGGCTCGACCACCGGCGGCTCGACCACCGGGGGAAGCACGGGCGGAAACGGCGGCAACCCCGGTGACTTCGTGGTGAGCGAGGCGCAGTTCAACCAGATGTTCCCGAGCCGGAACCCGTTCTACACGTACGCCGGCCTGACCGCCGCGCTGAGCGCCTACCCGGGCTTCGCCAACACCGGCAGCGACACGGTCAAGAAGCAGGAGGCCGCGGCGTTCCTGGCCAACGTCAGCCACGAGACCGGCGGTCTGGTGTACATCGTCGAGCAGAACACCGCGAACTACCCGCACTACTGCGACGCCAATCAGCCGTACGGCTGCCCGGCCGGGCAGGCCGCCTACTACGGGCGCGGTCCGATCCAGCTGAGCTGGAACTTCAACTACAAGGCGGCGGGGGACGCGCTGGGCATCAACCTGCTCAACAATCCCAACCTCGTCCAGACCGATCCGGCCGTCGCCTGGAAGACCGGCCTCTGGTACTGGAACACCCAGAACGGCCCCGGCACGATGACCCCGCACAACGCGATGGTCAACGGGGCGGGCTTCGGCGAGACGATCCGCAGCATCAACGGCGCGTTGGAGTGCAACGGCGGCAATCCGGCGCAGGTGCAGAGCCGGATCAACCGTTACCAGTCGTTCGTGGCGATCCTGGGCACGAGCGCCGGCAACAACCTGAGCTGCTGAGTCCGGGCGCGGGGCGGGCGGGCCCAGGACCGGCCTCGGCGGGCCCGCCCCGCGCTTCGGTACGTGTGCGTGTGTGTCTGCGTGCGTGCGTGTGCGTGCGTAGGTGTGGGGAAGCGTGTGGCGTCGCGGGTCAGGCCGGCGGTGCCGGCGGCTCGCCCTCGACGGTTATCCGGGCGACGGTGTCGTAGAAGCACAGGTGCCCGGCGATGGCGGGGACGGCGTCGATCGGGTCGGGATACTCCCAGGCCACGTCGGTCCGCGGGCCGGTGGCGCCGTTGCCCAGGTAGGTCCAGTAGGAGGCCTCGCCCTTGAACGGGCACGTGGTGTGGGTGTCGGTGGGCTCGAAGCGGGTCAACTCCACGTCGTCCGGCGGGAGGTAGTACCGGATCGGCAGCCCGGTCTCGAAGAGCACGACCGGCCGCTCGGATCGGGCGACGATCTCGCCGTCGATCTCGACCGTCACGGTCTGCGTGCTGTGCACGGTCGTCACGAGGTGACCCCGCGGGGGTGTCGACATGCGCATCTCCTTGGGTGTCGCCGGCGGTCGTGGCGCCGCCGGACGTCCTTCGGACAACCGGCACGGTCGACGAACCATTCCGGGCCGGTGTGGATCGGCGTCGTCCACCGAACGTGTGAGAAACGTGTGGATCGATTCAATTGGTATAGACCTATTGCTCGGGTCCAGGGCACCGGCTAGCTTTTCAGGGTGCGCGCCGGCACCACAGCACAACCCGAATTACCTTTCCAGCGAACCGAGTTGCTCTCGGGGCGAGAAATGGAGTCGAGCACATGCGCAAGGCTATGGCGGGTGTCGCGTTGACCGCGGCGTTGTTGGGCGTGGGGGCTGCCGCGCAGCCCGCGATGGCGGACCCGGCCCCGGGTGGCAGCTTCATCTTCTACGGCTACTACCCGTCGCAGGCGTCCTGCGACGCGGCCGGCCGCGCCGCCGCACCGGCACACGGCCCGGTGTACCTCTGTCTCAACAACGGCGGCACCCTCTGGTCGCTCTGGGTGCACTAGGCCGGACACGGCCCAGGACCACGGTGTACCAGGACCACGATCCGACGGCCGGGCCCGGGCGTCGGACGAGGGCATGAACGGGGCGGCGCCACCGGCAGGTGGGCCGCCCCGTTCGGGCATGCCGGGCGGCGGTCAGGCCGGCGCCGCCACGATCGCGGAGGCGGCCCGGGAGGAGTCCTTGGCGCGGAAGGCGACGAGGCGGCGGTCCGGGGAGACCGCGCTGCTGGGCGGGACCAGCGCGAAGGCCATCACGAGTTCGTTCCGATCCGGCTCCATGGTCGGGTAGATCAGCAGGCAGCCACGACGCGGCGCGACCAGGCCGTCGGCGACCGGGTCGCCGATCGAAGGCCCGCTACCGGCGATGCGCCGGGCCGCGTAACGATGCGGCGGAAAGCTGACCTTGTTGAACAGGGTGCCCGTACGTCGGTTTCGGCTGACCACCGCGAGCGGGCCGAAGCCGTGCAGGGTCACCGACGCGCGATCGGGATCATGGAGTTGCGGGGCGATCACGACCCAGTCCTCGATGTGGCCGGCGATCCTGGGGTTCTCCAGGTACACCAGGTCCGGGCCGAACTGGCCCGGATCCGACCAGCGCAGCTCGCGCAACACGGGCAGCAGCCGCGTATTCGTGATCCGACCGAGGTATGCCGGGAACCGGCGCAGTCGATCCTCCACCGGAAAGGCCAACTCCACCTGCCCCGGTTCCAGCGCGGCGATCACCGGGGCGAACCGCTCGACGTTGTGCCGTAGGTCGGCCGGTTTCGTCGGATATCCCGACCGTTCCACCCACAACCCCGGCGACCGGGTCTCCACCAACTCCGCGTTGAACATCTTGTTGCGCGCGGTCGGCCTGAGCCACGGCAACCGCTGGGTGACCAGTGGCGGGATCTGCGCCGGGGTCACCTGGGGAGCGCCGTCGACGAGTTCGGCGTACAGCCGGAGTTGGTCGCGAAATTCCTCCTCGTCGCGACAGATCGCCTCGAACGCCTCGTACAGGTCGCCGTTGCGACCGCCCTCGTCCCGGCCGATGTACAGCCGAACCAGGTCGCGATAGTTCTTCCGGAAACCGAACCAGCGCCCCATCTGCATGAGCGTGTCGCCGGCGAGCGTCTTGCGCCGGTAGTAGGAGACGGTCAGGCCCTCGATGGTGAAGCCGCGCGAGAGCTTGGCGCCGCCGACCAGGATCCGCCAGACCTTCTGCCGGTCGAAGTCCGCGGTGCGCTGCTCGATCTCCTTGTCGCCGTTGATCACCACCACCGGACTGCCGATCGAGTCCTCGATCCGCATCGCGGCGATGCCGATGTACGGCGCGATGTCGGCGTACGACCCGGGGATCGCCGCGCCCGCCGCGTGTGCCTCGCTGACCGGTCGCACGTCCTGCTCGTACAGCCGGCGCAGCCGGGCCTGCGCGCCCGAGCCGAGGTAGCCCGCGCGGCGCCAGATGGCGTTGATCAACTCGGCTTGGTCCCGGTGTACATGCGTCTTCACCGACTCGTGCACGAGCATGGTGTGATGCCGGAAGTGGTCGGCGCCGAGACCGTAGTCCTCGCGGAACAACTTGATCGCGCCGGTCAACACGAACATGTCGATCGCGGTGCACAGGTCCGTGTCGTCGTCGTCGTGCAGCGGCCGAACCGAGCGTACGTGGGCGAGACCGGCCGAGTTGGCCACCGTGCGCTCGTCGGCGGGGATCGTGGAGTCGATATCGTGGAAGTCCGCGACGCCCATGTAGCCGTCCGGGCGATCCAGCGAGATGACGAAGTCCTTGGGGAAGATGTCCTCGGCGTCGGCCGGATCGATGAACACGTTGGCGAACGGGGTCGCGGTGTAGCCGACGTACTGGGCGCGCGGCAACATCCCGAGCAGTTCCGAGATGATGCCGTTGATCGCGGTGCGCTGAACCTGGTCCTGCGCCCACTTCCTCGGGTCCGAGGTGTTCACCGACGCCTGATCGGACTCGTCGTCGATGATCAGCGTGGGGATCTCGCCGCGCTCGGTCTTGATCCGGCCGAGGTCCTTGACCAGCTTCTTGAGCACCGAGGCGTTCTTCTTGACCACCATCAGCCGGGCCGAACTGCGGTGCAGGTTCTCCGGCGCGTACAGCGGGACGAACCGGTCGGCCTTCTCGAACTCCAGCGCGCTGAGCCCCTGACGCAATGCCTGGTAGTCGTCCTGGTGCCGGGTCAGTCGCACGATGTCGAAGCCGCCGAGCCGCGACGGCAGCGCACCGTGCCGCAGGAACCTGCCGTCCAGCCGGTCCCGGTCGTCCAGGTAGTCGTAGTCGCGGAACGCGAGGGTGCCCGCATCCGGATCCTGGCCGTAGTAGATGTTCTCGACGCCGACCAGTTCCATGTCCAACCGGCGCTGGGTCTGCGCGCGCAGTGCCTCGATGGTGCCGGTGAGCACGATCACCAGGCGGTAGCCCGCGTCGATCGCCTTGGCCACGACACCGGTGAAGTTGGCGGTCTTGCCGCTCTGTACATAGCCGACCACCAGGCCCTTGGACTGGTACGGCTGTTCCCCGGCCGGGTCGGCGAGTCGTTCGACCACGCGGGTCGTGTCGCGATCGAGTGCGGCGACGGCCTCCGGAGCCCACTTCTTGCCCAGCAGGGTGTCTCGATAGGCGTCCCAGTAGTGGCTGTGGTGTCGGGCCACCTCCTGGGTGTACCAGGGATCGCAGCCCTCGTCGGTGATCACCACGGCGCCGCTGCCGCGCGCGAACGGTGAGCGTCGATCCAGGAGTTCGCGGGTCGCCGGTTCCAGGCCCAGGGCCTGGTAGGTGGCGGCGCGGCGTTCCCGGGTGTTCGACGCGGGCTCACCGTCGGCGAAGTCCCAGCGGCTGAGCCGGTCGCGCCACAGGATCAGCAACGGGTCGTCCGGGTGCGCGTGGTGCAGTCGGCGGCGCAGCGCCGGCTCGCCGAGATCGGGGAGCGGCCCACCGTGTTCCTCGGCCTGGTAGGCCAGCGCCTTCGCCAGGTTCCTGGGGCCCGTGGCCATGCCACCGAAGGCCGCCCGGTGCAGTGCGAGCAGCGCGAGGTCGTCGGTCACCGTTGCCCGTCCTTCGGGTCGTGCGGGTCGGACAGGCCCGACGCGACGTCGGGCGGCAACATGCCCAGGTCGACGGTACGGTCGAGTCCGTCCGGGGAAGGGGCGATCGAGGGGATCAGATCGGCGACGTCGATGCGGTAGTCGATGTCGACGATGCGCACCGTGACGGACTCGGGCAGGGCGTCGAGGAGGCCCTGGGTCAGCCGAGGAAAGTCCGCGTCCACCGGGAACGCGAGCGTGGCCCCGGCCGGCGCCCAACGATGCTCGCGGGGAATCGCGTGCCCGCCGGCGGTGACCAGGAGACGCCGGGCGTCGAAGTCCTCCAGGGCACCCGGGGCTTCCGCGCGGATGGCCGAGCGGATGCTTTCGATCAAACCGAGTACGGTGCGACCGGCGTCGCTCTCCTCGACCATGTGCGAGACGAACCACAGTGGCCGATCCGCATGCGGCGTGAGCTGGGTCAGCCCATGGATCGTGTGCACGCGGGCCCGCCCGGCAACGGTCTTGACCTCGATGTCGTACGGGCCGACGGTGAAGTCGTGGTCCGCGCACTTCGGGTTCTGCCACGCGTCGACGGCCGCGTGCCAACCCCGGGCCGCCGCCAGGCCGATCAGCGTGAGCAGTTCGCCGAAGAGGCCGATCTCCTCTTCGAGCGACATCTGCCGACCTCGGGCCAGCAGCTTGCGCCAGGCCATCACCGTCGTCTGCACGGCCGCTACCGGAGCGACCCCATCGTTCTGGACACGGTCCGCGATCTCACAACACACGATGTGGAACTCGCGGAGCAGCTTGGTCTGTTCGATGAACACCTGGAGGAACTGCTCACCCCCGTCCAACACACACACCGCCCGAATCCCCTGCGTCCCCAGTCGCGGCGCCTTCGTGCCGGGCGGGACCGGGATGCGCAGGGCCGGGCGCAGGCCGCCCGCCTCCAGGTGCCAGTACAGCGGCGGGTCGCCCTCGACCGGGATCAGCATCGGCATCCGGTTGTCGAGGTGGTCGCGCAGCGCGTCGCAGCTCAGGTGCCTGCTGCGACGATCCGAACTCACGAGGCGGCCTCGGGGCCGTACTTGGCGGTCTCGCTCTTGACCGCGGTCAGCAGCAGCGACTGCCACAGGTCCAGGTTGTCCTTGACCCGCGGGCCGATCCGCTCGCCCGTGAACGCCTCGTTCATCAGCAGGTAGAGCAGCGTCTTGAGCACCGGCACGTCGTTGAGGCCGCCGCGTCGGCCGCCCAGCAGCGCGGCGCGGAACTGCTTGTTCAGCAGCAGTCGGCGCTCCTCGCGGTCGATCGCGAAGAACACGTCGCCGCCCAGCGGCGCCCAGCGCACCTCGATCGGCTCCTCGCCCGGTACGAAGGGGAGTTCCTCCTCGATCGCGGCGCGCAGCTCAGGGGCGAAGCCCTTCCCGGGCGGCAGCACCGCCTTGCGCTCGCGGGTGGTGGTACGGGCCTGCCGGTAGGCCCCCTCGGCGTCCTTCAGGAACTCCAGGAAGGTCCGCCCGTCGGCGTCGGTCGCGCGTTCGACCGCGTCCACGAAGCCCGGGATCGGCTGTAGTTCGGCCTTCTTGACGGTGAGTCCGAACGCCTGCTCCGACTCGGCCGGCAGGTCGAATTCGATCCGGGCCAGCGACAGGTGTTGCTCACCCTGACGCAGCCCGTGCCAACCGCCGGCCTGCACGAGTCGGTCGTTGCGGTAGGCGTACAGGCCCTGGCGGGCCAGGATGCCGCCGGGGAGGCGGAACTGCTCGGCGTTGGAGCGCGGTGTCCACACGTGGGCGGTCAGCTCCAGAGCGCCCACCCCGTCCAGGGTGGTGGTGAACGTGCGCGGGTACCCCGGCAGTCCGGAGATCGGGTAGCCGAACGGGTCCACGCCTTGGACCTGCCAGGTCATCGGCGGCGTCGCGTCGTCGGTGCCGGAGACCGCGATGGTGATCCGGATCCGCCCGTCGGCGAGGAAGCGGTGCAGGTGCAGGCCGAGGTGGTCGGCCAGCGAGCGCATGGTCTTGGTGAGGTAGATGTCGGTCTGTCCGGCGTCACCGCGTGCGGGGAAGTCGCGGACGCCGTCCCAGCGCACCGCGGTGCCGTTCCACATCACGTACTCGTCGTACAGGTCCAGGAAGCGCTTGGCGAACTCCAGCTCGACGATGTCGCACTGGAAGCTCTCCTGCGCCTGCTCGGTACGCCAGCGCCGGCCCACCGTGCCGGCCCGCTTGGCCCGGCTGATCACCGTGACGCTCTCCGCATGGCTGAAGGACGCCGCCTTCAGGCCCATCCCGAACATGCCGAGCGCCTTGTCGCCGTACGTGCGCCGCTTGCCCACCGTCATCGCGGTGTCCAACTCGGCCTCGGTCATCCCGCGTCCGTTGTCCACGATGATCAGTGAGGTCAGCAGGTCGCCGCTGCGCCGGAAGTGCACGACGACATCCGAGGCGCCGGCGTCGATCGAGTTGTCCACCAGGTCGGCCACGGCCTCCTCGAAGCGGTAGCCCTGACTGGCCAGTCCCTTGATGTACCCGGGATCCGGGGGCAGGTGCTTGCTGCCGCTCGTAGGTACGTCGAAACGCCAGTCGTCCATGCCCACCCCTGGATCCCACACCCTCGGTGCGCGCAGTCGCGCGCCCGCCCCATTTGCGCTGGACCGACCGTAGCGGTTGGGTCGGCAACCCAAAAGCGGAACGCACGACTCGTGACTTGCGCCGCACCCGGACGGGGCCTGGGCCGGGCCGAGCGGCGGCTACAAACCCCGACGCAGTCGAGGCCGGGCGAAGTCGGCCCAGTGGCTCGGGAATTCCTTCTCGATGCGCTGCGCGAGCGCGACCTCCTCGCCGTAGAGCAGGCCCCACGTGAAGGAACTCTCGCCCGCGCCGTGGGCCGCGATGGCCAGTCGGCGCAGGGCCTTGCGGGTCTGCACGCTGTCCTGGTGCGTGCCCAGCAGGCCCTGGATGCGCTTGGCCCGCTTGGTGAGCCGCTTGGCGGGTTTGCCCAACGCCGGGCGGGTGGCCTCGCCCGCGTAGCGGACCCGTTTGGCGGCCTTGCGCACCTCGTGCAGGGCCGTGTCGCGGGCCCGCCCGGCGGGGGAGCGCAGCGCGACCCGGGCCCGCCTGGAGATCCGCCGATCGCTCCGGCGCAGGGCGGCCGCGGCCGGACGGCGGGCCGGTTGACCGGCCCGGGCGGTGAACGGCGGCCGGGCGAGCAGGGCGTCCAGCGCGTCCAGGAGGGCGAAGTAGCGCGCGCCGTCGAGTTCGGCGAGGATCCGGACCCGGGCCTCGGCGCGGCGCCGCGCGTCCCAGGCGGTCAGCCGGGCCTCCACCGGTCCGAGCACCGCCTCCGCGGGCAGCGCGGCGATGCGTTCGCGCAGCCGTTCGACCAACACCTCCTGGTCCCGAACCCGACCCAACTCCGACGCCAGCCACTTGAGTTCGGCGCCCAGGATGCCGGTCACCCGCTCGTCGAGCACCCGCGAGAAGACCCGGAACGCGCTGCGCAGCCGTCGGGTGGCGACCCGCATCCTGTGCACCGCGTCGGGTTCGTCAAGGCGCACCCGGGGGTCGTAGGCGAGCAGCGTTTCCACCTGTTCGCGAACGTAGTCCAACGCCACCGCGCCGGCGCTTCCCGCGCGCGGCCGCGCGATCCGGCGCTCCGGCCGCAGGCCCGCCTCGGCCAGCGCGTGCCCGAGCTTGGACGCCGCCTCGGAGCGCCGCCAACCGCCCTTGGTCAGCCGCCGATCCAGCGCGTCCAGCAGCGGCGGCTCACCGTCCACCAGTTCGACCTCGACCTCGGTCCAGGACATCGTGGTCACACCCGGCCCGACGAACACCTCGGCGGTCACCGTGTCGTGCGCGATCTCGGCCAGGGTCGGCCCGCCCGCCCGGACGATCCGCACCTCGCGCACGGTCCGCAGGCGCACCGTCGGCACCGGCTCGCCGCCACGCGTGTACGCCCGGATCCGCACCGCGAGCCCGTTCGGCACCTCCCGCTCGGACGCACCCAGCGGCTCCCGTACCTCGTCCCGCGCGTCCACCCCGGCAGGCAGCTTCAGATGCCACCCGGCATCCGCGCCCCCGGTTCGTCGGCGCAGCGTGATTCCGCGCGCGGCCAGCGCCAGACCGGGCGTGTCGAAGTACATCGCGTCCAGCTCGACGGTCTTGCCGACCTCGACCCGCACCCCGTCCGACATCCCGGCGAAGTCGGGCAGCCCGACCCCATCCGGCGCAACATACTTGCGCTCGACCTCACGCACGACCTGGGCCATGGCATGCACCTGCTTCCTCGCGGCGTCGCGAGGGCTCGACCGGGTCGTCGAGCACCCCGCGGGGCGGATGGCCGACGCGTCCGGAACCGGAGCCGGCCGACCGGGCTCGCGGATACCTGTGCCCGATTCGACCGGCCCGACACGGGTGGGCGGGCCGGCTCAGGTGTCGAAGGTCCAGGCGAACATGACGTGGTCGGACTCGGTGTCGGCCGTGGCGGAGCGGTAGGTCGCGACGGCGGCCTCGTTGTCGCGCTCGGTCAGGACCCACATGCCGTAGCAGCCGCGTTTGCGGGCCAGCTCGGCCAGCGCCTCGGTGAGCGCGCGGCCGATGCCGTGGCGTTGGTGGTCGTCGGCGACCGCCAGCTCGTACAGGAACATCTCGGTGCCCTTGTCCGGGTGCGTCGTCTCGACGCCGGTGACCATCCCGACCGGGGTGGAGCCCACGTAGGCGAGCAGGATGTGATGCCCGGCCTCGCCCAGGAAGCGCGCCGCCCAGTCCGGGCGTACCGGGTCGTCGAAGAGGTCCCCGGCCGCGATCACGTCCGCCACTGTCGTCACACGCCGAATCGTCGCCACATTCGTATCCACGACGACATTCAACGAGATTTGGCCCCATTCCAGAAGCCGTTGCAGGCAATGGACACCCCATGGTCGGGGTGGGTGTGGGGGCGTTTCAAGCATGAATGCGGTCATTGGTACGGGTCGGGTATGGGTGTTGTCGAGGGTCGCCCGTGCGATTCCCGGGCAGCTTCGGTCCCGGTGCGGTCTCGCCGCCGCGCGTCGCGCTGGTTGCGCGCCGGCAGGCCGGAGTGCTACTTGTCGGACGACCTCATGCCGAACGACAGTGCGCGGCGCACGTCGCGGCCGGCCTGGCGGGATTGGGCCCAGACGGTGCGCGAGATCGCGCGGATCGGTTCGAGCGTCGCGCGCCAGGCGTGTGCGAGTGCGCGGGAGGTCGGTGCCAGGACCGCCGTCCTCGCCCACACCAGCGGTCGCCGGATCAGCACGCGCAGCGCCCGAGCGCTCGCGCCGCCCAGAAGCACCGTACGGCGCCCGACGCGGATCGCCGGTCGGACCGTCGCGAAGTGCAGTCCCCGGCCGAGCGACCGGCCCGCCGACATGGTCCTGCGGCCGACCCAGCGCGCCGGCAGCACGATCAGGAAGCGCAGGGCCCGACCGATCAGTCGGACCAGGATCACGGTCTTGTGCCCCGCCCAGCGCAGCGGCAGCACGATCAGGAAACGCAGGGCCCGACCGATCAGTCGGACCAGGATCACGGTCTTGCGGCCGGCCCAGCGCAGCGGCAGCACGATCAGGAAACGCAGCCCCCAGCCGAGGGCCCGACCGAGGGCACGAACGAGGCGGACGACCCGATGCCAGGCCCAGACCACCGGTCGGGCGACGACCGTCTCGAACACGATCCCGATGCCGCGCCCGATCATCGCGAGGCCGCGCCCGGCGAGCCGCACTGCGCGCAGGGCGCCGCGGCCGGCCCAGCGGATCGGTACGACGAGGCCGAGGTAGAGCGCGCGTTCGGCGATTCGGGCGCCCAGGCGCAGGCCGCGTCGGACCAGGTCGGCTCCGCGGATCAGTCCGCGCCAGACCCACGCGGCCGGCCTCGACACGGCGTGCCGGAGCACGAAGCCCACGCCTCGCCCGAGCGCGACCAGGACACGTCGGCCGACTCGCGCACCGGCCACCACCCGGCGCCCCAGCCACTTGAGCGGCACGATCAGTACGTAGTGGAGCCACCGTGCGAAGCCGCGACCGATCACCCGGGCGGCCCGCCAACCCCACCGGGCGGGCACCACCAGAAGCAGGTACAGGGCGCGTACGAGCCCGGCGCCCAGCATGCCGGCGACGCGGACCGCGAAGCGGGCGAGTGCGACCAGCCCGGCGCCGAGCGGACGCAGCAGCGCAGTCCGGACCCAGCGCAGCGGCAGCACGACGGCGTACCGGCCGAACAGCCGCAGCCCGCGCCACAACACGTCGACGGCCAACCACCACAACCCCCGGCCCACCGCGAACACACCGACCCGCACGGCCTTTGCGAGCGGGACGAGGATCAGCCTCCACAGCCACGTGTCGAGCCGGCGCCCGACGGCCAGGATCGTCCGCACGATCGGGACCAGGAACCAGTCCCACACCGCGATCTCGAGTGCGCGCCCCAGCCCCACCAGGAGTCGACCGGCGGGGAACACGATCCGGTCCCGGGTGCCCCGGGCCGTCACCTTGAGCAGTTCCCATGCCAATCGGGTCGGCAGCAGCACCATCACCGCGATGATCCGGATCGGCCAGCGGATCAGGTCGTAGAGCAGACCGGTCGGTTCCGGTGCGCGCTCGGGCGTTTGACGACTCGTCATCGGTCGGTCGGGCTTGCGGGGGTCCGCCTTCCGGAGGTCCGGCCCGTGCGGGTCCGTCTTCCGGAGGTCCGTCTCGGGCGGGTCCGCTTTCCGGAGGTCCGTCGCCTCCCGGTCCGTCGGGCGATCGAGCGGCATCCGAGACGCCGTCGTCTGCCCGTCGAGGGACGGGGGTTCGTCGCCCTGCCGCGCGGCCGAAGGGTCTTTGCGCAGATCAACCGGACTACCACCGTCCGATTGATTGCCGTCGTGCACGGTTTCCTGCATGGCGTCCCCCCGAGGTGACCCGGCTCCCCGCCGGATCCTGCCTCCTTGGGACACCGCGGCCGGCGCATCCTCACGCCCCGTATGCGAGGAATTTTTCGGGCGGGATGGGTGCGGCGGTCGACCCGGAGGCGGACGCGAAGGCCGCGCGGGGGTCGAGGCGGGATCGCCCCGGCCGGCCGATCCCGCGCCGCACCGACGCGTGCCTCCGCGCCCGCACCGACCGAACGACCCCCGCGCCCCGCGCCCTGCTCCCACGCCCGACCCCCGCACCCTGCCCTTCCGCGCCACGGCGCGTGTGTACAGGCCCGGTCCGCGCGCCGCCCAGGCGATCGCGGGCCGGGCTCGGACTCGGGCGCCGGCCCGAGTCCGATCAGGCCTCCTAGCGGGCCGGTTCCGGCAAGGGCGTGCCCTCCGCCGGCAACGAGGCCGTGTCCGGTTCGGCGGCCGTGGGCGCGGCCGGTGCGCGGCGCACCAGCAGGCCGACCGCGCCGACCACCACCGCGATGGCGATCAGGTACCCGAAGGTGCCCTGGAATGCGGACACCACGGCGTGGCTCTCGGTGCGCTTCTGCAGCACCAGTGCGGCGATGGCGATACCGAGCGTGCCGCCGATCTGGTTGCCGAGGTAGACGGCCGCGGTCGCGCTGGGTACCGACTCCGGGGCCACCGAACCGAAGACGGAGGACATCGCGGGCGCGCCGACGAAGCCCAGTCCCGCGCCGGTCACCAGCGAATAGCCCACCAGGATCGCCGTGTTCGTACCGGCGTCGGCGGTGCTGAAACCCAGGATGCCGAGCGCGGCCAGCACGCCGCCGAACGGGATCAGCGCACGGGCGCCGACCCTGTCGAACAGTTGGCCGGCGATCGGCATACCGATCCACACGCCGACGCCCTGCGGCACCAGCAGCAGGCCGGCCGCCATCACGCCGCGGTCGCGTGCCACCTGGTAGTACAGCGGAATCAGGAACAGCAACGAGAACAGCAGGATGCCGGTCAGGAACACCGCGCCGATGCCGACCGCGAAACCGCGGATCCGGAACAACCGCACGTCGATCAGCGGGTGCTCGGCGCGCAGTGCGTGCAGCACGTAGCCGATGATCAGGGCGGCGCCCGCGACCAGCGCCGCGATCACCCGCGGTGCGCCGAAGCCGCTGTCGCCGGCGGCCTGGGAGAGGCCGTAGACGACCGCCGCGAAGCCGGGGCACAGCAGCGAGATGCCGCGTGCGTCCAGCGGCGGCGGCTCGCCCTCGCGCGGCGGATCGGCCGGGATCTGCCGGTAGGCGAGCGCCAGGGCGATCACGCCGATCGGCAGGTTGATGATGAACATCCAGCGCCAGTTGGCGTGTTCGAGCAAAACGCCGCCGAGCACCGGGCCCAGGATCGGACCCAGGGTGACCACGGCGCCGACGATGCCGATCATCTTGCCCGCCCGCTTGGGCCCGGCGGCCAGGGCCAGCATGGTCAGCAGGGTCGGCTCCAGCGCGCCGACGCCGATGCCCTGGAGCACCCGGAACGCGATCAGGCTCTCCGCGTTCCAGGCGATCGCGGACAATGCCGAGCCGGCCAGGAAGACGGTCAGGCCGGTGAGCCACACCGTCTTGCCGCCGAATCGGCCGGCGGCCCAGCCGGCCAGTGGCACGGTCGCGGCCAGCGCCAACAGATAGCCGGTGGCCACCCATTCGATGGTCTCGAGTGGTGCGTCGAAGTGTTCGCCGAGGGTGTCGATGCCGACGTTGACGATCGTGGTGTCCAGGATCCCCATCACGCCGCCGAGCAGCATGACCAGCATCAGACGCAGGAGTGGCCCGTCGATCCTGGTCTCGGGGTCGGGAGGTGCGGTGGCCATGGATGCCTCCAAGTTACCGATGAGATCAGTTAACTAAACTCGCGAGTAAAAATTAACAGCACGTCTGGTAACGTCGCAACATGGTCGAGGGAACGAAGAGGTCGACGACGCGAGCGGCCGGCGACACGGCGGCACGGAGCACGCCGGCGGGCCGAGCGACGACCGGATCGCCGACAACCGGATCAGCGCCCGCGGGACCGTCGGCGGCAGATCCGACGACGACCCGCGCGCCTGCGCCCCCTCCCGCCCACGGCACGACGCGCGGCCGGATCGACAAGCGTCGGGCGATCCTGGCCGCCGCCGAGGCGGTGTTCACCCGTGAGGGCTACACACTGGCCGGCATCGATGCGATCGCCGCCGAGGCCGGCGTGTCCAAGCCGACCATCTACAACCACCTCGGCGGCAAGGAGAACCTCTTCCGCACCGTCATGGTCGAGGCCGCGATCGAATCCAGCGGCCGGATCCTGGCCGCGCTGGAGGCGTTCCCCACCGATGCCGAGGAGTTGCATCCGCGGCTGACCGCGATCGCTCACCGCGTCGTGCAGTGTCAGGCGGGCGAGAAGGGTTGGGCGCTCCAGCGGCTGGTGTACGCCGAGGCGGCGCGCTTCCCGGACCTGTACGACACCATCCGCGAGGGTGGCACCGTACAGATCATCGACGCCCTGGCCGGCCGACTGGCCCGGCTCGCGCACGGCGGACACCTGGACATCGACGACCCGGTCACCGCCGCGAACCAGTTCCTGGCACTGATCTCCGGCGACCTGCCCACGCTCACCGCGCTGGGCACCCGGCCGGTGGACGACGCGGCCCTCGATCGCGCGGTGACCGCCGGGGTGACCACGTTCCTGCGCGCGTTCGCCCCGCGTGAGGGCGCAGGCGCGGTCACGACGCGGCCCCGCCACTGAGCACCCGCCCACCGCGCGCCTCCGGCTCCCCGGGGCCTGCCGCACTTGCCGGACCCGCCGCGTCCGCCACCTCACCGGCCGCCGCCGCGACGGTCTCGACCGCCACTGCGTGCGCCACCGCCGTACCGTGCGTCACCGCTGCCCCGGGCGCCTCCGTCACCCCGGCCGTCTTCCCCACCTCTACCCCCACCGCCGCAATCGGGCGCGGTACGGCGGCCAGCAGCTCGCGCGTGTATTGCGCCTCGGGCCGGATGAACACCCGCTCGGCGTCGCCGCTTTCCACCACCCGGCCGTCCTTCATCACCAGGATGCGATCGCTCACGTGCCGGATCACCCCCAGATCGTGCGAGATGAACAGCAGCGCCAGGCTCAACTCGGCCCGCAGGTCGGCGAGCAGGTCCAGGATCTGCGCCTGGATGGACACGTCCAGCGCGGACACCGGCTCGTCGCACACGATCAACTCGGGCGACGGTGCCAAGGCCCGGGCGATGGCCACCCGTTGCCGCTGGCCGCCGGACATGTCGCGTGGTCGCCGATCCAGCAGATCCGTGGACAGGCCGACCTGATCGAGGAGTTCGAGAACCCGGGCGCGATGCGCGGCCCGGGTGGAGCGCAGCCGGCCGCCCGGCAGCCCCGCCGCGGCGACCGCCTCGCCCAGGATGCGGGCGACCGGATACCGGGGGTCGAACGAGCCGAGCGGGTCCTGCTGTACGGCCTGGATCCGGCCGCGCGAGGCGCGCCGCGCGGATTCGGGCAGCTCGCTCCAGGGCGCGTCGCGAAAGCGCACCACACCCGCGTCGGGACGCTCCCAACCCAGCACGATCCGCGCGACCGTGGTCTTGCCGGACCCGGACTCGCCCACCACGCCCAGGGTTTCGCCCGACCGCAGCGCGAACGACACGTCCCGGACCGCGTCGTGCCCGGTGCCGTCCGGCCCGCGGAAGCGCTTGCCGATCCCGGTCGCCTCCAGCAGCACCGCGCCCACCGGCGGCGCGGCGGGCACCGCGACCCGGGTCGAGCCGACCGGTGCGGACAGCCGGGTCCCCTTCGCGTCGGCCGACGGCACCGCCGCGAGCAGTGCCCGGGTATAGGTGTGCTCCGGCTCGGTCAGGACCCGTTCGGCGGGCCCCTGTTCGACGATTCTGCCCGCGTGCATCACCGCGATCCGGTCCGCCAGCCGGGCCACCGCGGCCAGGTCGTGGCTGATCAGCAACACGGCGGTGCCCCGCTCCTTGAGCCGGCCCAACAGGGTGAGCACCTGGGCCTGCACGGTGACGTCGAGCGCGGTGGTCGGCTCGTCCGCGAGCAGCAGTTCGGGGCCGCCGGCCAGCGCGGATGCGATCAGGGCGCGCTGGCGCAGGCCGCCGGAGAGCTGGTGCGGATACTGCCTCGCGCGGCGCGCCGGATCCGGGATGCCCACGTCGTCCAGGAGTTCGAGCACACGATCGCCGACCCGAGCGCGTGGTACCACCGCGTGGGTGCGCAGCGCCTCGGCGACCTCCGCGCCGACCGTGCGCAACGGGTCGAGCGAGACCAGCGCGTCCTGGAGGACCAGGCCGATCCGGCGGCCCCGGAGCGCCCGCCAGCGCGATTCGGACAGCATGCTCAGGTCGGTGCCCGCGAAGGCGAGTCGGCGGGCGCTCACCCGGGCTCCGCCCCCGGTGAGTCCGACCAGGGTGCGCGCGGTGACGCTCTTCCCGGAGCCGGACTCGCCGACCACGGCCAGACATTCGCCGCGTGCGAGGGTGAACGACACGTCGCGCACCACCGGTTCTCGGCCGGGAAAGGCGACGTCGAGTCCGTCCACGACGAGCAGCGGCTCGGTCGGGGCAGTGGTGGTCATCGGGGAATCCCTCCGGCGAAACGGGTACGGGCATGCCGACCGGCCACGTTCACCGCGATCACGGCGCAGGTGACCGCGGCGCCGGGGAACACCCCGATCCACCACGCGGTCTCCAGGAAGCCGCGACCCTCGGAGAGCATCGCGCCCCATTCGGGCGAGGGCGGTTGCGCGCCCAGGCCCAGGAAGCTGAGCCCGGACGCATAGATCAGCGACGTGCCGAAGCCGACCGTGCCCAGCACCAGGAGCGGCCCGATCGCATTGGGCAGCACATGCCGCACGATCAGCACGGGTCGGCGCAGACCCAGGCCGGCCGCCGCCTCGACGTATCCCGAACGCCGCACCACGAGCGCCTCGGCGCGAACCAGGCGTGCGTAGCCGGGCATTGCCGCGATGGCCACCGCGACCATCACGTCCACGGTGCCGCGCCCGAGCAGGGTGACCACGAACAGCGCGAGCAACAATTCGGGCAGCGACAACATGATGTCGGCCAGGCGCATGCAGATGTGATCGGCGGCCCGGCCGCCGAGCGCCGAGAGCAGCCCCCAGGCGGTGCCGCCGACCAGGGCGAACGCGGTTGCGCCCAGGCCCAGCAGCAGGGAAGGGCGGGCGCCGTGCAGGACTCGGGCGAACACGTCGCGGCCGAGTTGATCGGTGCCGAACCAGTGCTCGGCGTCGGGACCCCGCAGGGCGGCGAGCGGATCGGTCTCGATCGGTGAGGTGCCGGTGAACAGGCCGGGCGCGAGCCCGAGCAGCGCGAACAACACCAGGACGGCGAGCGCCACCACGACGCTCGGACGCGGGGTGCCGTGTCGGCGGATCCGGACTCGCCGTTTCCCGGGTGCCGAAATCCCGCTCATTCGCTCATCCCTTCCGCAGTCGTGGGTCGACGACGGCGTAGAGCACGTCGGTGAGTTGCGAGATGAGCACGAAGACCAGGGCGGCCAGCAGCACGACGCCCATCACCACCGGCATGTCCTTGGTGTTCACCGACTGCAGGGTCAGGGCGCCGATGCCGGGCCGGGCGAAGACCTTCTCGACCAGCACCGTGCCGCCCAGCAGGGTCCCGGTCAGCCAGCCCGACAGGGTCAGCAGCGGGATCGCCGCGTGCCGGAAGGCGTGCCGGGCCCGCACCGCGCCCCGGCTCAGTCCGCGCGCCCGCGCGGTGACCACGAACGGCTCGGCCAGCGCCTTCTCCAGGCCCTCGCGCAACACTTGGGCCAGCACGCCGGCGATCGGCAGGGCGAGGGTGACCGCGGGCAGCACCAGCGTCTCGATGCCCTCGGCGCCGGCCACCGGGAACCACTGCAGGCGGAACGAGAACACGGTCAGGAGCACGATGCCCAGCCAGAACGACGGCGTGGAGACCGCGACCAACTCCCAGGCGCCGAGCGCCGAGCGCAGCACCGACCGGCGCCCGGCGGTGGCAAGCGCCGAGACCACCGCGATCACCACCGCCAACACCAGGGCCGCCATCGCCAGTTCGAAGGTCGAGCCGAACTGCTCGCCGATCAGCGCGGACACCGGCTGTTGGAGCTGATAGGACTCGCCCAGTCGGCCGTGCAGCAACTCGCCCAGATAGTGCAGATATTGGCTGAACAGCGGGTCGTCGAAGCCGTAGTCGGCCCGGATCTGCGCGCGCACGGCGGGGGACGCGGTGGTCTGCGGGCCCAGCAGCGTGGCCACCGGATCGCCCGGCAGCAGCTTGAGCCCGGCGAACGCGAGTGTCGCGGCGCCCAGCAGCACCGAGGCGATCGCCACCAGCCGCCCGCCCACCGCGCGCAGGACGCGCGGCAGCCGGGCCGGCTCGACCGATGTCACGGCGACGGTCATCGCCGCGCGGTCCACACGTCGTGGAACAGCGGCCACGCGTTCGGGTCCAGCCGCAGACCGTTGATCTGCTTGCCGGTCGCGAACAGTGTGGTGGCCGAGTAGAGCGGCACCACCGCGGCGTGCTCGACCACCCACGCCTGGGTTTGCGCGTAGAGCCGATCGCGGGTGGCCCGATCCAGTGTCGCCGCCGCCGCGTTGGTCCACTCGTCGATCTGCGGGTTGCTCAGCCAGGCCGCGTTCTGTCCGCCGGTGCTGGGCAGGTTCGCCGAGTTGAAGTACAGCCGCAACACATCCGGCTCGAACCGGGCCCAGCTCATGTCCAGCACGTCGTACTTGCCGGCGTACGCGTTCGTGGTGAACGCGCCCAGGTCCAGCGCCGGCCGCTGGACCTCGACGCCGATCTTCTTCAGGTCCGCCTGGACCGCCTGAGCCAGGATGTCGCGCTGTTCGCGCACCGCCGCCGGTGCACTCGGCCACTGCACGCTCAGCCGTTTGCCCTCCCGGGTCCGGTAGCCGTCGCCGTCGCGCGCGCTCCACCCGGCCTCGTCCAGCAACCGCCCGGCGAGCGCCGGGTCGTAGGGCCAACTGTTCTCCAGCGACCTGTCGTAGGCGGGTGTGGCCGATCCCAGCGGGCCCCAGGCACGCCGATACTGGTCGAAGTAGATGGACTGGATGTTCGGCCCGATGTTGATCCCGCGCTGCACCGCCCTGCGCACCCGCTCGTCGTCGAACGGCGCCCGGGTGGTGTTCAGGAACAGGCTGTACACGGCGCCGGCGAAGTCGTGGCGCAGGATGCGTACGTCCGCGCGCCCCTCCAGGCTCTTGACGTTCACCGGCGGGATCGACCCGGCGATGTCCACCTGACCGCCGGCGAACGCACCCACCCGGACCGAGTCCTCGGTCAGGAAGCGGAAGGTGAGTTTGTCCAGGTAGGCGGCGCCCTGGTGCTTGGATCCGGCGGGCGCCCAGTTGTACGCCGGGTTGTTCTCCAGGGTCAGGCTCTGGCCCTTGGTGTGCGCCGCGAACTTGAACGGCCCGGTGCCCACCAGGTGCGCGCCGCCGGCGCACAGCTTGTCGCCGCTCGCGGCCAGGGCCTGCGGCGAGTAGAAGCCGAGGTAGGCGGTGCTCGCGGCCTGGAGGAACGGCGCGAACGGCTTGGCGAAGGTGACCTTGACGGTCGCCGGGTCGAGCACCTCGGCGCCGGTGTAGGGGCCGAGCAGACTGGCCGCGTACTGCGACTTGGTGGTCTTGGCCGCGATCCTGTCGAAGTTGACCTTGACCGCGTTCGCGTCGAAGGCGGTGCCGTCGGTGAACTTCACGTCGGTGCGCAGCTTGAACGTGTAGCTCGTCAGGTCCGGCGCGGTCTCCCACGAAGTGGCCAGCCAGGGATGGAAATTGCCCTGGTCGTCCTCGGAGACCAGCGAGTCGAAGACGTTGCGCTGAATGGACGCGGTGATGTCCTGCGGACTGACGTGGATGTCGAAGCAGGTCGGCTCGGTGTTGATCGCCACGGTGGCGGAGCCGCCCTTGACCGGCGGACCCGCGTCCGCCTCCGCGGCGGCCTTGCCGGTCTCGGTGGTGGAGGAACAGGCCGACAGGACCAACGCGGCGGCCAGGGCCGCACCGACGATTCCGGGTAGACGTGGTCGGATTACGCGCATGGTCGAGTCCTGTCGAGAGTGGGAGGTGATGCGAAGGGGCGCAGGGCGAAGCGATGACCGCCGCCGGCACATCCAGGAAGGTAGTGGCGCCGCGCCGACCCCCAGCACCCCTAACGAACCCCTACCGACCCTTGTCGGTACGCGCGGGATCGGGATGTTGGCCGGAGTTGTCCGCCCGGGCGGCATTCGTACGCCCGGCCCGCGGCAAAATGGGGCGAACGGTGCGTGCGGGTGTCGGCTTTCTTTCGCGACACCTTCGTGTTGACGCGACGCGGGCGGATTTCTAGACTGCCGTTCAGCTATGAAGCGAAAGTCCGGATCACCGACTCAGAGCTTTTCTACTTCTTCTTCGGAGATGGCCGTGCAGGGGACCCGTGGTGCGAGCGCCTCGCGACTCGCCCTGGTGTCCCGCCTCGACGTGGACCTCGCGCGCATGTCCAGCGGACTGTGTCGCTGAATCCGTCGTCGTAGGGATCGTTCGTCGGGTCGAGGCCCATGTGTTGCCCGGTGACGGGTGTGCCCGTCAGCGGGTGCGCATGGCCGTCGCACCCGTACATCCGACCAGGACCGGATCGATCCCTCTCCGTTTCCGAGGTCTCCTCGGGCTTGCCGGCATGCCCGGCGGCTCCGGCGCCCCGGGCCCCGAAATCGTGCGTCCCGGTCGTATCGAGGTGTGGATATCGTGCCTCGCCGCGGACCCGGGGGTGGTACGCGCGTGGGGAAATATTAATCAGAGTTAATAGCGAATTCAACACGCGGAAACGCATGGATTTCCGCCGGGGGAGTGGCACGTGTTTTTCGTGGGGCGAACCGAGGAACTCAGCCGATTGGATACCGCCCGGGCCCGCTGCGCGACGGGCGTCGGCGGCGTGACCACCGTCTGCGGACCCGTGGCGGTCGGCAAGACCGCCCTCCTGCACGCCTTCGGCGATCGGCCCGCGACCGACGACGCCCTCTTCCTGCGTGCCGTGGGCACCCCGATGGAACAGGACTTCCCGCTCGGCGTGGTCCGCCAACTGGTCCAGTCCGCGCCCCTGGCGGACGCGGACGCGCAGCGGATCGGCAGGCTCCTGGACGACGGCGCGTACACCGCCGCCTTCGGCGGAACCGACGCGTTGGATGCGACCACGGTGCGTGCGGTGCACGAACTGTGTGCGGTGATCCTGGCGTTGGCCGTAGCGAACCCGGTCGTGGTGGTGGTGGACGACATCCAGCACGCCGACCCGGTGTCCCTGCAATTCCTGGCCCACCTGATCCGTCGGATCCGCAGCGCCGCGGTTCTGGTGTTGCTCGGCGAGCGCGAGCACGCCGCCGCGCCCTCGGCCGCCTTCGCCGCGTTCTCCGCGGACGTCGAACGCCAGCCGCACCACCAGCGGATCCGCCTCGGACTGCTCGGCAAGGGCCCGATCACCGAACTGCTCGGTCACCATCTCGGCCCGGTCGCCGCCGCCCGGTTGTCCGCCGACGTGCTCGAACTCAGCGGGGGCAACCCGCTGTTGGTCCGCGCCTTACTGGAGGACATGGGCCCCGGGGCGCGCTCCGACCCGGCGCGGCGCCCGTTGCGGCCCACCGTCGCGGACGCGTACTGCCGGGCCGTGGTCGGCTGCCTCTACCGGCTCGACCCGGCCACCGTGCAGGTCGCACGCGGACTGGCCGTGCTCGGCGAATCCGAGACCACCGAGGGCCTGGCCGAACTGCTCGAACTCGAACCCGCCACGGCCACCCGCGCGGCGCGCACCCTCAACGACGCCGGCCTGGTGGCCTGCGGCAGATTCCGCGACGACCGGGCCCGGTCGGCGGTGCTGGACACGATGACCCGCCCGGATCGCGAGCACGCGCACGGCCGGGCGGCGACCCTGCTGCACATCGACGGCGCCCCCTCCGAGTCGGTCGCCAAACACCTGGCCGGCGCCGGGGACTTCCGCGCCCCGTGGGCGGTGCGCACGCTGCGCGAGGCGGCCGAGACGGTGGTCGCCGAGGGCGATCTGCGGCTCGCCGTGGACTACCTCAAGCTGGCCGAACGCATCGCGCCGGACGAATGCACCCGGGTGTCGATCAAGGCATTCCTGATCGGCCTGGAATGGCTGGTCAACCCGGCCGCCGCGGCCCGACACGTGCCGTGGCTGGCCACCGCCGTACGGGACGGCCGGCTCGGCGGGCGCGACGCGCTGGTGTGCGTGCGCTACCTGGCCTGGTACGGCCGACTCGACGAGGCCAAGGCCGTGATCGACGCCGGTTGGCAGTCCTGCGCGCCCGGCGAGGCGGACGCATGGGTCACCGCCGCCGAGGCCCGCGCCGCCCGGACCTGGCTCAAGTACTGGTATCCGGCCGGGGACGCGGGCCCGCCCGGGCCCGAACCGGAGGTGTCCCCGCTGCCCGCGACCATCGGCCGGATCGAGGGGCTGGATCTGCTGACCGCCGTACTGGCCGGCCGGCTCGGCGGCGACCAGGTGTACGACCGCGCCGAACGCATCCTGCGCGGCTCGCGCCTGGAGGACGCCACGGTGGAGTCGCTCACCTCCACGCTGACCGCGCTCGTCTACGCCGATCGGGCCGCGCAGGCGCAGGAGTGGTGCGTCGCGCTGATCGACCGGGCCGCCGCCCGGCGCAGCCCGATCGCCCATGCCCTGCTCGCCGCGGTGCTCGGCGAGATCGCGGTCCGTCAGGGCGACCTGCTCGGCGCCGAGGACAGCGCCAAGACCGCGCTGGCCCGGATCGTGCCGGAGGGCTGGGGGGTTGCGGTGGGTGTCCCGCTGGCCGCGCGGATCTCCTCGGCGGTGGCCCGGGGCGACCACGAGCAGGCCGCTCGCTACCTGGAACTGCCGGTGCCGGGGGCCATGTTCCGCACCCCGGCCGGACTGCACTACCTGCACGCGTGCGGCCGGTACAACCTGGCCACCGGCCGCCCCGACGCGGCCCTGCACGACTTCATGTCCTGCGGCGAGCTGATGATGGCGTGGCGGATGGACCTGCCCGGGATCGTGCCGTGGCGGGTCGAGGCGGCCCGCGCCCACGTGCGGTTGGGCGATCCGGACGCGGCCCGGGAACTGCTCGCGGACCAGTTCGAGCGATTGCCCGACGAGCCGTCCCGCACCCGGGGACTCGCGCTGGGCGTCCAGGCCTCGGTCGTCGAACTGCGTCGCCGACCCGCGCTGTTGTGGGAGGCGATCCGCGAACTCCAAGCCTGTGGCGATCGCTTCGAGCTGTCCTTGGTCTTCGCCGACCTGGGCGACGCGTACCGCGAGCTGGGCGAGTTCGGCCGGGCCCGGCGCGCGGCGCAGCGGGCCCGGCAGCTGTCCGAGATGTGCCAGGCCGCACCGCCGCGCACCCTGGTGCGGACCGAGCGGCTGGCCGCTGTACCCGACCGGGACGGCGCGATACCCGAGGCGCCGGAGCCGGCGCCGCTGCACGAACCGGCCCGGATCGGCGAGTCCGGCCGGGTCGCCGAGCCCGGTCGGGTGCGCGCGCCGGAGCCGCCCGCGATGGTCGCGGAGCCCTCCGGCGTCGAAGAACAGTTGGGCGCGGGGTTGAGCGACGCCGAGCGCCGGGTCGCGGCACTGGCCGCACAGGGTCAGACCAACCGGGAGATCTCGCGTCGGTTGTTCATCACGGTCAGCACCGTCGAACAACACCTGACCAGGGTCTATCGCAAACTCGGCGTGGCCCGCCGACTGGACCTGCCGCCCTGGCTGGAGGAGGAGATCGCGGGCTGAACGGCCCCCGACCGGGGGTGGGACCGGCTCTGCCGCGCCGACGTGTGGCGGATTCGGAACACCCCGGTCGGGGGCCCTTTCGTGGGTCCTCGCCTGTGGGGTCGGTAGGGGATCGACAGGGGTTATCGGGGTGGGGTGCGCCGGACGAATCTGGAGACCGTTCGGCGCAGTCGTCGCCGTTCGGGATCGGACCGTTCGGATGAGGGGCGAGCACTCCGCGATGATGAGCCGCGAGAACACCACCGGCAGCAGCGACCGGCACGGCACCGCGATCGCCGTCATCGGGACGGCGTGCCGGCTGCCGGGCGCCGCCGACCCCACCGCGTTCTGGGAACTGCTGCGCGAGGGCGCCGCCGCGGTGGGCGAACCCACCGCAGCGCGTCGACGCGGCGCCGACCTGCGGCCCGGGGGCTACCTGGACCGGGTCGACGCCTTCGACGCGGCCTTCTTCGGGATCTCGCCGCGCGAGGCGGACGCGATGGACCCGCACCAGCGGCTGTTCCTCGAACTCGGGTGGGAGGCCGCCGAGGATGCCGGCCTCCCACCCGGATCCCTGGCCGGCACCCGGGCCGGGGTCTTCGTCGGCGCGATCGCCAACGACTGGTCCACGGTCGTCCACCGGCACGGCACCGATGCGATCACCCGACACACCTTCACCGGCGTCGCCCGCGGCCTGATCGCCAACCGGCTGTCCTGGGCCCTGGATCTGGGCGGCCCGAGCCTGACCGTAGACACCGCGCAGTCCTCCTCGCTGGTCGCGGTCCACCTGGCCTGCGAGAGCCTGCGCAGCGGCGAGTCGACCGTCGCGTTCGCCGGCGGCGTGCACCTCAACCTGGCGCCGGAGAGCACCGTGGCCGCGGAACGCTTCGGCGGCCTCTCGGCCGACCACCGCTCGTTCACCTTCGACGAACGGGCCAACGGCTTCGTGCGCGGCGAGGGCGGCGCGGTGGTGCTGCTCAAGCCGCTGGAGGCGGCACTGGCCGACGGCGACCCGATCCACGCGGTCATCCACGGCAGCGCGATCACCAGCGACGGCGACACCGACGGATTCACCGTTCCGGACACCGGCGCGCAGACGGACGTGCTGCGCCGGGCGGCACACGCGGCGGGCATCACCCCCGAACGGATCCAGTACGTCGAACTGCACGGCACCGGCACCCGGGTCGGCGACCCGATCGAGGCCGCCGCCCTGGGCGAGGCGTACGGCGCGGGGCGAACGGGCGCCGATCGGGTCGCGGTCGGCTCGGCCAAGACCAACGTCGGCCACCTGGAGGGCGCGTCCGGCATCGTCGGCCTGCTCAAGACCGTGCTGGGCATCCGGCATCGCACCCTGCCCGCGAGCCTGAACCACACCACCCCCAACCCGGCGATCGACCTGGACGCGGCCGGCCTGCGGGTGCAGACCGAACCCGGCCCCTGGCCGCACCCGGACCGCCCCCTGTTCGCCGGGGTCAGCTCGTTCGGGATGGGCGGGACGAACTGCCACGTCGTACTGGGCGAACCGCCCGCCACGCGCTCCGCAGACCTGCCCGGAGCACGCGCGTTCACCGAGGCCGCCGCCGTGCTCCCGTGGCCGCTGTCCGCCCGCGATCCGCAGGCGCTGCGCGGTCAGGCCGAACGGCTGCACGCGACACCGACCGCGCTCACCGCGCCGCAGGACGTCGCGCTGACCCTGGCCGCCGGCCGGACCGCGTTCGAGCACCGGGCCGTCGTACTCGGCGCGGACTCTGCCGAACTCGTCGAAGCCACCGCCGCGTTGGCCGCCGGGCTGCCGACCGCCCGTGCGGTGACCGGCCGCGCCCGCCCACACACCTCGACCGTGTTCGTCTTCCCCGGCCAGGGCTCGCAATGGATCGGCATGGCCGGCGAACTGCTGCACACCTCGCCGGTGTTCGCCGCGCACCTGGACGCCTGCGCCGACGCGCTCGCGGCCCACGTGGACTGGTCGCCGCACGACGTCCTGCGCGACGCAGCCGGCGCGGCCTCCCTGGAGCGGGTGGACGTGGTACAGCCCGTGCTGTTCGCCGTGATGGTCTCGCTGGCCCGCCTGTGGGAGGCGTTCGGGGTCCGCCCGGACGCGGTGATCGGGCATTCGCAGGGCGAGATCGCCGCCGCGCACATCGCCGGCGCGCTGACCCTGGCCGACGCGGCCCGCCTGGTGGCCCGACGCAGCCGACTGCTGGCCCGCCTCGCGCCCGGCGGCGGCATGGCCTCGATCCCGCGCCCCGCCGACGAGGTGCGCACCAAGCTCGGCGACCGGGCCGACCGGGTGGGCATCGCGGCGATCAACGGCCCCGCGTCCACGGTGGTCTCCGGCGACCGGGACGCGCTGGACGCACTGCTCGCCGAGTACACCGCCGCCGGTGTGGATGTGCGGGTCATCCCGGTCGACTACGCCTCGCACTCGCCGCACGTGGAACCGCTGCGCGCCGACCTGGCCCGCGAACTCGCCGGGATCGAACCGGCGCCGAGCCCGATCGTGTTCTACTCCACCGTCACCGGCGGCCCGCTGGAGACCACCGAACTGGACGCCGACTACTGGTACCGCAACCTGCGCGGCACGGTGCGCTTCGACGACGCGGTCCGCGCCGCGCTCGCCGACGGCCGGCGCACCTTCGTCGAGGCGAGCCCGCACCCCGTGCTGACCATGGGACTTCGGCAGATCCTGGACGCGGACGAGACCGCCGGCGCGCACGCGCTGACCGTGGGCACACTGCGCCGCGGCGACGGCGGCCCGCGCCGATTCTCGACCTCGCTGGCCCAGGTGTACGTACACGGCACCCCGGTGGACTGGACCGCCGCGCTGCCGGCGAGCGCCCGACGCACCGCGCTGCCCACGTACGCCTTCCTGCGCACCGCGCACTGGATCGCCGAACCCGCCGAACCCGCCACCGCTTTGCCCGCCGCCGCTCCCGACATCGCCGTGCGGTCGGCCGCACCCGAGGACCCGGCCACGGAGCCGGAGTCGGCCGCCGCGACCGGGCCCGATCCGCTGACCCTGGTCCGCGCCACCGCCGCCGTCGTGCTGGGCTATGCCGGCCCGGGTGCGGTCGACCCGGACCGCACGTTCAAGGACCTCGGCTTCGACTCGGTCGGCGCGCTGGAGTTCCGCGACCGGCTGGCCGCCGCGAGCGGGACCCGGCTGTCCGCCTCGCTGACGTTCGACCACCCGACCCCCCGGGCGGTGGCCCGCCGACTCGCGGACCACACGGCCGGCACCGTGCCCGCCGGCGTGGGACCGTCCGGGGCCGCACCGACGCCGGTCGCGCACGAGGACGACCCGATCGTCGTCGTCGCGGCCGGCGGCCGGTGGCCCGGCGGCGCGGACACCCCCGAGGCGCTGTGGGACCTGCTCGCCGAGGGGACGGACACGATCGGACCCTTCCCGAACAACCGCGGCTGGGACCTGGACGCGCTCTACGATCCCGAACTGGCCAGGCCCGGCACGTCCTCCGTGCGCGCGGGCGGCTTCCTCTACGACGCCGACGCGTTCGACCCCGGCTTCTTCGGGATCAGCCCGCGCGAGGCGGCCGCGATGGATCCGCAGCAACGCCTGCTCCTGGAGACCGCCTGGGAGGTGGTCGAGCGGGCCGGCATCGCGCCGAGCACGCTGCGCGGCACCCGGGCGGGCGTGTTCGTCGGCGCCATGCCGCAGGACTACGGGCCGCGCCTGCACGAGGCACCCGAGGGCTACGGCGGCCACCTGCTCACCGGCAGCCTGAGCAGCGTCGCCTCCGGCCGGTTGGCCTACACGCTGGGCCTGGAGGGTCCGGCCCTGACCATCGACACCGCGTGCTCCTCGTCCCTGGTCGCCCTGCACCTCGCGGTGCGTGCGCTGCGGGCGGGCGAATGCACCCTGGCACTGGCCGGCGGCGTCACGGTGATGTCCACGCCGGGCATGTTCACCGAGTTCAGCCGCCAGCACGGGCTCGCCCCGGACGGGCGGTGCAAGCCGTTCTCGGCCGCCGCCGACGGCACCGCGTGGGCCGAGGGCGTCGCGCTGGTCCTGGTGGAGCGCCTGTCCGACGCCCGTCGCCTGGGCCACCCGGTACTCGCGGTGGTGCGCGGCAGCGCGGTCAACCAGGACGGCGCGTCCAACGGGCTGACCGCCCCCAACGGCCCGGCCCAGCAGCGGGTGATCCGCCAGGCGCTGGCCGACGCCCGGCTGACCCCGGCCGAGATCGACGCGGTCGAGGCGCACGGCACCGGGACCACACTCGGCGACCCGATCGAGGCGGAAGCGCTGCTCGCCACCTACGGTGCGGACCGTCCCGACGATCGCCCGCTCCTGCTCGGCTCGGTCAAATCCAACCTCGGACACACCCAGGCCGCCGCCGGGGTGACCGGCGTGATCGCGCTGATCGAGGCGATGCGGCACGGCGAACTCCCACGCACCCTGCACCTGGACGCACCGTCCCCGCACGTGGACTGGTCCCGCGGCGGTGTCGAGCCGCTCGCCGCACGGACCGCCTGGCCACGGCACGATCGGCCGCGCCGCGCGGCGGTGTCCTCGTTCGGGATCAGCGGCACCAACGCACACGTCATCCTGGAGCAGGCCCCGCCGACCCCGCCCTCGACCGGTACCGACCAGGGCGGCCCGTGGTTGTTGTCCGCCGCGAGCGAGGAAGCGCTGGGCGCCCAGGCGGCCCGGCTGCGCACCCACCTCGCCGACCACCCGGACGCCTCCCTCGGCGACGTGGGCTTTACGCTCGCCGACGGTCGGGACACCTTCGCCCACCGTGCGGTGGTCACCGGAGCCGGCCGAGTGGACCTGCTGCGCGGTCTCGACGCACTGGTCGACGGAGTCGATGCGGCGAACCTGATCCGCGGCGAGGCCCGCCCGGCCGGGTCGCTCGCCGTGCTGTTCGCCGGCCAGGGCAGCCAGCGCGTCGGCATGGGCAGCGAACTGTACGCGGCGGAGCCGGTGTTCGCTCGCGCCCTGGACGAGGTACTGGTGTACCTGGACGCCGCCCTCGGCCGCCCCCTGCGCGACCTGCTGTTCGCCGCGCCGGACAGCCCCGAGGCCGCGCTGCTGCACGCGACCGAGTACACCCAGCCCGCGCTGTTCGCGGTGGAGACCGCGCTGTACCGCCTCGCCGAGTCGTACGGGATCCGCGCGGACCACCTGATCGGCCACTCGATCGGCGAACTGACCGCCGCGCACGTCGCCGGCGTGCTCACCCCGGCCGACGCCGCGACCCTGGTGGTGGCCCGCGGCCGGTTGATGGGCGGTCTGCCGGCCACCGGCGCGATGATCGCACTCCAGGGCACCGAGGAGGAGATCGCCGAACTGGTCGCCGGACACGAGGCGCACGCGGGCATCGCGGCGATCAACAGCCCCGATTCCGTGGTCGTATCCGGTACCGCCGAGATCGTCGAGGAGCTGGCGGCGCGATGGGGCGCGACCGGTCGCAAGAGCAAACGACTCCGGGTCAGTCACGCGTTCCACTCGCCGCACATGGACGCCGTCCTGGCCGAGTTCCGCACCGTCGCGGCGGGTCTGCGCTTCGCCGCACCGCGCATCCCGATCGTGTCCAACCTGACCGGAGCGGTGGCCGACGCCGCCGAACTGGCCGATCCGGACTACTGGGTTCGGCACATCCGCGAGGCGGTCCGGTTCCGCGACGGCATCCGTACCCTCGCCGAACTCGGCACCACCACCTACCTCGAACTCGGCCCCGACGCCGTGCTCACCGCACTGACCCTGGCAAGCCTGGACGACCCCGCGCCGGTCGTGCTTTCCGCACTGCGCGCCGACCGCCCCGAAGCACGCACCTTCACCGGCGCCCTGGCCCGCCTGCACGTCACCGGCACCCCGCTCGACTGGACCCCGGCCTGGGCCGACCGCGCGGTGCGCCGGGTCGACCTGCCCACGTACGCGTTCCAGCGCCGCCGGCACTGGCTGGACGCACCGCAGCCCGCCGCCGACCCGACCTCGGCCGGATTCGACCCGAGCGAACACCCGCTGCTCGGAGCAGGCTTCGAACGCGCGGACGGCTCCGGCCGGGTGTGGACCGGCGTGTTGTCCGCCCGGACCCCGTGGCTGGCCGAGCACGCCGTGCACGACACGATCCTGCTGCCCGGCACCGCCTTCGTCGATCTGGCGCTGTACGCCGCCGCGCAGGTCGGTGCCGGCGGCCTGGACGAACTCGTGCTGGCCGCACCGCTGGTGCTGCCCGCGGACGGCACCGTGCGGATCGAACTCGCGGTGGGCGCCGCGGACGCGGACGGCACCCGACCGGTGACCGTGCACTCGCGTACCGCCGACGCCGGCGACTGGACCCGGCACGCCGCCGGCCGGCTGACCCCGGCCGAAATCGCCGAAACCGGCCGGGCACAGGGCGCGTGGCCGCCGCCGGACGCCGTGCCGGTCGACGTCGAGGATTTGTACGGGCGGCTCGCCGACCTGGGCTACCACTACGGCCCGACCTTCCGCGGCCTGCTCGCCGCCTGGCGGCACGGTGACGACCTGCTCGTGGAGGTCGCGCTGCCGGAGTCGACCGAGGAGACCGGCCACCGGGTCCACCCCGCACTGCTGGACGCCGCGCTGCACGGCGTGATCGGGCTGTTGCCCGGGGCCGAACCGGGCGCGCCCACCCGGTTGCCGTTCGCGTGGGCCGGGGTCACCGCACACGCCGCCGGCGCCCGCGAACTGCGGGTGCGGATCGCCCCGATCGGCCCCGACGCGGTCGCGCTGACCGCGGCCGACGCCGAGGGTACGCCCGTGCTGTCGATCGACCGGCTGACCCTGCGGGCGATCCCGGCCGAGCGGCTCGGCGCGCGCCCGGCGGCTGCGGGGGACCCCTGGTTTCAGGTGCACTGGGTGCCGGTGCCGGGGGTGGTGCCGAGCCCGAGCCCGGCGCCGGGCGCCGACGTCGAGGCCGAAGTCGAGCAGGGTCGCTGGGTCGTGCTCGGGAGCGGGGGGTCGAGCCCGCTCGGATCCGCCGCCCAGTCCGCGGCGTTCGGTCGGCCGGTGGAGGTGCACGCCGACCTTGCCGCGCTGCGCACCGCGCTCGTCGGCGGGGCGACTCCGCCCGCCTACGTGCTGGTGCCCTTCGATCGGCCGATCCCGGCCCTGGGCACCGTCGTCGCCACCCACGCGGTGACCGAGCGGGCCGTCATGCTGCTGCGCGAATGGTCGGCCGAACCACGCCTGGCCGACATCGAACTCGTCCTGGTCACCCACGAGGCGGTCGCCACCCACGCCGGCGAGGACGTCCGCGATCTGACCGCCGCCGGCCTGTGGGGCCTGGTCCGCGCGGCGGCGGGCGAACACCTCGGCCGACTGCGCCTGCTCGACCTGGACCGACACCCCGACTCGGCCGCCGCGGTGCCGGCGGCGCTGGCCGGCGGCGAACCGCACCTCGCCCTGCGCGGCGGCGCGATCCTGGCACCGCGACTGGCACCGATACGTCCCGAGGACGCGCTCGAACCGCCCGCTCCGCCCGCTCCCTGGCGCCTGGACGTGACCGAGCCCGGCAGCATCGACAACATCGCGCTGCTGCCCGCCCCCGAGGCCGCCGCACCCCTGGCGCCCGGCCAGGTGCGGATCGCGGTGCGCGCGGCCGGGTTGAACTTCCGCGACGTGCTGATCGCACTCGGCGGATACCCCGGCGCCGCCCGGATCGGCGCGGAGGGCGCCGGCCGGGTCCTGGAGGTCGGCCCGGACGTGACCGAACTCGCGGTCGGCGACCGGGTGATGGGCCTGCTCCCCGGCATCCTGGGCTCGCACGCCGTGGTCGACCACCGAATGCTCACCCCGATCCCGGCGGGCTGGACCTACGCCCAGGCCGCGACCGTGCCGGTGGCGTTCCTGACCGCCTACCACGGCCTGATCGAGCTGGCCGGCCTACGACCGGGCGAATCGGTACTGGTCCACGCCGCCACCGGCGGAGTCGGCACGGCCGCGGTGCAACTGGGCAGACACCTGGGCGCCGACGTCTACGGCACGGCAAGCCCGGCCAAGTGGCCCACACTGCGCGCCCAAGGGCTGGCCGACGACCGGATCGCCTCCTCGCGCACCCTCGACTTCGAGGCCGGCTTCCGTGCCGCGACCGCGGGACGCGGCATCGACGTCGTACTCAACTCGCTGGCCCGCGAATTCACCGACGCCTCACTGCGGTTGCTCGCGCCCGCCGGCCGGTTCGTCGAGATGGGCAAGACCGACCCGCGCGAGCCGGCCGCGGTCGCCGCCGCGCACCCGGGCGTCGACTACCGCGCCTTCGACCTGCTGACCCTGGAACCGGCCCGGATCGGCCGGATGCTTCGGGTATTGGCACCGCTGTTCGCGGCCGGCACGCTCACCCCGCTGCCGGTGACCGCGTGGGACATCCGACACGGCGTGCGGGCGCTGCGCCGGCTGAGCTCGGCCCGACACACCGGCAAGCTGGTACTGACCGTCCCGCCCGTACCCGGGGGCCTCGACCCGACCGGCACCGTGCTGATCACCGGCGGCACCGGCGCGCTCGGCGCACTCGCCGCCCGCCGGCTGGTCACCCGGCACGGCGCCCGCCGGCTGCTGCTGGTCGGCCGGACCGGACCCGCAGCCCCCGGGGCCGACGAACTGCGCGCCGAACTGGCCGCATCGGGCGCCGAGGTGCGGATCGCCGCGTGCGACGTGGCCGACCCGACCGCCCTCGCCGAGCTGCTGGCATCAATCCCGGCCGCCCACCCGCTCACCGCCGTCGTGCACACCGCCGGCGTGGTCGCGGACGGCACGCTCACCACCACCGACCCCGAGCGGCTGCACGCCGTGCTGCGGCCCAAGGTGGACGCCGCGTGGAACCTGCACACCCTCACCGCCGACCTGGACCTGTCCGCGTTCGTGCTGTACTCGTCGGCCGTCGGCGTCCTCGGCAACCCCGGCCAGTCGGCCTACGCCGCCGCCAACACGTTCCTGGACGCGCTCGCCCACCACCGACACAGCCACGGCCTGCCCGCGACCTCGATCGCGTGGGGCCACTGGGCCGAGGCCGGCGGCCTGGCGGCGCACCTGACCGACGTGGACCGCCGCCGGATGGCGGGCAGCGGACTGGCCCCGATGAGCACCGAAACCGGCCTCGACCTGTTCGACCGCGCACTGGACACACCACTGCCCGCCCCGCTCGCGGCCCGGCTCGACACCGGCGCGCTGCGTCCGGACGCGGCCACCGAACTCCTGGCCGACGTGGCTCGCGCGGCCACCCCCGGGCGGGTACCCGCACAACGCGGCGCCCCGACCCGCGCGGGCGCGGCCCGCAGGCCCGCGGCCGGGATCCGGGAGCGGCTCGCGGGCCGCCCGGTGGACGAACAGCGGCGCGAGTTGCTGCTGTTCGTCCGGGTCACCGCGGCAACCATCCTCGGGCACGAGGGCCCGGCCGCGATCAAGCCCGAACGCGGCTTCCTGGAGACCGAGTTCGATTCGCTGGGCGCGATCGAGCTGCGCAACCGGATCAACGCCGGCACCGGTCTGGAGCTGCCCTCCACGCTGATCTTCGACCACCCCACGCCGATTGCCCTGGCCGAGCACCTGCGCGAGCGCCTGTTCGCTGTGACATCGCCCCCGGCTGCCGGCCCGCTGCTCGCCGAACTCGACCGGTGGCAGGTCTCGTTGACCGACCTACTGGCCGACGGCGCGGTCCCGGACGAGGACTTCCGCACCGGAGCGGTCAGTCGGCTGTACGACCTGCTGGGTCGGCTCGGGGCCGCCGCTCCCGGGGATCCGACCACGGCGCTGATCGAACAGCTCGGCGCGGGCGGCGACGACGAGCTCTTCGACTTCATCGACAACGAACTCGGCATCTCCTGAACCCGGCCCACCCACCGCCCCGCGGGGCGCCCAGTACTCGCACCACGACCACGGCGAAGCCGCCGCACGGAAAAGGCAGATACCCCATGGCGAACGAAGAGAAGCTGCGTGACTACCTCACCCGGGTGACCGCCGACCTGCACCAGGCCCGGCGCCGGCTGCGGGAGAACGAGGAAGCCCGGAACGAGCCGATCGCCGTGGTCGGGATCGGCTGCCGACTGCCCGGCGGCGTGCACTCGGCGGCGGACCTGTGGCAGCTGGTGGCCGAGGGCCGCGACGCGATCGGCGGCTTTCCCACCGACCGCGGCTGGGACCTGGACGGCCTGTACGACGCGGACCCGGACGCGGTCGGCAAGACGTACACGCGTCAGGGCGGGTTCCTCTACGACGCGGCGGAGTTCGACGCCTCCTTCTTCGGCCTCTCGCCCCGCGAGGCACTCGGGGCGGACCCCCAGCAGCGGCTGCTCCTGGAGACCGCGTGGGAGGCACTGGAGGACGCCGGGATCGACCCGGCGGCCGTTCGCGGTTCGGCAACCGGGGTGTTCGCCGGCGTGATCGCGCAGGAGTACACCCCGCGCCTGTACAAGACCACGCCCGACCGGGTGGACGGTTACGTGTTGACCGGCAGCACCACGAGCGTGGCGTCCGGCCGGATCTCCTACACCTTCGGCTTCGAGGGCCCGGCCGTCACGGTGGACACCGCATGCTCGTCCTCGCTCGTCGCGCTGCACCTGGCCGCCCAGTCGCTGCGCTCGGGCGAGTGCGGTCTCGCGCTCGCGGGCGGCGCGACGGTGATGGCCTCGCCCGGGATGTTCGTCGAGTTCGCCCGCCAGCGGGGTCTGTCGGCGGACGGCCGCTGCAAGGCGTTCGCGGGCGCCGCGGACGGCACCGGCTGGGCCGAGGGCGTGGGACTGCTCGTCCTGGAACGGCTCTCCGACGCGCGCCGGGCCGGACGCCGGGTGCTCGCGGTGATCCGCGGCAGCGCGGTCAACCAGGACGGCACCAGCAGTCAACTGACCGCTCCCAACGGCCCGGCGCAGCAGCGGGTGATCCGCAGCGCGTTGGCGAACGCGGGCCTGACTCCGGCCGACGTGGACGCGGTCGAGGCACACGGCACCGGCACCCGGCTCGGCGACCCGATCGAGGCGCAGGCCCTGCTGGCCACCTACGGCCGCGACCGCGCTCCGGAACGGCCGCTGTGGCTGGGCTCGTTGAAGTCCAACATCGGACATGCGCAGGCCGCCGCCGGGGTGGCGGGCGTGATCAAGATGGTCCAGGCGCTTCGGCACGGCGTACTGCCCGAAACGCTGCACGTGGACGAGCCCACGTCGCACGTGGACTGGTCTTCGGGCGGCGTACGACTCCTGACCCGGGCTCAGCCGTGGCCGGAGACCGGGGCGCCGCGTCGGGCCGCCGTCTCCGCCTTCGGGGTCAGCGGAACCAACGCGCACGTGATCCTGGAACTGCCGGACGAAGACGGTGAGTCGGCGCCGGTTCGGGCGCAGGCGTCCGCGCCGTCGACTCCCTGGGTGCTCTCCGGCAAGTCGGCGCAGGCACTGCGGGCCCAGGCCGCCCGGCTGGCCGACCACCTCGACGCGCAACCCGGCGCGGGAGCCGAGGAGATCGGCTTCTCGCTCGCGACCTCGCGCTCGGTCTTCGCGGAACGGGCGGTCGTGGTCGGCGCGGATCCGGCCGCACTGACCACCGGGCTCGGTGCGCTGGCGCACGGCCAAGCGGCACCGGGCCTGGTCACGGGCTCGGCCGACGCGGCCGGCCGGACCGTGTTCGTCTTTCCCGGTCAGGGCTCGCAGTGGACCGGGATGGCCGCCGACCTGTACGCCCAGTCCCCGACCTTCGCGGCCCGCTTCGACGAGTGCGCCAAGGCGATCGAACCGCACGTCGACTGGTCGCCGGTCGAGGTGTTGGCGGGTGTGTCGGGTGCGCCGTCGTTGGATCGGGTGGATGTGGTCCAGCCGGTGTTGTGGGCGGTGTTGGTGTCGTTGGCCGAGGTGTGGCGGTCCTTCGGTGTGACCCCGGATGCGCTGGTGGGTCATTCGCAGGGGGAGATCGCGGCGGCGGTGGTGGCGGGTGGGTTGTCCCTGGAGGACGGCGCCACGGTCGTCGTGCTGCGCAGCCGGGCCATCGTCGCGCTGTCGGGTCGGGGCGGGATGGCGTCGGTGGCGTCGGCCGAGTCGGAGGTGCGGGCACGGATCGCCGGGTGGGGCGGGCGGATCTCGGTCGCGGCGGTGAACGGACCGGGTCAGGTGGTCGTGTCGGGAGAGCCGGAGGCGCTCGCGGAGCTGGTCGCGTCGGTGACGGCGGAGGGTGGTCGGGCTCGCCTGATCCCAGTGGATTACGCGTCGCATTCGGCCCAGGTGGAGGAGATCCGGGAGCGGATCGTGGCCGATCTGGCCGGGATCACGCCGGTGTCCGGATCGATTCCCGTGTGGTCGACGGTGACCGACGACTGGATCGATACCGCCCGGCTGGACGGCGCGTACTGGGCGACCAACCTGCGCGAGACCGTGCGGTTCGCGGCGGCGGTGCGCGGACTCGTGGAGGCGGACCACGGTGTGTTCGTCGAGGTGAGCCCGCACCCCGTACTCACCGCCGCGATCCAGGAAACCCTGGAGGAGGTCGGCGCGGCCGACACCGTGGTCGTAGGCACGCTGCGCCGGGACCAGGGCGACCTGGTCCGGCTGCACACCTCGCTGGCCGAGGCGTTCGTGCGCGGCGTGCCGGTCGTCTGGGACGCGGCGTTCGAGGCGGAGGCGGTCGGGCGGGTCGCCCTGCCGACCTACGCCTTCCAGCGCGAACGTTTCTGGTTGGACACGGGCGAGTACGCGCCGCCCACCGCGGCGGCCGTCGACTCGGCGTTCTGGGATCTTGTCGAGGGGGGCGACCGCGCGGGCCTGTCCGCCGCGCTGGGCGACGTCGACGGCGATCTGGCCGAGCCGCTCGGTGCGGTACTGCCCGCCCTGTCGTCGTGGTGGGAGCGCCGTCGCTCCGATGCGGTCGGCGACGCGTGGCGGCACCGGATCGTCTGGCGCCCGGTGGCCTCCGCGAACGAGGGCCGACTTGCCGGGACCTGGTTGCTGCTGGTCCCGGAGGGGTTGCAGGACACGCCGTGGGCCGAGTGGTTCGGCGCCGCGCCGACCGCCTCCGGGGCCCGGGCACTGCCCGTGGTCGTCGGGCGGGATCGGGTGGATCGCAGCGCGCTGGGTGCGCTGCTGGCGGCGGCCCTGGCGGCGGCCGACGAGCCGGTCGCCGGAATCGTGTCGCTGCTCGCGCTCGCCGAGGGTCCGGTCGCCGGTTTCCCGGCGGTGCCGTGGGGCGCGGCCGCGACGGTGGCGCTGATCCAGGGACTGGGCGACGCGGGTGTGTCGATTCCGGTGTGGGCGGTTACGAGCGGTGCGGTCTCGGTCGGCGACGAGGACCCGGTGCGGGCGCCCGAACAGGCTCAGGTATGGGGCTTCGGTGGCATCGCCGCGGCCGAACTGCCCGACCTGTGGGGCGGCCTGATCGACGTGCCGGCGGAGATTCCGGCCGACGCCGTGCCCGCACGATTGGCCTCGGTGTTGTCCGGCGCGGCCGGCGAGAGCGAGATCGCGGTCCGCGGTTCGGCGGTGTGGGCACGCCGGTTGGTCCGGGCGCCGCACGGCGCCCGCGCCACCGGGTCGTGGCAACCGTCCGGGACGGTGCTGATCACCGGTGGCACCGGTGCGCTGGGCGGGCATGTGGCCCGCTGGGTCGCCGGGCGCGGGGCCGCGCACGTGCTGCTGGTGAGCAGGTCGGGAGCCGACGCCGCCGACGCGCCGGAACTCGCCGCGGAACTGGCCGGACTCGGCGTCCAGGTCTCCTTCGCGGCCTGCGATGTCGGCGACCGGGCCGCGCTGGCGGACGTACTCGCCGGCATCCCGGCCGAGTTCCCGCTGACCGCCGTCTTCCACGCGGCGGCCGTGCTCGACGACGGGCTGATCGCCGATCTGAGCATCGATCAACTCGACCGCGTGTTGCGGGTCAAGGTGGACGGAGCCCGCCACCTGGACGAGCTCACGCGCGACCTGGACCTGTCCGCGTTCGTGCTCTTCTCCTCGCTCGCGGGCATCTGCGGCGTGCCCGGTCAGGGCAACTACGCACCGGGCAACGCCCATCTCGACGCGCTGGCCGCCCAGCGCCGGACCGCCGGGTTGCCCGCGACCGCGATCTCGTGGGGACACTGGGCCGGCGGCGGGATCGCCGCGCCCGAGGTCGAGCAACGATTGGCCCGCCAGGGTCTGCGGATGCTCGACCCGGAATCGGCCGTCCGGGTACTGGGACAGGTACTCGACGCCGACGAATCCCACCTGACGGTGTGCGACATCGACTGGGACGTGCTGTTCCGGGATCGACGCGCGCCGCTGGTGGGCGAGTTGCGGCAAACGAACCGCCCGGATGCCGCCGCGCCCGCCACGCCACGCGCCGAACCGGGCGCCGGCGGGAACGACTTCGCGGCTCGGCTGACCGGACTCGGTGCCGCCGATCGACTGCGCTTCCTGGTCGAGGTGGTGCGCACCCAGGCGGCGGTCGTCCAGGGGCATCGCAGCGCGACCGCGGTGGATCCCGGAAAGCCGTTCCGCGAGCAGGGGTTCGACTCGTTGACGGCGGTCGAGCTGCGCAATCGGCTGACCGCCGAGACCGGCCTGCGGCTGCCCGCGACGCTGGTCTTCGACTACCCGACCCCGAACGCGCTCGCCGAGTTCCTGCGCGGCGAACTCCTCGGGGAGGTCGAGACGACCGACGACGCCACCACCGCGCAGGGCGAGGCACACGCCGACGATCCGGTCGTGATCGTCGGGATGGCCTGCCGGCTGCCCGGCGGGGTGACCTCGCCGGCCGACCTGTGGCGGCTGGTGGCGGCCGGCACCGACGCCGTCGGCGAGTTCCCCACCGACCGGGGCTGGGACGTCGAGGCGCTGTACGACCCCGATCCGGACCGGGTCGGCACGTCGTACACCCGCCGCGGCGCGTTCCTGCCGGACGCGACCGAGTTCGACGCGGCCTTCTTCGGCATCTCGCCGCGTGAGGCGCTCGCCATGGATCCGCAGCAGCGGCTGCTCCTGGAGACCGCGTGGGAGGCGTTCGAGCGGGCCGGGATCAACCCCGACACGCTGGTCGGCAGCCGGACCGGCGTGTTCGCCGGAATGGCCGGACACGACTACGGGCGCGGATCGACCGAGACGCCCCCGGGCCTGGAGGGCTACCTCGGCACCGGGAGCGCGGGCAGCGTCGCCTCCGGTCGGATCTCCTACTCGTTCGGCTTCGAAGGTCCGGCGGTGACCGTGGACACCGCGTGCTCGTCGTCGCTGGTGGCGCTGCACCTGGCCGCCCAGTCGCTGCGCTCCGGGGAGAGCGACCTCGCCCTGGCCGGGGGCGTGGCGGTGATGGCCACACCGGGCATGTTCGTCGAGTTCTCCCGGCAGCGCGGGTTGTCCGTGGACGGTCGTTGCAAGGCGTTCGCCGGTGCCGCCGACGGCACGGGCTGGGCCGAGGGCGTCGGCCTCCTGCTGCTCGAACGCCTGTCGAACGCCCGGCGCAACGGGCACCGGGTGCTCGCGGTGGTGCGCGGCAGCGCGGTGAACCAGGACGGCGCGTCGAACGGGCTGACCGCGCCGAACGGCCCTTCCCAGCAGCGGGTGATCCGCCAGGCGCTCGCGAACGCGGGGGTCTCGGCGGCCGATGTGGACGTGGTGGAGGCGCACGGGACGGGGACGACGCTGGGTGATCCGATCGAGGCGCAGGCGTTGTTGGCCACCTACGGTCAGGGTCGGGATGCGGATCGGCCGCTGTGGTTGGGTTCGTTGAAGTCGAACATCGGTCATGCGCAGGCCGCCGCGGGTGTGGCGGGTGTGATCAAGATGGTCGAGGCGTTGCGGCACGGGGTGTTGCCGAAGACGTTGCACGTGGACGAGCCGAGTCCGCATGTGGACTGGTCGGTGGGTGCGGTGCGGTTGTTGACGCGGGCGCGGCCGTGGCCGGAGTCGGATCGGCCGCGTCGGGCGGCGGTGTCGGCGTTCGGGGTGAGCGGGACGAACGCCCACGTCATCCTCGAACTTCCGGAGGACGACGGTCGGCAGGTCGAGGAGCCCACGACGCGGCCCACGGGCGGCGTGTTGCCCTGGGTGTTGTCGGGTCGGACCCCGGAGGCGCTGCGGGCGCAGGCCGGCCGGATCCGAGGTGCACTGGGCGAGGACCCCGTGGACGTCGGCTTCGCACTGGTCACGTCACGCGCGCTGTTCGCCGAACGAACCGTGCTGGTCGGCGATTCGGCCACGCGGGCGGCGGGCTTGGACGCGGTGACGCGCGGCGAGGGCGCCGCGGGCGTGGTGACCGGGTCGGCCGGGCCGCTCGGGAAGACCGTGTTCGTCTTTCCCGGGCAAGGCTCGCAGTGGGCGGGCATGGCTGCGGAACTTCACTCCCAATCACCCGTGTTCGCGGCGCGATTCGAGGAATGTGCGGCGGCCCTCGCGAAATTCGTCGATTGGTCGCCGGTCGAGGTGTTGGCGGGTGTGTCGGGTGCGCCGTCGTTGGATCGGGTGGATGTGGTCCAGCCGGTGTTGTGGGCGGTGTTGGTGTCGTTGGCCGAGGTGTGGCGGTCCTTCGGGGTGGCCCCGGATGCGCTGGTGGGTCATTCGCAGGGGGAGATCGCGGCGGCGGTGGTGGCGGGTGGGTTGTCCCTGGAGGACGGCGCCACGGTCGTCGTGCTGCGCAGCCGGGCCATCGTCGCGCTGTCGGGTCGGGGCGGGATGGCGTCGGTGGCCGAGCCGGTGGCGGCGGTCGGTGAGCGGCTTGCCGGGTGGGGCGGGCGGATTTCCGTTGCGGCGGTGAACGGCCCCGGGCAGGTGGTCGTCTCCGGAGAGCCGGAGGCGCTCGCGGAGCTGGTCGCGTCGGTGACGGCGGAGGGTGGCCGGGCTCGCCTGATTCCGGTGGACTATGCGTCGCATTCGGCGCAAGTCGACACAATCCGTGAGCGGATCGTGGCGGATCTGGCCGGGATCGCGCCCGTCTCCGGGACCGTCCCGGTGTGGTCGACGGTGACCGGTGACTGGATCGATACGGCGCAGCTGGACGGCGCGTACTGGGCGACCAATCTGCGCGAGACGGTGCGGTTCGAGGAGGCCGTGCGGGGGCTTGCGGCGGCGGGGCACGGGGTGTTCGTGGAGGTGAGTCCGCATCCGGTGTTGACGTCGGCGATCGAGGCGACGTTGGAGGAGGCGGACACGCCGGATCCGGTCGTGGTGGGTACGCTGCGCCGCGACCAGGGCGGCCTGCAACGCCTGTACACCTCGCTGGCCGAAGCCTTCGTCCGCGGCGTGCCGGTGGACTGGACCGCCGCGTTCGCCGGCGCTCGACCGCGCCCGGTCGATCTGCCCACGTATCCCTTCGAGCGCAGGCGCTACTGGCTCGACGCCGGGGACCAGGCCGGGTCGACCGGGTCGAAGGGCGGCGGTGCGGGACCGGTGGACACGATCGACGCGGCGTTCTGGGCGCTCGTGCAGAGCGGCGACCGGGACGGGCTGGTCGAGGCGTTGGGCTCGGACGCCTCGGCGGAGTCGCTGGAGGCGGTGTTGCCGGCACTGTCCTCGTGGTGGGACCGCAGGCGCTCCGGCGCCACGCTGGACGCGTGGCGGCACCGGATCGTCTGGCGCCCGGTCGGTGGTTCCGAGCCCGGCAGCCTGCGCGGCACCTGGTTGCTCGTGGTGCCCGAGGAGGCGGCGGCGACCGCCTGGGCGGATTTCCTGACCGCCCTGCTGGCCGACGCCGGGGCCCGGGTCGAACGGGTGCCGGTGGCGCGCGACCACGGTGAGCGGGAGGCGCTGCGGGTCCTGTTGACAGGACGGCACGAGCCGGTCGCGGGTGTGGTGTCGCTGTTGGCCCTGGCCGAGGGCACGGTGGACGGGTTCGACGCGGTGCCGTGGGGTGCGGCGGCGACGGTGGCGCTGGTTCAGGCGCTGGACGACGCCGGTGTGCCCGCGCCGCTGTGGGCGGTCACCGGTGGTGCGGTGTCGGTGGGCGCGGCGGACCGGGTCCGGGTGCCCGAACAGGCACAGGTATGGGGCTTCGGCGGGGTCGTCGCGGCCGAGAGCCCGCAATCCTGGGGCGGTCTGATCGACCTGCCGGGCGAGTACCCGGGCCCCGACGCCGAAGCACCCGCGTGGGCCCGCCTGGTGGCGGTGCTGGCCGGTGCGGTGGACGAGAAAGACGTCGCCGTGCGGTTGAGCGGGGTGTGGGGGCGCCGGTTGGTGCGTGCGCCGCTCGGTGCCGCGCGACCGGCCGGGACATGGCATCCGTCGGGCACCGTCCTGGTCACCGGTGGCACCGGTGCGCTGGGCGGGCGGGTTGCTCGCTGGGCGGCGGAGCGCGGGGCCGAACACGTGCTGCTGGTCAGCCGTACCGGCGCGGACGCGCCCGGTGCGGGCCGGCTGGCCGAGGAGGTGCGCGCACTGGGGGCCAGGGTGTCCTTCGCGTCGTGCGACGTGGGCGACCGGGACGCGCTGGCGGCCGTACTGGGCGCCATTCCGGCGGAATTCCCGCTGACCGCGGTGTTGCACGCGGCGGCGATCCTGGACGACGCGGTGATCGGCGAGTTGACCGTGGAACAGCAGCAGCGGGTGTTGCGGGTCAAGGTGGACGGCGCCCGACACCTCGACGAACTCACCCGGGACGCGGACCTGTCGGCGTTCGTGCTGTTCTCCTCGATGGCCGGCCTGTGCGGCGTCGCCGGCCAGGGCAACTACGCGCCGGGCAACGCGTATCTGGATGCGCTCGCGGCCCGGCGTCGGGCCGACGGGTTGCCGGCGACCTCGGTGTCCTGGGGGCACTGGGCCGGTGGCGGGATCGCCGCGCCGGAGATCGAGGAGCGACTCGGTCGACAGGGGCTGACCATGCTCGATCCGGAGCTCGCGGTCGAGGCGCTGGGGCGGATCCTGGACGCGGACGAGAGTCACCTGGCGGTGTGCGACATCGACTGGGACGTGTTGTTCCGAGGCCGTCCACACCCGCTGGTCGCGGAACTCCTGCGCGCACCGGTGACATCGGCCGGAGCAACCGGCTCGGCCCCGGCCGCGGTCGAGACGGCGGCGGGCAGGTTGACCGCGGCGCTGGTGGAACTGGCCGAGGAGGAGCGCCGGCCGCATCTGGTCCGGCTGGTGCGCGCCCAGGCGGCGATCGTGCACGGTCACCCGTCCGCCGACGCGGTGGCGCCCGGAAAGCCGTTCCGAGACCAGGGGTTCGACTCGTTGACGGCGGTCGAGCTGCGCAATCGGCTGACCGCCGAGACCGGCCTGCGGCTGCCCGCGACGCTGGTCTTCGACTACCCGACCCCGAACGCGCTCGCCGAGTTCCTGCACGGCGAACTCGTGCCGCACACGGTCCCGAGCGCCGACGCCGTGCGGGCCGAGATCGACCGGTTGGAGGAGTTGCTGGCGCATGCCGCCGCCGATCCGGCCGAGCACGCGGCAACCGCGCTACGCCTGGCCGAGATCGCCGCGCGCTGGGCCGCCGGCACGCCCGCCGACGCCACCGACCGGGCCGAAGTCGCGAGCATCGCCGAGGAGATCGACTCGGCCGGCGACGACGAGCTCATCGAATTCATCGGCAAGCAGTTCGGCATCTCCTGACTTGTCGGTCCCTGCGAAAGGCACAACCATCATGAGCGACCAGCAGATCCGCCACCTGCTCAAGCGGCTCACCGTCGAGCTGCACGACACCCGGGAACGGCTCAAGGAAGCACAGAACCAGACCCCCGAGCCGATCGCGATCGTCTCCGCCGCGTGCAGGCTGCCCGGTGGCGCCGAGTCGCCCGAGCAGTTGTGGCGCATCCTGGCCCAAGGCATCGACGTGGTCGGCGACTTCCCGCAGGACCGCGGCTGGGACGTCGAGGAGTTGTACGATCCGGATCCCGATCGCCCCGGCACGTCGTACACCCGGCAGGGCGCGTTCCTCTCCGACATCGCGGGGTTCGATGCCGAGTTCTTCGGCATCTCGCCACGCGAGGCGCTCGCCACCGACCCGCAACACCGGCTCCTGCTGGAGACCGCCTGGGAGTTGTTCGAGCGGGTCGGCATCGACCCCACCACGCTGGCGGGCAGCCGGACCGGGGTCTTCGCGGGTCTGAACGGCCAGGACTACGCGGCCCGACTGACCGCGGTGCCCGACGAGGTCGGCGGTTACATCGGCAACGGCAATGCGGCGAGCGTGGCGTCCGGGCGGATCGCCTACTCGTTCGGGTTCGAGGGTCCGGCGGTGACCGTGGACACCGCGTGCTCGTCCTCGCTGGTGGCATTGCACCTGGCGGCGCACTCGCTGCGCAGCGGCGAATGCGACCTGGCGCTCGCGGGCGGCGTGACGCTGATGGCGTCACCGCTGGGGTTCATCGAGTTCTCCCGGCAGCGCGGCCTTGCCCCGGACGGACGCTGCAAGGCGTTCGCCGGCGCGGCCGACGGCACCGGCTGGTCCGAGGGAACCGGCCTGGTTCTGGTCGAACGGCTCGCCGACGCACGTCGGTTGGGCCATCGGGTGCTCGCGGTGCTGCGCGGCAGTGCGGTCAACCAGGACGGTGCGTCCAACGGGCTGACCGCGCCGAACGGCCCGGCCCAGCAGCGGGTGATTCGGCAGGCGCTGCGCAATGCCCGGCTGACCGCGGCCGACATCGACGCGGTCGAGGCGCACGGCACCGGGACGACGCTGGGCGACCCGATCGAGGCGCAGGCGCTGATCGCGACCTACGGCCGGGACCGGCCCGAGGACCGGCCGTTGTGGATCGGCTCGGCCAAGTCCAACATCGGGCACACCCAGGCCGCCGCCGGGATCGTCGGCGTGATCAAGATGATCGAGGCGATGCGGCACGGCGTGCTGCCCAAGACGTTGCACGTGGACGAGCCGACCCCGCATGTGGACTGGTCGGCGGGCGCGGTCCGCCTGCTCACCGAGGCGCGCGCGTGGCCGGAGACCGGGCGCCCGCGTCGGGTCGGCATCTCCGCCTTCGGCGCGAGCGGTACGAACGCGCACCTGATCCTGGAGCAGCCCGAACCCGTCGAGGCCGATGCGGCCGTCCGCCCCGTCGAGACGGGTCGGTCCGACGAGGCCGTCGGATCGGGCGCAGAACGCGCGGGCGGGATGTCCGCCGTGCCGTGGCTGCTCTCCGCGCGGACACCCGCCGCGCTGCGCGCCCAGGCGGCAAAGCTCGCGGCACACGTCAGGGGCGCCGCGGTCAGGGCGCGCGACGTCGTGGACATCGGCCATTCGCTGGCCACTTCCCGGGCCAGGTTCGACGAGCGCGCCGTGCTGGTCGCCGCGGACCCGGCCGGGTTCCTGGCCGGCCTCGACGCGCTCGCGGCCGACACGGCGGCCACGGGCCAGGCGCGCGGTTCGGCCACCGGATCCGGTTCGCTGGCCTACCTGTTCACCGGCCAGGGCAGCCAGCGGGTCGGCATGGGCCGCGAACTGTACAACTCCTACCCCGTGTTCGCCGCCGCGTTCGACGAGATCGCCGCCGCGCTGGACGGCGAACTCGCCGGGCACGTCCGACATCCGCTGCGCGACGTGGTGTTCGGGGTCGCCGAGGACGCCGCCGAGCAGCTGGATCGCACCGTGTACGCGCAGCCGGCCCTGTTCGCGGTCGAGGTCGCGCTGTACCGGCTGTACGCGTCGTGGGGCCTGCGGCCGGACTTCGTCACGGGACACTCGCTCGGCGAACTCACCGCCGCACACGTCGCGGACGTGCTCTCGCTCGCGGACGCGGCGACGCTGGTGGCGGCCCGGGCCCGACTGATGCAGGCGATGCCGACCACCGGCGCGATGATCGCCATCCAGGCCACCGAGGAGGAGGTCGTCGCCGCGTTGGCCGGGCGCGAGGACCTGGTCGGCATCGCGGCGATCAACGGTCCGCACGCGATCGTGCTCTCCGGTGAGACCGACGCGGCACTCGCGGTCGCCGCCGGGTTCGCCGAACAGGGCCGCAAGACGAAGCGACTGCGGGTCAGCCACGCGTTCCACTCGCCGCTGATGGCCGGCATGCTCGCCGAGTTCGAGCGGATCGCGGCCACGCTCACCTACCGGGCGCCGCGCGTTCCGGTGGTCTCCAACCTCACCGGTCGGCCCGCCGGCATCGAGGAACTGGGCGACCCCGGACACTGGGTGGCGCACGTGCGCCACGCGGTCCGCTTCCGGGACGTGATCGAACACCTCGCGACGGCCGGCGTGACCACGTATCTGGAGCTGGGCCCGGACGGCGTGTTGACCGCGATGGCCCAGGACACCCTGGCCGAGGCGCCCGCCGGCGGCGAGCCCGCCGCTGACAAACCCGCGGCCGACGAGCCCGCGTTCGCCGCCGCGCTGCGTCGGGACCGGCCGGAGCCGGACACCGCGCTGCTCGCGCTGGGCACCGCGTACGCGCACGGCCACGAGGTGGACTGGTCCGTGCTGTACGCCGGTTCCGGCGCACGTCGGGTCGACCTGCCGACCTACGCCTTCCAGCACCGGCGGTTCTGGATCGAGCAACCGGCAGCCGGTCCCGCGAACGCGTCCGGGCTCGGGCTCGCGGCGGCGGACCACCCGCTCCTGGCCGCCTCGCTGCGGGTGGCCACCGGCGAGGTCACGGCGGCGGACGGCGGAGCCGATGCGGTGCTGCTGACCGGCCGACTGTCGGTGCGCACGCATCCGTGGTTGGCCGACCACGTCGTGTTCGGTTCGGCCCTGGTGCCCGGAACGGCCTTCGTGGAGGCGGCGATCCGGGCCGGCGACGAGGTCGGCCTGGACACCGTCGACGAGTTGGTGATCGAGGCGCCGCTGATCCTGCGCGAGCGGGACGCGGTGCATCTCCAGGTGGTGGTCGGCGACTCGGCGGGCGAGCGGGCCGACCGGCGGTCGATCGCGGTGTACGCGCGGCCGGAGCACGCCGAGCCGGACGCGCCGTGGGTGCGGCACGCGGCCGGCTTCCTGAGCGCGTCCGGGGATGCGCCGAGCGCCGCCGCCGAGCCCGAGCAGTGGCCGCCGGTCGGTGCGACGGTGCTCGACGTGAGCGGGGCCTACGCCGCGCTCGCCGAGGCGGGGATCGCATACGGGCCCGTCTTCCGGGGCCTGCGTGCCGCCTGGCGGCTCGGCGACGAACTGCTCGCCGAGGCCGCGCTGCCCGCCGAACAGCACCCGGACGCGGCCCGGTTCGGCCTCCACCCGGCGCTGCTCGACGCGGCGCTGCACATCGCCTCGGTACGCAGCCTGGACGAGTCCCAGCCGGGCGAGGGCCGTCGCCTGCCGTTCGCCTGGAACGGTGTGCGACTGCACGCCGCCGGCGCGACCGCGCTGCGTATCCGGATCGCGATGACCGGCCCGGGGGAGCTGACCTTCAGGGCCACCGACGAGAGCGGCGCTCCGGTGGTGTCGATCGAGGCGCTGGCGACCCGGCCGGTGACGGCGGATCAACTGGACGGGACACACTCGGCCGGTCAGGACGCGCTGTTCGAGCTCGACTGGATCGAACAACCCGCGGTCGGTGCGCCCGGTACGACCGCGGTGATCGAACTCGACGCGGACTCCGGGCGGCTCGACGACGGCACCCTCGTGCTGGTGGTCGAGGCCGCCGCCGAGGACCCCGTCGGCGCCGCGCACCGCGAGAGTGCCCGCGCCCTGGCGGCACTTCAGGGCGACGCCGAGCGCATCCTGGTGCTCACCCGCGGCGCGTTCGCCGTGGCCGACAAGGAGGTACCCGACCCGGCCGGCGCGGCGGTGGCCGGCCTGGTCCGCTCGGCCCAGTCCGAACAGCCGGGCCGGATCGTGCTGATCGACCTCGACGCGGACACCGCCGTGCCGACCGCGGCGTACGCGACCGCGCTCGCGGCCGACGAACCGCAACTCGCGGTGCGCGCGGGGGCGCTGTACGTGCCGCGGCTGCGCCGGCCCGTGCCGCTGGATCCGCGCGAAGTGCGCGGCTGGGATCCCGAAGGCACCGTCCTGATCACCGGCGGCGTCGGGGCGCTCGGCGCCCTGTTCGCCCGCCATCTGGTGGTCGAACACGGCATGCGGCGGCTGCTGCTGACCGGCCGTCGGGGGCCGGACACCCCCGGAGCGGCCGACCTGGTCGCCGAGCTGACCGGGCTCGGCGCGCACGTGCGTGTCGCGGCGACGGACGTGTCCGACCGGGAGGCCCTGGCCGCGCTGATCGCGAGCGTGCCGGCGGCCTACCCGCTGACCGCCGTCGTGCATGCGGCCGGGGTGATCGACGACGGCGTGCTCGACGCCCTCACCCCCGAGCGGGTGTCCGCGGTACTGCGGCCCAAGGCCGACGCCGGCTGGCACCTGCACGAGCTGACCAGGCATCAGGACCTGGCGGGCTTCGTGCTGTTCTCCTCGGTGGCGGCGGTCCTGGGCGGACCCGGCCAGGGCAACTACGCGGCGGCCAACAGCTTCCTGGACGCACTCGCCGCCCGGCGCCGCGCGCTCGCCCTGCCGGCGGTGTCGTTGGCGTGGGGCATGTGGGCCGAGGCGGGCGGGATGACCGCGCACCTGGCCGAGGCGGACCGGCAGCGGGCGGCCCGGGCCGGGATCCGCGCGCTGGCCTCGGCGGACGGGCTGCGGCTGTTCGACCAGGTGGTGCGGCCGGACGGTGGTTCGACCACGTCGGACCGGGCCGTGCTGATTCCCGCACCGCTGGATCCGGCGGGTCTGCGGGCCCGACCACACGCCGTACCCGCGCTGCTGCGCGGCCTGGTCCGGCCGCAGCGGCGGCAGGCGGTCAAGGCGGCCGGCGCGGCCTCGCTCGCACAGCGGTTGGCCGGACTGGGCCGGGCCGAGCGCGAGCAGGTACTGGTCGACCTGGTCCGCGCCGAGGTCGCCGGCGTACTGGGTGCCGATCCCGAGGCAGTCGGCGCCCGGCGGGCGTTCGGCGACCTGGGTATGGACTCGCTCACCGCCGTCGAACTGCGCAACCGGCTCAACGCCGGCACCGGCCTGCGGTTGCCCGCGACGCTGGTGTTCGACTACCCGACGCCGGCCGGGCTCGCCGAATACCTGCGCGGCGAACTGCTGGGCGACGTTGCGGACGCGGCTGCGCCACCGGCCGCAGCGAGCGGGCCCGTCGGCATGGCGGACGACCCGATCGTGATCGTCGGCACGGCCTGCCGACTCCCCGGCGGCGTCGCCTCATCGGGTGATCTGTGGCGCCTGGTCGAATCCGGCACCGACGCGGTGGGGGAGTTCCCGACCGATCGCGGCTGGGACGTCGAGGACCTGTTCGACCCGGACCCGGAGGCGGCCGGCAAGTCGTACACCAGGCACGGCGGATTCCTCTACGACGCCGCCGACTTCGACGCGGGCTTCTTCGAGATCTCGCCGCGCGAGGCGCTGGCCACCGATCCGCAGCAGCGGCTGCTCCTGGAGACCACGTGGGAGGTGATCGAGCGGGCCGGCATCGACCCGACCACGCTGCGCGGCAGCCGGACCGGCGTGTTCGCCGGCGTGATGTACCACGACTACGCGCCGCATCCGGGCAACGTGCCCAGCGCGTTGGAGGGTTACGTCGGCAACGGCAACGCGGGCAGCGTCGCCTCCGGTCGGATCTCCTACTCGTTCGGCTTCGAGGGCCCGGCGGTCACCGTCGACACCGCGTGCTCGTCCTCGCTGGTCACCCTGCACCTGGCGGCGCAGTCGCTGCGGCTGGGCGAAAGCGATCTGGCGGTCGCCGGCGGCGTGGCGGTGATGGCCTCGCCGGGCGCGTTCACCGAATTCTCCCGGCAGCGCGGGTTGTCCGTGGACGGTCGTTGCAAGGCGTTCGCAGGGGCTGCGGACGGCGTCGGCTGGGCCGAGGGCATCGGCATGCTGCTGCTGGAGCGGCTCTCGGACGCGCGGCGCAACGGGCACCACGTGCTGGCGGTGGTGCGCGGCAGCGCGGTGAACCAGGACGGCGCGTCCAACGGCCTGACCGCGCCGAACGGCCCATCCCAGCAGCGGGTGATCCGCCAGGCCCTGGCCAACGCCGGGCTCGCCGCCGCGGAGGTGGACGCGGTCGAGGCGCACGGGACGGGCACCACGTTGGGTGACCCGATCGAGGCGCAGGCGCTGTTGGCCACCTACGGTCAGGGACGACCGGCCGATCGGCCGCTGTGGTTGGGTTCGTTGAAGTCGAACATCGGTCATGCGCAGGCCGCCGCGGGTGTGGCGGGTGTGATCAAGATGGTCGAGGCGTTGCGGCACGGGGTGTTGCCGAAGACGTTGCACGTGGACGAGCCGAGCCCACATGTGGACTGGTCGGCGGGCGCGGTGCGGTTGTTGACCCAGGCCCGGCCGTGGCCGGAGACCGGCCGACCGCGTCGAGCCGGAGTGTCCTCGTTCGGGGTCAGCGGCACCAACGCGCACGTGATCCTGGAACAGCCGCCGCTGGAGGCCGAACCTGCGCCGAACGACCCGCGGCCCGATGTGGTGCTGCCGTGGATCGTCTCCGCCAAACGGGCACCGGCCCTGCGCGGACAGGCGCAGCGACTGGCCGCACTGGCCGCCGCCGACCCGGACCCGGTGGACATCGGCTCGGCCCTGATCGCCACCCGGGCCGCACTCGAGGAGCGCGCCGTGGTGATCGGTGAGCGCGGCTCACTGGGCGCGGGGCTGGCCGCGCTGGCCCGCGGCGACTCGGCCGCCGGCGTGGTGACCGGCTCGGCGGCCGGCACGCTCGGTCGCACGGTGTTCGTCTTCCCCGGCCAGGGCTCGCAGTGGCCCGGCATGGCCACCGAACTCCTGGCCCAGTCGCCCGTGTTCGCATCCCGCTTCGGCGAGTGCGCCAAAGCGCTGGAGCCGTTCGTGGACTGGTCGGCCGTCGACGTGCTGACCGGGGTCGAGGGCGCGCCCACGCTGGACCGGGTGGACGTGGTCCAGCCGGTGTTGTGGGCGGTGCTGGTCTCGCTCGCCCAGGTGTGGCGCTCGTACGGGGTGACCCCGGACGCGGTCGTCGGCCACTCGCAGGGCGAGATCGCCGCCGCCGTGGTCGCCGGCGGCCTCTCGCTCGCGGACGGCGCGCGGGTCGTGGCGTTGCGCAGCAGGGCGATCGTCGCGCTGTCCGGGCGCGGCGCGATGGCATCGCTGGCGCTCACCGAGTCGCAGGTACGAGCGCGGATCACCGAGTGGGACGGGCGGATCTCGATCGCGGCGGTGAACGGCCCCGGGCAGGTGGTGGTGTCGGGCGAGCCCGACGCCCTGGCCGAACTGGTCGATTCGGTCACGGCCGAGGGCGGCCGGGCCCGACTGATTCCGGTCGACTACGCGTCGCACTCGGCCCAGGTGGACGAGATCCGGGACCGCATCCTGGCCGACCTGGCCACGATCGAGCCGGTCTCCGGCTCGATACCGCTCCGCTCGACCGTCACCGGCGAGTGGCTGGACACCGCGACGATGGACGCCGCCTACTGGGCGGACAACCTCCGGGAGACCGTGCGCTTCGAGGAGGCCACCCGCGCGCTCGCGGCCTCCGGGCACGGCGTGTTCGTCGAGGTCGGCCCACATCCCGTGCTGGTGGCCGCGATCCAGGAGACCCTGGAGGCCGCCGAGGCGACCCGGTCGCTGGTGGTCGGCACGCTGCGCCGCGACCAGGGCGGCGCGCAGCGCCTGTACACCTCGCTCGCCGAACTGTGGGTGCGCGGCGTCGAGGTCGACTGGAGCACCGCCTACGCCGGATACCGGCCGCGGCGGGTTGAGTTGCCCACCTACGCGTTCCAGCGCGAGCGGTACTGGCTGGACGGGAGCCGGACCGCCCAGGGCGCTGCGACCGGGTCCGGGCCGCTGCCGGGCGAGCCGGAGCAGCGGCCCGCCGAGGACGCGGCACCCGCACTGCCGGGTCGGCTCGCCGGTCTGACCGGCATCGAACGCGACGCCACGATCCTGGAGTTCGTGCGCACCGAGACGGCCGCCGTGCTCGGGCACGGGGACCCGGTCGCCATCGAACCCGAACGCGCTTTCCGCGAACTCGGGTTCGACTCGCTGACCGCGGTGGAGTTGCGCAACCGGCTGAACGCGGGTTCGGGACTGCAACTGCCCGCCACGCTGATCTTCGACCACCCGACCCCGGCGGGTGTCGCCGAGTTCCTCGCGCGACAACCGGCGATCGCGGCTCCGGGTCTGCCGCTGCCGGCCGCTCTGGGCGAACTCGACCGACTTGATGCCGCGCTGTCCGCGGACCTCGGCGACACGGACCGGCGGTCGGCGATCATCGACCGGCTGCGGAGGCTGGCCGACAAGTGGAGTGAGCCGGCCGTCACCGCGGGGCCCGCGATCTCCGACGAGATCGACCTGGACAGCGCCAGTGACGAGGAACTCTTCGGCCTGCTCGACGGCAACCTCGAATCCTTCTGATCCCCCCGGACCCACCCACCCCACCAGGAAAGGCAGTTCCATGTCGGACGAAGACAAGCTCCGGGGATATCTCAAGCGTGCGCTGGCCGATGTCCGCCAGGCCCGCAACCGGGTCCGCGAGGTGGAGGCGAGCCGGCACGAGCCGATCGCCATCGTCGGGATGGCCTGCCGGCTGCCCGGCGGCGTCGAGTCGCCCGAAGACCTGTGGCGGCTGGTCGAATCGGGCACCGACGCGGTCGGCGAGGCGCCCACCGATCGCGGCTGGGACCTGCGCGACATCTACGACCCGGACCCGGATCGACCCGGCACCACCTACACGACCGCGGGCTCCTTCCTGCCGGACGCCGGGGACTTCGACGCGGCCTTCTTCGGCATCTCGCCGCGCGAGGCGCCGGCCATCGACCCGCAGCAGCGCCTGCTCCTGGAGACCGCGTGGGACGCGTTCGAGCGGGCCGGCATCGACGTCACCGGGCTGCGCCGGACCCGGACCTCGGTGTTCACCGGGATCGCCGGCATCGACTACGCGCCGGCCCTGGATCAGGTCCCGGAGGAGTTGGAGGGCTATCTCGGCACCGGAACGCTCGGCAGTGTGGCCTCCGGCCGGATCTCGTACACCTTCGGCTTCGAGGGCCCGGCGGTGACCGTGGACACCGCGTGCTCGTCGTCGCTGGTGGCGCTGCACCTGGCCACGCAGTCGCTGCGCGCGGGCGAGAGCGATCTCGCGGTCGCGGGCGGGGCCACGGTGATGGCGTCGCCGATGGGCTACGTCGAGTTCTCCCGGCAGCGCGGGTTGTCCGTGGACGGCAGGTGCAAGGCGTTCGCCGCGTCGGCCGACGGCACCGGGTGGGCCGAGGGCGTCGGCGTGCTGATCCTGGAACGGCTCTCCGATGCCCGACGGCTCGGCCACCGGGTGCTCGCGGTGGTGCGCGGCAGCGCGGTGAACCAGGACGGCGCCTCGAACGGCCTGACCGCGCCCAACGGACCCGCACAGCAGCGGGTGATCCGGGAGGCGCTGGCCAACGCCGAGCTGGCCACGAGCGATGTGGACGTGGTGGAGGCGCACGGGACGGGGACGACGCTGGGTGATCCGATCGAGGCGCAGGCGTTGTTGGCCACCTACGGTCAGGGTCGGGATGCGGATCGGCCGCTGTGGTTGGGTTCGTTGAAGTCGAACATCGGTCATGCGCAGGCCGCCGCGGGTGTGGCGGGTGTGATCAAGATGGTCGAGGCGTTGCGGCACGGGGTGTTGCCCAGGACGCTGCACGCCGAGGAGCCGACGCCGCATGTGGACTGGTCGGCGGGTGCGGTGCGGTTGTTGACGCGGGCGCGGCCGTGGCCGGAGTCGGATCGGCCGCGTCGGGCGGCGGTGTCGGCGTTCGGGGTGAGCGGGACGAACGCCCACGTCATCCTCGAACTTCCGGAAGCCGAGGTCGAGATCCCGGCGGAGCGGGACGAGCTGCCGGAGCCGGCGGTGTTGCCGTGGGTGTTGTCGGCGAAGACGCCGGAGGCATTGCAGGCGCAGGCGGGTCGACTCGCGGAACGGCTCGGCGCGGACCCGTCACCGCGGACCGCCGATGTGGGCTTCTCGCTGGTGTCCACTCGGGCCACCTTCGGCGAGCGGGCCGTGGTGGTCGGCGACCGGAACGCGCTGATCCACGCGCTGGACGCGGTACGCCGCGGTGATTCCGCGACCGGCGTGATCACCGGGTCGGCCGGGCCGCTCGGGAAGACCGTGTTCGTCTTTCCCGGTCAGGGTTCGCAGTGGTCCGGGATGGCTGCGGAACTCTTCGGCCGGTCACCGGTGTTCGCGGCCGGTTACGAGCAGTGCGCCAAGGCACTGGAGCCGTTCGTCGATTGGTCGCCGGTCGAGGTGTTGGCGGGTGTGTCGGGTGCGCCGTCGTTGGATCGGGTGGATGTGGTCCAGCCGGTGTTGTGGGCGGTGTTGGTGTCGTTGGCCGAGGTGTGGCGGTCCTTCGGGGTGGCCCCGGATGCGCTGGTGGGTCATTCGCAGGGGGAGATCGCGGCGGCGGTGGTGGCGGGTGGGTTGTCCCTGGAGGACGGTGCGCGCGTGGTGGCGTTGCGCAGTCGGGCGATCGTGGCGTTGTCGGGTCGTGGTGGGATGGCGTCGGTGGCCGAGCCGGTGGCGGCGGTCGGTGAGCGGCTTGCCGGGTGGGGCGGGCGGATTTCCGTTGCGGCGGTGAACGGCCCCGGGCAGGTGGTCGTCTCCGGAGAGCCGGAGGCTCTCGCGGAGCTGGTCGCGTCGGTGACGGCGGAGGGTGGCCGGGCTCGCCTGATCCCGGTGGACTATGCGTCGCATTCGGCCCAGGTGGAGGAGATCCGGGAGCGGATCGTGGCGGATCTGGCCGGGATCGCGCCCGTCTCGGGGACCGTCCCGGTGTGGTCGACGGTGACCGGCGGCTGGGTGGACACCGCTGCGATGGATGCCGCGTACTGGGCGACCAATCTGCGCGAGACGGTGCGGTTCGAGGAGGCCGTGCGGGGGCTTGCGGCGGCGGGACACGGAGTGTTCGTGGAGGTGAGTCCGCATCCGGTGTTGACGTCGGCGATCGAGGCGACGTTGGAGGAGGCGGACACGCCGGATCCGGTCGTGGTGGGTACGCTGCGCCGCGACCAGGGCGGCCTGCAACGCCTGTACACCTCGCTGGCCGAAGCCTTCGTCCGCGGCGTGCCGGTGGACTGGGCGGGTGCCTACACCGAACACCAGCCGGATCGCGTCGAGTTGCCCACGTACGCCTTCCAACGCAGGCGCTACTGGCGGGAGACCCTCGCCCGACCCGCGGCCGACGCCGCCGCGCTGGGTCTTCGTTCGGTCGACCACCCCCTGCTCGGCGCGTCCGTGCGTACCGGCGACGGCGACGACGTGTTGCTGACCGGACGGATTTCGGTGCGTTCGCATCCGTGGCTGGCCGATCACGCGGTCCAGGGCACCGTGCTGTTGCCGGCCTCCGCGTTCCTGGAGTTGGCGGTGCGGGCCGGGGACGAGGTGGGATCGGCCGTACTGGACGAGTTGGTGATCGAGGCGCCGCTGATCCTGGCCGATCCGGACGCGGCCGTGCACCTGCGGGTCGCGGTGGCCGCGACGGGCGAGGACGGACGCCGCCGGGTCGCGGTGTTCTCGCGGGAGGAGTCGGCCTCGGACGACGCGGAGTGGGTGCGGCACGCCGGCGGGTTCCTCGGGCCCGAACCGGTCGAGGCCGAGGACGTGCCCGAGCCCGGCCTCGGCGACTGGCCCCCTGCCGACGCGGTCGAGGTGCCGGTGGCGGACGCCTACGAGCTGTTGGCCGCCGCCGGGATCGACTACGGGCCGGTGTTCCAGGGGCTCCGGGCGGCCTGGCGTGCCGACGGGGCGCTGTTCGCGGACATCGAGCCGGCCGAGGAGCAGGCCGACGACGCGGCCCGGTTCGGAGTGCATCCGGCACTGCTCGACGCGGCGCTGCACGTCGCGGTGGTGGATGCGCTGCGGCGCGCCGAGGAGGCCGACGAACCGGCCGCGATCAGCCTCGCCTACGCCTGGAACGGCGTGCGGCTGCACGCGACCGGGGCCGCCCGACTGCGGGTTCGACTCACCCCGGTCGGACCGGACGCGGTGTCGATCGAGGCCTTCGACGAGACCGGGGCGGCTGTGCTCTCGGTCGGGTCGCTGGTCTCGCGCCCCGTGCCCGGTGGCCGGCTCGCCGGCGCCGGCAGCCGACCGCGGGTGGTCGGGGCCGACGCGCCGAACCCGGGCGCCGCACGGCGGACCCGGCGGACTGCGCGCTCGGCGCCGGCGATCGCCCGATCGACGCTCGCACAACGGCTCGCGGCGGCCTCCGAGGACGAGCGGGTGCAGATTCTTGCGGACCTGGTGCGCACCGAGCTCGGCGTCGTGCTCGGCCACGCGGCCGACGAGTCGGTGGAGGCCGACCAGGCGTTCCTGGAGGTCGGCCTCGACTCGCTGACCGCCGTGGAACTGCGCAACCGGCTGGCCGGCGCGACCGGTCTCCGGCTGCCCGCCACGGTCACGATCGCGCACCCCACCCCGCGCGCCCTCGCCCTGCACCTGCGCGCCGAGCTGGCCGAACAGAGCAAGTCGCCGGTGTCGCACCCGGGTTCGGAGGAGGCACCCGTCGAGCGCACCAGGGGCGCGCTGGCCGCCTTCTACGTCCAGCTGTGCGCGGCCGGGAAGTACAACACCGCGGCCGAGGTGATCATGGCCTCCGCGGGCCTGCGGCCGTCCTTCCCGGAGGCCGAACGGGACCGACACGTCAAACCCGTGCTGCGCATCGCCGGCGGCGATGCCGGCCCCGCGATCGTCTGCTTCCCGTCGCTGAGCGCGATCTCCGGGCCGCACGAGTACGCCCGGTTCGGGCAGGTGTTCCAGGGCGAGCGGGACGTGTTCGTGATCCAGACGCCGGGCTTCGCGGCCGACGAGTCGTTGCCCGATCACGCCGACACGCTGCTGCGCATGCACGTGGAATCGGTGCGGGCGGCCGTGGGCGATCGACCGTTCATCGTGGTGGGGCGCTCGATGGGCGGCTGCATCGCGCACGAGGTGACCCGTCGACTGGAGGCGGAGGGAGTCCGGCCGCTCGCACTCGGGCTGATCGACACGTTCCCGATCGACACCGCGCTGGTGCCGGGCATGGACTGGTGGCTGCCCGCGATGATCGAGGGTCTGCTCGGCCGGGTCGCGCAGTACGACATGACGCTGGACGACACCAACCTGAGCACGATGGGCCTGTACCAGAGGCTGTTCGCGGACTGGAAGCCGCAGCCGATCGCGACGCCCACCCTGGTCGCGCAGGCACAGACGCCGGTGGCGGGCACCGTGATCGACCCGGAGGGTCGCTGGGACTGGCGGGCGTACTGGCCGCTGCCCCACGACCTGATCGGTATCACCGGCGACCACTTCACCGTGCTGGAGGACCACGCCGACCTGACGGCGACGACGATCGTGGACTGGGCGGCCGGGCTGTCCGGGTGACCCGCGCCACCACCGCAGTGACCCGCAACACCACTACGAGGCTGGGAAATTCATGACGAAGGTACTGTCCCCGGTGGATCTCGCCGAGATCCACCGCACGCTCGCGCTGTTCGCGCACGTCTTCGACAACGGCGACGTGGCCGGGCTCGACCTGGTGTTCACCGAGGACGTCGTGGTCGAGATCGGCGTCGGCCCGGCGCGGGCCTTCCGGGGCATCGCCGAGTTCGCCGAGTACACCCGGGGCAAGAGCGCGGCGACGCCCGACCACCACACGCTCAACACCACCGTCGAGGTGGACGAGCACGGTCAAGTCCAGGCGCGCAGTCGCTACATCGGGATCAACCCGGCCGGTCGGCTCACCGGCGGCGAATTCCTGGACATTCTGCGTCGCACGCCGGCCGGCTGGCGGATCGCCTATCGATCGAGTCTGCCGCGGGCCCCGCGGCAGGCGGGCGCGGGCGTGGTCAAGGCCGAATTCCCGCTGCCGGTCCGGCTTTCCGAGGTGGTCGCGCCGTGACCGCCGGACCGACCCTGCGCGCCGAGGACGTCGCGGAGATCCACGACGCGCTCGCGCTGTTCGCGCACGTCTTCGACAACGACGACATCGCGGAACTCGGGCGGGTGTTCACCGAGGACGCGGTGATCGAGAACACCATCGGAAGCGGTTACACGATCGACGGCCTGGCCTCGGCCCGGCAGTTCACCGGTCGGCGCAGCCCGGACACCCCCGACCACCAGACCCTGGACACGGTGCTGCTGGTGGATGCGAGCGGCACGGTCCGGGCCCGCAGCCGCTACATCGCGACGCTGATCGACGGCGAGGTGCACGGCGGGGACTACTACGACATCCTGGAGCGCACCGCACGCGGTTGGCGGATCAGGTACCGGGTCTCGGTGCCGCGGCACCCGATCCTGGACCGGATCGACCTGCCGGCGCAGTTCGCCGACGCGTGGCGACCCACCGCGGAGAACGTGGTCCGGTTCGAGCGGGACTGACCGACGAATCCGGGGCGGGACCGACGCGTTCGGGACGGACCGGCTGTCCCGCCCGGAAGGGGCCGTCGGTCACGCCCGGCCCGGAACGGCCGACGCACCCGGGCGGAACGCGGCCGTCACCTCCGAGGTGGGCCGGCCGTCCCGCCCGGAGCTGACCGGCCGACGCGCCCCGGAAGGAGCGGTCGACGCGTTCGCGGCGCCCGCCCCACGGACCCGGGCCGGGGCCCGAGGACACGCCTCGGGCCCCGGTCGACCGACTCAGTTCCGGCGGGCCACCGCGATCGTGGTCAGGGCGATGCCCGCATCGACCTGCCAGCGTCCGGCGAACCCGTCCAGCGGGCGGTCCTCGATCAACAGTCGGGCGGCGAAGGTGCCGGCCGCCGGGTCGAACTCGATCTCCGCCTCGGCGAAGTCCAACCAGCGCTCGGTGAGTGGGAACCACGCCTTGTAGACGGACTCCTTGGCGCTGAACAACAGCCGGTCCCAGGCGATGTCGGGCCGGCGGGCGGCCAGGTCGGCCAGGTGTTTGCGCTCGGTCTCCGACGAGACGGTCGTCAACACTCCGTCCGGCAGCGGCAACGCCGGTTCGGCGTCGATGCCCAGCGTGAGCAGCGCGGCCCGATCCGCGACGGCGGCGGCGCGATATCCGGCGCAGTGCGTCATGCTGCCGACGACGCCCGCCGGCCAACCGGGTGCACCGCGCAACCCCGGCAGCAGCGGCGCGGCCGGCACCCCCATCCGGGCCAACGCCCGTCGCGCGCACCTGCGTACGGTGGTGAACTCGCGGCGGCGCTTGTCCACCGCCTTGGTCAGCAGCGCCTCCTCGGCCGGGAACAGCGGCGGCCCGTCCGGGTCGTCGAAGGATTCCTCGGCGAAGACCTCCGGCGGCAGTATCCGGGCGATCATCGAACCTCCGGCGTCGGCTCGGGAGACGGTCATCGGGCGCCCGCCTGCCGGCCCGAGCCGGTGGTCGCGGCGGTGTCGGTGCTCTCGGCGGGCACGATCCGGCGCGGGATCGGCCGCCGCAACCCGTTCTTGCGCTCGCGCGGATAGCCGAGCGAGACCTCTTCGAAGCGCACCCCGTCGTACCACGTGGTGCGCGGGATGTGCAGGTGGCCGTACACCACGGCGGCGGTCGGGAAGCGGCGATGCCAGTCGGCGGTCAGGTCGGTGCCGCACCACTGGACGAACTCCGGGTGCCACATCACGTCCGTGGGCTGCCGGACCAGCGGGAAATGATTGACCATCAGCAGCGGCGCGGCCGGATCGGCCGCCGCCGCGAGTCGGCCCTCGCTGTACGCCACCCGGGCCCGGCACCACTCGCCGCGGCTCGGATAGGGGTCGGGGTGCAGCATGAACTCGTCGCTGCACACCACGCCCGCCTCGTACGCGGCGTCCAGCGCCTCCTGCTGCGTGGTCGCGCCCGGCGGGCGCCAGGTGTAGTCGTAGAGCACGAACAGCGGTGCCACGGTGACCGGGCCGCCCGGCCCGTCCCAGACCGCGAACGGATCCTCGGGGGTGAGTACGCCCAACTCACGGCACATCGCGACCAGATGCCGGTAGCGCCGCTCGCCGCGCAGTTGCACGGGGTCGTCCGGGGTGGACCACAGCTCGTGGTTGCCGGGCACCCAGATCACCCGCGCGAAACGGTCGGCGAGTAACCGAAGGGTCGCCATGGTGTCGTCGACGTGTTCGGCCACGTCACCCCCGACGATGAGCCAGTCGTCGTCGGTGCGGGGCCGGATGCCGTCGACGATCGCGCGATTGGACGGGATTGCGGAATGCAGGTCGCTGACGGCGTACAACGCGCGCTCGGGCGAACGGGCAGTGCTCATCGATCGACCATAGGCGGATTCGAGGGGTTCAGGGAAGGCCGACGCGGCCGAGTGCGGTTACCGCGCAATTCCCGTGCAAGCCCGCGTAGGGGTTGGTCAGGGGTACGCGACACGCCCGCCATATGTCACCGTCGTCTGTGAGCAGATCCGGACTGCCGGTGAGCGAGGCCGGACTACCGGTGAGCATGACCCCGACCGCCAGAGAGAGGGAAGAGCCGTTGCGGTACGAGATTCTCGGCCCCGTGCGGATCGTCGACGGTGCCGAGCCGCGTACGATCGCCGCGCCCAAGCCGGAGACCCTCCTGGCCGCCCTGCTCGCGCGCCGGGGCCAGTTGTTGACGGTCGACCAGATCGTCGCCGAGATCTGGCCCGGCGCCCGACCGCAGCGAGCCAAGTCCACGGTGCACGTGTACGTGTCCCGACTGCGGGCGATGCTCGGCACCTCGGGACCCGCGCGCAGCGGCCCGTTGGCCACGTGTGCCGGCGGCTACGTCCTGCACACGGGACCGGACCGATTGGACGCGGACGCCTTCCACGGCCTGGTCGACCGGGGCCGGGCCGGTCTGCGGGCCGGGCGCCGGCACGAGGCGGCCGAGACGTTCACGAGTGCGCTGGACCTGTGGCGTGGGCCGGCCTACGCGGGTGTCGCCCACGGTCCGATCGTGCGGGCGCACTCCGCACGCCTGGAGGCGTCCCGGCTGGAGTGCCTCGAACTGCTGGTCGAGGCCGACCTGGCGCTGGGCCGCTATCGGGAGAGCGTCGCCCGGCTGTACGCGCTGACCGCCGAGTATCCGCTGCACGAGAACTTCGCCCGGCACCTGATGGTCGCGCTGTACCACTGCGGCCGCCGCGGCGAGGCGCTCACGGTGTACCAGGACGCCCGCGCCGCGCTGCGCGAACTGCTCGGCCTGGAGCCGTCCCGGGCGCTGCGCGAAGTCCAGCACGCGGTGCTCACCGGCGTGGAACCCCTGGGCGCGCGCACCGACTCGCTGGCAGGCTGACCACGGTCGCTTCGGCGACGACGACCGCGGCGGTCGTCGCGCCGGCAGCCCCTGCCATGGCAGCCACGAGCAGACCCGCCACGACCGCGGCGGTCACGACCACAGCAGCGACGAACAAGAAGGGCTCGTCATGACAACCGCCTCCGCCCTGTCGGACGCCTGGATCCGCCGGTTCCACCCGACGCCGCATCCGCTCCCGCGCCTGGTCGCCCTGCCGCACGCGGGAGGCTCGGCGAGCTTCTGGTTCCCGCTGTCGGCGGCGCTGAAGAACCGGGCCGAGGTGCTGGGCGTGCAGTATCCCGGCCGCCAGGATCGACGCGCCGAACCGCTGATCGACGACGTCGCCACGCTGGCGGACCGGATCACCGCCGCGCTGGATCCGTGGCTGGACGACGGGCGCCCGCTGATCCTGTTCGGCCACAGCATGGGCGCGGTCCTCGGCTTCGAGGTGGCCCGTCGGCTGCGGGTGCGGCCGGCGGCGCTGATCGTCTCCGGCCGGCGGGCCCCGGACCGGCAGCGCGACGAGAAGCTGCACCTGCTCGACGATGCGGGGCTGGCCGCCGAGCTTCGCTCGATGAGCGGGACGGACGCGAGCCTGCTGGCGAACGACGAGGTGTTGCAGATGGTGCTGCCCGCGCTGCGCGCCGACTACCGCGCGATCGAGACGTACAGGTGCACGCCCGGCGAACCGCTGGAGTGCCCGATCACCGTCCTGACCGGCGATGCCGACCCGAAGGTCACCATGGACGAGGCGATGTCCTGGCGCGACCACACCAGCGGCACCTTCGCCCTGCACACCTTCTCCGGCGGCCACTTCTATCTGACCGAACACCAGGCCGCGGTGACCGCACACATCGCCGACGCGATCTCGGCGGCGACGGGCCGCCCGCAGACCGGCTGAGCGGGCAAACCTCGCGGGCGCGGCGCCGGCTCCCCGGTGCTCGCTCGAATGGCTCCCGATCCCCGGCGGGGCAGCGGTCCGGGAGAAGCGGGTCGGTGGGCCTCGAATCGAACGGGTGTGCGAAGTGCGCTCCGGGCTCCGCCGGCGGCCCCGGTGCGCCCCGCCGATGATCGAGGCATGGCCGGTCAGGATCAAGTTCATGCCGTGTTGCCCGAGATCGAGCCGATGCTGGCCACCTCGGCGCCGTTGCCGGGCGAGGGATACGACCTCGACTGGGGATTCGAGATCCAGTGGGACGGCGCCCGTACGGTGGTGTACTGCGCGGGCGACCGAACCGTGCGGCTGGTGTCCGGCGACGGTGCGGACGTCACTCGCACCTACCCCGAACTGGCCGGGATCGGTGAGCAGCACGGGCAGCGGCAGGCGGTCCTCGACGGCGAGATCGTGGTCCTGGACGACCGCGGGCGGCCCGACGTCGAACAGCTCCGTCGGCGGATGGGCGTGGTCAATCCGCGCAAGGTGGCCCGGCTGACCATGGACGCGCCGGTGCACCTGATGCTCTTCGACGTGATGTACCTGGACGGCCGGTCGCTGCTGTCGACCCCCTACCGAGAGCGCCGGATGTCGCTGGCCGGCCTCGACCTGACCGGCCCCCGGTGGTCGACGCCCGAGTGGACCGAGGGCGACGTGCAACACGCCTGGGCGACGAGCCTGCGGAACGGGTACGAGGGCATCGTCGCCAAGCGCCTGGCCTCGGACTACCAGCCCGGACGGCGTTCACCCGACTGGATCAAGGCCAAGCACATCGAGACGCACAGCGTGGTCATCGGCGGCTGGATCGAGGGCCGAGGCGAGTTGCGCGGTCTCCCGGGCAGCCTGCTCGTTGGTGTCGACGCGCCGGACGGCCTGCGCTTCGCGGGCATCGTGGAGCACGGCCTGTCCGCCGCCGAACTCGGTGAACTCGGCGAATACCTGGGTGCGCTCTCCCGCTCCGACACACCCTTTGCGGACTTCGTCGACGTTCCCGGCGCCCAATGGGTCGAACCGCGCCTGGTCGCCGAGGTCACCGTCTCCGGCTGGACCACCACCGGCCGACTGCGCAACGCCACCTGGCAACGCCTGCGCCCGGACCTGACGCGGCGCTGAGCGGCGCGCCGGCCGGGTCGCCTCACGGGTTCGACGGGCCGTGGAAGTAGTGACCCTCGTCGAGGTCGCCGACGAGGCCGGGGCCGGTCGGTTGCCAGTTCGGCAGTTCGCGGGTGAGCGCACTCGACGTGGGGATGTCGGTCGCGAAGAAGGCGCTCAGCCAGCCGAAGTGCCCGCGGGCCTCCTCGGGCGTGACGGCCGCCGTCGGGACGTCGAGGTGCCGGCCGATCAGCTCGGCGACGGTACGGACCGGGACACCCTCCTCGGCCACACCGTGCAGGATCGAGCCCGCCGGCGCCTGTTCCAGCGCCAGGCGGAACAGGCGCGCCGCGTCGGAGCGGTGTACCGCGGCCGGCGGTCGGACCCGTCGCCGACATAGGCGGACACACCCTTGTCCCGGGTGATGCCGATCAGCATCGATACGAAGCCGCGATCTCGCTCGCCGAACTCGAGGGCGTGATCGCGGGTGGATGACCGCGCGTCCCGGGGCGGTGACCGCGGGCGGGGTGATCGTCCGTCCCGAGGTCGTGACCGCCCGTGGGTGATCGTCCGTCTCGGGGCCGAAATCCGCCTATGCAGGGTGATTCGGGCGCGGGACGATGAGTCTCCACATCGAGTGCCAAGGGCGACGACTGCGGAAGGGTCGGACGTCGAAAGGGCGTTCCGACTCGGGCGGTTCGACGGGTCAGCGGATTCGCTTCAACGGATTCAGGTACGACAGCGCAACGCCCGACGACGCCTCCGACGACGTCCCCACGTCCGCCGAGGAGACCATCCGTGCTCTCGCTGCCTCGCACCCTGTCCGCGACGGCCGTCGCCGTCACCGTCGTCGCCGGCACCGCAATCGTCGCGCCGACCGCCCATGCCGCGACCGCCTCGAACTACGCGGCGCTGGGCGACTCGTACAGCGCCGGTGTCGGCGCCGGCAACTACCTCCCCGACAGCGGCGCCTGCAAGCGCAGCGCCAACGCCTATCCGGTCCTGTGGAACCGGAGCCACCCGGGCACCTTCGCCTTCGCGGCCTGCTCCGGAGCCAAGACCGCCGACGTGCGCGCCGGTCAACTCTCCGTGCTGAACTCCGCGACCTCGTTGGTGACCATCAGCATCGGCGGCAACGACGCGGGTTTCGTCGACACCATCATGACCTGCGTGCTGGCCTCCGACAACGACTGCTCCGTCGCCGTCGCCAAGGCCAAGACCTACGCCACCGAGAAACTCCCCGCCGACCTCGACGCCACCTACGCACAGATCCGCAACCGCGCGCCCAACGCCCGCCTGATCGTGCTCGGTTACCCGCGCCTGTTCGAACTCGGCTCGTGCTTCCTGGGCCTGAGCAAGTTCAAGCGCACCATCTTGGACCAGGCCGCCGACACGCTGGCCGAGGTCACCCGGCAACGCGCCGCCGCCGCGAACGCCGATTTCGCCGACGTCCGCACCCGCTTCGCCGGACACGGCGTCTGCGCCTCCAACGCCTGGATCCACGGCGTCACACTGCCCGTCGAAGAGTCCTACCACCCCACAAGCAGCGGCCAAAGCCAGGGCTACCTCCCCGAACTCCAAGCCCACACCGGAATCCGAGTCGGCTGACCCCGCAGCCCGCCCGACAGGCGCCGGCCACTCCCAAGCCGCCGCGGCCGCCCCGATCGCCAACGCGCTCGGGGACGGCCGCGCGCCCGCAGGCGGGCGGCGCGCACCGGTCGCGCACTCCGCCCGTGTGCGCCGGCTACCGGTCACCCGGTGCGCAGTGCCACCCTGGACGGCATGAGCGACCGACCGGTGATCACGACCGCCTTCCAGGGCCGGACCATCCAGCTGCCCGGCACCCTGGCCGACATCCGCGCCGCCCTTCCCGAAGACCGGCGTGCCGCCTTCGACGACGAGATCAATCACGCGCCCCTGCGGCAGATCGCCGCCATCGCCGTCCACTGGGCATCCCCGCCCGAGCTGAACGCCCAGGTCGAGGCCGACGCTGCTCGCGTCCGAAGCGGTGACATGTCCGGCCTCACCAACGCCGACGGCACACCCTTCACGCCATGAGCGGGTACCGGGTCGCGTACACCGACCTCGCCAGGTCCGGCTACGCGGCCCTCGACGCGAACCAGCGCAGGGCCTTCGATGGTGACGTCGCAGCCATGGCCCGCGACCCCTATGCCTGGGGCGACCCCATCCGCGGAAACCGCGACCGGCGCTCCGCCGCGCTCGGCGGTGTCATCACCGAGAACGAGTCAGCGCGGGCGTCCTCACCGTGACGATGCTCAAGGTGGTCGGGATCTGATTCACCCGCTAGCCGGTTCCGCTCAGCGGGCGAACCCGCGGGCAATCACCATGCGTTGGATCTGGTTGGTGCCTTCGAAGATCTGCATGATCTTGGCTTCGCGCATGTAGCGCTCGACCGGGAACTCGCGGGTGTAGCCGCAGCCCCCGAAGACCTGGACCGCGTCCGTGGTCACCTTCATCGCCGCGTCGGTGGCGACCAGCTTGGCCACGCTGGCCTGCCGGCCGTACGGGCGGCCCAGGTCGCGGCGGCGGGCCGCGTCCAGGTAGGTGGCGCGTGCGGAGTCGACGGCGGCGGCCATGTCGGCCAGCAGGAAGCCCAGGCCCTGGTGGTCGACGATTCGGCGGCCGAACGTGGTGCGTTCGTTGGCGTAGTCCACCGCCGCGTCCAATGCGGCCTGGGCCAGGCCGGTTGCACACGCCGCGATGCCCAGCCGGCCCGAGTCCAGCGCGCTCAACGCGATGGCCAGACCCTGCCCCTCGGCGCCGATCAGGCGGTCCTGCTCCAGGACCGCGCCGTCCCAGAACGCGCTGGTCGTGGGCACCGCGTTGAGGCCCATCTTCTCCTCGGGCCGACCGAACTCCAGGCCCTCGGCCGCTCCCGGCGCCAGGAAGCAGGAGATGCCCCGACTGCCCTCGCCGGTTCGGGCGAACAGGGCGTAGAAGTCCGCCTTGCCGCCGTGCGTGATCCAGGCCTTGGTGCCGTTGATCCGGTAGCCGTCGGCGACCGGGCGCGCCTTGCAGATGATCGCCGCCGCGTCGGAGCCCGCGTGCGGTTCGGACAGGCTGTAGCCACCGATCAGTCGACCCTCCAGCATCTGCGGCAACCACCGCTCGCGCTGGGCGGGCGAACCGTAGGTGGCCACCGGGAAGCAGGCCAGCGTGTGCACGCTGGTGGCGACCGCGACCGCCGCCCAGCGCGCGGCGAGTTCCTCCAACACCTGGAGGTAGACCTCGTACGGCTGACCGCCGCCGCCGTCCTCCTCCGGGTACGGCAGGCCCAGCAGGCCCACCTCGCCCAGGACGCCGAACAACCCTTCCGGGTAGGACTCCTCGCGCTCGTGCCGGGCAGCCACGGGCGCGAGCTCGCGGTCGGCGACGGTACGGGTGAGATCGAGCAGGTCCTCGGCTTCCCGAGTGGGCAGGAGGCGGTCGACGGTCACGGCTGCTCCGGAGGTCGGGGAGGAGGCGGGGGAGGGGAGGAGTTGTGCGGGAGAGGCGGGCCGGCCCGGGTCGCCCGGGCCGGCCTCGGCGAACGGGCGGGTCAGCCCGCCGTGACGAGCTCGGTGCCCGAGGTGCCCGAAGCGTCCGAGCCGTCCGAGCCGTCCGAGGTGCCCGCGACGGCCGCGGGTGCGGTCAGCGCGGCCAGTGCGGTCCGTACCGCCGTGCGGTATTCGGCGACCCGGGCGAGCTTGATCTCCTCGTAGCCGCGGATCGTCTCCGGGAGCGCCACCAGCTCGACCACCGCGTCGACGTTGGCCGCGGACAGCTCGCGCAGCGCCGTGCGGACCAGATCCCGGTACTGCGGCACCAGTTCGCGCTCCACCCGACGCACCTCGGCGTAGCCGAACAGGTCCCAGCGGGTCCCGCGCAGCCCGCGCGCCGCGCGCAGCGCCCGGAAGGCCGGACCTGCCGTGCGGCGCAGCCGGATCTTGCGGTTCATCCCCAGGTAGCGCAGCACCGGCGGGTGCAGCAGCACCGAGACCGCCGCATCCGGACCGAACTCGGCGTCCCGCCGGGCCTGTTCCACCGGGTCCAGGTGCAGGCGGGCCACCTCGTACTCGTCCTTGTACGCCATCAGGTGGTGCAGCGCCTTCGCGTAGGCCACCGCGACCCGCTCACCCGCGGCCGCGCCCGCCCGCTCGACGGCCAAGGTCCGGATCGCGCGCACGTCGTCGGCGTACCGGCGGGCGTAGGTCGCGTCCTGGTAGCCCGTCAGGTCGGCGATCCGCGTGCCCAGCACCTCACGCAGCTCCGCGTCGCCGCCCGAGCCGTCGGCCAGCGCGACCGAGGCCGCGTCGACCTCGACCACCGCGCGCGGCGGCGCGGCGACGGCGGCGGCGAGCACCGCGGCCGGGTCCACGGCCATCGCCCGACCCCAGCGGAACGCCGCCAGGTTCTTGGCCACGGCCGCGCCGTTGAGGTTGATCGCCTGCTCGATCGCGTCCGCGCTCAGCGGCAGGCAGCCGTGTTGGAACGCGGCGCCGATCAGGATCATGTTGGCCGGCATGTGGTCGGCGAACAGCGCCTCGGACAGGCCCAGGGCGTCCAGGTACAGGTTGTCGGCCTGCCGGGTGGCCGCGTCGATCCGCTCCAGCGTCTCGGTCGGCGAACCGGGCAGTGCGATCTGGTTGGTGACCATCGCGGCGGTCGGCACGATCGCGGTGTTGACCACGGCGATGGTGCGCTCCGGGTCGGCGGTGGCCAGGTTGCTCGCCGCCGCGGTGCCGAGCAGGTCGAAGCCGATCAGCACGTCCGCGCCGGCCCGCGAGGCGCGCAGCGCGCCGTCGATCGGTCGGTTCGAGATGCGCAGGTCGGACACCACCGGGCCGCCCTTCTGGGCCAGACCGGTCTGCTCCAGGCCGGCCGCGTGCAGCCCGTCCAGGTGCGCGGCCATCTGCAGGATCGAGGACACCGTCACCACACCGGTGCCGCCGATGCCGGGCATCCGCACCAGCAGGTCGGTGTCGGCGAACCGGGGCTGCGGCAGGGCCGGTTCGAGTGGCAGGTCCGGTATCTGCCGGGCCTTGCGGGTACCCGGCTCGACCAGCAGGAAGGACGGGCAGTCACCCTTGAGGCAGCTGAAGTCCGAGTTGCACGAGCCCTGGTGGATGTGCGTCTTGCGGCCGAACTCGGTGTCCACGGGCTGCACCGACAGGCACGTGGACTTGTCGCCGCAGTCTCCGCAGCCCTCGCACACCCGCTCGTTGATCACCACCTTCTCGGCCGGCGTCGGCAACTGCCCACGCTTGCGCAGTCGGCGCTCCTCGGCCGCGCAGCGGTCGTCGTGGATCAACACGGTGACCCCGTCCAGCGCGGACAACTCGACCTCGGCCGCCGAGAGTTCGTCGCGGTGCCGGACACTGGCGATCGGATCGAGCCGAACCCCGCGGTAGCTGCGCGGGTCGTCGGTGGTGACCACCACCCGGCGCACCCCCTCGACCGCGAGCCAGCGGGTCAACGCCGGTACGTCCAGGCGGCCTTCGGCCTTCTGGCCACCCGTCATCGCGACCGCGTCGTTGTACAGCAGCTTGTAGGTCATCTTGGCGCCGGCCGCGACGGCGGCCCGGATCGCCAGCGAGCCCGAGTGATGGAAGGTGCCGTCACCGAGGTTCTGCACGAAGTGCTTGTCGTCGGTGAACGGCATCAGGCCGATCCACTGCGCGCCCTCGCCGCCCATCTGGGTCAGCCCGAGCTGGTGCCCTCGGCCCTTGCCGTCCAGCGCGATCATCACGTGGCAGCCGATGCCGACACCGACCAGGGTGTCGTCCGCGGTGCGGGTGGACGCGTTGTGCGGACAGCCGGAACAAAAGTACGGGGTCCGCGAGGCCAGCATCGGCAGCGCGATCCGCGACGGGCGCTTGGGCGCGAGCGTGGCCAGGTACGCGGTCGCGGACGCCGGCAGGTTGTCCGCGCCGATCCGGGCGGCGACGGCGCGGGCCACGTCGTCCGCGCCGAGCGTGCCGCGCGCGGTGAGCAGCGGGCGGCCGGTGTCGTCCCGGCGACCGACGATGCGCGGCGCGTCGGGACGGCGGTACAGCGCCTCCTTGAGGCGGGCCTCCAGGAACGGCACCTTGTCCTCGACCACCAGGACCTCGTCCAGACCGGCGGTGAGTTCGGCGAGTTCGGCGTCGTCCAGCGGGAACGGCATGCCGATGCGGATCAGCCGCACGCCGAGCGCGTCGACCGCGTCCAGGCCGAGGTCGGCGAGTGCGCGGCGGACCACCGAGAACGACACGCCCGCGGCGAGGATGCCCAGACGGGCGTTCGGGGTGTCGCGCACGATCCGGTTCAGGCGGTGCTCACGGGCATACGCGCGGGCCAGGTCGAGTCGACGGGTGATCAGGTCGTGCTCGGCGTCGAGCGCGGCCGGACCGACCATCGTGGGCAGCGTGCCGCGCTTGGTCGCCGCCGGGACCGGGATGTCCCTGCCCCACTCGGACACGTCCACCGTGGTCGACGCGTCGGCGATGTCGGCGACGATCTTCAGGCCGGTCCACAGGCCGCAGGCGCGGGACATGGCGACCGCGTGCAGGCCGAACTCGACGATCTCGCCGACCGTTCCCGGCGCGAGCAGCGGCATCGACAGGCTTTCCATCATCGGCTCGCACGAGCTGGGCACCGTCGAGGACTTGCTGCCCGGGTCGTCGCCGATCCAGGCGACCGCGCCGCCGAGCGGGGCGGTGCCGGCCATCGTCGCGTGCCGGATGGCGTCCGCGGCCCGGTCCAGGCCCGGGTTCTTGCCGTACCAGAAGCCGGTCACCCCGGCGTGCCGGGCGCCCGGGGTCTGGTCCACCAACTGGGTTCCGGCGACGGCGGTCGCGGCCAGCTCCTCGTTCAGGCCCGCCTGGAACACCACGCCGGCCGGGTCCAGGAAACGCTTGGCGCGGCCCATCTCCAGGTCCACACCACCCAGCGGCGAACCCTGGTACCCGCTGACGAAGACCCGCGTGTCCAGGCCGCGCGCGGTGTCCAGCCGGCGCTGCTCCAGGGTCAGCCGGATCAGCGCCTGCACACCCGAGATCAGCACCCGGCCCTGCTCGGCGGTGTACTTGTCGTCCAGGGACACCGAGGCCGCGGTGGGCGCCGCGGGGGACGGCGACTCGGGGGCCGGAAGCGAAGGCGAAGCCTGATCTGTGCGCACGAAAGCCTCCGTCGAAACCGGGTGGGGTGGGGGTGGGGTGCGGTAAGCACACCAACGGCGCCGTCCGGACGCAAGTACCTTGCGGGATCTCGGGTGAAAGACGCAAAGATCTTGCCCGTGCGGCTGATGGGAGTGACTTAGTTTGCGCGTGAAGCAGGTTACCCACGAGTTGGGTTTCGGTGCGTGTCGTTCGACCCGGGTGCTCTCGGGGTAGCCGAGGGCCCGGAACGAGTGCGCGCGGGGTGGCCGAAGACCCGGTGTGGGTGACCTCGGAGTTGCCGAGGATCCGGTGCGTCCGGCGCGCATCGCAGGCATCGTGGGTGCGGGCCGAGCGAAGGGCGGTGCGGACGGGATGGACGATCCGACGGTGCGGGAGCAGACGGTCGCGCAGGCGCGGACCCGGGCACCCGCGCGGGACGCGGAGGTACGGGAACTGCGTGCGCTCGACGAGTTCCGCGATGTCGAGCATCTGTACGGCGGGATCTGGCCGGCCGTGCCGGGCCAGGGCCCGCCGGTGAGCGTCGAACTGCTGCGGGCCTTCGCGCATGCCGGGAACTACGTCGCCGGGGCCTATCGGGACGGCCGGCTGGTCGGCGCGGCGGTCGCGTTCTTCGGCGCGCCGATCGGCGAGACGCTGCACTCGCACGTCACCGGCGCGCTGGCCGGAAGCGGCGTGGGCTTCGCCCTCAAGACGCATCAGCGGGAGTGGGCCCTCGCCCGCGGGCTGCGCCGGATCACCTGGACGTACGACCCGCTCGTGCGCCGCAACGCGCACTTCAACCTGGCCAAGCTGGGCGCGCGACCCGTGGAGTACCTGCCGAACTTCTACGGCGAGATGGTGGACACCGTCAACAGCGGCGACGCGAGCGACCGGGTCCTGGCGGTCTGGGAGCTGAACGACCCGAGGGTGGCGGCGGCCGTGCGGGGCGAGTGCATGTCGATCGTGCCGCCTGCGGAGGCCGAATCGGCGCTGGCCGTGCGCGACGGCCGGCCGGTGCTCGCCGACACGGAGGCCGAGGTCGTGCTCGTCGCCGTCCCGGCGGACATCGAGGCCCTGCGCCGGACCGACCCCGACGCGGCCCGATCCTGGCGGCAGGCCCTGCGCGAGGCACTGGGCGGGCTGCTCGACGGTGGCGCCACGGTCCTGGGCTTCGACCGGGAGGCGGGGTACGTGGTGTCCCGGTCGCGAGTCGGATGAGATCGCCGCGAACCTTCGTCATCCGGAACGTGCGGGCCGCCGATCTCGACGCGTGCGCGGCGCTGCTCGCGCTGCACGAGGGTGGTTCCGTGGCCGCCGAACCCGCCCCGCGAGCGCGCGTCCGTGCGTGGTTCGACCGCCCGGACGGCTGTTTCCTGGTCGCCACCGAGCCCTCGGACCGGGCCGACCCGGTGGTCGGCTACGCCCGCGCGGTACACCTGGACCCGTCGCCGACGGCCCCCACCGGCTACTACCTGGCCGGAATCGTGGTCGCCCCCACCGCCCGACGCACCGGCCCGGGCCTGCGCCTGACCCGAGCCCGCCTCGCCTGGATCGCCGAACGCGCGGATTCGGCCTGGTACTTCACCAACGCCCGCAACACCGCCTCGCTCCGCCTGCACGCATCCCTGGGCTTCCACGAGGAATCCCGCGACTTCGCCATCCCGGGTGTGTCCTTCGCCGGCGGCCGGGGGATCCTGGCTCATCTCACCCTCGACGACTCCCCGTGTCCGATCGGGAGCCGACGGTAGCCCGCGCGTCACCCGCCGGGTGTGTGCTCCGGCGCCGGGGCGAAGGTCCAGGTGGGGTGTTGTTCGGTGAGGAGGGGGAGGTGGGTGGTCCAGTCGGCGGGGGTGAGGGGTCGGGCCGGGCGTAGGGCGATGGTCTGGGTGTGGTCGATGGAGAAGCCCCAGGAGAAGCCGGCGAGCGGGACGACGTGCGGTTCGATGGTCTCGGCCATCGGGGTCCAGGCCAGAAAGGTGTGGGCGAGCCAGGTCATCGGGGCGCGGGTGTAGCGGGCCGGCGAGTCGAAGAGGGTGGGTGCGACGCCGAAGTAGCAGTACGGGGACCCGCCTTCGGCGAACAGCGGGAAGGGATCCATCTCGAACTCCGCGCCGGCGGAAGCACCGTCGGTGGAGCGCACCAGTTGCACCCAGCCGAACAGCGCGCCGTAGCCGCGGGCCGGATAGGCGATGTGCGCGGTGAGGCACGGGAAGTCGCGGGCCTCGGCGGTCTGTCCGATCGCCGCCGGGTCTTCCACGCGCTCGACGGTCACCTGGATCGAACCGGTTCTGCCTTCGCGTACGAACGGGAACCTCATCCCGTCAACCTGCCCGCACGCCGGGTGGGGGGCAAGGCCGAAAGTGGCCGGCGTGTGGCGGCGGCGCTCGGCGCGCGAGCGCGGTGGTGGTTGTTGTCTCGGCGAGGGAGGGTGGGTCTTCGGTCCGCCGAAACCATTTGGTTGAGTCCGTTGAAGGTCCTTTTGGGTGCATGACTGCCTCAGATCTGCCCGAATTCGGGCAGATTCTTGCTGTCGGTGCCGGGCGGGTCCAGGATCGGGGTGTGGCCGATGGCGAACTGGTGGAGCGGATCGCGGCGACGACCGGACTGGCGCCTGCCGAGGCGGAGCGGATCGTCGAGGACGTGCTGGCCTGGTACCGCGAGCCGGTCGAGGAGTACGTCCGGCGGCGGCACCGGCATCATCGGGTCTACGGCAAGCGCAATGCCCAGATCTACCGCCTGATCGCCGCCGAACTGGACGAACGCCTTGTCGCACCACCGGAGTTGACCGAACGCCAACTGCGCCGCGTCATCTACGGCTGAGCGGATCGGGCCGGCGCGGCCCGGGTGCCGTCGGCGTCGCCGGGAGGTCGGGAGGCCGGGCGAGGTGGCCGGCCGTGCCGGTCGAAGCCATGCCCACCGGGTGCCCGGGAGCCGTCGGGCCACCCGAACATGCCGACCCGCCCGAAACATCACGATCGACCGGGAAACATACCGACCTGCCAGGAGCAAGGAGCGCAGCAACATGTGCGGAATCGTGGGCTACATCGGCGCGCAGCAGGCCGCCCCCATCCTGCTGGAGGGGCTGAGCCGACTGGAGTACCGGGGCTACGACTCGGCCGGCATCGCGGTGCTGGGCGGGCGAGGTGCGGCCAAGGTGTTCCGACGGGTGGGCCGCGTGCATGCGCTGGCCGCGGCCGTGCCGGCCAAGACCTCGGGGCGGGTCGGCATCGGGCACACCCGCTGGGCGACCCACGGCGCGCCCTCGGAGGCCAACGCCCATCCGCACGCGTCGGCGGACGGCCGGATCCAGGTCGTGCACAACGGCATCATCGACAACGCGGCCGCGCTGCGGGCCAGGCTCACGGCCGAGGGTGTCGAGCTTGCCTCGGACACCGACACCGAGGTGCTGGCGCACCTGGTCGCCCGCTCGACGGAGGATACGCTCGAAGCCGCAGTGGTGGCCACGCTCGCACAGGTGACCGGTACGTACGCGATCGCCGTCGTGGACGCGGCCGATCCGGACCGGATCGTGGTGGCCCGCAACGGCTCGCCGCTGGTGATCGGGGTCGGCGAGCGGGAGATGTTCGTCGCGAGCGACGTCTCGGCGCTGGTACGGCACACCAGTTCGGTCGTGCACCTGGAGGACGGCGAACTGGCCACGGTCACGGCGACCGGTTTTCGTACCTTCACCCGGGAGCACCAGGACGTCGCCAAGACGCCCACCACCGTCGACCTCACCGTCGAGGAGCTCGAACTCGCGGGCCACGAGCACTTCATGCACAAGGAGATCCACGAACAGCCGTCCTCGGTACAGCGCATGCTGGGCGGGCGTCTGGACGACCGGTTCGGTTCGGCTCGGCTGGACGGGCTCCGGATGGAGCTGCGCGAGCTGCGCCGGTTTCGTCGGGTGAAGGTGCTCGGATGTGGATCCGCCTACTACGTCGGCCAGTTGGGTGCCGCGCTGATCGAGGACCTGGCCCGGGTGCCGGCCGACGCCGAACCGGCCTCGGAGTTTCGCTATCGCAATCCGGTGATCGAGCCGGACACGCTGTACGTCGCGGTCAGCCAGTCCGGCGAGACCGCCGACACGCTCTTCGCGGTGCGTGAGATCCAGCGCAAGGGCGGTCGGGTGGTCGGCCTGGTCAACGTGGTCGGCTCGTCCATCGCCCGGCAGTGCGACGGCGGCATCTACCTGCACGCGGGGCCGGAGGTCTCGGTGGCCTCGACCAAGGCGCTGACCCACATGTCGGTGGGCTTCGCGCTGCTGGCGCTGGCGCTCGGTCGGGTGCACGACCTGTCGCATGCGGACGGGGCGCGGATCCTGGCCGGCCTCCAGGCGCTGCCCGGTCAGATCGCCGAGATCCTGGCCGACGAGCAGACCGTGGCCGACGCGGGCCGGCGGCTCGCGGACGCGCGCAGCCTGTTCTTCATCGGCCGGGTACGGGGCTATCCGGTCGCGCGGGAGGCGGCGCAGAAATTCAAGGAGATCACCTACCGGCACGCCGAGGCCTACCCCAGCAGCGAACTCAAGCACGGCCCGCTCGCACTGATCGACGCGGACCTGCCGACGGTGGCGATCATCCCGGACGACGACCTGGTCGGCCGCAACCTGGCGGCGGCACACGAGATCCGCGCGCGCGGCGGTCGGCTGACCGTGATCACCCACAAGGGCGTGGACCTGGGCAACCTCGAAGCCGACCGCATCGACGTCCCGCGCAACGAACCCGAACTCGACCCGATCCTCCTCACCATCCCCACCCAACTCCTCGCCTACCACGCGGCCCGCACCCTGGGCGAGGACATCGACCGACCCCGAAACCTCGCCAAGTCGGTGACGGTCGAGTAGCCCGAACGCGGGCCCCCGAATCCGCATCGAGCCCGCCCCCGGAACAACCGGAGGCGGGCTCGCCCCACGCCCGCCGCGCAACTCCCGGCGCGGAATCGCCGGCACACCTCGGGCGCCTGCCCCTCGAGACACCCCACGCACGCCCCAGGCCGCACAGCGCCGCGCACCGCGTCCCGTGCCACGTCGCGCCGCTCCCCGCTCGGCTCCGAGGCGCTCCGCGCACCGCCCACTGCTCCGCCACCGCACCGCCTCGCGCCCGCCCCGCCCCGCGCCGCGCCGCACCCGCCTCCCCGCCTCGGTCGCCCGCCCCGCGAGGTCACCGTGTGGTGATTTGCGTGGATTGAGAGCGTCCCGGGCATGCGTCCTGGGCTGTTGCCCGGGAATCTATCGCGTTACATTGACTGTCGTCAGGATTGGTAGATACTGGCTCCGCGACTCCCGCTGACACCAGGATGAGGTGCGCGCACATGGAGCTGTTTCCTTCTGCTCACGTCGACACGTTCAGTCGTGATCGACTGCCACCGGCCGAGTTGTGGCCCGAACTGCGTTTCGAACTACCGGAATTGCGTTACCCGACCCGGCTCAACTGTGCTCGGGTCCTGTTGGACGACACCGTGGAACGGCTCGGGCCCGACCGGCGGTGCCTGGTCACGCTCGACGACCAGTGGACCTACGGTGACCTGCTGCTTCGGGCCAATCAGGTGGCCCGGGTGCTGACCGAGGATCTCGGTGTGGTGCCGGGCAACCGGGTGCTGCTGCGAGGACCGAACAATCCGTGGCTGGTCGCCTGCTGGTTCGGCGTGCTCAAGGCGGGTGGTGTCGTGGTCACCACGATGCCGCTGCTCCGGGCACACGAGCTGACCACGTTGTGCGAGATCAGCGTGCCCACGGTCGCGCTGTGCGACCACCGGTTCATGGACGAATTGGCGTCGGCCCACGTGCCCGGGTTGACCACCCTCGCCTACGGCGGCGCCGAGCCGACCGACCTGACCAGCCGCTGTGCGGACAAGAGCGGCGAGTTCGAGGCGGTGGACACCGCGTGCGACGACGTCGCGCTGATCGCGTTCACCTCCGGGACCACCGGTCGGCCCAAGGCCACCATGCACTTCCATCGCGACGTGCTGGCCAACTCCGACACCTTCGCCCGGCACATCCTCAAGCCCACTCCGGACGACCTGTTCGCGGGCACCCCGCCGCTCGGGTTCACCTTCGGCCTCGGCGGCCTGGTGGTCTTCCCGCTGCACGTGGGCGCGGCCAGCCTGCTGCTCGAACACGCCACGCCCGAGCGGCTGGCCCGGATCATCGCCGAGTACGGCGTCACCGTGCTGTTCACCGCGCCCACCGCCTACCGGGCGATCATGGGCGCCGGCCTGGCCGACCTGCTCAAGGGCGTCCGGCGGTGTGTGTCGGCGGGTGAGGCGTTGCCCGCGGAGACCTGGCACGACCTGCACGCGGCGACCGGGATCGAGCTGATCGACGGCATCGGCGCGACCGAGTTGTTGCACGTCTTCGTCTCCGCCGCGGACCAGGACATCCGCCCCGGCGCGACCGGCCGCGCGGTACCCGGCTTCGAGGCCGTGGTGCTCGACGCGGACGGCCGGCAGGTGCCGGACGGCACGCCCGGGCAGCTCGCGGTCAAGGGTCCGACCGGTTGCCGCTACCTCGACGACCCGCGGCAGACCAGCTATGTGCGGGACGGCTGGAACATCACCGGCGACACCTACATCCGCGACGCCGACGGCTACCTCTGGTACCAGGCCCGCAGCGACGACATGATCGTCTCGTCCGGCTACAACATCGCCGGCCCCGAGGTGGAACTCGCCCTGGCCGCACACCCGGACGTCGCCGAATGCGGCGTGGTCGGCGCGCCCGACCCCAGGCGCGGCCTGATCGTCAAGGCGTACGTGGTGCTGCGCGAGGGGGTGGCCGCCGACGCGGAGACCGCCACCCGTATCCAGACCTTCGTCAAGCAGGCCATCGCGCCGTACAAGTACCCGCGCGCCGTCGAGTTCGTCGCCGCCCTCCCGCGCACCGGCAACGGCAAGCTGCGGCGCGGCGAACTGCGCGCCTGGGCCCAGACCGGCGCACCGCCGGCGCCGGCCGGCCCGATACCCCCGGCCGCTGCCGCGAACTCCCTTGCCCCGGACGCCTCGTGAAAGGCAACGAGATGCAGGACGCCCGCCCGACCGAGACCGACCGACCCGACCGACCCGACCAACCCGACCCGGCCGACCCGGTCGAGGACTCGGCCGACGCGGCGACGCTGCCGTCCGTGCTGATCGAGCGCCGGGTCGAATGGGTGGACACCGACGCCGCCGGCCACTACCACCACTCGGCCGTACAGCGCTGGGTGGAGGCGGCCGAGGCGGTCCTGCTGCGCCGACTGGGCGTGGCCGACCTGTTCGGCCGGATCCCGCGGGTGCACTACGAGGTGGACTACCGCGAGCGGTTGTGGTTCGGCGAATCCGCGCACACCGCGCTGCGGGTCGTGCGGGTGGGCGCCAGTTCGCTGCACTACGAGTTCGAGGTGCGCGGCACCCAGGGCGTGGCCGCGACCGGTCGCCTGTCCGTCGTGCACTGCCCGCCGGACGCGAAGGGCGCCCTGCCCTGGCCCGACGACATCCGGGCCGCGCTGTCCCGGGGCGGCCCGCAACGGCCGGAGTCGTACGCCTGACCGCACACCGGCACGAGGGCTCGAACGCCGCAACCACGAGCCCTCGACCCGGACCGGATATCGCGCCCTGTTGACGACCGTGGAATTTATTACATACGCTCGGGTAGGCCCGGAACATTGGAGGACGCTGTGCGCATCGCAGTCATCGGTGGCGGGCCGGGTGGGTTGTACTTCGCCGCCCTCGCCAAGCAGCTCTCGCCGGCGGCGGAGATCACCCTGTGGGAGCGCAACGCTCCGGACGACGTGTTCGGCTTCGGCGTGGTCTTCTCCGACGAGACCCTGGACGGCATCGCCCAGGCCGACCCGCAGATCTTCGCCGCGATGTCCGAGGGGTTCGCCCGCTGGACCGACATCGACATCCGCTACGGCGGCAGCACCCTCACCTCCGGCGGGCACGGATTCGCCGCGCTGGGCCGGGAGCGGCTCCTGCGCATCCTCCAGGAGCGGTGCGCCGCGCTGGGCGTGGACCTGCGCTACCGCACCGAGGCCCCGGACGTGACCGAACTCGCGCGCACCCACGACCTGGTGGTCGCCTCGGACGGAGTGCGCTCCACGGTGCGCGAACGCTACGCCGACACGTTCCGGCCGAGCCTGGACGAACGCGGCTGCCGCTACATGTGGCTGGGTACCGACAAGGTCTTCGACGCGTTCACCTTCATCGTGGACAAGCACGACTTCGGCGTGGTGCAGGTGCACGCCTACCCGTTCGACGACCGGCGCAGCACCTTCATCGTCGAACTGGCCGAGGACGCCTGGCGGCGCGGCGGATTCGCCGAGTTCGCCGGCCGCGACCTGCCGCGCGGCGCCAGTGACGACGCGGGCATCGCGCGCTGCGAGGCGCTGCTGGCCGAACACCTGGACGGCCACCGGCTGATCCCGAACAACTCGCGCTGGATCAGGTTCAGCACGGTGCGCAACGCCACCTGGCACCACGAGAACGTGGTGCTGCTCGGCGACGCCGCGCACACCGCGCACTTCTCCATCGGTTCGGGCACCAAGCTGGCGATGGAGGACGCACTGGCGCTGGCCGCGTGCCTGAACGAGCACGCCGGCATCCCGGCCGCGCTCACCGCCTACGAGGCCGAACGCAAGCCGGTGGTGAGCTCCACGCAGCGCGCCGCGCAGGCCAGCCTGGAGTGGTTCGAGAACATCGACCGCGCGGTGGGCCAGGCACCCGAGCAGTTCGCCTTCAACCTGCTCACCCGCAGCCGCCGGGTCACCCACGCCAACCTGCTCGAACGCGACCCCGAGTTCGTCGCCCGAGTGGACGCGGCGTTCACCGCCGGCCGGCCGGACCGGGCGGACGCGGCGCCGATGTTCCAGCCCTTCCGGCTGGGTTCGGTCCGGCTGCGCAACCGGGTGGTGGTGCCGCCGATGGCCACATATGCCGCCCGCGACGGACTCCCGGGCCCGTTCGAGTCCGCGCACCTGGGCGCGCTCGCGCTCGGCGGCGCGAGCCTGGTCTTCGCGGGCATGACGGCCGTACTGCCCAACGGCCGGGCCACCGAGGCCTGCCCGGGCCTGTGGTCGGACGCGCACGAGGCGGCGTGGCGAGACGTGGTCACCCGGGTCAAGGAACAGGCTCCGGACGGACCGCTGCTGGGCATCCAGCTCAGCCACGCCGGGCGCCGCGCGGCGACCACCGTGCCGGACACCGGCGGTCGGAGTGTGCCGCTGGGGGCGAATGGATGGCCCACGGTGGCCGCGTCGGCGGTGCCCTGGGACGAGAACAGCGACTTCCGGCCGCGCGAGGCGGACCGGACGGACCTGGACGCGATCACCGCGGCCTTCGCCGCGGCCGCCGCGCGGGCCGACCGGGCCGGCTTCGACGCGCTCGAACTCCAGTACGGCCACGGCCATCTGCTGTCCGGCTTCCTGTCCCCGCTGACCAACCTGCGCGAGGACGAATACGGCGGCTCGCTCGCCGGGCGGCTGCGCTTCCCGATCGAGGTGCTGTCCGCGGTGCGCGCGGTGTGGCCGACGAACAAGCCGCTGGTGGTGCGGATCTCGGCGAGCGACTGGGCCGAGGGCGGCACCACCGAGGACGACGCGGTCGCGATCGCCCGGGCGTTGGCGGCGGCGGGCGCGGACGCGATAGACGTGTCCTCCGGCGAGGTGGTACCGCAGGAGCGGCCCGCCTACGGGCGCGGCTACCAGACCCCCTTCGCCGACCTGATCCGCAACGCGACCGGCGTGCCGACCATCGCCGTCGGTGCGATCTCCACCTACGACGACGTCAACTCGATCCTGCTGGCGGGCCGCGCCGACCTGTGTGCGGTGGGCCGCGCCCACCTGTACGACCCGATGTGGACGCTGCACGCCGCCGCCGAACAGGGCTACTCCGGGCCCGGCGCGCCCTGGCCGAGCGCATGGCGTCCGGGCAGCCGCAAGCCGCCCGGCGCGGGCAGCGACCGGGTGCCGCCGCGGCTGCACCTGCTGCGCGAGAGCGTCGAAGCGGTGCCGCGGCGCTGGCGGCCGGAGCAACATTCCCCGTTGGTGGCCGCACCCGGCCGGCGCTGACCCGGACCACGAGGAGCCCGATATGGACAATCCCACCCCGCCGATCGTGCTGACCGGCGAACAGCGCGACAACCCGCCCAGGTTCAAGGCCGCGGCCGTGCAGGCCGCGCCGGTCTACCTGGACGCGGCCGCCACCGTGGCCAAGGCGGTCGACCTCATTCGCGAGGCCGCCGCCAACGGCGCCGAGCTGATCGTCTTCCCCGAGGTGTTCGTGCCCGGGTATCCGTACTGGAACTGGACGATGAATCCGGTCCAGGGCTCGCCCTGGTTCGAACGCCTGTACCGCTCCTCGGTCGACGTTCCCGGCCCGCACGTGGAAGCGCTGCGCGCCGCCGCCCGGGCGGCCGGCGCCGTGGTGGTGATCGGCGTCAACGAGCGCGGCCCGCACAGCATGGGCGTGCTCTACAACACCATGCTGACCATCGACGCGGACGGCGAACTGATCGGCGTCCACCGCAAGCTGGTGCCCACCTGGGCGGAGAAGCTGACCTGGACCGGCGGCGACGGCAGCTCGCTGCGCGTGCACCCGACCGGGATCGGCCCGCTCGGCGTGCTCGCCTGTGGCGAGAACACCAACACGCTGGCCCGCTTCACCCTGCTCGCCCAAGGCGAACTCGTGCACGCGGCAAGCTACATCGCACTGCCGGTGGCACCCGCCGACTACGACATGGCGGACGCCATCGCGGTGCGCACCGCCGCGCACAGCTTCGAGGGCAAGGTGTTCTCCGTCGTCGCGTGCTCGACCATCTCGCCCGAGATCGTCGACGCCATCGCCGGCGACGACGCCGAGGTGCGCAAACAGCTCGGCCGCGAACGCAGCGCGCTGTCCGGCATCTTCGGCCCGGACGGCCACCCGGTCACCGAACCGCTGATCGACGACGAGGGCATCGTCTACGCCGACATCGACCTCGCCAAATGCATCCAGCCCAAGCAGATGCACGACATCGTCGGCCACTACAACCGCTTCGACATCTTCCGGCTGAACGTGGACAACCGGCCCCGATCGCCGATCACGTTCAGCCACGAAAACGCCCCCACGCCCGTCGCACCTGCCCCCGAGGAGGAGAAATGACCACCCAGGACGACAACATGCTCGGCCGGGCCCGCGTCTCCGACACCCCGGAACTGAGCGCCTACTACGCCGAGTTGGCCGAACGCGAGGCCGGCGCGCTGTGGACCGTGGCGAACGAGATCGAGCCCTGGTACCCACAGCCCAAGTCGGTACCCACCCTGTGGCGCTACGCCGAACTGCGCCCGCTGGTGCGCAAGGCGCTCGATCTGGTCAAGGCGGACGACGCGGGCCGCCGCGTGGTGATGCTGGTCAACCCCGGCCGCCGGGACGTCAGCGCGGCGGCGGGCCTGCTCTACACCGGACTCCAGATCATGGGGCCGGGCGAGTCGATGACCGCACACCGCCACCAGGCCGCCGCACTGCGATTCGTGCTGGAGGGCACCGGCGCCTGGACCATCGTGGACGGCGAGAAGCTCAAGGTCGGCGCCCGCGATTTCGCGATCACCCCGAACGGGACCTGGCACGAGCACGGCAACGAGTCCGACGACGCGCCGGTGATCTGGCAGGACGGCCTGGACATCCCGCTGGTCAACGCGCTGGACGCGGGCTTCTACGAGGTACACCCCGACGTGTACCAGGTGCCCGGCAAGGTGGTGAACAGCTCGGTCCTCACCTACGGCGGCAACCTGGTGCCCTACGGCACGGAACGGTGGACCCGGCCGTATTCGCCGCTGCTGGCCTGGCCGTGGGAGCCCACCTACCAGGCCCTGCTCGACCTGGCGAAGGCGAGCGAGGGCTCGCCGTACGACGGCGTGATCATGGAGTACACCAACCCCGTCACCGGCGGCTCGGTGATGCCGACGATGAGCGCGCACATCCAACTCCTGCGCGCCGGACAGGCGACCAGGGCCCACCGGCACACCGGCTCGGTCGTCTACACCGCGGCCAAGGGCCACGGCGTCTCGATCGTCGGCGGGCAGCGCTTCGAGTGGCACGAGGGGGACGTCTTCGCGGTCCCGGCCTGGGCCTGGCACGAACACGCCAACCTGGACGCATCCGAGGACGCGGTGCTGTTCTCGTTCAACGACTTCCCGGTGATGCGCTCGCTCGGCTTCCACCGCGAAGAGGCGTACGTCGACAACGACGGACACCAGCCGACCCCGTGATCCCCCGATCGGCGCGCCTGGGCGCCCGATCGTCGATCCAACGATGTGCGACACCCACGACGACCCGGGCGGCGCGACCGCGCCGCCCGGACGCAAGGACAGTGAGGACACCCCCATGCGCCTGGTCACCTACACCGTCGACGGTTCGTCGGCCCGCCTGGGCGCCGAGGACGGCGCCCACGTGATCGACCTCGTGGCACTCGCCGCCGCCTCGGGCACCGAACTCCCCGGCGACCTGCTCTCGTTCATCCGCGCGGGCGCCGAGGCGTTCGACACCGCACGGGACCTGCTGAGCGGCGACCCGGCCGGCCGACCCGCCGACGCCGTGCACGCGAGCGCCGACGTACGGCTGCTGGCGCCGCTGCGGCCCGGGAAGGTCATCGGCATCGGGCTCAACTACGTCGAGCACGTGGCCGAATCCAACCGCACCCTGGACACCGCGAAGGAGCTCCCCGAGCGCCCGGTGCTGTTCGGCAAGCCCGCCACCGCCGTGACCGGCCCCGGCGCACCCATCCTGCACAACGGCAACCTCACCCAGCAGCTCGACTGGGAGTGCGAACTCGCCGTCGTGATCGGCCGGACCGCCTACAAGGTGAGCGAGGCCGACGCGTGGGACCACGTGTTCGGGTACAGCATCATGAACGACATCAGCGCCCGCGACCAGCGCCGCTCCGGGCAGTGGTTCTTCTCCAAGGGCCAGGACTCCTACGCCCCGTTCGGCCCCGCCGTGGTCACCGCCGACGACATCCCGGACGCGCAGGCACTGGACCTGTCGCTGCGGGTCAACGGCGACGTCAAGCAGAAGTCCAACACCCGGCACATGCTCTTCGACATCCCGCGCCTGATCGCCGACATCTCCTCCGGGATGACCCTGGAGCCGGGCGACGTGATCTCCACCGGCTCTCCGTCCGGCGTCGGCGCGGCCCAGGTCCCCCCGCAGTACCTGCGCCCCGGCGACGTGGTCGAGGCGACCGTGGAGCGGATCGGCACCCTGTCCAACCCGGTGATCGACGCCCGCTGACGCGCGGCTCGCCCCCACCCTCGTTTCCGGTATTCAGCAGGAGGACCTCCGTGCGTCAACACCCCTACCGCATCGGCCAGATCGTGCCGAGCTCGAACGTCACGATGGAAACCGAGGTACCCGCGATCCTGCGGGCGCGCGAGACGGTCGCGCCGGAGCGCTTCACGTTCCACTCCAGTCGGATGCGGATGACGCACGTCACCCCCGAGCAACTCAAGGCGATGGACGCCGACTCCGACCGCTGCGCCGTCGAACTCTCCGACGCGCGGGTGGACGTGCTCGGCTACGCGTGCCTCGTGGCGATCATGAGCATGGGCCTGGGCTACCACCGGGTGTCCGAGGAGCGGCTGCACAGCCGGACCGTCGAGAACAACGCACCCGCGCCGGTGGTCACCAGCGCCGGCGCGCTCGTGCACGGGCTGCACACGATCGGCGCGCGCAAGGTCGCCCTGGTCGCGCCGTACATGTTGCCGCTCACCCGCACGGTCGTGGAGTACCTGGGCCACGAGGGCATCGAGGTGCTCGACTTCGAGGCGCTGGAGATCCCGGACAACCTCGACGTGGCCGCGCACGACCCGCTGCGCCTGCCGGGCATCGCCGAGCGGCTCGAATACGCGGACGCGGACGCCGTGGTGTTGTCCGCGTGCGTGCAGATGCCGTCGCTGGCCGCGATCGAGGAGGCCGAGCAGCGACTGGGCAAGCCGGTCGTCTCGGCCGCGGTGTGCACCGTGCACCAGATGTTGCGCGCGCTGGACCTGCCCGCCTTCGCGCCGGGCGCCGGCCACCTGCTGTCCGGGAAGTTCGCGGACGCCCCGGCCGCATCCTCGGGTGCCGCCTCCGCCGGCGCGGGCTCGGCGACGTGACACCTGGCCGGGGCGACCGCGACCCCGTCGTGAAGCTGCCTGCCGGCACGCTGCGCGGTCGCACCGAGGACGGTCTCGCGGTGTTCCGCGGCATCCCGTTCGCGGCCGCCCCGGTCGGCGACCTGCGCCGGCGTCCGGCCCGGCCGCATCCGGGGTGGGACGGCGTGCGGGACGTGGCCGCGTACGGGCCGAGCGCGCCGCGGATCGGGCGGGTCGACGCGGTGCTCGGCGGCCACGGTGCGCCGCCGTTCGACGAGGACTGCCTCACCCTCAACGTCTGGACCCCGGGCCCGGACGACGCCCGCCGCCCGGTCCTGGTCTGGATCCATGGCGGCGCTGGCCGTGCACCCCGAGGGACGCGGTCTCTTCCGGCGCGCGATCCTGCAGAGCCCGCCGTTCGGCGTGACCACGCCCGATCGGGCCCGGTCGCTGCGCACCACGGACGCGCTGCTGGACGTGGCCGGCGTCGCCGACATCGCGCAGCTGCGGGCGCTGCCGTGGGAGCGGCTGGTCGAGGCCACGATCGCGATGTTCGGTGTGCAGGCCCGCTGGGGGCGGTGGCCGCTGCCGTTCCTGCCGCTGATCGACGGCTCGACCATGACCCGGCACCCGCTGGCCGCACTGATCGACGGGGAGGATGATCCGGATCCGGACATCCTGCTCGGCTGGACGGCCGACGAGGCGGGCTTCGCGTTCGGCGCCAACGACATGTACGCGAACGCCACCGCCGAGCAGGTTCGGGCGCGCTTCGCCGAGTCGTTCGGCGCGCGAGCGGGCGAGGCGTACCGGATCTTCGCGGCCGAGCGCCCGGATGCCGACCCGCTCGGGTTGCTGACCGACCTGGCCTCCGACGAGCTGTTCCGACTGCCGGGGGCCGGGGTCGGCGCATCGGGGGCGGTGGGTTCGCGCGCTTCGACCCCTCGCGCCGGGCCGGTGGCCGGCGTGTCGGGGGCGGTCGGTTCGTGCGCGTGGGCCATCGTGGCGGGTCGGGCGATTTGCGCGCTTCGACCAATGATCGTCGCGGTGGAATACTGGCACGCCGTTCCCCCATGGAAGGAGGCCCTGGATGGGCTTCGGGCCCAAGTCCATGGCCACGCTCGGCAAGGCGATCACCGGCCGTGATCTTCCCGCCATGAATTCCGCCGGAGCATCGGGAGCATCCGGGGCACCCCGCATGCGCCGGGCATTCGGGAGCCACAGCCGGGCGGACATTCTCGTCGTGATCGTGGCGATGGCCGTCGACCTGCTGGGCTACGCGGTCACCGTCCGCGGTCCCGGGCCCGGCGAGACGGCGGGCAACATCGCGTTCCTGGTCGTGTCGGCGCTGTGCCTGATCGCGCGTCGGCGCGCTCCGGTCCGGGTGCTGCTGCTGGTACTCGTCCTCCAGGTGGGACTGAACCTGTTCAGCGACATCGGACAACGCTTCGGCTTCGTCTTGGCGGTCGCGCTGTACACCGTCGGGCTGTCCTGCCGGCCCAGGACGGTCGCCGCGGCTGCGGTGCTCACCATGGCCGCACTGACGTCCGGGTACCCCGACGCGGACCTGCCGATCTTCTACAGCCTCAGCGGCGATCTCGTGGCGACCGTGTTGGTCGTGGGCGCGAGCGCGGCGGTGCGGCACTGGCAGGGCCAGGTCGAGGTCAACCGCGAGCTGCTGGCCGAGCGGGCGCTGACCGAGGAGCGCCGGCGGATCGCCCGCGAACTGCACGACATCGTGGCGCACCACATCACCACGATGCATCTGATGTCCGGCGGCGCCCGGGCCAGCCTGGAGCGCGACCTCGACGCCGCGCGCGGCGCGCTGCTCACGCTGGAGGCATCGGGGCGGGTCGCGCTGGACGAGATGCGCCAGCTGCTCGGCGTCCTGCGCAGCGACAAGGATCCGGAAACCGCGCCCTCGGCCCCACAGCCCGGCGTCGAAGACCTCGACCGGCTGATCGCCGAATCCTGCCTGGCCGGCCTGCCGACCGAGCTTCGGGTGATCGGCACGCGCCGCGAGTTGTCGTTGCCGGTCGGCCTCGCGCTGTACCGGATCACCCAGGAGGCGCTCACCAACGCCCGCAAGCACGCCGGCAGCGCGGCCATGGCGCAGGTGCGGCTGGAGTACCTGCCGGATGCGGTCGCCATCGAGATCCGTGACGACGGCGGCAGCGGCAGCGGCAGCGGTGACGGCGGGGGCTACGCGAGGACCGGCGGTGGGCACGGGCTGCTGGGGATGCGCGAGCGGGTGGCGGTGCACGGCGGGTCGTTCGAGGCGGGGCACGTTGCGGGCGGCGGATTCCGGGTCGCGGCGAGCATCCCGGTGGCGGCGGTGGAACCGGTCGTCGAGCCGATTGTGGGGCCGGGCGGTGGGTCGGGTGCGGGGACGGTCGCCGAGCCGGTTGTGGGGGAGGTAGCCGAGCCCGTTGCGCGGTCGGGCGGTGGATCGGCCGGGGAGCAGGTCGGTGGCCCGACGGGGGAGCCGGGGGCGGGGGCCGTGCCCGCCGCGCTCACCCACCTGAGCCCGGTGGAAATCGAGCTGCTGCGCCTGATTGCCGCGGGCAGGGCAGGCGGCGAGATCGCCGAGGCGATGCGGATCGACGGCCCGACGGTCGCGCGGTACGAGAGCGAGCTGCTGGGCAAGCTGGCGCTTCGGGACCGTGCCCAGGCCGTGGTGGTGGCGTACGAATCCGGCCTGGTCCGAGTCGGTCACACCACCGCGACGCGCTGACGCCGAGGGGTTCGCGGTGGTGCCCTCGTGGCGGGGCGCTCGTGGTGCGCCCGTGGCGGGATGCGGGCACTTGTGCGTTCGCACCAAGGGTCGCCCTCGGGTTCGTCGTCACGGCCATGAGCCGGAGCGCCCCGTCGGCGTAGCGTGCCGGTACGCCGCCCGGCCCACTTGCGAAAGAGGTCCCATGACCGCAACCGTCGAACCCGCGTACTGGAATGCCCGCCTCGTCGAGCTGATTGCCGAATTCGACGTCCCGGGTGCGAGCCTGGCGTTTCTGCACGAGGGGGAGGTGCACTCCTTCGCCGCCGGAGTGCTCAACAAGGACACCGGGACACCGGTCTCCACCGACTCGCTGTTCCAGATCGGCTCGGTCTCCAAGGTTTGGACGGCAACCCAGCTGATGCTGCTCGTCGAGCAGGGCCGGCTCACGCTGGACACGCCGGTCGTCGACCTGCTTCCCGAGTTCAAGGTCGTCGACGCCGAGGTGACCAAGACGGTGACCGTGCGGCACCTGCTGACGCACACCTCCGGCATCGACGGCGACCTGTTCACGGACACCGGGCGCGGCGACGACTGTCTGGAGAAGTACCTCACGGCCTGCGCCGAGCTGACCCAGATCCACCCGATCGGGGAGTCGTTCTCGTACTGCAACTCCGGCTTCGTGATCGCCGGGCGGATCATCGAGCGGCTGACCGGCAAGACCTGGGACCAGGCGCTGCGCGAGCAGATATGCGAGCCCCTGGGCCTGACGCACACCTGGACGCTGCCGGAGGACGTGCTGCGCTTCGGCGCGGCCACCGGGCACGTCGAGGACGGCAACCCGACCCCGGTCTGGGGCCTGCCGCGGTCGATGGGGCCCGCCGGGCTGATCTGCGCGCGGGCGAGCGACGTGGTCGAGTTCGGCCGGGCCCACCTGGGCACCGAACTGCTGGCCGCGCCGGGCGAGATGACCGTGCCGCAGGTGCGCCTGCCGAACCCGTACACGCTCGCGCCGGAGTGGGGGATCGGCTGGATCCTCGACGAGTGGTCCGGCCACCGGGTGATCATGCACGCGGGCAACACCATCGGCCAGTCCGCGATGCTCTGGGTCATGCCGGACACCGGCACCGTGGTCTGCCTCCTGGTCAACGGCGGCGACTCCGGTGCGATCCAACGCGCGCTGGGCCGCGAGCTGTTCGCCGCGCTCGCGGACGTCGAGATGCCGGAGCAGCTCGGCCCGCCCGAGACGCCGGTGGACGTGGACGTCACCGGGTACGTCGGGACGTACGAGCGGGTGGGCTGCCTCGCCAAGGTGAGCGTCAACGACGACGGCAAGCTGCACCTGCACATCGAGGTCACCGGCGCGCTGGCCGACATCTCGCCGGACATGCACTGGGACCTGGTACCCGTCGACGCGACCACGTTCGTGGGCCGCCGCGAGGGCAGCCCGCTGTGGGACAACGTGGTCTTCTACGAACTCGCGGACGGCTCCCGGTACATCCACATGGGCGTACGCGCCACCCCGAAGACGGCCTGATCCCCTACTTCGCCGGCCACCGCGCGGGTCACGCCCGCGCGGTGGCTCGGACGAAGCGGGCCCGGGGGCGCGGTGCACGGCGAAGGCGTCTTCCCGCCGTTCGGCCCGGGTGCACGACCCGGCGGTGGGCCGGCACATCCACCGGGTGGCCCGGGAGCAGGGGCGGGGCCGCCGAGATCCCGGCCTTCCTCCCCGTACCGGCCCGCCGACGAGGCGGTGGCGCCGCACCGGGACCCGAGCGGCGCCACCCGACGCGGTGACGGCCCGCCGGGTGGTGCGGGTGCGGGTCCGGGCTTACGGTCGAACGAGTGGGCGGGATCACCGCCCGGGTGGGCGGCCCGCCGCCCCTCCCGCCGGACGGCGCCGCAGGGACGCGGCCCCGGCAGCGCAGGACCGCAGGACCCATCATGGCGAAACCGTACGCGTCACCCTCGCAGACCGCCGCGGCCTCCCAGCGAAGCGGCGGCAGTGGCGCCGCGCTCGCGGTGATCGCCTCGTGTCAGTTGATGGTGGTCCTGGACATCACCATCGTGAACATCGCCCTGCCGCACATCCAGCGCTCGTTGGAGTTCTCCACCACCAGCCTGTCCTGGGTGCTCAACGCCTACACGCTCACCTTCGGCGGCCTGCTGCTGCTCGGTGGGCGCGCCGGCGACATCCTGGGCCGGCGGCGGGTGTTCGTCTTCGGCGTGTTGTTGTTCGCCCTCGCCTCGCTGCTCGGCGGATTCGCGCAAAGCGCCCCGCAACTGCTGGCCGCCCGAGCGATCCAGGGGGTCGGCGGCGCGATCGCCTCGCCCACCGCGCTCGCGCTGATCACGACCACCTTCGCCGAGGGCCCGGCCCGTAACCGGGCCTTCGGCGTGTTCGCCGCGGTCTCCGCAGGCGGTGGCGCGATCGGATTGCTGGCCGGCGGAATCCTGGTCGAGTGGCTGGACTGGCGGTGGGTGTTCTTCGTCAACGTGCCGATCGGCGTCCTCATCGCCCTGGCCACCCCGCGCTACATCCGCGAGTCCGAGCGACATCCGGGCCACTTCGACCTGCTCGGCGCACTCACCTCCACGCTCGGGATCAGTTCGCTCGTCTACGGCTTCATCCGCGCCGCGCAGGAGGGCTGGCGGGACGCCCTGACACTGGCCGCGTTCGGGGCGGCCGTGGTGCTGCTCGCGCTGTTCCTCGTGATCGAACGCAACTCCCGGCAGCCGATCACTCCGCTGGCGATGTTCGCCGACCGCAACCGGGCGGGCGCCTACGGCATGATGTTGTGCCTGGCCGCGGCGATCTTCGGGATGTTCTTCTTCCTGACCCTGTTCGTGCAGGACATCCTGGGCTTCAGCCCGCTGCGGGCCGGTCTCGCGTTCCTGCCGATCAGCGCGGTGATCGCGGTGGGCGCGGGCGTCACCTCGCAACTGTTGCCGCGTTTCGGACCCAAACCGTTCATGGTCGGCGGCGCGCTCCTGGCGGCGGCCGGACTCGCCTGGCTCACCCGTACCGACATCCACAGCACCTACGCCGGGAGCATCCTGGGGCCGACGCTGGTGTTCGGTGTGGGCATGGGCATGCAGTTCGTGTCACTGACACTGATGGCGGTGTCCGGGGTCGCCGCCCGGGACTCGGGTGCGGCGTCCGGCCTGCTGAACGCGATGCAGCAGGTGGGCGGATCGCTCGGACTGTCCATCCTGGTCACCGTCTTCGGCACGGCGAACCGCAACGAGGCCAAGGAACAGGTGCCCGACTTCCTCGCGCAGGCGAGCCCGGCCGAGCGGGCGAACTTCGAGCGCACGGGCGAACTGCCCGCCCCGTGGAGTCACCAGGTGCTGACCACGGGCATCTCCGCGGCCTTCGTGGTGGCCGCGATCTTCGCGGTGATCGCCGCGGTGGTCGCCCTGTTCGTCATCCAGGTGCGTGCCTCGGACCTGGAGAGACTGCGCGGCGGAGGCCCCGGGCCGACCGGGTGATCAGCCGCCGATGACGACGGATTCGACGCCCTCGTGGTCGGTGGTGCGCTCGTCTCCGGCACCCGGGGGGATGCGGTGCGCGTGGGCGGCTTCGCCGCATCCCCCGGGGCAGGCACGGGCGTGCCGGGCGCCTATGCGGCGGACTTCAGCCAGTCCTCGTAGGTGATCTCGCCGAGGACGGCACCGTCACCCGGTACGAGCGTCGACTCGTCGGGTACGGCCCCGAAGTAGTGCGCAAGCGGGTCGGTGACCACCTCGCGCGGATCGCCCCAGGTCGCCAGCGCCTTCCGGAAGAACTCGTCCATCCGGTACCGCGTGGGGCCGGCGATCTCGATCATCGTGTTCAGCGGCGTGCCGACCGCGATCCTGCCCACGTTCCGCGCGACATCGTCGCCCGCGATCGGCTGGAAGGCCACCGGGGCGATGTGCACCTCGTTGCCGGTCGTCGCCTCGTCGGCGATCCGCCGGGCGAACTCGTGGAACTGCGTCGCGTGCACGATCGAGAACGGGATCGACGATTCCCTGATCAGCTGCTCCTGGGCGATCTTCGCCCGGAAGTAGCCGATGTCGGGGCGCCGGTCGCTGCCCACCACCGACAGTGCGATGTGGTGGCCCACGCCGGCCTCCTTCCCGGCTGCCAGCAGGTTGCGGGTGGAGGTGGTGAAGAACTCCAGTACCGCGGCGTCCTCGAAGGACGGGGAGTTCGACACGTCGACGACCACGGACGCGCCCGTCAGAACCTCGGCCAGCCCCTTGCCGGTAAGTGTGTCGACGCCGGTGTTCGGCGCTGCCGCGACCGCCTCGTGTCCGTGCTCGCCCAGCTTCGTCACGAGCTTCGAGCCGATCAGGCCGGTCCCTCCGATGACCACGATCTTCATGCCAGGCCCTCCTGTTTGCCGGGACTTCGTCCGCGCCCGGTCGTCAGCTAAGACCGGACACCCCGAGCGGCTGTGACAACCCCGCCGAAAAAACTCGTGCCGCGGATCTCGGACGCCGTGTCACAAGCGGGCGCCCTGCCCTGTCTTGTCGGCAGAAGGACTCACGAGCCCGAAGGAGCGAGTCCGTGCCACCAGCAGTCGGCGAGTACCGGATCCGGATCCGGATGACCGCGCGCGCGATCGACGAACAACACCGCACCGCGAGCCCGCTCGAACTGCTCTTCGATCTCACCTTCGTGGTGGCGGTCTCCGCGGTCGCCGCCCAGTTCGCGCACCACGTCGCGGACGGGCATGCCCTGAGCGGGCTCGTCCCGTTCCTCCAGGTGTTCTTCGCCGTGTGGTGGGCGTGGATGAACTTCACCTGGTTCGCCTCGTCGTACGACACCGACGACGTCGCCTACCGGCTGCTGACGATGGTGCAGATGGCGGGTGTGCTGGTTCTCGCCGCCGGGGTGCCGGCCACCGCGAACGACTCCGACTACCGGCTCATCACCGTCGGTTACCTCGTCATGCGTGTCGCGCTCGTCGCGCAATGGCTGCGGGCCGCCGTCCAGCACCCGGCGGGCCGGCATACCGCCCTGCGTTACGCGGCGGGCATCACGCTCCTGGAGGCGGGCTGGATCCTGCGTCTGCTCCTGGCGGAAACGCACGCGCTGCCGGACCCGGCCCAACTCCCGTCCTTCCTGGTCCTGGCCGGTCTGGAACTCTCGGTGCCCCGGTGGGCGGAACGCACCGGCCCCACCACCTGGCATCCGCACCACATCGCGGAACGCTACGGCCTGTTCACGCTCATCCTCTTCGGCGAAAGCGTGCTCGCCGTGTCCAAGGGAGTGCGGGCGGCACTCGACGCCGAGCTCGGCGGCTCGCTCGTCGTCATCGCGGGCTCCGGCCTCGTCCTGCTGTTCGCCCTGTGGTGGCTGTACTTCCTTTCCGGCGGGGGAGGGGCTCAGCGGCCGTCGGCACGTCTCCTACCTGTGGGGATACGGCCACTACGGCGTCTTCGCGGGCCTCGCGGCCCTGGGCGCCGGCCTGGAGGTCGCGGTCGAACAGACCGGACCCGACCTCGCGGTCGCACCGCTCGCGGTCTGCTACGCCGTGGCCGTTCCGACCGCCGTCTTCATCGTGCTGCTGTGGCTGATCCACATACCCGTCCTGGACCGGCACGTGATCCGCCCCCGCGCGGTGCTGTGCGCGGTCGGGGCCGTCCTGCTCCTGCCGGCGGTGGCTTCGCACATCGGGGTCGCCGCCGTGGTCGCCGCGCTCGCGGGCACAGCCGTCCTCCTGGTCGTCATCACCTTCCCCGCCGCGTCCCGGCACCACTGAACGCCCACCTGGGCCGGCGCGACGACACCCCCGAGCCCCTCGACGGATCGGGCGAACGAACAGCCGGTTGGCGGGTCCCGTGGCCGTGCGGCCCGCTCAGTCCCGTCCGGTGTACAGGCGCAGCGTGATCGGGCCGGCGGCGAGGGCGATGACGGCGGTCGCGGTGAGCGCTCCGGCACGGCGGCGTTCGCGACCCTCGGGGAGCAGCACGTCGATCGGGTCGACTCCCGATGCGGTGGGCGTCGTTGCGGTGGCGGGGGTGCTCATGTGTACGCGTCCTCGTGGTCGGCGGTGGCCGGATCCGCCGTACGGCCGGTCAGTGCGAGGAAGGCCTCGTCCAGGCTGGGGCGGCCGAGGGAGAAGTCGGCGATCCCGACCCCGGCGTCGGCGAGCCGGGTCATGGCGTGCCCGACCCGGCGGCCCACGTCGGTTGCGCCGGCAGTCCCGGTCGGGGTGGCGAGCAGCATGGACAACGCCAGTGGGTCGGCGGCGAGTCGGACCGTCCCCGCCAACGCCTCGGCCAGTACCCGCCGTGCCGTCGGGTGCTGTTCGCCGTCGAGGAGCCGCAGGTGCAGGGTGTCCGCGCCGACGCGCGCCTTGAGTTCGGCGCTGGTGCCCTCGGCGACGATCCGCCCGTGGTCGACGACCGCGATCCGCTCGGCGAGCCGGTCGGCCTCCTCGAGGTATTGGGTGGTGAGCAGCACGGTCGTTCCGGCGGCGGCGACCCGCTGGACCAGCTCCCACACCCGGTTGCGGCTGCGCGGGTCCAGACCGGTGGTCGGCTCGTCCAGGAACAGCAGGTCGGGAGTGGTGATCAGGCCCGCGGCGATGTCGAGCCGGCGGCGCGTGCCGCCCGAATAGCCGCCCACCGGCCGGGCGGCCGGACCGGTCAGGTCGAACGCCGCCGGCAGGTCGTCGGCGCGCTTGCGGCCCGCGGTTCGCGACAAGCCGTGGAGTCGGCCGAGGACCAGCAGGTTCTCGTACCCGGTCAAGTCCTCGTCGAGGGAGGCGAACTGGCTGGTCACCGCGACCCGGGCGCGGATGGCGTTCGTCTCGGTGCGTACGTCGTGGCCGAGAACGCGGGCGGTGCCGCCGTCCGGTCGGGTCAGTGTGGCCAGGATGCGGATCGTGGTGGTCTTGCCGGCGCCATTGGGGCCGAGGAACCCGAAGACCTGGCCGCGCGGGATCGTGAGGTCGATCCCGTCCAGTGCCCGGTGTGTTCCGTAGAGCTTGACCAGGCCCCGCGCCTCGATCGCCGGATGATGCCCGCCCCGTAAGCCACTTCGACCGAAGCTGCTGCGCTGCTCGCACGGGATGCAGCGTGGTGGCTCAGCCGCCGAGCGAGTCGGTCACCAGTTTGAGGACGGTGTCGGTCAGGGCGCAGGTGTCCAGCGTGGCGCTGCCCTTGTTCGACTCCTGGCTGACGTCCACGCTGATGAGTTGGGCGTCCCACGCCGTGGCGGATGTCTCGCGGACGTAGGTCAGCGACGCGATGCAGAACGATGTCCTTTTGGCGTCGGACAGTTCGATGCCGTTCATGCCGCGCACCGTGATCGGCTTGGAGTCCGAGGCCACCTGCTCGGCGTCGCGCTTGTAGGTGATCGCGACGGTGTAGGTCGAGTCGCCGTTCACCAGATCGACCGAGCAGCGGTAGGGCAGGTTGCGGCTGATGCCCTGGTACGTCCAGCCCTGGACTTTGGGCGCCGACGCGTCGATCGAGTTGCACGGGTCCTTGCCGATGAGTGTGTGTCCGGTCGGGGCCGTCGCGCGCGGCGCCAGTTTGGTGACCTTCGGGGCGATGAGGACCGCGTACGACTTGGCCGTCGCGCAACCCTCGGCCCACGGTGCCTGGTCCGATCCCTTGTTGGGGTAGTGCTGGTTGACTTGCACCGCCGCCCCGAACCCGGTGTCCCCGAAGGGGAGGGTGACCGTGCAGGTGTTGGCCGACGCGGACGCCTGCTCCTGGAAGAGTGCGACGCCGTCCACCGGGACGGCGGTCAGCTTGGCGCGTTCCTCGGCGGTGAGCGGGACGCCCAACTCGACCCGGAACCGCACACTGAGGTCGGTCGCACCGCCGTTGCTCGCCACGATCTGGCACTCGGTGAACTTCTGGGCCTGGCGTGTCGTCTCGACGACGACCGAGCCGAAACGCTTCGGGAACTCACGGTCGAGCATCGCGCAGGGGTCCGTCGCCCGGATCTGCGACATGAGCGGGACGGTCGCCTCGCGGGTCTCGGCTTCCGCGGAGGTGGCGGGGACCGCGTCGGCTCTCGTCCCGGATCCGCCGGCGGGTGAGGCAGGGGGTGCGGTCGAGTTCCTTTTCGCGTTCGGGTCGGCACCGGGGGTCGTACTCGAGCCCAACGGACTGCCTGCGGTGCCCTTGCCTTTGCTCCCCGAGTCGTCGCCGTCCGCCCACTGGATGGGGAGAACAATCGCAAGTGCCGTCGCGGCAACGGCCGCGACAGCGCCGATCACGAACTTGCGGCGCGGGGCTGCCGGCTTCTCGGGTGCGGGCGCCGGTGCGGGCGGCGAGCCGGGCAAGACAGGGGCAGGGAGCATCATCGGAGGCATGCGCGGAGGGGCCGGGATACCGCCAGGGACACCATCCCCGGCCCTGCCGTCGGTCCCGAGGGCAGCGAGGCGTTCACGTACCTCCACCGCGCTCTGCGGCCGGTCCTCGGGCGCCTTGGCCAGCAACGCGAGAATCAGCTGCCGCAAGTCCTCCGGCAGCCCCCGACGTTCCGGACCCGGTGGACTGGGCAGCGCGGTCAAGTGCTGCATGGCGATGCCGTACATGGACTCGGCGTGGAACGGCGGCCGCCCGTCGACCAGGGCGTACAGCAGGCAGCCCAGTGAGTACAGGTCGCTGCGGTGGTCCGCCTTCTCGCCGCGCGCCTGCTCCGGGGACATGTAGTGCGGGGTGCCCAGGATCGCGCCGGTAACCGTCATCGGCGTGTGCCCGGCGTCCGGTTCGACGATTCGGGCGATGCCGAAGTCGAGTACCTTGACCGACCCGTCGGTACACAGGAAGACGTTGGCGGGTTTGATGTCGCGGTGGACCACACCGCGCGCGTGCGCGTGCTCGAGCGCGATGCACACCGCGCCGCCCCAGGCCACCACGTCGGCGACCGGCACCGGAACTCCGGTCATGAGACGGGCATTCAGCGCGGTGCCGGCGAGCAGTTCCATCACCAGGTAGGGCGTCATCCGCCCGCCGACCTCGGCCCGCCCGAAATCGTGCACGGTCACGATCGCCGGGCTGCCCAGCGCACCCACGATGCGCGCCTCGCGCTCGAAGCGGTCGGGCGCGCCGCCGGGGTTCGCGGCGTACGACAACAGCTTGACCGCGACATCCCGCCCGATGCGCTCGTCGCGGCAACGCCACACATCGCCCATCCCACCGCTGCCGATACACGCGACGCAGCGGTAGCGGCCGTCGAGGAGCAGACCTTCCACGGTGAATCCCCCGGTAGTGGTTCGAGCGCCCATCGCGGCCGCGCCGCGATCAGGGTACGGGCACCGCGGGAAGCTCCCTCAGCCTGGGGCGCAACGCCTCCACAGCCCACGCCCGCCGCGAATCCCGCGGTCTCCACCTCGGTCGATCCCACGCGGACCGGCGACTCGATCGACGACGCCCCGGCGGTCGCCGAGTATCACGAACCGGGAGGCGATCGACAGACACAGACCCCGTCAACGACGAACGCCCGCCTCGGCCGAAGCCAAGCACGGGTGCCGATCGACGCAGCCCCGAAACCAACGATCGTGGGGCAATGATGTGTGGGCCGTTCACGAGTGAGGCTGACGTGCGAGAATGGGTCGAACTGATGCTCGGTTTCCCGTGTGTTCAGTGATCGCTTCCCGCCGGCCGTGAGC
>NZ_JBIBGL010000008.1:0-250128 GCF_042956465.1 Embleya sp. NPDC008237
GGCGCGGTGTCCCCCCCCCCCCCCCCGCGTGACACCCGCGCCCCCCCCAGCGCCACCAACCCCCCCCGGGTCGCGGGCCGGGGGGGGCCCCCCCGGGGGGGGGGGGCCCCCCCCCCCCCAACGCCGTGGGCCACCGGTCCGGAGCAGGCCCCCTCGCGCCCCTGAAACCGCAACCTCCACACCACACGCCACGGGTGGAGCGGGTGGGTGAACAACCCAAGCCACCCACCTCGCAACCACAGCCGCCGAACCCGAACCGACCCGACCCATCAGGGCCATGCGGCCACGAACTCAGTGGGTCTCCGTCACCTTGGCGAGCGCACGGGGGGCGTCCGGGTCGAGGCCTCGGGCCATGGTGACCTCGTAGGCCAGGAGTTGGAGGGGGATGATCTCCAGGATCGGCTGGACCTCCTCGGCCACACCCCCGGGGAGGACGAAGCCGGCCGAGGCCCGGCCGACCTGGTCGGCCGTACCGATCACCATCAGGTCCGCACCGCGGCCGCGCAGTCGCTCCAGGACCGGCTGGAGCGCGTCGCCGCCCTTGCCGTCGGGGACGACCGCGATCACCGGGCTGACGTTGTCGACCATGGCCAGCGGCCCGTGCAGCAGGTCCGCGCCGGAGAAGGGCTGGGCCGGGATGTAGCTGGTCTCCATGATCTTGAGCGCGGCCTCCCGCGCCGTCGGATAGCCGTAGCCGCGCGAGGTGATCACCAGGCGCTGCGCGAAGCGGTAGCGCTGGGCCAGTTCGGCGACCTCGTGCCGGCGGTCCAGGACGTCCTGGGCCAGCGTGGGCAGCAGGTCGGCCGGCGAGGTGTCACCGCCGCGCAGGCCCTCGACGAACAGGTACAGCGCGAGCAGTTCCGCGGTGTACGTCTTCGTCGCCGGCAGCGCCTTCTCCGGGCCGGCGAGCACGTCGATGTGGAACTCGGAGACGGCGGCCAGGGCCGAGTCCGGGTTGTTGGTCACCGCGAGGGTGATCGCGCCGGCCTTGCGGGCCGCCTCGGTGGAGGCGACCAGGTCGGGCGAGCCGCCCGACTGGGAGACCGTGATCACCAGGCAGTCGGTCAGGTCCGGCTCCGCGCCGTAGGCGGTGGTCGTGGACATCGAGGTGAGCCCGGCCGGCTTGCCCAGCAGCACCTCGATCAGGTACTTCGCGTACAGCGCGGCGTTGTCGCTGGTCCCGCGCGCCGTCAGCAGCACGAAGCGCGGGTTGCGCGCGGCGATCTCGGCCGCGATGGCCCGGATCGTCGGAGCGCCCTCGGCCAGGATCCGGCGCAGGACGGCAGGCTGCTCCGCCATCTCGGCGGACATGATGGTGCCCCGGTCGGGTCCCAGGGCGTCACGGTCGTCGGTGGCGGACATGGTGCGGCCTTCCGTTGGTTTCATGTGGTGCATGAGTGCTTGCAGTATTTTTCGAGGCACCGGGGGCTTCGCTCGGCCGGGCAACCCGGACGGCTCGGACAATCCACGCAGGACACGCAGGCCACGCAGGCCCTTGATGCCCGGCCTCGCCCGGTACCCGGGCTCCCCACCCAGGCTCCGTCTACCCAGCCCCTGGCCGCCGACTCCCGATGCCGGGCTCCCCGAGCCCGGCCCCAGTCTCCGGCCTCCCGGTGTCGCGCCGGTTCACGGCGTCCGGACGCATCGTGTCGAACGGGTTCACAGCGTCCGGACGCATCGTGCCTGGCTACGCTCCGGGTCGATCCGGGCCGTCAGCCCAGCCGGCGGCCGGTCAGGATCTCGGCGGCGGCGATGCCGCAGACCGTGGCGGCGCCGTGCGTGGCGAGGTGGGCGGTGCCCGGAGTGGCAGCTCCGGGGATGCCCATCTCGACCACGACGGCGTCCGGCCGCGCGGCGAGCAGGCTCGCCACGATTTCGCCGGCCCACTCGTGGTGGTCCAGGTTGCGGACCACCAGGATCAGGGGGCGGTCGGTCGCCGCGCGCAGCACCTCGTCGATCAGCTGCGGCTCGGCGGTCCGCGCCCGGGTGACGGTGGTGCCGGGCAGGGCCTCGGTCAGGACCGGGGCGATACCCCACGGGGTCTGCTCGCCGACCGCGATGTTGGCGGTGGGCGACAACTCGACCACGTGTGCGGGGGTGCTGATCGGCGTCACCGTGCCGGTCACCCGCACCGCGCGGCGGGCCGCGTCCAGGCCGAGCGCGTAGTCGACCGATTCGGCCGCGCCGACCTTGGCCCACGTGGCCAGCTCGTGGACCCGGGTGGCCGCGTCGACCAGGCGCTCCTCGGCGAGCCGGCCCTCGCGGACCGCGTTCACCAGCGCGTCGCGCAGGTGCAGCACGGTCTCCTCGTCGCACAGCCCGCCGCCCACGCACACCGCGTCGACGCCGGCCGCGATCGCACGCACCGTGCCGTCGGCGATGCCGTAGGTGTCGGCTATCGCGCCCATCTCGATCGCGTCCGTGACGATCAGGCCGGTGTAGCCCAGTTCCTCGCGCAGCAGCCCGGTCATGATCTTGCGGGACAACGTCGCGGGAAGCTCGGTGTCGTAGGCGGGCAGCACGATGTGCGCGCTCATGATCGCCTTGCTGCCCGCCGCGATGCTCGCGTGGAACGGGACCAGCTCGCGCGCGGCCAGCGTCTCGCGCGAGGCGTCCACGCGCGGCAGCCCGTGGTGCGAGTCCATCGCGGTGTCGCCGTGGCCGGGGAAGTGCTTGACGCACGCGGCCACGCCGGCGGCCTGCAGGCCGGTCACGTACGCGGCGGTGTGCCGAGCGACCAGCTCGGGGTCGGACCCGAAGGACCGCACGCCGATGATCGGGTTGTCCGGGTTGGAGTTGACGTCGGCCGACGGCGCCCAGTTGAGGTTGACGCCGCACGCGGCCAGCTCACGGCCCAGCCCGCGGGCGACCGCCTCGGTGGTCGCGGTGTCGTCCACCACGCCGAGCGCCAGGTTGCCCGGCCAACGGCTGCCGGTGTTCACGTGGATGCGGGTGACGTCGCCGCCCTCCTCGTCGATCGCGACGACGAGGTCGGGGTTCTCCCGGCGCAGTTCCTCGGTCAGTGCGGTGACCTGCTCGGGGGTCGCGACGTTGCGACCGAACAGGCCCACCGAACCCAGTCCGCCGGCGATGTGGTGCCGCAGCCACCCGGGCGCGGTCAGGCCGTCGAACCCGGGCTGCAGGACGGCGAGCGCAAGGCGCTCGAGACGTTCGGACATGGTCGATCAGCCCTTTACCGCGCCGGAGGTGAGACCGCCGGTGACCTTGCCCTGCAGGACCAGGAAAATCGCAAGAACCGGAAGCATGAACAGGGTGGAGGCGGCCATGATGGCGCCCCAGTCGATGGTGATTCCGTTGCTGAACGAGTTGAGCCAGGTCGGCAGCGTGCGCTGCTCCGGCTTGTTCAGCAGCAGCGCGTTGGCGAACGCGAACTCGTTCCACGCGGTGATGAAGCCGAACAGCGACGTGGACAGCAGACCCGGGGCCAGCAGCGGGAAGACGATCTTGCGGAACGCGGTGAACCGCGAACAGCCGTCCACTCGTGCGGCCTCTTCCAGCTCGACCGGAATGCCGCCGAGGAAGCCGCGCAGGGTCACGATCGAGAACGGCAGCGTCATCACGAAGTAGATCGCGGTGAGCATCGGCAGCGAGTCGAGCAGGTCGTTGTCGCGCGCGATCAGGTACATCGGGATCATCAGCGCTTCCCACGGCGCCATCTGCGCGATGAACACCATCAGGATGAAGGGCGCCCGGCCCTTCCACTGCATCCGGGCCACCGCGAACGCGGCGAAGCACGCGACGATCAGGGCCAGGAGCACGCCCACGCCCGCGACCAACAGGCTGTTGCGCCAGTAGTCCCAGAAGTGCGGCTCGCTGGTCGCGGTGTCGAAGTTGTGGAACGAGATCGAGCTGGGCAGGAATTTCGGCGTTGCCGACTGGATGTCCTTGGCCGGCTTGAACGCGGTGAGGATCATCCAGTAGACCGGGAAGATCGACACGGCGAATACCAGCAGCGCCGCGATGTTGAGCGGAATCCGCTTCAGGGTGCGCGCCTTCACTTGTCGGCCTCCCGTTCCTGCTTGAACATCTGACGGAAGTAGAAGACGAGCATTACGGCGAGGATCACCACGGTGATCGTGGAGATCGCCCCGGCCATGTCGAACAATTTGGCCGACATGCCCTGCTGGTAGGCGTACACGGGCAGCGTGCGCACCTCGTTGATCGGACCGTTCTCACCCGCGATCGCCCAGATCTGGGCGAAGGACTTGAAGATCCAGATCACTTCGAGCGAGGCCACCAGCGCGAAGATCGGGCGCAGGATCGGGAAGGTGATCGAGCTGAAGATCCGCACCGGGCCTGCGCCGTCGAGGCGGGCCGACTCGTAGATGTCGGTGGAGACCGTGGTCAGACCGGCGTACAGGGTCAGCGTCGCGAAGGGGATCGACTGCCACACGATGAGCAGGGTGACCACCGTCAGGGTGGATCCGGCGTGCCCGAACCACGTGTAGCCCTCGTAGTCGAAGCCGAGCTTGACCAGCGCCCAGTTGACCACGCCGTTGTCGGAGCGGAAGAGCCACTTGAAGATCGTGGTCGCGGCGATGACCGGCGTCGCCCAGGCGGCGACCAGGCCGATCAGCACCACGATGCGCATGGACTTGCCGAGCTTCATCAGCATCAGCGCGCACAGGGTGGAGATCACCATGATCGCCACGACGTTGACCGCGGTGAAGTAGAACGTACGGCGGGTGACTTCCCAGAATTCGCTGTCCTTGAGGATCTCCTGGTAGTTCTCCCAGCCGACGTAGTCGGCCGATCGTGAGATCAGCTGCTTGAAGCGGTAATGCTGGAACGACAACATGACGTTCCGGACCACCGGATAGAACAGCAGGAAGACGATCCCGAGGATCGCGGGCGCGACAAGAAGGTATGGGGTGACCGACTTGACGATCCCCGACGGCTTGCGTGGGGGCTTCGTTGCGCGTCTGGCGCCGGAGGGCGCCTGGTTGCGCGGGGGCTGCGTAGGTGTCGCGACCACCGCATCTGCCTTGGAGGCTGACACAGCTGCCTTCCCGTTGTTCGGTGTCGGGGGTCTCCGGCCCGTCCGGCCCGGTGGCGGGACGTGGCGAGAGCGCGGAGCCGGCGACGGGGGTCCGCCGGCGGGCCGCGCCGGGTGGGCCGGGCCGGTCCCGCCCCGGAGGAGTGCCCCGCGGCGGGAACCGACCGTTCGGCCCGACTGCGCTTCACCCGATCCGCTCGGCGGTTCGGGTGCACGCGTCAGGTCAGTTCTTGGTGTTCAGCGTCTTCTCGATCGACGCGTTGGCTTCCTTGCCGGCCGCGGCCGGGTCGTTGCCGGTCATCACCTTGGTCAGGTACGCCTTGATCGGGTTGTTGTCCTCGACCGAGGCCCAGTTCGGCGAGTTGGGGGTGGCGAAGCCGTTCTTCGCGCCCTCCATCATCGCCGCGCCGCCCGGGTCGGCCGTGACGGCGCCGGCGAGGGTGGTCTTGTTCGGGAGCTGCTTGGTCGCCTGCGCGAGCTTGGTCTGCCACTCGTCGCTGTTGATCAGCTTGATGACGTCGTAGGCCAGGTCCTGGTTCTTCGACGCCTCGGGGACCATCAGGTCGGAACCGCCGGTCAGCGCGGCACCGGCCTTGCTCGCGTCCTTGCCCGGGATCGGGAAGAAGCCGAACTTGTCCTTCAGGGCAGGGTTCGACTTGATGATCGTCTCGGCCTCGCCCGGAACGGCGATGAACTGGGCGATCTTGCCGCCGTCGGCCGCGACGACCTCGGGCTGGGTCTTCTCGTCGCCGTCCTTGGCGGCCTTGCCGAGCGCCTGGAGCTCCTTGTAGAAGGCGGACGCTGCGGTGGCCGGCGCGCCGTCCAGGTTGGCCTTCCACGCGCTGCCGGACTTGGTCGCGATGTCCGCGCCCTCGTCCTTGAGCAGGCCCGCGTAGAAGTACCAGTTCTGCCCCGGCAGGTAGATGCCCTGCTGGTCGCCGGTGTTGAGCTTCTTGGTGGTCTCGATCCACTCGGCGCGGGTCTTCGGCGGCTGCACACCGGCCTTGGCGAAGAGCTCCTTGTTGTAGATCACGACGCGGTTGGCGGCGTAGAACGGGATGCCGTAGGTCTTGCCGTCGACCTTGCCGGGCTCGGACAGGCCGGTCAGCCAGTCCTTGCCGCCGAGCTCGGTGACCTTGGAGCTGAGGTCCTTCAGACCGCCCGAGGCGCCGTACTGGGCGATCTGGGTGTTGCCGGCCTCGACCACGTCGGGGGCGTCGTTGCTGGCGAGCGCACCGGTGATCTTCTGGCCGATGCCGTTCCACTGCTGGATCTGCACGTCCAGCTTGGCGCCCGGGTGGTCCGTCTCGAACTTCGCCTTGAGCGCGGCGATGTAGTCGTCGGGTGCGGAACCCTTCATCAGCCAGACCCGAACGGTCTTGCCGTTGGCCGCGGCCGGCGCGTTGGAAGCCGCCGGCTTGTTGTCCTTTTTGTCATCGCTGCTGTCGGATCCACAAGCGGCAACACCGGTCAGCGCCGCCGCGACACCGGCCGCGACGAGAAGACGACGCTTCACTACATCCTCCTCAGGATGTCGGGCACCGCAGTTCGGTATGGAGTTGCCGATGTCCCCCGTCGGATCCGTGTGGTGCGCGGACCGACCGAGTCCCCCACTGGGGAGGGGACTCGAATGGGAAAACACTGACGCACCAGGGACGAGGGTTGCGCGGTGACCATCAATGGTTTAGACCATTTCGGAGGTTGGCATAGACCAATTGGGGTGTCAAGGTTCCGTAGACGGCGAACCCGCGCCGTTATCGGACCGACATCCGCACTCCTGGTCCTGGGGGGATCGGTGGTCGTGCCACGATGGGGACCGAACGTGTCAGGAGGGCACCGGTGACGGCGGAACACGCGATCACAACCGCGGCGGACAGTGTGACGGCAGGAGGCGACCCCGGCCTCGAGCCGAGCGCGCGCGTGCCGAAGTACTACCGCCTCAAGCGCCATCTTCAGGAGCTGACGAACACCCAGCCACCAGGCACACCCGTGCCGCCGGAACGCACCCTCGCGGCGCAGTTCGACATCTCCCGCACCACGGTGCGACAGGCCCTTCAGGAACTGGTCATCGAGGGCCGGCTGGAGCGCGCCCAGGGCCGGGGCACCTTCGTGGCCAAGCCGAAGGTCGCGCAGAGCCTCCAGCTGACCTCCTATACCGAGGACATGCAGGCCCAGGGCCTGGAGCCGACCTCTCGGCTGATCGAGATCGGCTACATCACGTGCGACGACCACCTCGCGGAGCGGCTGGCGATCCGGCCCGGCAACCGGGTGCTGCGGATAGAGCGCCTGCGGCTGGCCAACTCGGAGCCGATGGCGATCGAGACCACGCACCTGTCCACCAAACGTTTCCCGGGCCTGCGCAAGCACCTGGCCAAGCACAACTCGCTCTACCGAGCCCTGTCCGCCGGCTTCGACGTGCACCTGGCCGAGGCCGAGGAGACGATCGAGACCGCGATGGCCACCCCGCGTGAGGCGGGGCTGTTGGGCACCGACGTGGGTCTGCCGCTGTTGCTGTTGTCCCGACACAGCTTCGACACCGACGGCGAGCCGGTCGAGTGGGTCCGTTCCGTGTACCGGGGGGATCGGTACAAGTTCGTCGCCCGGTTGCGCCGCCCGCAGGAGTGAGACCGGGCACCTCGCCCGTGCGCATGCCATCGGCCGGACGGCCCGGTTCCACCCGGGCCGTCCGGCCGATCGCCGAAGGAAGGCCGTTCGCTCCCCCAGCCCGTGCGCCGGGCCGCCCGTACGGCGGTCACGCCGCCTCGCCGAGCCGGGCCCGCAGGGCGGATGCCGGGCGTCGCGGTGCTCGGCGTGCGATGGAAGACAGGCCCTAGGCTCACGCCATGAGCGTTCTCGTGGTGACCGGTACCGACACCGGGGTGGGCAAGACGATCGTCACGGCGGCCGTCGCGGCGATCGCGGCGGTGCGGGGCGGCACGGTGGCCGTGGTCAAGGCCTCGCAGACGGGCGTGGGGCCGAACGAGGCGGGCGACCTCGCCGAGGTGCGGCGCCTGGCCGGGGTGACCGATCTGCACGAGTACTCGCGCTATCCCGACCCGCTCTCCCCCGCCGCCGCCTCCCGGGTCTCCGGCCTGCCGCCGGTGGACCTGTACGGCGTCGCCGACCGGGTCCGCGCGCTCGCCAAGGAGACCGACCTGGTCGTCGTCGAGGGCGCGGGCGGCCTGCTCGTGCGCTTCGACGACGAGGGCACCACGATCGCCGACCTCGCCCACGAGCTGAAGGCCGGCGCGCTGGTGGTGGCCCGGCCCGACCTGGGCACGCTCAACCACACCGCGCTCACCCTGGAGTCGATGGCCCATCGGGGTGTGGATCTGGTCGGCGTGGTGATCGGCTCCTGGCCCGCCGAGCCGGACCTGGCGATGCGGTGCAACGTCCGGGATCTGGAGACCCTCGCCGCCCGGCCGCTGGCCGGTGTGCTGCCCGCCGGCGCGGCCTCGCTGCACCCCGCCGACTTCCTGCTCACCGCCCGCGCGAGTTTGTCGCCGGCGCTGGGCGGTACCTTCGACCCGGCCGCGTTCCGCGCCATACAGGATCCGACCGCAAGGTGAGCGACATGACGGAAACCCTCGACAGTGACCGTACGCAGACCGTGAACGACGACATCCTGGCCGTGGCCCGGCGCCAAGTCCTCGACCGGGGAGAGGGCCTGAGCGCCGATCAGGTGCTGGCCGTGCTCGAACTTCCGGACGACCGCCTCGAAGAGCTGCTCCAACTCGCCCACGAGGTCCGGGTCCGGCACTGCGGGCCCGAGGTCGAGGTCGAGGGCATCGTGTCGGTCAAGACCGGTGGCTGCCCCGAGGACTGCCACTTCTGCTCCCAGTCGGGCCTGTTCCCCTCCCCCGTGCGCGCCGCGTGGCTGGACATCCCCTCGCTGGTGGAGGCCGCCAAGGAGACCGCCGCGACCGGCGCCACCGAGTTCTGCATCGTGGCCGCGGTGCGCGGCCCGGACGAGCGCCTGATGAAGCAGATGCGCGAGGGCGTCGCGGCGATCCGCGCGGCCGTCGACATCAACATCGCCGCGTCGCTGGGCATGCTCACCCAGGAGCAGGTCGACGAGCTCGCCGACATGGGCATCCACCGCTACAACCACAACCTGGAGACGGCCAAGTCGTACTTCACCAACGTGGTCACCACGCACACGTGGGAGGAGCGCTGGGACACCCTGCGGATGGTGCGCGCGGCGGGCATGGAGGTGTGCTGCGGCGGCATCGTCGGCATGGGCGAGTCCGCCGAACAGCGCGCCGAGTTCGCCGGTCAGCTGGCCGAGCTGGAGCCGGACGAGGTGCCGCTGAACTTCCTCAACCCGCGCCCGGGCACCCCGTTCGCCGACCAGGAGGTGCTGGAGCCGCGCGAGGCGCTCAAGATCATCGGCGCCTTCCGGCTCGCCCTCCCCCGGACCATCCTGCGCTACGCGGGCGGCCGGGAGATCGCGCTCGGCGACCTGGGCACCCGCGAGGGCCTGCTCGGCGGGATCAACGCGGTGATCGTCGGCAACTACCTCACCACCCTGGGCCGCGCCGCGGACGCCGACCTGGAGCTGCTCAAGGAACTGAGCATGCCGGTCAAGGCGCTCAACCAGACGTTGTAGTGCCGGCGCGGCGAAGGCCGCCCCGACCCGCCGACAGCCGCACGATCCGGGGCCGTCGGCGGTTCGCCTCTTACTGACCGGTAGCGCACGCGGATAGGTTTCCCTGCGGCACGGGGCCCGCCGTGTCCACGGCGACGGAGGTCGGGCATGCGCACACGACGAGGGGCCGAGGAACGAGACCACGCCGACCGCACGGTCGAGGGGCACGGTGGCACGCTGGCCGTCGCCGCCGCCCGGGCGCACGGCATCGACACGATGTTCACGCTCTCGGGCGGGCACGTCCTCCCGCTCTACGACGCCGCGGCCGGCGCCGCGCCGCCGATGCGGGTGGTGGACGTACGACACGAGCAGACCGCCGTGTTCGCCGCAGAGGCGACCGCCAAGCTCACCCGCCGGCCCGGCCTGGCCGTGCTGACCGCGGGTCCCGGCGTCACCAACGGGATCAGCGCGGTGGCCACCGCCTGGTTCAACGGCTCGCCGATGCTGGTGCTGGGCGGACGTGCACCCGCGTTCCGCTGGGGCTCGGGGGCGCTCCAGGAGCTCGACCATCCGCCGTTGCTGGCGCCGATCACCAAGCGTGCGGCGACCGTGCACGACACCGACCGGATCACCGCCGAGGTGGACGCCGCGCTGACCCTGGCGAACAGTCCGCACCGGGGTCCGGTCTTCCTGGACGTGCCGATGGACGTGCTCTACGACCGCGCCGAGGTGTCGCTGCCGGATCCGACGCCGCCGGTGCCGGTGCTGCCGGACCCGGATCCGGTCGCCGAGGTCGCCGACCTGCTCGCCCGCGCGGCGCGACCGGTGCTGGTGCTCGGCCAGGACGTGTGGATCGGCGGCGCCGAGCACGCCGCACGCCGGGCCGCCGAGACCATGGGGATACCGGTGGTGGCCAACGGGATGGGCCGCGGCGTGCTGCCCGCCGGCCACCCGCTGCTCGCCGGTCGAGCCCGGCTGACCGCCCTCGGCGGCGCCGACCTGGTGCTGGTCGCGGGCGCGCCGCTGGACTTCCGCTTGGGTTACGGCAGTTTCGGCGGCCGGGGCGGCGGAGCCCCCGCCCGCGTGGTGCACCTGACCGACGCACCCGCGGGGCCGACTGCGCACGCGCACTGCGCGATGACGCTCGCCGCGGACCTGACCGCGCTGTTCGACGCGCTCACCGCCGCGTGGGAGCGGGTCGGTCGGGTCGGCATGTACCGGATCTGGGCCGCGCACGTGCGCGACGCGGCACGCACCGCCGCGCAGTCCGACGCACCACTTCTGGGCAGCCCCGGCCGGCCGATCCATCCGGCGCGGGTGCACGGCGAGTTGCTCCGCCGGCTCGACGAGGACGCCGTGGTGATCGGCGACGGCGGCGACTTCGTCTCCTTCGCGGGCAAGTACATCGAACCCGCCCGCCCGGGCGGCTGGCTCGACGCGGGCCCGTACGGCTGCCTGGGCACCGGCCTGGGCTACGCGCTGGGCGCCCGGCTGGCCCGCCCCTCGGCGCAGGTCGTGCTGCTGCTCGGGGACGGTGCGGCGGGCTTCTCGCTGATGGACGTGGACACCCTGGTCCGGCACCGCCTGCCGGTGGTGCTGATCGTCGGCAACAACGGCTGCTGGGCACTGGAGAAGCACCCGATGCGCATGTTGTACGGGCACGACGTGGCCGCCGACCTGACCCCGGGCACCCGCTACGACGACGTGGTGCGCGCCCTGGGCGGCGCGGGCGAGACGATCACCCGCTCCGAGCGGATCGGCCCGGCACTGCGTCGGGCGTTCGACTCCGGCGTGCCGTACCTGCTGAACGTGCTCACCGATCCGGAGGCGGTCTATCCGCGCACGACCATGGGCGTGTGATTCACCGCGTAAACTGGACGGCTATGAGTCCTCCCCCTTCCGCCGCCGCGGCCCGAGCGCACGACCACCACCCCGCACCGGCCGGCGTCCGCATCCGCCAGGCCCGTGCGGAGGAGTACGAAGCGGTGGGAGACGTGACCGTCGCGGGCTACGCGGGCCTCGTCGCCGCCGACCAGGAGTACGTCAACGATCTGCGCAAGGCCGCGCACCGGGCGGAGAACTCCGAACTGCTCGTGGCCGTGGACGAGAGCAGCGGCGAGATCCTGGGCACCGTGGCGTTCGTGCTGCCCGGCAGTGCGTACGCGGAGGTCTCCCGGGAGGGCGAGGGCGAGTTCCGGATGCTCGCGGTCAGCCCGGCCGCCCGCGGTCGCGGCATCGGCGAGGCGCTGGTGGAGGCGTGCCTGGAGCGGGCCCGCAAGTACCACTTCACCGCCGTCGCGATCTCCACCGTGTGGGACATGCGCGCCGCACACCGGCTCTACGCGCGGATGGGCTTCCACCGCGCACCCGAGCGCGACTGGTGGCCGGTGCCCGAGGTGGAACTGATCTGCTACCTCAAGGACCTGCGCGAGGCCCCGCAGGTCTAGGCCAGGCCGCTCCCAGCGCCGGCAGCGCGTGGCGCAGGCCGTAATCTACGGCCGTGACCACCGATGCAGCCTTCTGCGACCACTGCGGCGAACAGCTTGCCGGCGCCGCGCACGACGACTGTGTGCGGCGCCGCGAACTCGAACCACCCCGCTATTGCGGTCGGTGCCGGCGACGGATGACCGTTCAGGTGACCCCGCGCGGCTGGACCGCCAAATGCGTCGAGCACGGCGTGCTCACGTCGATCTGACCCCCGCGGTCGGGCCGACGCAGCCACCCCGGCAGGGCGCTTCGCCGGGCTGCTACTCGATCACCGCGATCGGGTCGCCCTCCTGGATCACGTCGCCCTCGGCGACGGTGATGCGTGCGATGGTGCCCGGAAACTCGTTGAGGACCGGGATCTCCATCTTCATCGACTCCAGGATGACCAGGGTGCTGCCGGCCTCGACCGTGTCCCCCTCGTGGGCGACGACCTTGGCCACGTTGGCCACCATCTCCGCCAGGACCTGTTCGGCCATCGTCGTTCCTCCTTCGGGCCCGGGTCGGGCCGTTGCGAAGCGCGTACCGCGGGCGCGATGGCGCCCCGCCCGAAATCCAATCACGGGAAACCGGCCGCGGCGGCCGTCCCGCCGGACAGGGCCCTCCCGCGCACACCGACGCCGGCCGCTCGGGCCACCGAGAATGGGCCGCGCCGGGAACGGCGAAGGGGCGCATGCCGGGTTTGTCCCGGCCATGCGCCCCTGTTTCGGCTCGTTCGGGTCGGCAGCCCGCCCGGCGTCGGCGCGGCGTTCGCATCGGCCCGGCGATCGAGGCACCGGGCGGATCGACGCGGGCCCCACCGATCGCGTCAGGTGCGACCCGGACGCTCTATCTCGACCACGCTCTCCTCGACCGAGACCCGCTGCGCGTCCACCTCGACGCGCACCAGTTTGATCCGCTCCAGCACCTTGTTGCGCAGCTCCGAGGGGACCTCGTCGCGCCCGCAGCAGCGGTGCACGAGCTCCTTCACCTGCTGCTCCAGGCCGTACTTGTCCAGGCACGGGGAGCATTCGTCGAGGTGCGTGCGGATGCTGGTGCAGTCCGCGTCCGCCAGCTCGTTGTCGATGTACTCGTACAGGTGCCCGAGGATCTCGGAGCAATCCACCTCGTGGTGGTCACCGCAGCTCATGAGTCCGAGCCTTTCCGGTCGGTGCCTGCGGGGACGAGGCCGCGCTCACGTGCGTAGTCGGCCAGCAGATCGCGGAGCTGGCGCCGCCCGCGGTGCAGGCGCGACATCACGGTCCCGATGGGAGTACCCATGATGTCCGCGATCTCCTTGTACGCGAAGCCCTCGACGTCGGCGAGATACACCGCGATCCGGAACTCCTCCGGGATCGCCTGCAGAGCCGTCTTCACGTCGGAGTCGGGCAGGTGGTCGAGCGCCTGCGCCTCCGCCGAGCGCAGTCCGGTGGACATGTGCGACTCGGCGCGGTGCAGCTGCCAGTCCTCGATCTCCTCCGCATGCGATTCCAGCGGCTGCCGCTGCTTCTTGCGGTAGGAGTTGATGAAGGTGTTGGTCAGGATGCGATACAGCCAGGCCTTGAGGTTGGTGCCCTCTTTGAACTGGTGGAACGACGCGTACGCCTTGGCGAACGTCTCCTGGACCAGGTCCTCGGCATCCGCCGGGTTGCGGGTCATCCGCAGCGCCGCCGAATACAACTGATCGAGGAACGGCAGGGCGTCCCGCTCGAACCGCGCGTCTTGCTGCTCCAAGGTCTCCGGTACGAGACCCACCTCCTTCAAGCCAGGAGTCGACGATATCGCCCGAGGCTGATCGGTGCCCGCACCCCACTCGGGCCAGGCGAGAAACGGTGCCTCGTTTCGGACAACCGAACCGGCGGCCTTGAGCATGGGAGCGACCTCCACTCGTCGACGCTTGACAGTTGGGGGAACACGTCGCCGACACGGATCATTCCCGTGTGCTCGCGGCCACCAGCCAATCGCCGACACCCGCTGTGATCAGGGCCAACGCCGCTTCCTGGGTGATCTCGGCGCGTTTGGGGACGGCGAATCCATGGTCCGCGAACGGCACCCGCAGCACGGTCGGACCGTCCGCCGGAAACTCGTCCGGCCCGCCGAAGCTGTCCCGCCCGCCCTGGACGACCAGGGTCGGCACGGCGGCGCCGAGCAGTTCAGCCAAGCGCGAACGCTCCGGCCGTCCGGGCGGATGCAGCGGGAAGGCCAGCGCGACCACACCCGCCACTCCCGTCTCACCCGCGGTGCGGCACGCGACCCGGGCGCCGGCGCTGCGGCCGGACCCGAACACCGGCAGACCCTGCGGGTTGCGCCCGGCGATCTCGGCGAGCACCGGAAGCCAGCCCGCGTCCAGGGTCTTGGGCGCGGGGGCCAGTCGCCGACCGGCCACCCGCCACGGCTGCTCGACCAGGGCGACATGCATGCCGCGCGCGGGCAGCACCGCGGCGAGCGCGGCCAGGTCGCGCGCCTCGATCCCGCCGCCCGCGCCGTGGCTCGCCACGAACCATGCCCGGGCCGGCACCGTCGTCGCGCGCCGCAGGGTCACCCGCGCGACGCCGACCGGCGTCGCCACCTCGAACACCTCCGGCGGCCCGGCAGCGGCATCCGGCCCCACCGCGGCGCCCGCCGGGTCCGCGGCAGCCCCGTCGACCGGGCCGACCCGGTCGGCCTCGGCGGCTCGGTCAGAAGAGCGTCGCGTCAACGGTGACCTCGTCCTCGGGGATCGCTTCGAGCAGGTGCGGTGCGTTGTTGCGGACGTTGTTGACGTCCGTCGAGACCGGGTGCGCCGTCATGAACCCGGTGGGCGGGGGCACCAGCAGGCCGCGGACCTCCTCCGGCTCGGTCCACGCCGGGTCCAGCCACCCGTCCCACTTGTCCCGGGTCAGCACCAGAGGCATCCGGTGGTGGATCCGGGCCAGCTCGGGATCGGCGTCCAGGGTGAGGATCGTGCAGGTCCACAACCAGCCGAGCGGGTCGTCGTCGGCCCGGCTGCGGTCGCGCCACCATTCGTACAGCCCGGCGAAGGCCACCTCGGCGCCGTCCGCCGGGTGGATCCAGTACGGCTGCTTGCGCGAGGCGCCCTTGGGGCCGTCCGGCGCGGTCTCCGGGGTGTGCCATTCGAAGTAGCCGTCGGCCGGCAGCAGACACCGCCGGGCGGCGAACGCCTTGCGGTAGGCCGGCTTCTCGTGCACGGTCTCCGACCGTGCGTTGATCATCTTGGCGCCCATGCCGGGATCCTTGGCCCAGGACGGCACCAGGCCCCACTTGACCGGACGCAGTTGCCGGGCGGGCGGGCCGCCGGACTCGACCGGGCGTTCCAGGACGGCGTACACCTGCTTGGTCGGCGCGATGTTCCAGTCGGGAGGAAGCTCGTCCGCGGGGTCGAACCGATCGACCTCGAAGATCTCGACGAGGTCATCGGGACTCTTGCTGGACGCATACCGGCCACACATGGCGTCCAGGGTGCCACGTACGGAAAGCAAATCGGGGCGGGGGCCGCGAACGACTAGGCTTGGGACGTGATGTCTGCGTTGTGGTCTGCCCCTGTCGCCCCCGCTCCCGTGACCGCCACCGTCGAGGTGCCCGGGTCCAAGTCGGTGACCAACCGCGCCCTCGTGCTGGCCGCGCTGGCCGACGGCCCCGGCTATGTCCGCCGCCCGCTGCGCAGCCGCGACTCGCTGCTGATGGTGGCCGGCCTGCGTGCGCTCGGTGTGGTGATCGAGGACCGCGGCGCGGACTGGTACGTGCTGCCCGGCGGGCTGACCGGCCCCGCGACGGTGGACTGCGGCAACGCGGGCACCGTGATGCGCTTCCTGCCGCCGGTGGCCGCGCTCGCCGAGGGGCCGGTGCGCTTCGACGGCGACCCGCGCTCGTACGAGCGCCCGCTGGACGGCGTGATCAACGCGCTGCGCGACCTGGGCACCCGGATCGACGACGAGGGCGAGGCCCGGCTGCCGATGACCGTGCTCGGCGGCGGCGGGGTCGAGGGCGGCGTGGTGCACATCGACGCGTCCTCCTCGTCGCAGTTCGTCAGCGCGCTGCTGCTGTCCGGGCCGCGCTTCAACCTCGGCGTCGAGGTCCGGCACACCGGCAGTTCGGTGCCGTCGATGACGCACATCGCGATGACCGTGGACATGCTGCGGGCGGCCGGTGCCCGGGTGGACGACGCCGAGCCGAACGTGTGGCGGGTCGCCCCGGGCGCGCTGCTCGGCCGCGACATGGTCGTCGAGCCGGACCTGTCCAACGCCGGCCCGTTCCTGGCCGCCGCGCTGGTCACCGGCGGTTCGGTGACCGTGCGGGACTGGCCGGAGTACACCACGCAGCCCGGTGACCGGTTGCGCTCGATCTTCACCGCGATGGGCGGCTCGTGCGCGCTCACCCCGGCCGGCCTGACCCTGACCGGGGGCGGTGCGGTGCACGGCATCGAGGCGGACCTGCACGACGTGGGCGAGTTGACCCCGGTGATCGCGGCGGTCGCGGCCCTGGCCGACGGCCCCAGCCGGCTGACCGGCGTGGCCCACCTGCGGCTGCACGAGACCGACCGGCTGGCCGCGCTGGTCAAGGAGATCAACGACCTCGGCGGCGACGTGAACGAGATCGAGGACGGCCTGGAGATCCGGCCGCGTCCGCTGCACGGCGGGGTGTTCCACACCTACGACGACCACCGGCTGGCCACCGCCGCCGCCGTACTGGGCCTGCTGGTCCCGGGCGTGGAAGTGGAGAACGTGGAGACCACCGCGAAGACCCTGCCCGACTTCACCGGCCTGTGGACGCGCATGCTGACCGCGCGACGCGGCTGAGGGGCCCGGGACGATGGCGGGACTCGGCTCCAACCGACGCAAGGACCTGGACGAGGACGACATCCGGATCCGTCCGGGCAAGCGCGGTTCGCGTCCGCGCACCCGGACCCGACCCAAGCACGAGGACGCCCGCGAGGGCCGTGTGCTGACCGTCGACCGCGGCCGGTACACGTGCCTGTTGGAGGACGAGGACGCCCCGGACCGCTCGATCACCGCGATGAAGGCCCGCGAACTGGGCCGCAAGGGCGTCGTGGTCGGCGACCGGGTCGCCATCGTCGGCGACCTCAGCGGCGAGGACGGCTCGCTGGCCCGGATCGTCCGGGTCGAGGAGCGGCGCAGCACGCTGCGCCGCACCGCGGACGACGACGACCCGTACGAGCGGATCATCGTGGCCAACGCCGACCAGCTCGCGATCGTCACCGCGCTGGCCGATCCCGAGCCGCGTCCGCGGCTGATCGACCGCTGCCTGGTCGCAGCCTACGACGCGGGCCTGGAGCCGCTGCTCGTGCTGACCAAGGCCGATCTCGCCTCGCCCGACGACCTGTTGGAGATGTACGGCGCGCTCGGCGTCGAGTACGTGGTCACCAGGAGCGAGTCGAACTGGGACCTCGACCCGATCCGCGCCCGCCTGGCCGGGAAGATCACCGTCTTCGTCGGACACAGCGGCGTCGGCAAGACCACCCTGGTCAACGAGTTGGTGCCGGACCACCAGCGGGCGGTCGGCCACGTCAACGAGGTGACCGGCCGTGGCCGGCACACCACCACGTCGGCGCTGACCCTGCGGCTGCCGGTCTTCGAGGCGGGCGAGGACCAGGGCTGGGTCGTGGACACCCCGGGGGTGCGCTCGTTCGGCCTCAACCACGTCGACCTGAGCCGGGTGATCAACGCCTTCCCCGACCTCGCCGCCGGCACGGAGGAGTGTCCGCGCGCGTGTTCGCACGACGAACCGGACTGCGCACTCGACGCGTGGGTCGAGGCCGGCCACGCGGACCCGGCCCGGCTGTACTCGCTGCGCCGGTTGCTGAGCACCCGCGAGCGCGACGAGGGCGACTGACGGGCGGTACCGGTTCGGGTCAGCGCGGTGCCGCAAGGCTGTTCTCGACCGTGTCGTGCCAGACCGCCTTGGATCCGGATTCGCCCACCCGCACCACCTGGACGACCGCGAACACCGCGGCCACCACGGTCAGCACGGCCACGATCGGAATCACGATCGGCGGTATCGTCCGCGGCCGGAAGGTCGCGGCGGCCCGGTGCCGGGCGACCAGCAGCAGCACGAGCGTGATGCCGAACAGGCCGAGCGTGTACCAGAGCATGTCCGCGCCCCGATCCACGTGAGTCTGTACCGCGGCGGCCCGTTGGCCCTCGGTGAGCCGGTCCAGCCGGGCGAGCAGTTTCTCGCCGCTCTCCTTCGCGACGAAGGTGGTCAGCGCGGCGACGGCGTCCAGGCCGACCACCCACCACCCGGCGCGCAGCAGCCACGGACGACGAGCCGCCACGAGCACGCTCGCGATCGCCGCCGCCGGCACGACGACCACCGCCAAGTGCACGACCAGGACGTGGAGGGGCAGGCCGGAGACGGTGTCGAACATGAAGCGGCTCTCCTAAGCAGTCGGGGCCCGAGGGGAAAGCACGACCCTCGCACAGGGGAACGGCTCTGACTCTGCCCGGGTTCAGTGCACGCCGAACACCCGCACCACCGGTCGGTCACGGTCCGCTCAGGGGGGCCAGCCCTACCTCCGGTTCGGGTGACCGCCGGATGCCGTCCCCCGGCCGGCCGCTCATACAGTTTGGGCAGCTTCGGATCACCTGTCGGGGAGAGTGTCATGAAAAGGCCGCTACGGACGTCACTGATCTTCTTCGGTGGGGTGTTCACCCTCGGAGGGATCCTGCTGGCGGCGTGGACCGGGATCACCCTGCTCTCCGCCCACGATGTGCACGCCACGAAGGTGTTCACCATCGGCTCCGCCAACCTGGTCATCGACACCGACAACGGCGGGGTCACCCTCGAACGGGGCGAACCGGGGAAGATCACCGTGGACCGACGGATCACCGACAGCGTCAACGGCCCCGACCCGAGCTGGACCCTGGAGGGCAACCGGCTCAAGCTGCGGCTGAACTGCCCGAGCTTCATGGGCGTCGCCTGCGGCGGGTCGTACAAGATCAAGATCCCGCTCGACATCCCGCTCAAGGTCTCCACGGACAACGGCTCGATCAACGCGAGCGGGCTGCGCCAGGACATGGAGTTCGCCACCAACAACGGGCACATCGACATCGACGACAGCGCCGGAAATCTGAGCCTGAGCACCGACAACGGTGGCATCGGCGTGTCCCGGGTCAGCGCCGACCGGGTCTCCGTGCAAACGGACAACGGCGGTGTCCGGCTGCGCTTCGACACCCCGCCCACCAACGTGAAGGTGCGCACCGACAACGGCGGTGTCCGGATCAGCGTTCCGGACGACGAGAACAGCTATCGAGTGTCCACCGCGACCGACAACGGCGGGGTGCGCAACGAGATCGGCAACGACACGCGCTCGAACCGCGTGATCGACGTCCGCACGGACAACGGCGGCATCGACATGAACCGGGCGCCGGTCCGCTAGTGCCCGGCGCACCTCGGCGGGTCGTTCAGACCACGAACGACCCGCCCGTACGCCAGTACATCCCGCCCTCGCGGCCCAGGAAGCCCTCGTCCACGAGGTGCCTGCGCAGCGCGGCATGGTCGTCCATGAACCGGCGCAGCGTCTCCTCGATCTCGGCCTCGTCGTAGCGCACGCCGGGTTCGAAGCTGCCCGCGACGTGATCCAGCACGACCAGCCGCTTGGCCCGCTGTACCGGCAACTGCCGGACCCGGCCCCGCGTGAGGTAGGTGCGCAACACGGCCGCCTCGGCCGGGCCGCGGTCGGCGAACGCGTCGTCCGGCTCCTCGCCCATGCCGGCCGCGGCCTGGGCCAGCGCCTCGGGGCACGCATGCCAGCCGTCGCCGGCCCGCGCGGCCAGACCGACGGACTCCAGCCGGGCCAGCACCTTGATCGTGTCCCGCAGCGGCAGCCCGGCCCGATCGGCGATCTCGGAGCTGAGATGGGCCTCCAGGACCAGCGCGGCGAACACCTTCAATCGGGCGTCGTCGGCGAGGAGACGGAGCAGTTCCGCAGGTTCGTCGGCCGGACCCATGGCTCAAGGGTAGGACTTTCGACGCCGCCCGGGACGGCTTGCCGAGCAGGATCACCCGGATGCATGCGCGATCTCAGTCGCCGCGTACGCCCAGTTCGTCGATGTGCGCCAGCAGGTCGCCCGGCTCGTCGTAGACCCGGAAGGCGTGCGCGCGTTCGAGTTCGTCCGCACCGTAGCCGCCGGAGAGCAGTCCCACGCCCAGCGAGCCCGCCCGACGGGCGGCCAGCAGGTCCCAGATGCTGTCCCCGACCACCACGCACTGCGCCGGGTCCACCCCGAGCTTGGCCGCGCCGGCCAGGAACAGGTCGGGATCCGGCTTGGCCCGGGCGACCTCGTCGCGGGTGACCATCGCCAGGTCGGCGGGCGCGCCGAGCTTGGCCAGCATCGGCTCGGCGCCGGCCCGCCGCCCACTGGTGGCGATGGTCCACGGGATGCCCACCCGGGTGAGGTGGCGCAGCAACTCCGGGGCCCCGGGCAGCGGCTCCACGAACGGCACCCGGGCGGCGTAGTTGCGCCCGTGCGCGTCGGTAAGCGCCTCCACCTGCTCGGGCGAGAGGTCGATGCCCGTCTCGCGCTGGATGCCCTTGACGAACAACCCGCCGCTCATCCCGACCTTGCGGTGGATCCGCCACATCGCCAGGTCGATGCCGGCGTCGCTGAGCGCCTCCTGCCACGACATGACGTGGTGGTAGACGCTATCGACGAGGGTTCCGTCGAGGTCGAAGACGAAAGCGGGCGGACGACTGCGTACAAGATCGGTCATGCCGAAAAATCTAGCCCGTTCCCGCGCGGGCGGCCCTCCCGTGCCGGATCACGGACACCGCGTCCGGACTCCGAATGGGTCGCTTTTCATCCGTCCGAGCCCAACTCCACCATGTCGGTGACCTCGGCGGCCCGGGCCCGTTCCTCCGCGCGGATGCGCCGGTCCCGGTCCAGCGCCTCGGCCTGGTCCTCGTCGTCGCGCATCATGCGCTCGACGTTCGAATCGCCCATGTCCAGCACGCCCATCTCGGCGAAGGTGGCGCGCACCTTCGGTCCCCACAGCCCGATGTCCTTGATGCACGGGACGATCCGGCTGAACAACAACCGGCGGAACTCGCGCAGGTATTCGGAGTTCTCGGTGGCCTCGCGCGCCTCGACCTTGTCGATCCGGAAGTTCTCCCACACCTCCTCGTCGCGCAGCCGGTCGCGCATCAGATAGCAACCCTCGACCACGAACTCCTCGCGCTCGCCGCGTTCGGCATCGGTCAGCTCGCGGTAGTAGTCGCGCAGCGCCATCCGCCCGAAGGCCACGTGCCGGGCCTCGTCCTGCATCACGTAGGCCAGGATCTGCTTGGGCAGCGCGACCGTGGTCAGGTCGCGCAACATCCCGAAGGCGGCCAGGGCCAGCCCCTCGATCAGCACCTGCATGCCCAGGTAGGGCATGTCCCAGCGGGCATCCGACAGCGTGTCGTCGAGCAGCGACTTCAGGCTCGGGTTGATCGGGTAGTACAGGCCGACCTTGTCCTTGAGGAAACGCGCGTACACCTCGGCGTGCCGGGCCTCGTCCATCACCTGGGTGGCCGCATAGAACTTCGCGTCCAGGTCCGGCACCGACTCCGCGATCCGCGCGCTACAGATCAGGGCGCCCTGTTCGCCGTGCAGGAACTGGCTGAACTGCCAGGCGATGGCGTGCCGGCCCAGTTCGTCGCGCTCGCGCTGCGACATCATGTTCCAACTGCGCGTGCCGTACAGCGTGTGCAGTTCCTCGGGCATGCCCAGCGGGTTCGTCGGGTCCACCGGCAGGTCCCATTCGATCCGCCGGGCGGCGTCCCACTGCTTGTCCTTGCCCTTGGCGTACAGGGCGAGGAGCCGGTCCCGGCCCTCGTCGTACTCCCAGTTGAACCGGGCCGCCCCCGACGCGGGGACCTCCCAGACGGTCATGTCGGCGGGCAGCGCGTACAAATCGTGCGTCGACACGGGCGTTCTCCTCGCGAGAGACGTGTGACGTGCGGTCGGCGGTAGCCGTGTACCCGCTGTCCTACGCCCTCGGCGCGCCGACCGGAACCCCCGCGGGGCCATCGATTACCAGCGGGTAGCCTGCTCCGTCCGCGACGTTCCCTCGGTCGGCGCTCCCTTGGCCGGTGTGCGCCGGGACGCGGTCCCGCTCTCGCCCGGAGTCGCGGGCGGCGCGCTCGGCTCGGGTGGGATCGACACGCCGGTCCTGGCCTGCGGGATGGCCGCCGCCGATCCGGCCGGGGAGCCCAGTCGGCTGCGCAGCCGCTGCCGGCGTCGACCCAGCGAGCGGGTCGCGGCCGGGCTGGCCCGGCGCACCTCCTCGGGCAGGGCGAACCACGCCTCCACGACGGCAAGCGCCTGGGGCCGCTCGCCGGCCCGCTCCAGCAGGTCGGCGGCGCGTTCGTAGGTCCACGCGGTACGCATCTCGGCACCGACGCCGTGCAGCAGGGTGCCCAGTTCGCGCAGTTCCTCGCGCTCCAATCGGTCCGCGAGCGGAGTGCCCTCCAGCGTCCAACCGTCCAGACTTCGACGCGGTTGGACGAGACCGGGTCCCGGTACGGCCTCTTTGCCGTGTGTTGTCCTGCGCCCGACCCCGAACAGTGCCATCGCGGTCCCGCACCCCCTCCGCCATCGACTCGTACCCGTAACACGCGTACGACCGATGAACGGTTGTCGACTGTCGCTGCTCGCGCTTCCTTGTCTGCATAACGAGCGTACGAGGCCGCGGCGACGGCGCGTAAGTGTGTCCGTGCGCGCGGGGCGTGCGCCAACGCGTCCGAGGCGCCAGTACTGTTCGTGTCATGCCCGGCTATGACGACGATCTGCGCTTCGCCCACGTCCTCGCGGACGCCGCCGACGCGACCACCATGGACCGCTTCAAGGCGCTCGACCTCCAGGTCGAGACGAAGCCGGACATGACTCCGGTCAGCGACGCGGACAAGGCCGCCGAGGAGATCATCCGGCACCAGCTCGGGCGCGGTCGCCCCCGTGACGCGGTGCTGGGCGAGGAGTTCGGCTCGACCGGCCACGGGCCCCGGCGCTGGGTGATCGACCCGATCGACGGCACCAAGAACTTCGTCCGCGGCGTCCCGGTGTGGGCGACGCTGATCGCGCTGATGGACGGCGACGAGTCGGTCATGGGCGTGGTCTCCGCGCCCGCCCTGGGCCGTCGCTGGTGGGCTGCCAAGGGCGCCGGCGCGTGGACCGGCCGCAGCCTGTCCCAGGCCTCGCGCTGTCGGGTGTCGAAGGTGGGTGCGATCGAGGACGCCTCGTTCGCGTACTCCAGCATGGGCGGCTGGGAGGAACGCGGCCGGATGGACGACTTCCTCGACCTGACCCGCGCCTGCTGGCGCACCCGTGCCTACGGCGACTTCTGGTCGTACATGCTGGTCGCGGAGGGCGCGGTGGACATCTGCGCGGAGCCCGAGGTCAACCTGTGGGACCTCGCGCCGCTGTCGGTGATCGTCGAGGAGGCGGGCGGGCGGTTCACCTCGCTCGGCGGCACCCCCGGCCCGGCCGGCGGCACCGCGGCCGCGTCGAACGGCCTCCTGCACGACGAGTTGCTGGACCGGCTCGGCGATCCGCACGAGCAGGGCTGACGGGTTGACGGGTTGACGGGTTGACGGGTTGACGGGTTTGGCGAACGCCCGGCGTTCTTCGGTGAGTTTCGGCGGATTTCCACGGATTCGGAAGAACTGTCCGACCCCCGCTTGACTACTCCCTTCGAGTGAGTTGCCCGCTATACCTTCCCTTGACCTTCCCGGGCATGTGACCATGTGAAAACAGGGCTTGTGAACTTGTGAAATCTTTCCCGAGCGCACCCCCGCCCTGACACCCACGCCCCGACGGAGGTGGTGTCACATGCTCGTCCGCGACGGCATGAGCACGATCGTTCTGACCATCGGCCCGGCCCACACACTCCGCGCTGCGGCGCGCCTGATGTCCGCCCGCCAGATCGGCGCGGCGGTGGTGATCGACCCGGACACATCCGGTCTGGGCATTCTCACCGAGCGGGACATCCTGATGTCGATCGGTGCGGGCCAGAATCCCGACACCGAGTACGCCGGCGACCACCTCACCTCGAACGTGGTCTTCGCGACCCCGTCCTGGACGCTGGCGGACGCCGCGGCGGCCATGACGCGCGGCGGCTTCCGCCACCTGATCGTGCTCGACGGCGGCGACGTGCTCGGCATCATCTCGGTCCGGGACATCGTGCGCTGCCAGATCCGCGAGGCACAACGCGCCGAGGAGTTGGTCGGCTGACCGCGTCCGCGACACCGGATGCCGGACAGGGTGAGCGCCGCCCGGTACCGATGCGTGGCTCAGGTACCGGGCGGCGGTTCTCGGGGGGTCAGCCGCGCAGGTCCTTCACGGCGGCTGCGATCCGGTCGCCGTAGTCCTGGTCGGCGGCCCGGAAGTGGCCGACGACGCGGTCGATGATGTCGTCGCGGGAGACCTGGGCCAGGAAGCCGGAGATGTTGGCCACCAGTCGGGCCTGCTCGTCCGCCGCCATCAGCCGGTACAGGTCGCCGGCCTGCACGTAGTCGTCGTCCTGAGCGTGCGCGGGGGCCTCGTGCGTTCCGGTGAGGCCGGTCACCGCGGTCGACGCCCACAGCGGCACGCCGCTCTCGTACGGGCCGCCGAAGCTGTTCGGCTCGTAGTTCTTGGCCCGACCGCCCGGGTTGGTCGCCATGTGGCCGTCCCGCCCGTGATTGCGGGCGACGGTGGCGTGCGGCGCGTTGACCGGGAGCTGGGTGTGGTTGATGCCGACCCGGTAGCGGTGCGCGTCGGCGTAGGCGAACAGCCGTCCCTGGAGCATCTTGTCCGGGCTGGGGCCGATGCCCGGCACGAAGTTGGCCGGGTTGAACGCGGCCTGCTCGACGTCGGCGAACACGTTCTCCGGGTTGCGATCGAGCACCAGCCGACCGACCTCGATCAGCGGGTAGTCGGCGTGCGGCCACACCTTGGTCAGGTCGAACGGGTTGAACCGATAGGTCGCGGCCTCCGCGACCGGCATGATCTGCACCTTGAGCGTCCACGACGGCGCGGAGCCCGCGTCGATCGCGGTGAGCAGGTCGCGCTGATGCGAGTCGGCGTCGGCGCCCGCAAGAGCGGCGGCGGCCTCGGCGGTCAGGTTCCGGATGCCCTGGTCGGTCTTGAAGTGGTACTTGACCCAGAACGCCTCGCCCTGGGCGTTGACCCACTGGTAGGTGTGCGAGGAGAAGCCGTCCATGTGCCGGTAGGACGCGGGGATGCCGCGATCGCCGAACAGCCAGGTGACCTGGTGGATGGCCTCGGGCGAGTGCGACCAGAAGTCCCAGACGTTGTCCGCCTCCTGGCTGCCGGTGTACGGGTCGCGCTTCTGGGTGTGGATGAAGTCCGGGAACTTCAGCGGGTCCTTGATGAAGAACACCGGAGTGTTGTTGCCGACGAGGTCGTAGTTGCCCTCCTCGGTGTAGAACTTCACCGCGAAACCGCGCGGATCGCGCACCGCGTCCGCCGAGCCGAGGTTGCCGGCGACGGTGGAGAAGCGGGTGAACACCTCGGTACGCCGGCCCGGTTCGGCGAGGAAGTGCGCCCTGGTGAACCGGGACACGTCCGCGGTGACCTCGAAATAGCCGAACGCTCCCGAGCCGCGGGCGTGCACCACCCGCTCCGGGATGCGCTCCCGGTTGAACCGGGCCAACTTCTCGATCAGGTACTGGTCCTGGAGCAACAACGGCCCGCCGGGGCCCGCGGTCTGGCTGTTCTGGTTGTCGGCCACCGGTGCGCCGGATTCGGTGGTCAACGTGTTCGGCTGCTGCGACATGGTCTGCGTCTCCCCTGGCGTTGCTCGTGCTGAGGTCCGGCACTCAACCTAGAGCCAAGTTTGGACTTTGTCCAGAACGATATTTAGACCAGTTCCAATCCAGGGACGTGTATCGTCGTGTACATGAGCGACCTTCTGGAACGACTGCGTGAGCGGGGATGGCGCCTGACCGCGCAGCGTCGCGTCGTCGCCGAGGTCCTGAACGGCGACCACGTGCACCTGACCGCCGACGAGGTACACGCACGTGCGGGCCGGCGCCTGCCGGAGATCAGCCGGGCGACCGTCTACAACACGCTGAGGGAACTCGTCACACTCGGCGAGGTGCTGGAGGTGGGCACCGACGGGCGGGCCAAGCGGTACGACCCCAACGCCCGCACCGCGCACCAGCATCTGGTGTGCCGCGTGTGCGGGACGATCCGCGACGTACATCCGGACTGCGACCCGATCGCCGGCCTCGCCGAGGCGGAGCGCTTCGGCTTCGACATCTCCGGAGTCGAGGTCACCTTCCGCGGCATCTGCCCGGACTGCGCGGGGGGCTGAACCCGCGCCCGGCCCGTTACGAGGGCGTGGTCCGCCGGACCAGGTGGACCGCGCCCGCGCGGGCCGCCCTGCGCAGCGCGGACCGCTCCGCGTCCAGGTGCGCGTGCAGGATGTCCAGATCCGCGTCCTCGCCGCATTCGGCGAGCCCGAGCAGCATGCCCGGCGAGGGCCGGGTGCGCAGGAAGGCCCGGTAGGCGGCGGCCGGATCGGTGCCGCCGGCCTGTAGTCGGCGCCGTGCGGCGTCCCGCACCTTGGCCGAACGATCCGCCAACGCGCCCGCGAGAACGGCCGGTTCGATCCCGGCCGGCAACACCTCGACCGCCCGCTCGCGCACCCGCGGATCGGGCACCCGCAGCAGCCGCAACGCGACGTGCTGCCGGTCCCGGCCGCGCAGTCGGGCCAGCAGGGCATGTCCGGCGGCGGTCCGGCAGGCATGGTCCGAGTCGCGCAGCGCCATTGCCAACAGCGCGTCCTCGTCCAGCAGTTCCATGCCCAGGCGACGCACGCTCGGCTGCGCCTCGGTGACCGCCGCGCGGCCTCGGGCCTGCTGACGCGGCTTCGCGAGCAGCACCTCCCGGTAGGCGTCCAACGCACCCTTGGACCGGCTCCGCCCGCGCAACGCGTCGAGCACGGGCACCGCCGCCCGCACCTCGTCCGGCTCGTCGTGCCAGCGCAGCGCGGCCAGCGCCCGCGCGCGCACCGAGTCCACCCAGTCGTCGGTCCGCAGGGCCAGGAAGGCCGAGGCCAGCGGCCCGGGTTCGGCCGCCAACCGAACCACCGCCTCCTCGCGCAGTCCGCCGTTGGCGTCCAGGCTCGTCACCGCGGCGACCAACGGGTGCCGGCGGGTACGCAGCAGCACCCTGGCCGCCCCCGGACCAACCGGCGCGCCCGCCGCCTGCGGCCGAGCGGCCCGATCCATCCGCACGAGCGTGGCCGCGGACAACCCGATCACCCGCGCCGCGACCGCGTCCGAATCACCATCCCCGGCCTGCACGACGCCGCGCAGGTACGCCACCAACCGCACCGCCTGCTCCCGCGACCCGTCGTCACCGGGCCAATCCCCCACGACAACGGCCCCACCCCCGACCCCTCGCCCCCTCCACAACAGCCCCATCCCGCCACCTCCATCCCGCAAACCCTAACGACCCCCCACCGAACCCCCCACAACCCAACCAACTCAACCCACCCGAACCCTGACACCCCAAGCGCGCCCGACACCCAAGAACACCCCGGCGCACCATCCCCCGCCACCAGCCCAAGTTCCCCCCGCCCGGCGCTCGAGGACACCCCAGCCAACACACCACCCACCGCACCGACCGCACCAAATCCAGCCCGTCCGGCGCTTGAGGACACCCCGCGCAGCCCAAGGCACAACCGCAACCAAGTCGGCACCTTCAGCCCGTCCGGCGCTTGGGGACAACCCAGCGCAGCCCAAGGCGCAACCGCAACCGGCTCAGCGCGCCCGGCACCCAAGAACACCCCGGCGCAACATCACACGTGCCACCGAACCGAGTTCAGCCCGTCCGGCGTTTGAGGACACCCCAACCAAGGCCACCCGCCGCCCGCCCGCCCGAGGACCATGTCCTCAACTCGCCAGCGACTCCGCCCGGAACGCGTCCAGCAACCGTTGCGCCTTGGCCGCGACATCCGCAGGACCATGCGCAACCGCCGGCCCACACCAATGTTCCGCATCGGCCAGATCCCCGCGCCGCAACGCCAGCACCACGAGCCGCAGAGCCGCCCGCCCGTGCCCACCGCGCGCGGCCACCGTCAACCACGGCTCCGCGCCGTCCGGATCCTCGTGCCGCAGATGCAGCAGAGCGAGGTTCCACGCCCCGGACACGCTGCCCGCCTCGGCCGCGACCTTGAACCGCCGCGCCGCCGACTTGTCCTCACCACGCCGCGCGCACAACACCCCGCACCGCAGTGCCGCCGTCACGTGCCCCGCGTCCGCGGCCACCGCGTACCAGCGCTCCGCCTGCTCGGCCGCCCCCGCGTCGGCAAGCATCGCCCCGAGCCGAAATGCCGCCGTCGGCCGATCCGCTCGCGCCGCCGTCTCATAGGCGCGCGCCGCCCCCTCGGCATCCCCCCGGCGCTCCAGCAACAGCCCCATCTGCAACGCCGCGTCCGCGTGCCCGGCCTCTGCGGCGCGCCGCCAGCACGTCTCGGCGGCGTCGTCCAGACCGCCCCGCGCGTGCAGGATGCCCAGGTTGTACGAGCCGTCCACGCTGCCCGCCTCGGCGGCCCGCGCGAACCATATCCGCGCCTCCTCGTCGTCCCCGCGCTCCAGAAGCAGCCCCGCCAGCGCGTTGGCCGCGTCCCCGTGACCCGCGTAGGCGGCCATCCGGAACCAGCGCTCGGCGCCCGACGCGTCCTCGTGCTCGGCGTGCAACAGGCCGAGATTGAAGGCCCCGTTGCACTCGCCGGCCGCCGCGGCCCGCTCGTACCACCGGGCCGCCTCGCTCGATCGCCCGCAGGCGGCGAACCACGCCCCGAGCGCATTGGCCGCCATCCCGTCACCGGCCTCCGCCGCGACCTGCCACCACCGCGCCGCGCCCTCGACGTCGCCCGCGTCCTGCAACAGGAACCCGAGCGCACGGGCGCCCTCGGCGTCGCCCTCCTCGGCCGCGAGCCGGTACCACCCGATCGCCTCGGCGGTGTCCCCCGCCCGCTCCAGCGAGGTCGCGAGCCTTACCGCGGCCCGCACGTGGCCGCACGAGGCCGCGCGCAGGAACCACGTCGACGCGGCACGTTCGTCGTCCCGCTCCTGTCCCATCCGGCCCAGCCGATAGGCCGCCTCGGGGTGCCCCGCCTCGGCCGCCCGGCGATACCACCGCTCGGCGCCGGGGCGCCCGGTCAACTCGAAGAACTCGCCCAGCGTGAGCGCGGCCCGCACATGCCCCGACTCGGCCGCGTTGCGCAGCCAATAGACGCCCTGACCGGACAGGTCGTGGTAGGCGCCCATGCTCGCGCCGGCACCCGCACGCGCCGCGTCGGCCTGATCCAGCAGCAGCGCGCCGAGCGAGAAGGCGGCGATCCGACTGCCCGCCTCCGCCGCACGATGCCACCACAACGACGCGGCGTCGTCCCGCCCCTGACGGTGCATCAATACACCCAGGTTGGTCGCCGCGCCCCGGTGTCCCGCCTCGGCGGCGCGCCGCAACAGCTCGGCGGCCTCGTCCTGTTCGCCGCGCTCCAGCAACATCAGCGCGAGGCTGTTCGCCGCGGAGGGGCTGCGGCCGGCCCGCTCGCGATAGCGTCGTTCGAGTTCGGCCGCCTCGTGCCGATCCAGCGCCTCGTGTCCCTCGACGCTCCCGCTCGGGCTGCGCCGACGCGGCCGGAACGGGACCAGGACCGCATAGTCGTCGGGATGCGCGGGAGCCGTGGCGGCGGCGGCCCGACCGCGGTCCAGGACCACCGTGTCGGGGCCTTCCGGTACCGCTTCGAAGACGTCGGCCTCCGGCGGTGGGTCGTCCCCCCGCCGTCCGCGATGTCCCTTCCACGCCCCCATGAGTCCATCGTGGCATCTCGGGCCACATCCATGCAGTCGCGATTCGGCAACGACAACCCGACTCCGGCCGTATTGTCGTGGTACGCCCCCTGTCGGGGCATGCACGAAGGGCCCGGTCGTAAGACCGGGCCCTTCGATGTGGTAGCGGGGACAGGATTTGAACCTGCGACCTCTGGGTTATGAGCCCAGCGAGCTACCGAGCTGCTCCACCCCGCGTCGGTAGACACAACTGTACGGCAGCGTCCCGGGGGCAGGCAAATCCCCTCGGCTCCCGCCCGGGACGGCCCCGCCGGGTCCGCGGCCGTGCGTCCGACGCGCGTACCACTCGGGAGAGCGGCCGAATTCAGACCATGGAGTGAACCCGTTCGACTCGGCCCCGATCCCGAACCGATCCACCTTTGACCGCAATTACCCCTGCTTGCCCGGCAGTTCGTTTGCGCCACAACGGGGTTCCCGGCCAATCGGGGACACGATCGGGTCTCGACATGGGGCCGGAAGCCGTCACGGCGTGCCCCCGATGGGGTACGGTCTGCGTCGTGGTCATATCAGGAATGGACCATCCGAGCATGCCGCGCCGAGTCCCGGTTCCACCGATGGACGTCGGTCGAAGCGGCGTGGGCGAGCGCCTGGAGAGGCACCTCGCCCTCATCGGCCGCGCCTCCACGCAGGAGACGGCGAACAGCCTCGAATCGGCCGCCATCATCCAGAGCGTGGCCCCGCGCAACGAATCGCGCGGCACCCACCGGCTGGCGCGCGTGACCCTGATGGCTCCGCTGCGCGCCAAGCGCCGCCGCCAGATCGCGCTCTAGTCCGCCGCGGTCCGCCGCGCCCTCAGCTCGTGCGCCACCACCCGACTCACCGAGTCGGGTCACGCCCCGAGCCGCACGACCTCCGGGGCGACCACACCGACCGGGGCGAGACGCAACACCACGAGGCAGAACCACGCGAAGCGAAGACATGGCAATACGCAAGAGGCCCGGTTCCGAAGAACCGGGCCTCTCACGTGTTTCCGAGTAGCGGGGACAGGATTTGAACCTGCGACCTCTGGGTTATGAGCCCAGCGAGCTACCGAACTGCTCCACCCCGCGATGCGTTGTGCCTTGAGCTTACGTGACCCGAGGCCGCACACCAAATCGATAACGCGACGGGCCCGCCTCCCGAAGGGGAAACGGGCCCGTCGCCTTCGTCACGCGCCGTCGATCACGGCTTGGGCGCCCCGGTCGCGGGCGGTGTCCCGTTGGCCGGTGGCGTTCCGTTCGCCGGTGGCGTCGACGGAGTGCCCGCCGGGTTCTTCGCCGCCGCCTCGGCCGCCAGGGCCCGGTCCACGGCCGCCTGAAGGCGCTTCTGTGCCTCGCCGTACTTGGCGAAGTCACCGGCCTTCAGCGCCGCGTCGGCGTCCTTGAGGGCCTGGTTGGCCTCGTCCAGCGCCTGCTTGACCGTCGGGTTCTGGGCCGGCGGGGTGCCGGTCCCACCCGTGGTGGGCGGTGGCGTGGTGTTGCCCGTGTTCGGGGGTGTGGTCCCCGTCGGTGGCGGAGCCGGTGTCGTCTCGCCGTTGAACACCGCCGCCAATGCCTCCGGCAGCGTGTTCTGCAGCGCGATCTTGCCGCCGAACGACACCAGCACCTTCTGCAGCACCGGATACGACCCGGCCGCATTGGCCTGGAGGTACACCGGTTCGACGTAGAGGATGCCGCCGCCGACCGGAAGACTCAGCAGGTTGCCGAAGACGACCTTCGAGTTGCCGATCTGGAAGACGTTCAGCAGCCCGATCACGGACGAGTCGGACTTGAACTGGCTCTGCATCAGGTCCGGCCCGTTGATCGCCGTCGCCGATGGCAGCGTGAGCAGTCTGACCTTGCCGTAATCCGGTCCCGGTTCCGAGTTGACCGCCATGAACGCCGCGAGGTTCTGCCGTTCTCGTGGCACGAAGGTGGTCGTCAACTGGAACGACTGATCCTTCGCCTGCTGCGCCTGGGCGTCGCCGGGAGCCGGCGGCAGCTTCATGGACAGGTAGTACGGCGGCTGGTCGGCTCCGCCGACCCCGGTGCCCGTCGGGTCCTTGGGGACCTTCCAGAAGTCCGAGCCGTTGAAGAACGTCCGCGGGTCGGTCACGTGGTACCGGGTCAGCAGATCGCGCTGCACCTTGAACAGGTCCTGCGGGTAGCGCAGGTGCTCCATCAGGGTGGGCGGGATCGTGGTCTTCTTCTTGACCGTGTTCGGGAAGGCCTTCATCCAGGTCTTGAGGACCGGGTCCTTCTCGTCCCACTGGTAGAGCTTGACCGAGCCGTCGTAGGCGTCGACCGTCGCCTTCACCGAGTTGCGGATGTAGTTGACGTTGCCCGTGTTGCCGACCGCGCCGCGGGCCCGGTCCTCGGCGTTGAGCGAGTCGGCGGTGGCGTCACCGAGCGTGGTGCGGGTCGCGTACGGATAACCGTTGCTGGTCGTGTACGCGTCCACGATCCACTGCACCTTGCCGTTTATCACGGCCGGATACGGGTCACCGTCGATGGTCAGCCATGGGGCGACCGCCTCGACCCGCTCCTTGGGCGTGCGGTTGTACAGGATCCGGGAATCCTTGTTGATCGAGTCGGAGAGCAGGATGTTGCCCTCCTGGAACTTCGTCGCGTACAGCAGCTTGTTGAACATGCCGCCGATCGGAACGCCGCCCTTGCCCTGATACGTATAGGTCTGCTGACCCGTCGGGCTGTTGTCGAGCGGATAGTCCACCTCGGTCGCCGCGGCCTTCTTCGGGGCCCCGACGATCGAGTACTCGGTCGTCTGCTCGCCGAAGTAGATCCGCGGTTCGTACGGGCCGAGCGGACTCGGGCTCGTCTTCTCCTGGGTGTCGGTCCGGATGTCCTTCTCGATGAAGACCGGCTTGCCCTCGGGGTCGCGAGCGGTGCCCTCGGCCGCGACCACGCCGTACCCGTGGGTGTACTTGGTGTGGTCGTTGACCCAGTTGTGGCTCTGGTTGCCCTTCGGGTTCAACTCGCGCAGCGCGATGACGGTGTCCTGCATCTTGCCGCCGATCATGTAGCGATCGACGTCGAGAGTGGCCGGGAAGCCGTAGTACTGCCGCAGTTGCTGGAGCACGTTGAACGTCGGGGAGACGATGTTCGGGTCGAGCAGCCGGATGCTGGCCGTGGCGGACGCCTCGTCCTTGAGTTCCGGCCGGGCGTCGACGTTGCCCGCGTACGCCTCGGGCTTGACGTCGTCGATGCCGTACGCGTCCCGCGTCGCCGCGATGTTGCGTTCGATGTACTTGGCTTCCTTGGCCTGCTGGTTCGGCTTGACCTGGAAGCGCTCGACGATCGCCGGGTAGAGCCCGCCGATGAGCACCGCGGACAGCACCATCAGGCCGAAGCCGATGATCGGCAGTGCCCAGGTGCGGCGGAAGACGTTGACGAAGAACAGCGTCGCGCAGATCAGCGCGACGATGAACAGGATCGTCTTGGCGGGCAATACCGCGTGCGCGTCGGTGTAGCGCAGGCCGGTGAATTGCGACGCCTGCTTGAAATCACCGGACGAGACCGCCAACGAATAGCGGTCCAGCCAGTACGCGACGGCCTTGAACAACACGAAAAGGCCGAGCAGCAGCGAAAGATGCGCCTGAGCGGCCGGTGTCGCCCGCGACCCCGGACTCTGGACCCGAAGCCCGCCGTAGAGGTAGTGCGTGATCACCGCGAGGACGAGGCCGACGACGACCGCGACGAACGCGAAATTGATCAGGAATCGATAGAACGGCAGGTCGAACGCGTAGAACGACACGTCCTTGTGGAACTGCGGGTCCTTGGTTCCGAACGAGACGCCGTTCACGAACTGCAGCCACGTCTTCCACTGCCCCGACGCCGAGGTGCCGGCGATGATGCCGATGACGACCGAGAGGCCGATCAGCAACCACGTGCGGAAGGGGGTGATGGCCGACCGGTAGCGGTCGAGACTCTGCTGTTCCAGCGACATCCCCCGGAACGCGGGTCGCAGCCGATAGGCGACATACACGTTCGCGCCGACGGCCACGGCCATGAGCAGACCGAACACCAGGAACAACCCGATGCGCGTCCACAACTTGGTCGTGAATACGTTTCCGTAGCCGACCGACTTGTACCAGAGCCAATCCGTCCAGAAATTCGCGAACAGCACCCACGCGACAACGATCACCACGAGGATGGCCAGCGTCAGGAGCAGGGTTCTGGACCTGCGGGACGGAGCTCCCATTCTGATCCGACGGCCACCTGAGCCGCCTCGTTCGGGCATCTGAAAAACCAAGGGTGCGCACCTCGATCATTACCTGGACGCGCCCGGTCGGCGCTCGATGGGTCAACTTACCGAGACAGGACGTGGTTCCCCACCGACACGGCCGATACAGGCTCGTGATCCGCCGTGGGGCGAAGACGGGAAGATGGGGTCATGACCGTTGCACTCACCCAGGCCCTCGTCGAGATCGAACGCCACGTGGCGGCGTACGGCTGGGACCAGCAGGCCCGCCTCTACGCGCTCGTGGACACCGCGGAATTGGCCCGTACCGAACCCGACCTCGCGGCGCAGCTCGGCTTGTCCGCCGACCGCGACGCGCCCATCGACACCCTCACTCCGATCGAGCAGGAGGAAGTCCCGGAGAACGTCGCGATCGACGAATTCCTGGCGAGTATCGCCTGGCCCGAGGCCGTGCTCGGCTGCGCGCTGGTGGTCGAGCGGCTGATGTTGCCGCCGTCCGCCGAGGCGACCATGCCCGCGGTGGGCAGTGATCGCGAGATCCACGACTGGGTCGCGTCGCACCCGCAGCGCCAGGAGGTCCGCCTCGCCGTGGGCGTGCTGCGCGACGGTTCGCGCGAGTCGGCCGTGCGGCTGCGGGACAAGGACGACGACTCCGAGGTGCTCTCCGGCGCGGATCTGGTGCCGGGGCTGGCCGAGGCGCTGCTGGCCACGTTCGGCGAGGGTGACGAGGACTAGTCGCCTTTCCCGAGCGGGTCCGCACCGGTCACGCATGACATTCCGTCAAAGTGCCCTGGCCGGTGCGGATCGTCTCCAGCGCCTTGAGCGCGTCGTCCAGCGTCTCCACCTGGACCAGGGTCAGCCCGCCCGGCTTGGTCTGCGCGGCGGAGGCGCAGTTGGCCTTGGGCGTGAGGAAGTACTTGGCGCCCTGGCGGCGGGCCCCGATGGTCTTCATCTGGATGCCGCCGATCGCGCCGACCTTGCCCTCGTCGTCGATGGTGCCGGTGCCGGCCACGAACTTGCCGCCGGTCAGGTCGCCGGGGCTGAGCTTGTCCACGATGCCGAGCGCGAACATCATCCCCGCGCTGGGACCGCCGACGTCCTCCAGGTGGATCTCCACCTTGAACGGGAACTTGGGCAGGATGCCCGGCGTGATGCCGACCAGGGCCCGGCCGTCGTCCTCGGCCTTCCCGGTGACCACCTGTACGTCGCGCCGGGTGCCGCGCGCGTCCGCGGGGTCGACGGTGAGCGTGACGCTCTCGCCGGCCTGGTGCTTGGTGATCGCCGCGGCGACGTCCTGGGGCTTGCCGATCGGCGTGCCGTCCACGGCCAGGATGATGTCGCCGGCGTGCAGCTTGCCGAGCGCGGGCGCGTCCTTGGCCACCGTGGCCACGATCACCTGCTTCTCGATCGGGATGCCGAGTGCCGCGAACGCCGCCACCTTGGCATGCTCCTGCGACGAGCTGAACTCCTCGGCGTTCTCCCGCTCCACCTCGGCCGCGGACTTGTCGTCGGGGTACAACGACTTCTTGAGCACGACGTCCGCGTCGCCCTTGACCCAGCCGGCGAGCGCGTCGAGCAGCGGCATGTCGTAGGACTTGTTGGTCACGGACACGGTGGTCATGTTCAGGTGACCACTCGTGGGATACGTCTCGTGGCCCGAGATCTCGATGACCGGCTTGCCGCCTTCGTCGCCGAGCGTGTTGTACGTGGGCCCGGGGCTCAGCTCGGCGTAGGGCACCGGCGCGAACAGGACGGCGCAGGCCAGGGCCAGCAGCAACAGGCCCGAGACGACCAGTGTGGCGGTGCGGCGCGACATGCGCCCGACCCTACGGCACCCGGGATTTCCCGGTGCGGCCCGGGCCGTCACGGGCTTTCGAAGCCCGGTTCCGGAGCCTTCTCGGCGGTGCCGCCGGGGGTGGGTTCGGGTCGGACCGGGGTCGCCGCGCGGACCCGGTCCAGGACCGCGTTCCATTCCGCGAATTCGGACATCGAGTCGTGCATGCTCGGCGTGCGAAACGACCGGCGAACCCACGCGGCCCAGATCACCGCGATCACGAGTGCAACCCCCGGGATGGCCCACCACCATGCGACAGACGCCATGACGTACTCCGTCCACAGGAGGGAGAGGCTGATGGCTTAAATCATATGTATGTGGTGATAATGGTGCATTTCTGCTGCTCCGAGCCGGGTGTGACCCAGGTGACGGACGGGACTCGCGGGGGTCTCAGCAGGCGCCGACCCAGTCCGAGTCGCCGTCCACGAAGTGCTGGAGCTTCCAGATCGGCACCTCGTGCTTGAGTTCGTCGATCAGCCGCCGGCACGCGGTGAACGCCTCCGCGCGGTGCGGACACGAGACCGCGACCACGACCGCGAGGTCGCCGATCTCCAGCCGGCCGATCCGGTGCACCGCCGCCATCGCGCGCACGGGCAGATCGGCCGCGATCTTCTCCATCACCCGATACAGCTCGGCCTGGGCCGAGGGGTGGGCGGAATACTCCAGCGCGGTGACCGTGCGCCCGCTGTCGGCGTTACGGACCGTGCCCACGAACAGGTCCGTGCCGCCCGCGGACGGGTCGCCGACGGCGGCGAAAACCTCCTCGACGGACAACGGCGTGTCGCGGATCTCGGCGATGCGGATGACGTCCATAACGGGCAGTATCGCGCGCGACGGATCGACACCGACCATCCCGGTCCCGATTTCACACGCGGGTCCGGCAAGGCGCATGCGTCCGCGAGCGCGCGGATCCGCGGGCGCGCCGGGTCCACGGACGCCGTGCGCCGCGGTTCCGCGCGCCGCCGCTGCCGTACGGGTCCGCCGGTGCCTGCCGCCGGGTGCCCGCCGGGCGGCCCGTCAGAAGCCGCGCCGCCGGCGCCGGACCTTGCGCACGATCGCGGCCGTGCCCACCAGGGCCACGGTCGCACCCGCCGCACCGAGCGTGGTGGCGTCCTTGCGGCCCAGTCGGCGGGCCACCAGCGCGTGCCGTCCGTCGACGTCCTCCAGGAGCACCGCGAAGGCCGCCTCGTTGGTCCACACCGGGCGCCAGCCCGCCGCGCGCAGCCGCTCGGAGGAGACCACCCAGCCGTGCATCGTGTAGGCCAGGTCGCCCGCCGGGGCGGGGGTGATGCCCAGTCGGTGCAGCCGCTCGGCGGTGCCCAGCGCCAGCGACGCGGGCAATTCCATCCGGCGCATCCCGGACAGTTCCTCGATCTCCTCCTGCTCCAGCCAGCCCTCGGAGCCGACGGTGACCACACCCTCGACCCGGCCCAGCGCGGCGAACTCGAGCGCGGAGGCGAGGTCGTCCAGGTGGCAGAACTGCCAGCGGGGCTGCCCGCCGGAGACCACCAGCAGGCGCGGCGCCTCGAAGTGCCGGGTCATCACGCTGTCCGCCTCGGGCCCGCCGACCAGGGTCGCCGGGCGGACCACGGTGACCTTGACGTGCGGGTGGGCGCGCGGGGTGCGCTCGGCCAGTTCCTCGATCTCCAGCAGGTCGCCGACCAGCGAGGCGTCCGCCGTCGCCCGCAGGGGCGCGTCCTCGGCGAGCGGTACGGCGTTGTCCGGCAACGCTCCGTAGACCATCGCCGAGGTGCACAACACGACCCGGGGCACCCGGGCCGCGGCGGCCGCGGTCAGCACGGTCTGCGTGCCGCGCACGTTGCGTGCGCCGCGGGCGCGGGGTTCGGAGTCGAGCGACATGTCGAGCGCGAGGTGCACCACCACGTCCACGCCCTCCAGCCGACCGGCCAGGGCGGGGTCGCGGACGTCCATGATCCGCCACTGGGCGCCGGGAATCTCGCCGCGCCGCTCGTCGATCGCGATCAGACGTTTGACCTGGTCGTTCGCGGCCAGAAGCGAGGCGACGCGATGTCCCAGCCCGGCTGCGGCGCCGGTGACCGCGACGACCGGGCGCACCCGGGGCACACTCTTGTCCGAGGGGTGGGCCGAGGCCGAGGCATTGGGCTCCGGAGCGGTCTCCGAGGCATCGGTCCCGGTGCCATCGCTCGTGCTCTCCCGCCCGCTCCGCCCAGAGCGAACGCGTGGGGGCTGGGAACTCACTGGCGGTCTCCCGTGGTTAGTTTGGTACGAGCGGTTCGTCAAGAAAGGTACGCGCGACTGCTTGCCTTTCCTGTCAGTGTCCGCGATCCATCCTGCCGGAGGTGTTGTTGTGATCTTCACGCCAGGCGCGAATCGGCGCTCCTGCGGCGTTGCCTCCGGCCGGAACGGCGGACAGGCCGAGCGAGACGAGGTAACCGTGAGTCAGCATCGAGTGGTCGGGCCCGAGGGCGCCGCACACGTGGACAACGTAGAGGGGCCCAACCATGGCTGACTTCCCCTTCGGCTTCGGCAAGCCCTCGGGCGACGACGACCCCGATCGTCCCGGCGGCGGTTCCGGTGGCTCGAACCCCAACGACCCGTTCGGCTTCGGCGCGGCCGGCGGTGACCCCAACAATCCGTTCGGCGCGCTGTTCGGGCAGATGAACCAGGCCGACCTGGGCGCCGCGTTCCAGCAGCTGGGCAAGCTGCTGTCGTACGAGGGCGGCCCGGTCAACTGGGATCTGGCCCGGGACATCGCCCGGCAGACGGTGGCCCAGCAGGGCGACGCGTCGATCGGCGCGGTCGAGCGCGCGGGTGTCGAGGAGGCCGTGCGGCTGGCCGAACTGTGGCTGGACGAGGCCACCTCGCTGCCCTCCGGGGTGAGCACCACCGCGGCGTGGAGTCGCTCCGAGTGGATCGAGGCGACGCTGCCGCAGTGGCGCGCGCTGGTCGAGCCGCTGGCGACCCGGGTGGTCGCGGCCATGGGCGAGATGATGCCCGAGGAGATGCAGAGCATGGCCGGGCCGCTGCTCGGCATGATGCGCGGCATGGGCGGCGCGATGTTCGGCGCCCAGGTCGGGCAGGCGCTGGGCGCGCTGGCCGGCGAGGTGGTCGGTTCGACCGACGTCGGGCTGCCGATCGGGCCCGCGGGCAAGGCCGCGCTGCTGCCGGCCAACCTGACCGCGTTCGGCGAGGGGCTGTCGCTGCCGCAGGACGAGGTCCGGCTGTACCTGGCCCTGCGCGAGGCGGCGCACCAGCGGTTGTTCGCGCACGTGCCGTGGTTGCGGCAGCACCTGTTCGGCGCGGTCGAGGCGTACGCGCGGGGCATCAAGGTGGACATGAGCCGGCTGGAGGAGGCCGCGGGGCGGATCGACCCGAGCAACCCCGAGGCGCTCCAGGAGGCCTTCTCGCAGGGTCTGTTCGAGCCCGAGGAGACCCCGGAGCAAAAGACCGCGCTGTCCCGCCTGGAGACGGCGCTGGCGCTCGTGGAGGGCTGGGTGGACGCGGTCGTGCACAGCGCTGCCGAGCCTCGGCTGCCCTCGGCGGGTGCGCTGCGCGAGACGCTGCGCCGGCGACGGGCGACCGGCGGCCCGGCCGAGCAGACGTTCGCCACGCTGGTCGGGCTGGAGCTGCGCCCGCGCCGGCTGCGCGACGCGGCGCGCCTGTGGGCCTCGCTCGCGGACGCGCGCGGTGTGGACGGCCGGGACGCGGTGTGGCAGCACCCCGACATGTTGCCGACCGCCGACGACCTGGACGACCCGGACGGCTTCGTGCACCACGCCGAGCTGGACCTGTCCGGCCTGGACGCCGAGCTGGATGCGGACCTGGACCGGCTGGAGTCGACCGACGACAAGCCGAGCGGTGCCAAGCCGAGCCTCGACAAGCCCGGTGCCGACGAGTCCACCGGCGACGCGCCCGCCGGCGAGTCCGGCCGCGGCGACGAGTCTGAGGGCAAGGACGGCGGGAAGGGGTCCGACGCGTGAGCCTGCGGCTCGACGCGGTCGACGTGTTGTCGAAGTGGGACGCGCCCGACGACCGGGCGGACCGGCTGCGTCGGGCCTACCTGACGCACCTGGCCGCGCACGAGGACGGCATGCTCAAGGCCTGCCCGGAGGCCCACGTGACGGCGAGCGCGGTGATCGTGGACCCCGCTCGGGGGCAGGTGCTGCTGACCCTGCACGCGAAGGTCCGCAAGTGGTTGCAGACCGGCGGGCACTGCGAGCCGGTGGACCGCACGGTGGCCGAGGCGGCGCTGCGCGAGGCGCGTGAGGAGTCCGGGATCACCGGCCTGACCCTGCTCGCCGGCGGCGCGCCGGTCGGTCTGGACCGGCATCACACGCCGTGCGCGGTGCACCTGGACGTGCAGTACGTCGCGCTGGCCCCGCCCGGCTCGACCGAGCTGATCAGCGAGGAGTCGCTGGATCTGCAGTGGTTCGCGTTCGATGCGCTGCCCACCGGGACGGACGACTCGGTCCGGGCGCTGGTGACCCGGGCCCGCGAGGTGCTCTGAGCGCCGCGAGGCCACGACGCGACACCGCGAGGGGCGCCCGACCGATCTCCGGTCGGGCGCCCCTCGTGCGATGTACGGCTGCCGGCTACTGGCCCCAGGTGTTGCCCCGGACGCCGCCGTCCTGTCCCAGGCCCCGGTTGGCCAGGTAACCGCCGGCCGAGATGAACTCGACGGGCGGCAACATCTCGCTGGGCTGGACCACGACGTAGCCCTCGCCCATGAAGGCCATGTTCCAGCCCTCGCCGGTGCCCCGGCGGCGGCGGTAGATCCGCGCCGAGTTGGTCTGGGCCTGCATGCTGATCGACAGCCGGGTGCTCCACGCGATCACCGCGTCGGCGTCCGCGAACACCTCGGCGCCCTGGGTGACCCGCATGATCAGCGGCTTGCCGGAGGTCATCAGCGCGATCTTGCCGTTGCCGCTGATGTCCAGGTTGTAGGAACCGGCGCCGGCGACCGACTGCGCGCTCTCGATCGCGACCACGTTCCAGCTGAGCGTGCTGTCCAGGGCCAGGACGTACTGCCCGTCCACGGTCAGGCCCTCGAAGTCGAGGTCGAGCACGTGGATCGACTGGGCCATGTTGGCCAGCCACATGGTGCCCGTGCCGTGGGCGCGCATCAGGTTGAGCTGTTCGCCGGTCGCCGCGGCGGCCTGCTGCTCGGCACCGGTGCGCATGTTCCCGTCGAAGTCGATCGCGCCCTGGTAGGCGACCATCGAGCCGACCCGGGCCAGGCAATGGTCCGGCAGTCCGTTGCCGAGCTGCACCTTGAGCATGTGCGCGTTCTGCAGACTGAACCGCTCGGGCGTCTGCATGGGCGCGTGACCGAAAAGCGAGCTTTGCACGGTATTCCTCCTTCGCTCGCGGTCAGCCGCGCACGTGGAAACGGTCGGTGGCGTCCTCGGCCGGCTGCACGACGACGAAGCCGTTGCCCTTGAAGGACACCTGCATCGCCTCGCCGGAACCGCGCCCGACGATGCCGCCGAGCCGCATCGAGCGCTTGGTGCCGACCTTGAGGCTGGTGCTCCAGGCGACCAGCGCGTCCGGGTCGACGTAGGTCTCGCGCTCGGACGGGTTGAGCACGACGGGCGTGCCGCGCGTGGTGATCGCGACCCAGCCCTGGCCGGACAGCTCCATGTTGAACAGGCCGTTGCCACTGAACTTCGCGGTGACCCCGCTCACCATCTTGATCCGGTGTTCCAGGTTCTCGTCGAACGCGAGGATGTTGCTCGCGTTGACCGACAGCCCCTCGCCCTGGTTGAGCTGCATGATGGCCACGTCCGCGCCGTAGTCGGCGAAGTACACGTCGCCCTGGCCGGTGCAGCTCATCAGGTGCATGCGCTCGCCGGTGAGGCCGCCGGTCACCCGGCGCTGCGCGCCCTGGCCGTGGCCGGCGAACCGGATGTAGCCCTCGTAGGCGATCATCGCGCCCTGCTTGGCCAACACGCCGGGTGCGCCGGGCTGGATGTTGACCCGACAGATCTTGTTGCCGTGTGCGCTCATCCGAGCCTGAGGGGCGGTCTGCCCGTACGCGGCGATCAGTTGCTGATCCATGTTCCCCTCACACCTCGTAGGGCTGGACGACGATGAAGTTGTTGCTGCCGGGCGGGCAGCGGAACTGCAGGTTGACCGTCTCGCCGCTGTGCCCGGGGAAGGCGGTCCGGCGCAGCCGCATCTGGGTCGTGGTGGAGACGTCCATGTCGGTCCACGCCACGATCGCGTTGCTGTCCGCGAAGGTGGGCCCCTGGACCGGGAGCACCAGCGGGATGCCCTGGGTCTTGACCACCACCGTGCCCTGGCCGCTGAAGGTCTGCGCGAACAGCGCGCCGCCGGGGATGCCCACGCCCTCGACCCGGGCCGGCTCGATGGTCAGGCCCTCGTCGAAGGCGAGCACGTTGGCCACGTTGACGAACAGCTTGTTGCCCTGGAGCTCGACCAGGTGCAGGTGGGCGGCGTCCTCGGCGAAGAACACCTCGCCGTTGCCCTCGCAGCGCATCAGTTCGAGCGACTGGCCGGTCTGCCGGTTGTCGTAGCGGCTGCGCAGGCTCTGCCCCTGGAACTTGAACTTCACGTCGCCCTGGTAGGCCACCATCACGCCCTGGCGGGCGATCACCTTGCCGCCGGAGACGTCGACGCGGACCATCTTGGCGTTCTGCTGGGTCCAGCGACCGCCGGCGGCCACCTCGCGGTACTGCTCGATGCCGTACTGGAAGGCGGGCTCGGACGAGGCGACGCCCACTCCCTGCATGCCGGGCGGCGGTGCGGGCGGGCCGGGCGGGCCGCCGGGCACCGGCATCTGCAGCGTGGGCTGCATCTGGCCGGGCTGCCCCGCTCCCGGGTAGCCGCCGGGTCCGGGCGGGCCGGGCGGCGGGTAGCCCCCGGGGCCGGACGGAGGCGGGTAGCCGCCGGGCGGAGCGGGCGGCGCCATGTGGCCCTGGTGCGGCGTCTGGTGCGGGAAGCCGCCGGGACCGGGCGGGCCGGGCGGCGGCGGGTAGCCTCCCGGCGCGCCGTGCGGCGGCGTGCCCTGGGGCTGGTTGTACTGCGGCGGGCCGGGCGGCGGCGGATACCCGCCGGGGGCGCCGTGCGGCGGTGTGCCGGGCTGGTTGTACTGGGGCGGGCCGGGCGGCGGGCCGCCGTGCGCCGGCATCGCGCCGACCGGCTGGGGCGCGCCGGGCGGCGGGCCGAAGTTCGGGGTCGGGGCAGGCGGCGGGCCGCCTCCGGGCGGGCCGAACGAGGGTGCGGGCTGTTGCGGCGGCATGCCGCCGGCGCCGGGCGGAGCGAAGCCCGGGGCGGCACCGGAGGGCACCGGGTTCGGCTTGGGCGCCTCGTCCGGCTCGTCCTCGGCGACCTCGCCGCCGAAGTTCTCCAAGAGCGCGCGCAGCCCGCCGTCGAAGCCCTGTCCGACGGCGGAGAAGCGCCAGACGTCCTTCTTGTAGATGTCCGCGATCATCACGGCACGCTCGGTGCTGAACTCGCGCCCGGTGAACGAGTAGCGCGCGACCTCCTGGCCGCCCGCGACGATCCGCAGGTAGCCGGAGGCGACCTGGGACATCACGCCGTCGCCGTCCACGGTCGCGGTGAACGCGAGCTTGTTGACGTTCGGCGGGACTCGGTCGAGCGTCACCCGGAAGGACTCGGTGTCACCGGCCTGGGCACCGAGGAGCTGGATCGATTCCTCGGGCGACTTGGGCTGGTTGAAGAAGATGAAGTACCGATCGTCGGACAGCCGCTCGCCCGCGTCCAACCCGAAGCACGCGATGTCGAACGTCAGCCCGGGGCTTTCCAGCTGCACCCCGACATACAGATCGGTCCCCGCGGTCAGGTCGGACAGCTTCGACTTCTGTCCCTTCCTGAACTCGACCACTGTGTGGCTCCCTTCCCCGCTTTTCCGCCCACCGGCGGTGCGGGCGCCCACCACCTGGGTCCCCGCCGCGCTCGGCACGCTACAACATCGGATCCGCCCCGGTCCGGGTACGGCACAACGCCCGACGGCGCTCTCGTAGCGCCGACGAGCGATTCCCCACGACCGGTTCCCGGTTGCGTACGCGCCTCACGCTATACGCCCGAATCCGGCGCCGCGACGACTCGCGGGGCCCGGATCCGGGTCAGCCGCGGGGCTTGCGGCCGGTGCGATCGCGCGCAGTCCCGGCGCGCGTACCGTCCGCAGCGGCGGTGCCCTTGCGGGCCGCGCGCGGGCCCGGCGAGGCGCCTCGGCCGCGGGTGGTCGGCGCCGCTTCCGGCGGCACCGCCTGCGGGGTGCCTGCCGCGGTTTCCACATCGTCCTTGTCGTCGCTCATCGCCAGTCCGCTCGCGGCCGCGACACCCTCCAGATATCCCCGTGCGCGTTCGGTGCGCGGATATGCGGCGAGCAGCGTCCAAAAGCGCGGCCCGTGACCGGGCACCAGCAAATGCGCGAGTTCGTGCAGCAATACATAGTCGACGACATGCGTCGGCATGCCGCGCAGCCGGGTGGAGAGTCGGATCGTGCCGTCGACCGGCGTGCACGAACCCCAGCGGGTGTTCTGATTGCCCACCCAACGCACGCTCGCCGGCTGCGCCCGTCCGCCCAGATAGCGGGCGGAGAGCTCGCGGGCCCGGACGGCGAGGTCCTCGTCGCTGGGCCGTCGGCGGCGCTCCTGGGCGGCCAGGCGCTCGAGCATCACGCCGACCCAGCGTTTCTCCTCGGTCTGCGTCATCCGGCCGGGGAGCAGGACCACGGTCCGATCCCCGTCCCGGTAGGCCGACACGGTTCGTTTCCGTCGGGCGCTGCGACGCACCTCGACGGCACCCTGGTAGGGGGCTCCGGACGACGTGTCGCGTCCGGCCCCGGGATCGGCGACCACAACCAGGACGTTAACCGACCGCACCGACAGGGCGCCCGCACTTCGGGCCGGCCGGGGGATATTCGACATCGCCCGATCCCATGTCGCAGCGCGGCGAAAGCGCTATTCGTTCGATATCTCCCATTCCATTCTTCTGTGCCTAATATTTCCAAATAGCATATTCATACGCCGGTTGTGGACGACGAAATACCCGGCGGTCCGCGGTCGGGCACGCTGGGCCGGCCGAGCCGTCCCGCGGATCTCGGTCCCTCTCCCCGTTCCCGGTGTATCGATGCTCGGAGGCCGACCATGCGCCCGCTCCTCAAGCCCGCCCTGCGTCGGTTGTGGCGCGATCGACAGACCCTGCAACTGGGCCTGGATCCGCGCCGGGCGGTGCTGCTCGGCGGGCTGGATCCGACCACCACCCGCTTCGTCGAGCAGTTGGACGGCACCCGCGACCTGGACCGGACCTGGGAGCTGGCCGAACGGGTGGGGCTGGGTCGCGCGCACGCCGAGGCGGTGCTCGACCTGCTGGCCCGCGAGGGAGTTCTGGAGGACGCCTCCGGGCGACCCACCCCGGTGCCCGCGCTGCCCCGCGAGCGGGCCCGGCTGGGTCCCGACCTGACCTCGCTCGCCCTGGTGCACGGCAGCGGCGACGCGGGCCTGGCCGCGCTGGACCGACGCGCCCGGGCTGTGGTGGCGGTGCACGGCGCCGGCCGGGTGGGCGCGGCGGTGGCCGGGCTGCTCGCCGCCGCCGGCGTGGGCCACGTGGTGCCCGCGGACCGCCGGCCGGTGCGCCCGGGCGATGCCGGGCCGGTGGCGTTCGGCTGGGACGAGGAGCGCCCGCGCCGGGAGACCACGGTGCGAGCCGCGCTGCGCCGACTGGCCCCGGGCGTGCGGTGTGCGCTGCCCGCCGGACGCGGCACCCCCGACGTCGCGGTGCTCGTGCCGGAGGGCCGCCCGGATCCGGCGCCGGGCGCCCGGCTGGTCCGGCAGCGGGTGCCGCACCTGTACGCGGACATCCGCGAGACGACCGGGGTGATCGGGCCGTTCGTGCTGGTGGGACGGTCGGCGTGCGGGCGCTGTCTGGATCTGGCCCGCAGCGACCGCGATCCCGGTTGGCCGCGCCTGCTCGCCCAACTCGCGGCGGCGCCCGTGCCCGGCGACGCCCCGTGCGATGTGGTGCTCGCCACCGAGGTCGCGGCGCGGGCGTGCCTGCAGGTGCTCACCTTCCTCGACGGCGCGCTGCCCACGACCGTGGACGGCACCGTGGAGATCGAGCTGCCGGACGGCCTGACCCGGCGCCGGAGCTGGTCGCCGCACCCCCGCTGCGACTGTCGGGCCACCCACCCGGCGCAAGAGGTGGGGCCCATCGCACATGCCGAAGCGTCGAGTCGGACACAATGGGTCGCGTGAGCGATCTTCCGCGTAGGGCCGTGACCCGCACCGCCAAGCTCGCCTCCCTCCCGTTGGGGGTGGCCGGCCGGGCGACACTGGGCCTGGGCAGGCGCATCGGTGGCAGACCGGCCGAGATCGTCGCCGCCGAACTCCAGCAGCGCACCGCGCAACAACTCTTCAAGGTGCTCGGCGAGTTGAAGGGCGGCGCGATGAAACTCGGGCAGGCCCTGTCGGTGTTCGAGGCGGCGCTGCCCGAGGAGGTGGCCGGGCCCTACCGCTCGGCGCTGACCAAACTCCAGGACGCGGCTCCGCCGATGCCGGCGCGTACCGTGCACAAGGCACTCGCCGACAATCTCGGCGGCGACTGGCGCTCGCTGTTCGAGGAGTTCTCCGAGACCCCCGCCGCAGCCGCCTCGATCGGCCAGGTGCACCGGGCGGTCTGGCACGACGGGCGCGCCGTCGCGGTCAAGATCCAGTACCCCGGGGCCGGCGACGCGCTGATCTCCGACCTCAATCAGCTCGGCCACGTCGCCCGCTTCGCCGGCGCGCTGATCCCGGGCATCGACGTCAAGCCGCTGATCGCCGAGCTCAAGGCCCGGGTCGCGGAGGAGCTGGACTACCAGCTCGAAGCGGAGGCGCAGACCGCGCACGCCGTGGAGTTCGACGGCGACCCGGACATCTTCGTGCCGCACGTGGTGCACCAGACCGAGCGGGTGCTGATCACCGAGTGGATGGACGGCAAGCCGCTGTCCCAGGTGATCGACAAGGGCAGCCAGGAAGAGCGCGACCGGGCCGGGCACATGCTCAGCCGCTTCCTGTTCTCCGGCCCCGCGCGCACCGGCATGCTGCACGCCGACTCGCACCCGGGCAACTTCCGCCTGCTCGACGACGGGCGGCTGGGCGTCCTGGACTTCGGCACGGTCAACCGACTGCCCGAGGGGCTGCCCGAGCCGATCGGCCGGGCGTTTCGGCTCGCGCTCGACGGCGACGCGGAGAGCGTGATGCAGGTGCTCCGCACCGAGGGCTTCGTCAAGCCGTCGATCCGGCTGGACGCGGCCGAAGTCCTGGACTACCTGCTGCCGTTCCTGGAACCGGCCGAGGCCGAGGAGTTCACCTTCACCCGAGCCTGGATGCGCGAACAGGGCGCGCGGGTCGGCGACCCGCGCAATCCCGCGTCCGCGCTGGCCCGGCAGCTGAATCTGCCGCCGAGCTACCTGCTGATCCACCGGGTCACGCTGAGCACGATCGGCGTGTTGTGCCAGCTCGGTGCGACCGCGCCGTTCCGCGACGAACTGGTCACGTGGTTGCCCGGCTTCGCCGAAGAGGACTACGAGGCCGAGGAGTTCGACTTCTCCGTCGAGGATGCCGAGGACGTCGAAGACGTCGAGTAGACCGACGCGGGCGAGAACTCCGGGCGCACCACCGGGCGTTGGCCCCGCGCACGCCGAAGGGCGGGCACTCCCCTCGGGGAGTGCCCGCCCTTCGGCGTGTTGCGCACCGGCTCTGCTACATCACCGCGATGGCGAGGGCCCGGCGGGCGCGCATGGAGGCGACCTCCGCCCGACGGCGCATCCTGCGCGCCATCCGGACGTGGTACGCCCTGCGTTGGAGCTCCGCTTCACGGAGCTGTTGATCCATCTGAGCCCTCGCGAGGGCTTCGTTGATGAGATGCAACTCCCTGCTCCTGTCATTGGGCAAAACGGCGTTCGTGTCGTGGATGTGCTTCATGGGTTCCTGCGCGTACGTGGTGCGTCGGGTGCTCGTGCGTCGGGGTCCTGCGGGCGGGGTCACGCGGCGACCTCCGTCTTGCGCGGACGGCCACGGGGACGCTTGCGGGCGACGACGACGCCCTGCACGAAGAGCTCGCCACCCCAGACGCCCCAGGGCTCGCGGCGCTCGAGCGCACCCTGGAGGCACATCTCGCGCACGGGGCACTCACGGCAGAGGGCCTTCGCGTACTCGACGTCCTCGGGGGACTCGGCGAAGAAGACCTCCGGGTCGTAGGAACGGCAGGGGATCGTCGACTCGAGCTGCTCGACGTCCTCGAAAGCGGTGAGGGTCATCAGGTCTACCTCCGATGTCGCTGTGGCTGTGCTGCCGGGTGCGGGGGGTTTGACGTGGGGCACGTGGTGCTCCTGTGATTCGTGGGACTCGTGTCCCCGGTGGTCGCTACTCGGTGCTGCTGACAGCCGACAAAAGACAAGGGCCGCGGATCCCGGTGTTCGGGATTCCGCGGCCCTGGAGGGTGCCGACCTGACGTCTCGTCAGGTCCTGTTCCTCCAGGACGGATACCCGTTGTTACCGGCAAAACCGGCCATGGTCATGCCATTGGCCTGCTGCGTTTCCTGCTTCTGCGCCTGCTCGCAAGCCGCCGCACTCGACGGTCGCTCGTTGCGACGCGTCGTGGCTGCCTGCTCGCCTTGCCACGGACCCTCGGCGCTGCCCGCCAGACCGACGAGACCTGAGGCACCCGCTGCTGCGGACACACCACTGCCGTTGCCGCGCAGTCGCGCGGAGGCGGTGATCAGGGCATCGGTCCCGGCATAGGACAGATCCAGGGGGAGCCCGGCCAGGCCGGACTTGGGCAGGGAGAGATCGGCATGCGACAGCTTGGCGGAGCCCACCGACACCACGACCGAAGCGGCGGCGAACGCCTGACGCTGGGCTTTCAAGTTCCTGGTGATCACGACGTTCACCTCCTTTCGAGAGGGTTTCGGGGCAACACCGCAGGGGTGCTTCCAAGTTTCACGGACGAGCACGGTCGAACGTTCCGACCGTGCTCGTGAGCGTAGATGCGGTTCGGAGCGAGACGCAAACGATTTATTGCATGGTTCTCGTCACTTGAGGGAAACCCCTCACACCTCACACCCCGTCGGGGGCATCCTCGTCCACCGGGATGTGCTCGAAGTCGTCCGGTACGGGCTCGATCGTCGGGTCGTGGCCCGCACACAGCGCGAGCACGTCGTCACCGAATCGGTCCAGCTTGGTCCGGCTCACCCCCGGAATCGCGGCGAGTTGGCGCTCGTTGAGCGGCCGGGCCTCGGCGATCGCGGTCAGCGTCGCGTCGGTGAAGATGACGAACGCGGGCTGGCTCTGTTCCTGAGCCTGCTCCAGCCGCCACGCGCACAGTTGCTCGAACAGGAACTCGTCGATGTCCGAGGGGCAGTCCAGGCAGCGGCCGATCTTGCGCTCGGCGGCGTCCTGGAGCGCGCGCGCGCAGACCCGGCAGCGCACCGGTCCCACCTTGCGCCGGGGCCGGGTCGTACCGTCCGGACCGCGGACCGAGCCCGGGGCGCGGAACGCGTCGGGCTGCCCGAAGCCGGTGCCGGACGAGCCGCCGCCGCGCAGGCCGTCCAGGAACCGGGAGGCCTTGCGCGGCCGCCCGCCGGGAGTGCGGGCCAGCGCCCAGGACAGGGTCAACCGCTCGCGGGCGCGGGTCACCCCGACGTAGAGCAGCCGGCGCTCCTCCTCGATCTTGTCCGGGGTGTCCGCGTAGGCGATCGGCATCATGCCCTCGTTGAGGCCGACCAGGAACACCGCGTCCCACTCCAGGCCCTTGGCCGCGTGCAGCGACGCGAGCGTGACCCCCTCCACCGTCGGCGCGTGTTGCGCGTTCGCCCGCTCGGCCAATTCGACGTTGAAGTCGCGCAGCGTCGCCTGTGGCCGCTTGGCCGCGAACTCCTCGGCGAGCCGCAACAACGCGGCCAGCGACTCCCACTTCTCCCGCGCCTGACCGGATCCGGCGGGCGGCTCCGCGCTCCACCCGGTATTGCCCAGCACCGCGCGCACCTCGCCCGGCAGGGAGCCGGTCTCCGACTCGGATTCGGATCCACCCGAGATGGCGTGCGCACGCAGGAAGCCCACCGCCTGGCGCACCTCGGCGCGCTCGAAGAAGCGCTCGGCGCCCTTGAGCAGATACGCCACGGACTGCTCGGCGAGCGCCTGCTCGTACGCCTCGGACTGCGAGTTGGTCCGGAACAGCACGGCGATCTCGGCGGGCCGCACACCGTCCTCGATCAGCGCGCGGATCTGCTTCGCGGTGCTCTCCGCCTCGGCCTGTTCGTCGGCGTGCTCGACGAAGCGCGGGGCCGGGCCCTCGCCGCGCTGCGAGATCAGTTTCAGCCGGTGCTTCGCCGCCTCGCCCGAGGCGTGTGCGAGCAGCCGGTTGGCCAGGCCCACCACCTGGGGGGTGGAGCGGTAGTCGCGGACCAGCTCGACCACCTCGGCGTCCGGATACCGGCGGCGGAAGCCGAGCAGGTAGGCGGGCGTCGCGCCGGTGAACGAGTAGATCGTCTGGCTCGCGTCGCCGACCACGCACAGGCTGCGGGCCTCGTTCGCCCACAGGTCCAGCAGCCGCTGCTGGAGCGGGTTGACGTCCTGGTACTCGTCCACGGTGAAGTGTCGGTACTGCGCCTGGACCGCCTCGCGCACCTCGGGGCGCTCGTCCAGCAGTCCGATGGTGAGCAGCAACACGTCCTCGAAGTCCATCCGGCCCTTGCCGGACTTGATCTTCTCGTAGGCCGCGTAGACGTGGGCGATCTCGGCCGCCGCACGCGGCGGCTTGCGGCTCGCCGCGAGCACCGCGCCCGGGTAGTCGTCCGGCGCGGTCTGGGTCGCCTTGGCCCACTCGATCTCGCCGGTGATGTCGCGCAGCTCGGCCCGATCGGCCCGCAGTCGGCAGTGCTGCACCGCGTCGCGGACCAGCATGATCTTGGTCTCCACCAGCTGGGGCGGCGCGCCGCCGAAGACCTTCGGCCAGAAGTAGGACAACTGGCGCAGGGCCGCCGCGTGGAACGTGCGCGCCTGAACGCCGGGCACGCCCAGGTCGCGCAGCCGGCCGCGCATCTCCCCCGCGGCGCGCGCGGTGAAGGTGACCGCCAGGGTCTGGCCGGGCTGCATCGCGCCGGTCAGCACGCCGTAGGCGATCCGATGGGTGATCGCCCGGGTCTTGCCGGTGCCCGCGCCCGCCAGCACGCACACGGCGCCGTCGACGGCCTTGGCCACCCTGCGCTGCTCGGGATCGAGCGCGTCCAGGACGTCGTCGGGGGAAGCGATCATCGGCCCATCCTCTCAGGCATCCCGAGCACGCGAAGCCCGGTTGTGCACAGGCGCCCGGGTTGTGCACAGGCGTGGAATCAAACCGGTCGCACACACGTTGCCGATGTCGGAAGCCGTTCCCGGACCGGGCGAACAAAGGAGTGCATGACGATGTCGGCCCCCGTGACGATGTACAGCACGACGTGGTGCGGCTACTGCCGCCGGCTCAAGAGCCAGATGGAGCGCGAGGGCATCGCCTACACCGAGGTGAACATCGAGCACGACCCCGCCGCCGCCGACTTCGTGATGAGTGTGAACGGCGGCAACCAGACGGTGCCGACGCTGGTGATCCTGCCGGCGGACGGCGGGGACCCGCTGTGGACCGCGACCAACCCCAGCCTCGCCCAGGTCAAGGCCGCCGTCGCGGAACTCGCCGCCTGAGCGCGAGCGACCCGACGAATGCCGCGGCCCACGACGGATTCCCGTCGCGGGCCGCGGCACGTGCGGACGGGGGCTACCAGTGGTTGCCCTCGTCCAAGGCTTCGCCATACCACTTCTCGATCAGGTATCGGGCGATGGAGAGCGTCCCGGGCAGCAGCACCTCGCCCGCGTCGATCGCCTCCTTGAGCTGTGCCCGCGAGTACCAGTGGGCCTCGGAGATCTCCTCGCCGTCCACCCGCACCCGGTCGTCCTCGGCGTAGGCGATGAAGCCCAGCATCAGGCTGGAGGGGAACGGCCACGGCTGGCTGGCGAGGTACTCGGTGGACGCGGTACGGACGCCGACCTCCTCGTGCAGTTCGCGCGCGACCGCCTGCTCCAGCGACTCGCCGGGCTCGACGAAGCCGGCGAAGGTGGAGAACCGCCGGTCCGGCCAACTCGCCTGCCGGCCGAGCAGGCACCGGTCGTCCCGGTCCAGCACCAGCATGATCACCGCCGGGTCGGTGCGCGGGTAGTGCTCGGCCTCGCAGGCCGGACAGCGGCGCACGTGGCCGGCCGCGGCGATCTCGGTCGGCTGCCCGCAACGCGCGCAGAACCGGTGGGTGCGGTGCCAGTGGTGCAGCCCGGTGGCGTGCACGAGCAGCCCCGCGTCCCGATCGTCCAGGAGCGTGCCGAGCTCGCGCAGGGTGCCCGCGCGCACGTCCGCCGCGGGCTCCGCCAACTCCTCCACCGTGACCGCGAAGTAGCGCACGCCGTCCGCGTCGACGCCGAGCAGGTACCGCTCGCCCGCGGGCGCCTGGGCCGGCTCGACCAGGACCAGGCGCGGCGCGCCCGGGTCGCCCGTCCAGTGCGACCGGCCCTGCGCCAGGACCAGGACGCGGGTTTCGGGCGTGCGCCACGCCTGGTCCAACCAGGCCTGGTCCAGGCGGTGTTCGGCCGCCCGGTCGAGGGTGGCTCGGGCCAGGGCCTGTCCGGCGACAGGCTTGGGGTGGATCAACTGACGTCCCTTCCGGATCGTGCTTCGTGCCAGGTCGCCGCCAGATCGTGCCAAAGGTGTGCGGCGGCCTCCGCGCCCTTGAGGAGCAGCGGCTTCTCCACCTTCTCATCGACCGAATGCCAGCCGTCGTCGGGCAGCGAGACGCCCAGGAAGACCACCGGCGCGCCCAGCACCTCCTGGAGGTCGGCCTCCGGCCCGGAGCCGCCCTCGCGGGTGTACAGGATCTCCCTGTCGAACGCGCGGCCGAGCGCACTCACCACCGAGCGCAGTGCGGGATGGTCCAACGGGGTCAGGCACGGCCGGACACCGGTGCCGAAGTCGAGTTCGCAGCGGATCCCGGCGGGCACCCGTTCGGCCACCCACGCGCGCACGATCCGGTCGATGTGCTCCGGGTCCTGGCGGTCCACCAGCCGGAAGGAGAGCTTGGCGTGGGCGGAGGCGGGCACGATGGTCTTGCGGCCGGGGCCGGTGTAGCCGCCCCAGATGCCGTTGACCTCGGCGGTCGGACGCGCCCAGACCCGTTCCAGGGTGGTGTATCCGGCCTCGCCGCTCGTCGCGGCGGACTTCGCGTTGGCCAGCCACGCCGCCTCGTCGAACGGCAGCTTGCCGAACAACTCCCGCTCGCGGTCCGTCAGTTCGCCGACGCCGTCGTAGAAGCCGGGGATCGTGACGTGGCCGTCGTCGTCGTGCAGCGCGGCGATCAGCCTGGCGAGCGCGGTGGCCGGATTGGGCACCGCGCCGCCGAAGGAGCCGGAGTGGATGTCCGAGGTGGGGCCGAAGAAGTCGATCTGCACCTCGGCCAGACCGCGCATGCCGGTGCAGGTGCTGGGTGTGTCCGCGCCCCACATGCCGGTGTCGGAGACCACCACGACATCGCACGCCAGCCGATCCCGGCGCTCGCGCAGCAGCCCCGGCAGGTGCTCCGAGCCGGACTCCTCCTCACCCTCGACGATCAGCTTGAGGTGGACCGCGGGCGTGTCCCGTCCGGTCGCCGCCAGGTGCGCCCGCACGCCGAGCAGGTGGAAGAGCACCTGACCCTTGTCGTCCGCCGCGCCGCGTGCGTACAGCCGGTCGCCCCGATCGGTCGGCTCGAACGGCGGCGTGCTCCAGCCGTCGGCGAGCGCCGCGGGCTGCACGTCGTGGTGCCCGTAGACCAGCACGGTGGGTGCGTCCGGGTCGGCCGAGGGCCACTCGGCGAACACCGCCGGCAACCCGGCGGTCTCCCACACCTCGACGGTGGGGAAGCCGGCATCGCGCAACGCGCCGCCCAGCCACCACGCGCTGCGCTCGACGTCGGCCGCCGCGGCCGGGTCGCCGGAGATCGAGGGAATGGCCAGCCAGGCGCGCAGATCGGCGAAGAAGTCGGCCGCGTGCGCGTGCACGTAGGCGGAGATGTCGTGGTCGGGGATGCTCATGGATCCGACCATATGCCTGCCGCGCGGACGGGCGGCGTGTGGCGTCGGGGCGGCGATCGGCCCACGCTCGTGAGCCCGCCGGGGTTACCGTCGGTCGATGACGACGCTGCGGATCGCGACCTTCAATCTCCTGCACGGTATGGATCTGGCCGACGGCGAGTCCGATCCGGAGCGGCTGCGCGCCGCGCTGGCCGACCTCGACGCCGACATCGTGGCCCTCCAGGAGGTGGACCGGCATCAACAACGCTCGGGTGGCGCGGACCAGGCGGCGATCGCGGCCGACGCGCTGGGCATGTCGCAGTGGCGCTTCCTGGCGTCGGTGCACGGCGTGCCCGCGCCGGTGTCGGGGTGGACCGAGGACGAACCGGTGCCGGGCGAGCGTCGCGTGTACGCGGATGGCGAGCGTGGCGAGGGCGGGCCCGGATACGGCATCGCCCTGCTGTCCCGGCTGCCGGTCTCGCGCTGGCGGGTCCGGCGCTTCCCGGCGGCGCCGCTGAGCCTGCCGCTGCGGGTCCAGGGCCGGCCGGGCCTGACCCGCGTCCCGGACGAGCCCCGCGGCGTGCTCGCGGCGGTCGTGGAGGGGCCGCACGGACCGTTCACGGTGCTGGCGGCGCACCTGTCCTTCGTACCCGGCTGGAACATCTCGCAGCTCGCCCGGATCCGCCGCTCCACCGCCGACCTGCCCGGTCCGCAGCTGCTGCTCGGCGACTTCAACCTGCCCGGGCGCATCCCGCAGGCGGTGGTGGGTCGGCGCGGGCGGGGTGCCGGTGCGGTGCGCTGGCGCTCGCTGGCCCGGGTGCCCACGTATCCCTCGTATCGCCCGCGGGTGCAATTCGACCACGTGCTCGGGCACGGCATCGGCCCCGAGGCGGTCCGGCGCACCGAGGCGGTCCGGTTGGGCGTGTCGGACCACTGCGCGCTCGTGGTGGAGCTGGAGGTCGGCTGAGCGGGACGGCGGCGCTCAGGCGGTCAGCCGCTCCCCGCGCAGCCCGTCCTGTCGGGCGAGCACGGGCCGGTAGCGCAGCAGCACCATCGCCGCGTCGTCCTGGAGCGGATGGCCCACGTGCCGCTGCACGTCGGCCTCCAGCCGGTCCAGGGTGTCCTCGACTCCGGGCAGGCTGTCCGGCGCGCGGTCCGGGAGCGGGTAGAACTCGCCGGCCGGGTTGCGCGCCTCGATGATCCCGTCCGTGTAGAGCAGCAGCCGGTCCTCGGGCAGCAGCGGCACCCGCAGTACGGGCAGCTCCAGCTTGCGCAGGTCCAGGATGCCCAGCGGCGGCGTCGGGGCCGGCGGATCCAGCGGCTCGGCGTGCACGCCGCGCAGCAGCAGCGGCGCGGGGTGGCCGCAGTTGAGGATGTCCACGCAGGCGCCGTCGCCCGGGAAGCCGAGCAGGATCAGCGTGACGAACTCCTCGTCGTCCTCGCCGAGTCGACGCTCCAGGCTGGCCGAGAGCCGTCGGGCCACGCCCGGCAGGTCCGGCTCCTCGTACGCGGCCTCGCGGAACGCGCTGAGCACCGCCGCGGCGGTCCGCACCGCGCCGAGTCCCTTGCCGCGCACGTCCCCGATCGCGACCCGGACGCCGAACGGGGTCGGCACCACCTCGTACAGGTCCCCGCCGATCCGCGCCTCGGCCGCCGCCGCGCGGTAGCGCACGCCGACGGTGAGGTGGCCCATGCTCCTGGGAACCTGGGGCAGCAGCACCTCCTGGGCCGCCTCGGCGACGCTGCGCACCTCCTCGATGGTGCGCTCCTGGCGCATCCGCACATGCACGCCGGCCCACGCGGTGGTGGTCACCAACGCGATCGAGACGAGCGTGATGAAGGGCTCGCCGCCGCCTCGGCCCTGGCCGAGGGCGGCCAGCGCCACCGCCACCACGGCCGCCACCGCGCCGGTGATCAACGGTCCGCGCGGCACCGTCTGGGTAAGCCCGGACAGCGCGGGCGCGACCGCGAGCAGCGGTCCCACGTGCACGTCCTCCGGCGTCGCGGCGGCCAGCACCACGACCGCGAAGATCACCAGGAACGGCAACAGGCGCAGGAACAGGCCGATCACCGGCAGCAGGGGACGGTCGCCCGCAACGCCGACGAGCCGCAGTGCCCGTCTCGTCTGTGCTGTTCCGCGCACCGGTGCCGTTTCCCGTCCCGTCGAAGTTCGCCGTACTGCCGATTTCCATAAACCATACGAGCGTCGGAAACCGGCCGCATCGGGCCCATCGTCCCCCGATCCGGGTTTCGCGCGGATCAAGGACCTCGGTCCCGACCCGATTCGTCGGCTTCTGTGAACAACTGTTCCAATTCGTCGCGGCCCGGCAGTCCCCTGGGCCGGACGAGTTCCCCGGTGCGCACGTACAGGAACGCGGCCGAGACCTCCTCGATCGGCACGTCGGCGTATTCGGCCCAGGCCAACCGGTAGACCGCGAGCTGGAGCGGGTCCGCGTTCTGCACCCGGTTGGTCTTCCAGTCGACCACCTCGAAGCCCTCGCCCTCGCGGTAGACCGCGTCGATCCGACCGCGCACGATCCGACCGCCGAGAAAGAGCTGAAAGGGTGCCTCCACCCGGTACGGGGCGCGCTGCGCGTAGGGCGTGCGCAGGAACGCCTCCTGGAGCGCGAGCAGGTCGGCCTCGTCGGTGATCTCCTCGTCGGCCGCGCCCGGCAGGTCGTCGGGTTCGAGCAGCGGGCGCTCGCCGAACAGCGACTCGACCCACGCGTGGAAGCGGGTGCCGCGCCGGGCCGCGGGGGCGGGCGGACGCGGCATCGGCCGGGCCAGCTCGCGCGCGAGTCCGTCCGGGTCGTTGGACAGGCGCAACATCTGGGACGCGGACAACGTCGCGGGCAGCGGCACCTCGCGCACCCCGGATCGACCGCGGCGCAGTTCCTCGGCCAACCGGACCAGGTCGCGATCCCACGACTCGATCAGGGCCAGCTCGTCCGGCGTGGGCTCGAAGGCGGCGCCGGCCGCGGGGCCTTCGACCGGGGGGTGCCCGGCGCGCACCTCGTCGGAGCGGCCGCGGCCCTCGGCCGAGTGCCCGCGCGGATCCGCGGGCGCACGCGCGTCGTCGTGCCCGCGGACGTCCTCGGGCTCGCGTACGTCCTCGGGCTCGCGTACCTCGTCGTGCCCGCGGACGTCCTCGGGCTCGCGCGTGGGCTGCTCGTGGTCGGGCGGCCCGGGGTCGTCCTCGGGCGGCGGCGCGTCCTGCTCCGGGTCCGCCGGGACGTAGGTGTCGTAGACCTCGACCGGCACCTGCTCGTCGTCGACCGATCCGAAGCCGGGCTCGTCCGCGGACCCGGACCGGTGCTCGGGCCCGGCCCCGGACCCCGCTTCGGGCTCGACCGAGGGATGTTGCACCGCGTGGTCGACCCGTCGGGCCGCCTCGCGCCGGGCGAGCTCGGCGAGCACCGCGTCGGCCGCCCGGCGGCGCTCCACCAGCGCGGTCGCGTCCAGCGGCAGCGGCCAGGCGTGCTCGACGGTGTCCGCGAGATACGGATTGACCGGTTCGGCGGGCTCGGGTGTCCAGACCTCGACGGTGCCGTTGCCGGCCAGGCAGTGCTCGTGCAGGCGGGTGAGGAACTCGGACGGCCCGCGCGGCTTCTTCTGGGTGGGCCCCCACCAGTGTCCGGACGCGATCAGCAACTGCTTGGGCCGGGTGAAGGTCACGTAGCCCAGCCGCAGTTCCTCGGTCGCCTGATGCTCGCGCATCGAGGCGTCGAACGCCTTGAAGCCCTTGGGCGTCAGGTCGGGCAACACCGCGAGCGCGTCCGCGTCACCGCGCAGCGGGTGCGGCAGCGCCTTGCCGTTGGTGATCCACTTGCTCTGCGTACGCACGCTCGGGAAGACGCCCTCGATCAGCCCGGGAACCGCGACCACCTCCCACTCCAGGCCCTTGGACTTGTGCGCGGTGAGCACCTTCACCGAGTCGCCGGCCGTGGGCAGGCTCCCGTCCAGGCCCTTGTCGTGTTCGGCGGCGGTGCGCAGGAAGGCGAGGAACGCGGTGAGCGAGGGATCGCCGTCCAGGTCGGCGAAACCGGCCGCGACGTCCAGGAAGGCGTGCAGCGTCTCCCGGCGGCGGGCGGCCAGTGCGCCGGGCGACGCGGACAGCTCGACCTCCAGGCCGGTCCCGGCGAGCACCCGGTGCAGCAGGTCCATCAGCGGTTCGCCCAGGTGCCGGCGCAGGTCGCGGATCTCGGTGGCCAACCTGGCGAACCGGCGGCGCGCCTCGGCCGAGAACGCGTACTCCTCGCCCGGGTCGGCGAGCGCGTCGGAGAGCGAGACCACCTCGGTGGGGTCGATTCCGGCCACCGCCTCCTCCAGGCGCGCGTCCGCGTCGTCGGCGCCGGCCCGCTCGACCCGGACCAGTTCGGCCGCCCGGCGACCCAGCAGGGCCAGGTCGCGCGGGCCGATCCGCCAGCGCGGGCCGGTCAACAGGCGCACCAGCGCGGAGTTGGCGGTGGGCTCGTCGAGCACCTCGCACACGGCCACCAGGTCGGCCACCTCGGGCAGGTGCAGCAGCCCGGACAGGCCGACCACCTCGACCGGGATGTCCCGCCGCACCAGGGCCGCGTGGATGTCCGCGAAGTCGGCCGCGGTGCGGGCGAGCACGGCGACGTCGCCGGGGGTGATCGGATCGCCGTCCTTGTCCAGGACGGTGCCGATCGCGGTCTTGATCCGGTCCGCGAGCCAGTCGATCTCCGCACCGTGGGTGGGCAGCAGCGCGGCGACCGCCCACCCCTCGTGTTCCGCGCCGGGGCCCGGGCGCAGCGCCTCCACCCCGCTCTCCGGGGTGCGCAGCGGCGCGGAGAGGTCGTTGGCGAAGGTCAGGATCCGGCCACCGCTGCGCCGGTTCTCGGACAACGCGTAGCGGGCCGCGGGGGCGCCGTCGCGGTCCGGGAAGTGCACCGGGAAGTCGTGGATGTTGGCGACCGAGGCACCGCGCCAGCCGTAGATGGCCTGGCACGGGTCACCGACCGCCGTGACCGGGTGGCCGTGCCCGAACAGCCCCTGCAGCAGCACGCGTTGGGCCACCGAGGTGTCCTGGTACTCGTCCAGGAGCACGACCCGGTAGGTGTCCCGCAGGATCTCGCCGACCTCGGGCCGCTCCCCCGCGATCCGGGCCGCGTAGGCGATCTGGTCGCCGAAGTCGAGCAGGTCGCGGCTGCTCTTGGCGTGCCCGTACGCGTCCACCAGCCGGGTCAGGTCGAGCCGGTTCCGGGCCGCGTCGGCGGCCTTGCGCGCGGCGGCGGAGGGCTTGGCGGCGGCCTCGACGTCGGCGATGAAGGCCCGGTCCCATTCCTGGAGTCGCTCGGGGGACACCAGGTGTTCGGCGAGTTCGCCGCCCAGGTGCAGGACCGAGGCCACCACGTCCGGCAGCCGGCCGGTCAGGGTGGGGAAGGGTCCGCGGGCGGTACGCGCGGCCCGGGCCGCGAGCTGGTAGCGGGTCGCGTCGGCGAGCAGTCGGGCCGAGGGCTCCAGCCCGATCCGCAGGCCGTGCTCCTGGAGCAGCCGGCCCGCGAACGCGTGGTAGGTGGACACGGTCGGTTCGCCCGCGTCCTCGTCGGCCGGGATCTCGCCGCCGCGCAGTTGCCCGATCGCCTTGCGCACCCGCTGTGCCAGCTCGCCGGCCGCCTTGTTGGTGAAGGTGAGGCCGAGCACCTGGTCGGGGCGCACCGCGCCGGTTCCCACCAGCCACACCACGCGGGCGGTCATCACCGTGGTCTTGCCGGATCCGGCGCCGGCCACGATCACCCCGGGGGCCAACGGTGCGAGCACGGCGTCCAGCTGCTCGGGCGTGAAGGGGATCCCTAGGAGGCGACACAGGTCGTCCGGGTCGGTCAGTACGGCGTGCACCGGAGGAACAGTAGTGCCGTGGCCGGACACCCGACGGTGGCCGGCCACGGCATCGGCCCCACCCGGCGACAGGGACGGTCGCCGGGTGGGGCCGCGTTCGTGCGGTCGATCAGGCGTCCTGGGACAACCGCTTGAAGTCTTCCTGGGTCACCGACTCGGCGGGCGCGGTGGGCTCGCACTTGCTCTTGCCCTTGGTGAACTTCATCGTGGCGTTGCCCTTGCCCTCCGACTTGACCATGAACGGGTAGGGCTTGCCCTTCTCCTGGACGTAGAGGGTGGTCGTCTCGCCCTCGTCGTCCTTCTTGCTGAGCGGGATCACCTTGGCGCCGTCGATCTTGACCGGCTCGCCCTTGGTCACCCCGTCGGTGGAGCCGTCGAAGAAGTCGGTCATGTTCGCGAACGAGTCGTCGTCCTCGACCGGGGTCTTCATGTACTTGCCGGCCAGCTTCGCCACGACCCCGTCCAGGACGGCGGGCGGGACGCTCTCGCCCATCGACTTCTTCCAGAACGCGGCGTCGGCCTTCATGTACTGGTCCTTGCCGACGACGATCATCTCGACCGGGTTGCCGTCGATGACCATCTTGCCCTGCACGTCCGCACCGTTGCGGATGCACAGGTCCCACTCGATTTTGGTCTCCTCGTCCTGCCCGCCGCCGACCATCTTGTAGTCGGCGACCGACTTGAGCAGCTTCTGCGCCTCGTCGGCCAACACCTTGGCGTCGGTGCCGGCGTTCGACTTCTCGTCCGAGCCGCCACAGGCGGTCAGGCCGGCGAAGGCGAGGGCAACGACGGGAACGATCATGGCCATGCGTGAAGTGCGCACGAAACTCCTTGCGATTCGGGGACTGGAGTTGCTTCCGCACGAGTATGGCTATGGCAAAGAAAGCATGATCAACCGCCCCGATATGTGGGGTTTCACGGGGAAATTCCGACGGAAGGGTGCATCGAAACCGGCCGGGATACCGGCTAGTCGACCGTCATCCGTCCCTCCGGACGTGCGCTGCAACACCTGCGGAAGTCGCACCGGTCGCAGTGCGAGCCCGTGCTCGGGGTGAACCGCTCGCCGAGGATCCGACCGGCCACGTCGGCGAGCAGGCCACCCACCCACGTACCGCCGTCCGGTCCGGGCAGCGGCGGGTCCTGGGCCAGCACCAGCGGCTGCTCGGTGTCCCCCTTGTCGGGCGAACGCAACTGGATCAACTCGGCACCGCCGGACGCCGGCCTGCCGCCCTCGAAACCGGGCACCTCGTCGAGCGCACCGGCGGCCACCGCGACCTGGTACACCGCGAGCTGCGGATGCTCCTCGATCTCGCTCCGCGTCGGCGGCCGGCGCCCGGTCTTGAAGTCCACCACGTACGCGAGCCCGTCCTCGCCCCGCTCGACCCGGTCCATCGACCCCCGGATGACCACCCGGTACTCGCCCGCGGTGAGCTCGACCTCGAAGCCGTGCTCGGTCGCCGCGACCACCCGGTGCCGCTCGTGGGTGTGCCAGGACAGGAACCGCTCCAGCGCGGTCCTGGCCTCGTCCTTCTGCTGCTCGGACTGCCACGGCGCATCGAACGCCAACGCATCCCAGACCCGATCGAGCCGGTCCATCAGCACCGGCAGCTCCGCCGAGGTGGCGCCCGTGCCCACCTCGTCCGCGAGCGCGTGCACCACGTTGCCGAAGCCCAGCGCCGCCGAGCGCGGCGAGTCGGCGTGCACCTCGCTGCCCAGGAACCAGCTCAGCGCGCAGTCGCGCACCTTGGCCACCGAACTGCCGGACAACCGCACCGCGCTGCCCGGATCCCGGATCGGCACCCCGGGGTCGGTCGGCTCCACCAACCCCCACCACCGGTCCGGATGCGCCGCCGGGACCAGCGGATGCCCCTCGTCGTCACGCAGATCCGCGAGCGCGGCCAACCGGCGCGCGGCGGCCCGGCGCAGCACGGCCGGGGCCAGCGGATCCACCGCCGCCGAACGCAGCTCGGCCACCAGCGCGGAGGTGGACAGCGGACGCCTGGGCCGCTCCTTGACCTCCACCGGCGGCACGCCCAGCTCCTCCAGGAACCGCGAGGGCTGATCGCCGTCGTCGTAGCTGGAGTCGACCGCGGTCACCACCAGCCGCTCCCTGGCCCGGGTGACCGCGACGTAGAACAATCGCCGCTCCTCGGCCAGCAGCGCCCCCGGCGACAGCGGCTCGGCCAGCCCGTCCGAGCCGATCCGGTCCGCCTCCAGCAGCGAGCCGCGGCGGCGCAGGTCCGGCCACAGCCCCTCCTGCACCCCGTGCACCACCACCAGACGCCACTGCAGGCCCTTGGCCCGGTGCGCGGTCAGCAACCGCACCGACTCGCCGCGCAGCGCGCTGTCGTCGAGCCGGTCGCCGGGGATCTGCTGGGCCTTGAGCTCGGCCAGGAAGTTCAGCGCGCCCCGGTGGCCGGCCCGCTCCTCGGCCTTGGCGGCCACCTCGAACAGCGCCACCACCGCGTCCAGGTCGCGGTCCGCATTGCGCCCGGCGGTACCGCCGCGCAGCACCGCCCGCTCCAGCCGGCCCGGCCACGGCGTGCCCTGCCACAACTCCCACAGCGCGTCCTCGGTGCTCCCACCGCCCGCCAGCACCTCGCGCGCCTTGCGGATCAGCATGCCCAGCCGCAACGCCCCGCCGCCGACCCGCTGTTCTATCCCGACCAGTTGCCCGGGCTCGGCCAGCGCGTCCCGGATCAACTCGGCGGAGGGCCGGGTGCCGGTCACCGCGGCGCCGGAGGCGGCCCGCTCCTCGGCCCGCAACGCCCGCCCCAGCAGCCGCAGATCGCCCGCGTCCAGGCCGCCCAGCGGGGACTGCAACAACGCGCGCGCGGTCTCCGCGTCCAGCACGCTCGGCTCCGCCGCCACGTGCAGCGCGGTGAGCAGCGGCGACACCGCCTGCTCGGCCGCGATCGGCAACTCGTCGCCGGCGATCTCCAACGGCACGCCGGCGGCCGACAGCGCCCGCCGCAGGCCCGGGATCGAGCGGGCACCGGAGCGCACCAGCACGGCCATCTGCCCCCACGGCACCCCGTCCTCCAGGTGCGCGCGGCGCAGGATGTCGGCGGTGTTGTCCAGCTCGGCACCGGGCGTGGGGTACGTGTACACCTCGACCCGGCTCGGGTCCTCGGCGCCCGACACCGACGGGATCAACTCGCGGTGCGCGCGTACCCGGTCGCCGGGCAGCCGGCTCAGCGGCATGCGCTGGGTGACCACCCGCGACGCGGCCAGCAACCCGGCCGGCGCGCGGCGCGAGGTGCGCAGCACGACGATGTCGGCGGGCTCGCCGTCGGCCCGCGGGAAACGGTGCGGGAAGTCGAGGATGCCGTTCACGTCGGCGCCGCGGAACGCGTAGATGGACTGGTCCGGGTCGCCCACCGCGATCAGGTCCCGGCCGTCCCCGGCCAGCGCCGCGAGCAGCCGCACCTGCGCCGGGTCGGTGTCCTGGTACTCGTCGACGAACACCGCCTTGTAGCGCCCGCGCAACACCTGCGCGGTCTCCGGTTGTTCGGCGAGCAGCACCGCGCGGTGCACCAGTTCCGCGTAGTCGACCACGCCCTGCGCGTCGATCACGTCCAGGTACTCGGCGAGGAAGTCGGCCGCCGCCCGCCAGTCCCGGCGCCCGGTGTCCCGGGCGAATCGGGCCAGCGCGTCCGGGTCGAGGCCGAGTTCGCGGCTGCGGGCGATCACCGCGCGCACCTCGTCCGCGAACCCGCGGGTGCCGACCGCCGCGCGCAACTCGGCGGGCCAGCTCTGGCTGCCCTCCTCGACCCCGCCCGCGAGCAGTTCGCGGACGAACACGTCCTGCTCGGGACCGGTGAGCAGACGCAGCGGATAGCTGAACAGCTCGGCCGGCTGATGCTCGCGCACCAGCGCGTAGCAGAACGAGTGGAACGTGGTCGCGGTCGGCACCGCCGCGGTCCGCGCCCCGGCGGCGCGCAGCCGCGCGGTCAGCCGGTCGCGCAGTTCGCCCGCCGCCTTGCGACCGAAGGTCAGGACCAGGATCTCCTCCGGCCGGATCCCACGCGCCACCCGGGCGGCGACCGCCTCCACGAGCACGGTGGTCTTGCCCGTGCCGGGACCGGCCAGCACGAGCAGCGGCCCGCCCCGGTGCTCGACGACGGCGCGCTGGTAGTCGTCGGGGATCACGGGCGCGGGCGGGGCCACGGGAGTGCGCCGCAGCCGGTATGCCGGGGTCGGGGTGGTCATCTGGCCGAAAGTGCCTTCGGGTCGCCGTCGAATCCTGGTGTGTGCATGGGGGCCGGGCCGGCGACGAGCGGATCGCAGACCCGGTCGCGGTGGGTCCGGGTGGGTCGGCCGCGCCCCGGTCGGCAGGGCGCGGCCGAAGCCCATCAGATCACACCCGGCCCGATCGCCCCGGAAGCACACGGGAGCGCACTGCCGTATCAGGACGCGACCACTGTGGCCCGAGCCGCGCCCGACTGTCAGGAGATCGGCGGAAGTTCCCCGTCGGCGGGCACCTCGTGGGACTCCGGCACCCAGCGCGCCCGCCCCATGTCCACCCGCTCGCCGCCGGAACGCAGCGGCGTGCCCTCGGCCCGGTAGTGCCCGGGCGCGCGCACCGCGTGGCTCGACGGCAACGAGCCGTCCGCGCGCACCACCCGCCACCACGGCACCCCACCGCCGTACAGGGCCATCACGCGGCCGACCTGTCGGGGGCCGCCTTCCTGGAGGGCCTCGGCGACGTCCCCGTAGGCCATCACCCGCCCGGGCGGGATGCGCTCGACCAGGTCGAGAACCCGCTCGGCGAAGGGGTTAGGGTCACTCATCCGCACATGGTGACAGAGTGCTCGGACACGGGGCCGGCGCGGGGCCGAACCCCTTTCGGTCGCACTTCGGCGCGGCCGGGCGCAATCCCGGGCGCGGGTCGTGGCACGATCGACGCGGTGGTGACGGGTGATACGAGAGCATGACGGAACGATCGCAGCGGGTGCCCCCGGGAACGGGCGCGCCCTCGTAGTCGAGCCCTCACAACCGCTGCGTGTGCACCGATCGTCCGATTTGATCCGAGTCCTGCTCGGTGTGCTCGCCCTCGGCGTCGTCTTCTTTCTCGCCAGCATCGCCCGACAGACCACCTCCGGCCTGGAGTCGGACATCGTCCGCGGTGCCCAGAACAGCACACCGCACCTGCTGCTCAACCTCTCCGGCGGGGTGTTCGCGGTCGCGGTGCTCGTGGTGCCGGTGGCCTACGGCATCGAACGCCTGGTCAGCCGGGACGGGTTGCGGGTGGCCGACGGAGTGATCGCCGCCGCGGTGACCTACCTGGCCTCGCTCGGCCTGGACTGGTGGATCACCGGCCCCGGCCCCGAGGCGCTGCGCGACGCGCTGACCCGCCCGCTGCCGCTGCCGCAGAGCGGCTGGACCGACCCGGTGCACGGCTACCTCGCGCCGATCGTCGCCTACGTCACCGCGGTCGGCCTGGTCCGCCGGCCCCGCTGGCAACTCGTGGTGTGGACGCTGCTCCTGCTGAACGCGGCGACCGTGCTGGTCGGCGGCTACACCACGCCCGTCGCGCTGCTCACCAGCGTGCTGTTCGGCCGCACCATCGCCTACGCGACGCTGTACGCGGTCGGACTGCCCAACACCCGACCGCCGGCCGAGTCGGTGGTCGCCGCGCTGCGCCGGTTCGGCCTGGTCGCGCTGTCCTGCGTACGCACCGACGACGGCCCCGAGGAGACCCGCCGCTACGCGGTCCGGCTGGCCGACGAGCGGCTGCTGGACGTGACCGTGCTCGACCGGGACCAGCAGGCTTCCGGGGCGATCTATCGCTTCTATCGTCGACTCGTGCTGCGCGGGGTCACCCAGCGCCGCACCGTGCTGTCCACGCGCCGCGCGCTGGAGCAGGAGTCGCTGATGGCCTACGCGTGCGCGGATGCGGGAGTGCGTGCGCCGCGCCTGGTGGCCACCACCGAGGTCGGCCCGGACGCCGCGCTGCTCGCCTACGCGCACGTGCCCGGCCGTACCCTCGACACCCTCGACGACGACGAACTCACCGACGAGCTCCTGGCCCGGCTGTGGGAGCTGCTCGGCCTGCTCCAGGCGCATCGGCTCACCCATCGGCGGCTGGTGGCCGAGAGCATCCTGGTGGACGGCACCGGCCAGCCGTGGCTGGTGGACCTGCGGGCCGGCGAGATCGCGTCGAGCGATCTGGCGCTGCGGATCGACACCGCGCAACTGCTCACCACCATCGCCCTGCGGGTGGGCGAGGAACGCGCCGTGCACACCGCCGCGGAGGTGCTCGGCGCGGACACCGTCGCGGCCTGCCTGCCGCTGTTGCAAAAGGTCGCGCTCAGCCGCAGCACCCGCTCGGTGCTGCGCAAGGACAAGAACCTGCTCTCCCGGATCCGCGAGCAGATCCTGGAGCTGCGCCCGCAGGCCGAGGTCGAGCCGGTCCGGCTGGAGCGGGTCCGGGCCCGCACCCTGGTCACCGTGGTCGCCAGTGCGTTCGCGGGCTACTTCCTGCTGTCCCAGCTCAGCCACGTCGACCTGGGCGAGATCTTCAACAGCGCGAACTGGGGCTGGGCGGCGATCGGCCTGCTGGCCTCCTCGCTGAGCTACGTGTGTGCGGCGCTGATGTTGCTCGGCTTCGTCCCGGAACGGCTGTCGCTGTTTCGCACGACCATGGTCCAGCTCGCCGGTTCGTTCGTGAAGCTGGTCGCGCCCCCGGCGGTCAGCGGTGTCGCGCTGAACACGCGCTATCTGCAGAAGGCGGGCATCCCGCCCACCCTGGCCGCCGCGAGCGTGGGCGTGTCGCAGTTGGGCGGCCTGGTCTTCCACGTCGGCCTGCTGGCCTTCTTCGGCTACATCGCCGGCACCGCCGAGACGCCGTCCTTCGCGCCGTCCGGCGCGGTGATCGCGGGCCTGTTGGTCCTGGCCCTGTTGATCCTGTTGGTGATGGCCGTACCGCCACTGCGGCGCTGGATCGTCAAGCAACTGCGCCAGCTGTTCTCGGGCATCGTGCCGCGACTGCTGGACGTGCTCCAGACGCCGACCAAGCTCGCGGCCGGGCTGGGCGGCACGGTGTTGCTCACGCTGTCCTTCATCCTGTGCCTGGACGCCAGCGTGCGGGCCTTCGGCGGCTCGGCCAACTTCGCCGCGATCGCGGTGGTCTTCCTGGCCGGCAACGCGATCGGCTCGGCCGCACCCACCCCGGGCGGCATCGGCGCGGTCGAGGCGGCCCTGATCGCGGGCCTGACCAGCACCGCACGCCTGCCGTTCGAGACCGCGACGGCGGCCGTCCTGCTCTACCGCTTCCTGACCTTCTGGCTGCCGGTCCTGCCGGGCTGGCTCGCCTTCGCCCACCTGCAACGCAAACAGGCGATCTGAGCACCGTCCCGCCCGCACAGGCCGGCGCCGTTTCCGCAGCCGAAGCCGGGCGATACGGCCGAAGCAGGCGAAAACACGCCGGGCGGGCCGAAAATCGGCCCGCCCGGCGTTCGAGGACACCTCGGCCGAAGGCCGGGTCGATGCCCGGCCGTCCGGCCCCGAGGACTAGTAGACCGGCTTCTCCGGCTCGATCTGGTTGACCCATCCGATCACGCCGCCGCCGACGTGGACCGCGTCGGCGAACCCCGCGCTCTTGAGCACCGCCAGCACCTCGGCCGAGCGCACGCCCGTCTTGCAGTTGAGCACGATGCGCCGGTCCTGCGGCAGGTCCTCCAGGGCACGGCCCATCAGGAACTCGTTCTTGGGGATCAGCCGCGAACCCGGGATCTTGACGATCTCGTACTCGCCCGGCTCGCGAACGTCGATCAGGTCGATGTTCTCGTCGGCGTCCAGCCACTCCTTGAGCTGCCGCGGGGTGATGGTCGAACCGAGCGCGGCCTCCTGGGCCTCCTCGGAGACCACACCGCAGAACGCCTCGTAGTCGATCAGCTCGGTGACCGTCGGGTTCTTCCCGCAGACCGCGCACTCGGGGTCCTTGCGGACCTTGACCGTGCGGTAGGTCATCTCCAGCGCGTCGTAGATCATCAGCCGACCGACCAGCGGCTCGCCGATGCCCATCAGCAGCTTGATCGCCTCGTTGACCTGGATCGACCCGATCGACGCGCACAGCACGCCGAGCACGCCGCCCTCGGCGCACGAGGGCACCATCCCGGGCGGCGGGGGCTCCGGGTACAGGCAGCGGTAGCACGGGCCGTGCTCGGACCAGAACACGCTGGCCTGGCCGTCGAAGCGGTAGATCGAACCCCACACGTACGGCTTGTTCAGCAGCACGCAGGCGTCGTTGACCAGATACCGGGTGGCGAAGTTGTCCGTGCCGTCGACGATCAGGTCGTACTGCCCGAAGATCTCCATCACGTTGTCGGCCTCGAGCCGCTCTTCGTGCAGGACGACCTCGGTGTACGGGTTGATCTCCTTGACCGAGTCACGCGCGGACTCCGCCTTGGAGCGCCCGATGTCGCTCTGTCCGTGGATGATCTGGCGCTGCAGGTTCGACTCGTCCACGGTGTCGAACTCGACGATGCCGAGCGTGCCGACGCCTGCCGCAGCGAGGTACATCAGCGCCGGGGACCCCAGGCCACCGGCGCCCACACAGAGCACCTTGGCGTTCTTCAGCCGCTTCTGCCCGTCCATCCCGACGTCGGGGATGATCAGGTGGCGCGAATAACGACGGACCTCGTCGACGGTCAGCTCGGGGGCCGGCTCGACCAGGGGTGGTAGCTGCGACACGGAAACTCCGATGGTCGGACTGTCTATCTCGGCTCTTTTCCTATCGCAACAGTGCCACGCTCGTCCCGATTCCCGGGCATCGGGTCCGGTCCGTGAGATTCACCCACGACGGGGCGCGCCGGGCGCCTTCCGGGCGGCCCGGCGGGTGCGGATCGGGCTACTTGGTGAACTTGCCCGACGGGTACGGCCACGGGTTGGCCTCGCAGGTCTCGCCCTTCATCGCGCCCTCGCTCGCGACCCGGGTCTTGGTCTGCTGCATCATCACCGGGGCGAGGCCGTCCCCGATGCCGCCCGCGCCGCAGGACTTCTCGTGGTTGTGGCCGAGCCGGTGACCGACCTCGTGGTTGATCAACATCTGTCGGTAGCCGACGATGTCGTCGCCGTAGGCGGTCGAACCCTGGGCCCAGCGCCACGCGTTGATCATCACGTACGGGGTGCCGTACGCGTCGCACGAGACGTTGTCCGCGCTGGTGTCGCCCACGATGGGGGTGCACGCCTTGTGGACCGACTGCGGGCTCGCCAGCCGCACCACGAAGTCCGCCTTCGACGCGTCGGTGCGCTCGAAGGTCAGCCCCCCACTCGACCAACTGCGCTTGTCGTTCAGCGTCTTCTGCACGGTCGTCGCGAACAACTCGCCGTCCAGTTGCAGACCCTGCTCGATCTGGACCGCGTAGGTGTACTTGCGGCCGGGACCGGGCGCGGCCTCCTTGCCGGGCACGGTCTCGAAACTGCCGCTCAGGCCGAGCTTGGGGTCGAGCGGGAAGCGCACGGTCAGCTGGTCGGTGGTGACCGGCGACGCGGGTGTGGGCAGCGGCAGCGAGGAGGCGCCGCCCTGGGTGACCGGGTCCCGTTCCGAGCCCCGCGACGCGGCCTGGTCGGTGGGCCTGGTGGCCCCGCCCGGTGCGGCCTGGTCGTCGCCGGACGCCTGGCTGGAGGAGCCCTCGTCGGGCATCTGGAGCACGACCGCGCCGGCGAGTACCGCACCGGTGACGACCGCGCCGCTCGCCGCGACCAGGGTGCGCCGCCCCTTGCGCGGCGCGGGCCGGTTGGCCTTGCGGGTCTGCGCGCGGCCCCTGGGCGGGACGCCCCCGGTGTCCGGCTCGAAGCCGTGCTCCGACTCCTCGGCCGAGTGCCTGGGCCCCGGGATGTCGTCGGTCGGCTCGGTGGCGAACGAGAGCTGTTCCAGGTCGAGTTCGGGGGCCGACGCGGCCCACGGCTCGGACTCCATCGGATACTGCCCCGCCCCGGGACCGATCGCCGGCTCCGGCTCGGCGGGCAGCTCGTACAGCGCGTCCGCGAGCGGATCCTCGACCGGAACCACCGCCGGGTAGCCGCCCGAGGCGTCGTATCCGTAGCCGACGAAGCTCTGCGGCTCGAACGTGGTGGTGTCGTACGACGGCGCGGCGGGCGCCTCGGCGATCGCGTGCATCCCGTCGGGACGGCCGTTCGCGGCGTACGGGTCGTGCCCGGGGTTCACCGCCGGGTAGCCGCCGGAGTAGGCATCCGCGCCGAAGGCATCGGCCCCGAAGGCGTCCGTGCCGAAGGTGTCCGTGCCGAAGCCGTCCGTGCCGAACGTGCCGGTGACGAACGAGCCGGTGTGCAGGGCGCCGTTGCCGAAGGCGTCGACGCCGAACGTGTCGGTGCCCGGGCCGTCGGTGCGGAACACGTCCGGGGCGTAGCCGACCGAGCCGGTCTGCGCGCCGTACGGCTCCAGCGGGTCGTCCCAGTGCGCGGGCTCGCCGGGCATCGTGCCGGTCGCCGCCCAGGTGCCGGAGCCGGTCTCGGGCGCGGGGTGCTCCCAGCCGTGCTGTTGCCCGCCGTCGTACCCGTAGCCGGCGGTGTGCTGCTGCGCGGCCGGGTAACCGCCGTAGCCGGGCTCCACGGGGTAGCCGTGGTAGCCGGTGTCCTGCTCGGAACAGCCGCCGCCGTACGAGGTGCCGGTCCAATCGCCGCCCCGGCCGTCCTGGTGGACCTGCCCGTACGCGACCTGTTGCGGCACCGCCGCGTAACCGCCGGAGAGCGCGTCGTCCGGCAGGCCCTCACCGTCGTACTGCACGCTCGTCTGCGTTCCCGAGTGACGTCCCATGAGTCTGCGTTCACCCCACCACGTTCGACGGCGAGAGGGCCCCGTCGAGAAGTTCGCGGAAACCCCGGGCCACCACGCGGGGGTGTTCGAGCATGGCCACGTGCCCGGAGTCGGGCACCACCAGCAGTCGGGCGTCCGGGAAGGTCTCGGTCGCACGCTTGGCCATGCGCGCGTCGACCAGCCTGTCCCGGCGTCCGTAGACGAGCAGCGTCGACGCCCGCACGTCGGCCGCCTGCCGCCACAGCGCCCGCTCGCCGCGCTCCAGGTAGGCCCCGATGACCGACCGGGTCGACTGCGAGAACGCGTCCATCATGTACGGGAGTTCGAGCCGGCGCCGGTACTCGGCCGCGGCATCCGCGAAGGCCTTCTCGCCGACCGCGTCCGGGTTTCCGTACATCATCGCGATCGACATCCGAGTGCGATCCTCGGGCGTCATGTTGCGGCTGAGCCGCAGCAGCGCGCGGCCCACACCGGGCACCCCCAGAGCCGCCGTCGGCAACACCGACGGGCGCACCCGCAGGTCCGGCAGCGCGGGCGAGATCAGCGTCAGCGTGCGGACCAGGTCCGGCCGGCGGGAGGCGAGCCGAGTGGCCACCGCGCCGCCCATCGAATTGCCGAACAGGTGCACCGGGCCCTTGCGCAGCGACAGGATCGCGCCCTCGACCGCTCGACAGTGCGCGGAGATCGAGTAGTCCCCGTTCCGCGGCGGCGGCGAATGCCCGAAGCCGGGCAGGTCGATCATCTCCACGGAAAGGTCCGACCGCAGTTCGGCGGCCAGTTCCGTCCAGTTCAGCGAGGATCCGCCGAGGCCGTGGATCATCATCGCGGGCGGCAGATCGGAATCGTGGAGCGCGTCGCGGCGCACCACGACCTCACTGCCGGTGGCGACTTCGACCGTACGCGCAGGCCAAGGCGTTGCGTCGGCGTCGCTTGCGGGGCTGATGGTCGTCACGGTGGGCAATATTACGAGATGATCACTGGGACGGAAGGGCGGATGCCTCGACCGACTTCGTCACGCGGGGTGGTCTCGACTCTTATGCCCTGGTTCATGACGTCACTGTAAACGCTTCCCACATCACGTTTCGACATCGATACCGAAAGTGCGGCAACGGGACCGAGGCGGATCATGGACTTGCGGGAACGCCGCATGGCGGCGCACCGCACGGGCAGGGAGGCCGTATGGACGGAATCGACGAGACCCCCGAGTTCGAAGACGTCACCGTCGGTGACGCCGCAGTTTCCGACGACACGACCCGAGACCCCGAGATTCCGGTGCCCGACGTGGTGGAACAACACACCCCGGTGGAGGCGGACGACGGTGCGGGCGACCCGGTGTGGGAGTCGGTGCCCGACGGCGTGGATCCCGCGGACGCGACCGAGCAGCGCCGCGGGGTCGGACACTCGCAGGACGACGACTATCGCTGAGCCCCGCTTCGGAAGCGGCGCCGCGGGGCTTGCGACGGCCTTCCGCGCACCTCTCGCGCCCCCTTGCGAGGATTACCGGAAGCGCGGGATCCTGTTTCGTTGCGCCACGAAACTTACGCCCTGGGTTACCCGAAAGTAGGATGACGTGGTGGAGAAACCCGCCGGATCACCCGATCATCCGGCGTCCGCGACACGTTGAGCGACACCTTGAGGAGCCCCGTGACAGCCATCCAGGATGCGGATCCCCGTCCTCGCGGTACCCGGCTGCCCCGGCTCGCGCGCAGGACGCAACTCCTCGGCGCCGCCCAGGAAGTCTTCGTCAAGCAGGGCTACCACGCGGCCGCGATGGACGACATCGCCGAATGCGCCGGCGTCAGCAAGCCCGTGCTGTACCAGCACTTCCCCGGCAAGCTGGAGCTGTATCTGGCGCTGCTCGACCAGCACTGCGAGTCCCTGTTCGCGGCGGTGCAGCGGGCGCTGGAGTCGACGCACGACAACAAGTTCCGGGTGGCCGCCACGGTCGACGCCTACTTCGCCTTCGTGGACGACGACGGCGGTGCCTTCCGACTGGTCTTCGAGTCCGACCTGACCAACGAGAGCGCCGTACGCGAACGCGTGGAGCGGGTCAGCGAGATGTGCGCCGAGGCGGTCAGCAAGATCATCGCCGAGGACACCGGGCTGGGCCAGGAGGAATCGATGCTGCTGGCGATCGGCCTGACCGGCATGGCGCAGGTCACCGCGCGCTACTGGATCGCACGCGGCGCGACCATCCCGCGCGACGCCGCCTCGCTGCTGGTCTCGTCGCTGTCCTGGCGCGGCATCTCCCGTTTCCCGCGCAAGGACGACCCGCCGCACTGACCCGCTCGAAGCCGCGGACGACCTGCGCGTACGGGCGCGGGGGCGATCTTGTTCCCGTCCGGCGTTCGCGTTGGGCGTACCCGTCATGGCGTTCGGTGACCCCGGCTCTCGACTAGCCTGCTGGGGTAGGTACGGCCCGCGGTCGTCGCGGCGCCGATCTCCAGAGTTTCAAGGCCGGAGGGACAGCCGTGGAGATCAAGATCGGCGTACAGCACGCCGCTCGGGAGCTGGTGCTGGAGAGCACGGACAACCCGGAGGACGTCGAGCGGGCCATCGCCGACGCGCTGTCGGGCACGTCCAAGCTGCTGTCCCTGACGGACGAGAAGGGCCGCCGGGTGCTCGTGCCCGCCGACCGGCTCGCCTACGTCGAGATCGGCGAGTCGTCGGCGCGCAAGGTCGGCTTCGGCGCCAGCGCCTGAGCAGCCGACACCCGAACGACGGTGCCGGCATCGGTGCCACACACCCGAGGGCGGGTGGATCCGGATCCGGATCCACCCGCCCTCGGGTTTTCGCTCCCTGTCCTGCTTCCGGCGGTCCTTCCGCCGGGGATGCCCTCCGCCGCGGTCCCTGCGGTCAGGAGGCGAGTCCGAGGGCGGCCATCCGCTGCTGGTGTGCCTCGGTGATCCGGTTGAACATGCGCCCGATCTCGGCCAGGTCGAAACCGGGGCCGGCGCCGCCGCCGATGAGCATCGTGGACAACACGTCCCGCTCGGCGGCGACCCGCTGGGCCTGGCTGAGCGCCTCGCCCATCAGCCGCCTGCCCCACAGCGCGAGCCGGCCCGCCACCTTGGGGTCGCGCTCGATCGCCGAGCGCACCGCGTCGACCACGAAGGCCGCGTGCCCGGTGTCGCGCTGCACCTCGACGATCAGATCCCGGCTGACCTCGTCCAGATGCGCGGCCACCTCGCGGTAGAAGTCGGCCGCGATCCCGTCGCCCACGTACGCCTTCACCAGGCCCTCCAGCCAGTCGGCGGGCGCGGTGTGCACGTGGAACTCGTCCAGCGGCGCGATGAACGGATCCATCGCCGCGGCCGGATCCGCGCCCAGCGCGGCGATCCGGTCGCGCAGGAGCGTGTAGTGATGAAACTCGGCCACCGCCATCGCGGCCAGCGCGGCCTTGTCGTCCACCGTCGGCGCCATCTTGGCATCCTCGGCGAGCCGCTCGAAGGCGGTGATCTCGCCGTACGCGAGTACACCGAGCAGTTCGATCACGGCGGCCCGCATCTCCCCGGTCGGCTGCGCACCCTCGCCCATGTCCACCCCTTCGTTCGTCCCGCCGCCGCACCGTGCACGAATGCCACAGTGTTCACAAGTACGCAGCGTAGTGAGCGCACCGCGCCACGGGGGCGCCACGTCCGGGCGGAGTCGCCCATCTCCGGACAAGCAGTAATGAGCATCACCCCACCGGCCGCACGTCGCCGGGTACAGTGGTAGTGAACGCGGATGCCCGGTCGGAGGACGACTGGCTCCGACCGACCCGCTCGGGTGGCCGCCCGAAGGCGAGAGGTCCCGTGCAGCGCCCCGCAATTTCGGTGGGCGCCACGGTCTCGACCCGCTTTCGGTACGGACGGCCCCCAACCACACAGAAGAGGCTGGACCCCTGACAACTTTTCGCGAACTCGGAGTACTTTCGGAGACAGCCGAGGCACTCGAGGCACTCGGCATCATCGAGGCCTTTCCCGTCCAGGAGATGACCCTTCCGGTCGCCCTGTCCGGCAACGACGTGATCGGCCAGGCCAAGACCGGAACGGGCAAGACCCTCGGCTTCGGCATCCCCCTGCTGCAGCGGATCACCGTCGCAGCCGACATCGAGGCCGGCCGCGCTCCCGCGGGCACGGTCGCCGGCCGCATGCCGCAGGCACTGGTCGTCGTCCCCACCCGTGAGCTGTGCGTGCAGGTCACCAACGACCTCCAGGCCGCGGGCAAGCTGCGCAACGTGCGGGTGCTGGCCGTGTACGGCGGCCGGGCCTACGAACCGCAGATCGACACCCTCAAGAAGGGCGTCGATGTCGTCGTCGGCACCCCGGGCCGGCTCCTCGACCTGGTCGGCCAGGGTCACGTGAACCTGTCCGAAGTCAAGATGCTCGTCCTGGACGAGGCCGACGAGATGCTCGACCTGGGCTTCCTGCCCGACGTCGAGAAGATCGTCGAGCGCCTCCCGGCGCGTCGCCAGACGATGCTCTTCTCGGCCACCATGCCGGGTCAGATCATCACCCTGGCGCGCCGCTACATGAGCCGCCCCACGCACATCCGCGCCTCCGAGCCGGACGACCTGGGCGCCACCGTCAAGTCGGTCCAGCAGCGCGTCTACCGCGCGCACGGCCTGGACAAGCCCGAGCTGATGGCCCGGGTGCTCCAGGCCAACGGGCGCGGCCTGGTGATGGTGTTCTGCCGGACCAAGCGCACCGCGGCCGACCTGGCCCAGGGCTTGGCCGAGCGCGGCTTCGCCTCCGCCGCCGTGCACGGCGACCTCGGCCAGGGCGCGCGCGAGCAGGCGCTGCGGGCGTTCCGCAACGGCAAGGTGGACGTGCTCGTGGCCACCGACGTCGCGGCCCGCGGAATCGACGTCGAGGGTGTCACCCACGTGGTGAACTACCAGTGCCCCGACGACGAGAAGACCTACCTGCACCGGATCGGCCGGACCGGCCGCGCCGGCGCCTCGGGCACCGCGGTGACGCTGGTGGACTGGGAGGACATCCCGCGCTGGAGCCTGATCAACAAGGCCCTGGACCTGGGCTTCGCGGACCCGGTCGAGACCTACTCGACCTCGCCGCACCTGTTCACCGACCTGGACATCCCCACCACCGTGGGCAGCGTGCTGCCGCGCGCCGACCGCACCCGTGCGGGCCTGGGCGCGGAGGACGTCGAGGACCTGGGCGAGACCGGCAAGAACAGCCGGGGCAACTCGGGTCGCAAGGGCGCGACCGGCCGCAGCCGCAGCGGTCCCGCCGCGTCCGGGCCGGCCCCGGAGTCGGCCGACGCCGAGGCCAGCGACCCCAGCCGCCGTCGGGCACCGGGTTCCCGGCGCCGTCGTCGGGTGAACGGTGAGACCGGCGAGGCCGTCGTGATCGCCCCGGCCGCCCCGACCGCCGCGGCGTTCGTCGAACCGCCGACCGTGCCCGCCCAGGCCGCTCCCGCGGACGGCCCGGCCGTGGCCGGGGATGCGGACGCGGACGGCGAGCGCGCACCGCGCCGTCGCCGCCGGCGTACCCGTCGCCGTCCCGAGGGTGCCGAGGCCGGCGCCGTCGCGACCGACGAGGGCTGACGGTCGCACCATCGGCCCGACGGCCCCCGGTGTGGAGTGTGGACGATCACGTCCGGGCTTCGCGCCGGGGGCCGTTGCCGTACCTGCGGGTAAGTAGGCTCGAAGGCGTGAGTACGCCACGCTTTCTGACCTTGCCCGGGACCGTCCGCTCCCGTCGCCTGGCGACCGGGCGCGGACGATTCGCCGTCCTGGAGGGCACTCCGCCGAGCGCCGCACCGCGCCTGGGCACCGTCGTGCTGGTACCGGGCTTCACCGGCAGCAAGGAGGACTTCATCGCGCTCGGCGACCCGCTGGCGCGACGCGGTTTCCATACCGTGTCGGTGGACCAGCGCGGCCAGTACGAGACCGCGGGCCCGGCGGATCCGGCGGCGTACACCCGCGAAGCGCTCGTGGCGGACGTGCTCGCGATCGCCGACGCGGTCGCCCCGGGTGAGCGGATCCACCTGCTGGGGCACTCCTTCGGCGGCCTGGTGTGCCGCTCGGTGGCGCTGCATGCGCCGGACCGGCTGGCCTCGCTGACCCTGATGAGCACCGGCCCGGCGGGGATCTGTCCGGAGGAGGTCGCCCGGCTGCTGATGCTCGAAGAGGTGCTCCCGGTGCTCACCCCCCAGGAGGTCTGGGAGGCGATGCAGGCCGTGGAACTGGAGGCCGGTCAGCTGCCGCCCGCCGACCCGGCGATCGCCGCGTTCGTGCACGCCCGCTGGCTGGGCACCACGCCCGAGGGGCTGCTCGGCATGGCCGAACAACTGCGCACCGAACCCGACCGGGTGGGCGAACTCGCCGCACTGGTGGCGGCCGGCCTGCCCGCGCTCGTGGTCTCCGGTGTCGAGGACTACGCGTGGCCGCTGCCCTGGCAGGCCGCGATGGCCGACCGGCTGGGCGTACCGCACGTGGTGATCCCGGACACCCACCACTCCCCGAACGTGGAGTCTCCGGATGCCACGGCCGCGGCGTTGGCCGACTTCTGGGCGAGCGTGGCGGCGTACGCGGAGCGGGCCTGAGCGGCGCCGGGACATCCGCCCCCGCCGGGCCGCCGGCCGGGGCCCGGCTCCGCGTGGATCGGGCGGCGCGGGCGCTCACACCGGGCTCGCGGCCCCGGCCGGTGCCGGCTCCCGGAGCGGGCGGATCGGGCGTAGCGTGGCTGGGAGACACGTCTTCACCGCGGGCGTCGCCCGTGTTTCCGGTGTGTCGGAACGTCCGGGGCGGCACCCCCGGCGCGAGGCCCGCGCACCCACGGCGGCTCCCGTCGAGCCGACCGACCGGGAGTTGCCATGACGCTCATCGAAGTCGATTCCGCGCGGCAGGAAGCCTTCGCGGGACGCATGATCAACATCATCGACGACGGCTGTCTGGCCTTCATGATCAGCGTCGGCCACCAGACCGGGCTGTTCGACACGATGGCCGGGCTGCCTCCGTCGACGAGCGAGGAGATCGCCCGCGCCTCGGGGTTGACCGAGCGCTACGTGCGCGAGTGGCTGGGCGGCATGGTCACCGGCGGAATCGTCGAATACTCCCCCGACTCCGCCACCTACCTGCTGCCGCGCGAACACGCGGCCTCGCTGACCCGCGCGGCCGGACCGGAGAACCTGGCCGGGATCACCCAGTACCTGGCGCTGATGGGCGAGGTCGAGCAGCCCGTCGTGAACGCGTTCCGGCAGGGCGGCGGCGTGCCCTACTCGGCCTATCCGCGCTTCCAGGCGCTCCAGGCCGAGGAGTCCGGCCGGGTCTGGGACGCGGCGTTGGTGGACGGCGTATTGCCGTTGGCACCCGGGCTGACCGAGCGGCTGACCGCCGGGATCGACGTGCTGGACGTCGGCACGGGCCAGGGGCACGCGATGAACGTGCTGGCGAAGGCATTCCCGCGCAGCCGGGTCCGCGGCGTGGACATCTCCACCCAGGGAATCGCCGCCGCACGCCGCGAGGCCGAGGAACTGGGCCTGGAGAACGCGGAGTTCGCCGTGGTCGACGCGGCCGAACCGCTCGGCTCGTACGACCTGATCACCGCGTTCGACGTGATCCACGACCTGGCCCGGCCAGGTCGCACGCTGGCCGCCGTCTCCGCCGCGCTGCGCCCGGGCGGGGTGTTCCTGATGGGCGAGATCGCCGCCTCCAGCAAGCTGGAGGAAAACCTGGACCACCCGCTGGGGCCCGCGCTCTACACGTTCTCGGTGTTCTACTGCATGACCGTCTCACTGGGCGAGGGCGGCGAGGGCCTGGGCACCGTCTGGGGCGAACAGGCCGCCCGCGCCGCGCTCGCGGAGGCCGGCTTCACCGACGTCCGGACGCATTCGCTGGAGGGCGACTTCCTGAACCTGTACTACGTGGCCCGCAAGGACTGACCGACCCGCTCAGCCCTCCGTCAGTTCCGTGCCCGGGAGGCCGAATTCCTGGTTGAGGCGGTCCCAGAAGCCGTTGCGCAGTGCGCGCCGCAGGTCCTCGTGCGGGCGGAGCGAATATTGCAGCACGCTCTCCGCGTCCACGAGCAGGCCCCGGTCGATCGCCTGCGGCAACATCGGTCCCGGCATCAGGTCGGCCAGGTTCTCCCGGCCGCGCACCACCAGCCAGCGCTTGGCGATCTCCTGGCCGATCCGCCACGCCTGGTCGGCGGTCGGCGGGCCGCCCGGCTGGACCGCGAGCGCGCCGGCGTGCGAGGGCGGCAACATCACCGGCGTCACGCAGGTCTCGCAGAACTCGCGGTGCAACATCCGGGTGACGTCGGCCTCCCATACCAGCGGGTCGGCCTGGTTGGTGCCGTAGGCGGGCTCCACGCCCCACAGGTGCACCCGTACGCCGTAGGACTGGGCCGCCTCGACCGCCGAGACCAGGTCCTCGTCGCCGCTGATCACGACCGCGTCGTCGATCGCGTGGTTGCGCGCGAGCGATTCGAGGTCGCTGCGGATCAGCGAGTCGACGCCCTTCTGCTGGTTGTGCGCGTTGAGGTTGCCGAGCCGGACCTTGACGTCGGGCAGTTCGGCGATCTGCCGCTGCTCGACGGTGTGCACCCGCTCGCGCGCGCCGTCGTACCAGTACACCCGCAGCAGTCGACCCTCCGGGAAGACCCGGCGGGCCTCGTCGATCAGGCCGGTGATCAGTTGCTCGGCATCCACCCGGAAGGCCCTGCGCTCGGCCGAACCGGCCACCAGCAGGCCCATCGCCGCGTACACGTAGCCGACGTCGACGAACAGCGCGTGGGTGCCGAAGTGCAGGGGCGGAGAGACGGACTGGACCAGTACGGCCGGTCGGGTGAACGGCTCCGTCAGGTCGGGCAGTGCTCCGGGTGTGTCTTCGAAGCCCGCGACGGGGTGGTCCTCGAGCGGGCCTGCCTGCTCGGCGCCGAGGTCCCCGCCGGATTCGTGCACCACAGCGCCGAAGGCGGCCGTCGCGCCCGTCCGGACGTCGTCCTCTCCCGGATCGTGCAAAGTCTCTCGTCCTCCCATGGCGGCTGCGCGTACGGCGCCCGGTCGATGTGCTCAGACCGGCATTGTCCTATGCCGGTCGCCGTCGCGTCCTCGCTTGCCTCGCGGGCAATGTCGCGTCATGCGTCACGTGTAAGTCGAGGAAAGTCAGGAAAGGAACATTTCAGTCACGGGAATGATATCGGTGTGACTGCTGTTGTTCAGGGCGGTGCCGGTTGTGACCCCTGCCGGGTCAGGCTGATCCTTGCGGATCCCGGCACCCAATCCTTGTAGACGGGGTCGCGGCACCATGCGGCTCCGTACGACTTCGGACCGGAGGGAAGGGAGACGCGTATGCGTTACCGAATCACCAACCTCAGCCGAGCCCAGGAAAAGACCGGGTCCAACCCGGTCAACTGCGCCGTCGACATCGACACCGTGCAGGCTGCCCTGAAACGCGCCGAAGCATTCGGCGAGCGCCTGTACATCCGCCCCGTCAAGGTGGCGGACGCCGGCTGATTACCCATGAACCGAGGGCGCTTCCCCGCTTGGGGGAAGCGCCCTCGTCATGTCCGCGGACGCCCGGGCCGGGGCCGAACGGCTCGAGCCCCGCGGCCCCGACTCGGCGCCCCGGGACCCGACGGCTCAGTGCCCTCGCGCCACCCAGGCGTCGTAGTCCTTCGCCTCGGCGCCGATCGTCGTCTCGTCGCCGTGCCCGGTGAGCACCCGCGTGTGCTCGGGCAGCGCCAACAGGCGCCCCCGGATCGAGTCGAGGATCAGCGGGAACGACGAGAACGAGCGCCCGGTGGCACCGGGGCCGCCCTTGAACAGCGTGTCGCCGGAGAAGAGCACGGCGGCCTCCGGCGCGTACAGGCACACCGCGCCGGGCGCGTGGCCCGGCGTGTGCAGCACCCGCAGCTCGGTGCCCGCGACGGTGAGCACCTCGCCGTCGGCCAACGCGACGTCCGGCGCGCGGTCCGGGTACACCGCGTCCCACAACATCCGGTCCTGCGGGTGCAGGTGGATCGGCGCGCCGGTGAGTTCGGCCAACTCCGCGGCGGCGTTGATGTGGTCGTTGTGGCCGTGGGTGAGCACGATGCCGGTCACCGTACGGTCGCCGACCCCGGCCGCGATGGCCGCCGCGTCGTGCGCGGCGTCCACGACCACCACCTCGCGGCCGTCGCCGACGATCCACACGTTGTTGTCCACGTCGAAGTCCTGGCCGTCGAGCGAGAAGACGCCCGAGGTGACCACATGGTCGATCCGCATCACAGGATCACCACCGAACGCAGCACGTCGCCGTGGTGCATCTTCTCGAACGCGGCCTCGACGTCCTCCAGCGTGATCCGCTCGCTGACGAACGCGTCCAGGTCGAAGCGCCCCTGGCGGTACAGGTCGATCAGCATCGGGAAGTCGCGCGAGGGCAGGCAGTCGCCGTACCAGGACGACTTGAGCGCACCGCCGCGGCCGAACACGTCCAGCAGCGGCAGCTCGATGGTCATCTCCGGGGTCGGCACACCCACCAGGACCACCGTCCCGGCCAAGTCGCGGGCGTAGAACGCCTGCTTGTAGGTCTCCGGGCGGCCGACCGCGTCGATCACCACGTCGGCGCCGAAACCGCCGGTCAGTTCGCGGATCGCCTCGACCGGGTCGCCCGCCTTCGAGTTCACCGTGTGGGTGGCGCCGGCCCGGCGTGCCCACTCCAGCTTCCGGTCGTCCAGGTCGACGGCGATGATCTTCGCCGCACCGGCGAGCCGGGCACCGGCGATGGCCGCGTCGCCGACGCCGCCGCACCCGATCACCGCGACCGTGTCGCCGCGCCCGACGTTGCCGGTGTTCACCGCCGCGCCGAGGCCCGCCATCACGCCGCAGCCGAGCAGGCCGGCCGCGGCGGGGTCCGCCTCGGGGTCGACCTTGGTGCACTGTCCGGCGGCGACCAGGGTCAGCTCGGCGAACGCGCCGATGCCGAGCGCGGGACTCAGTTCGGTGCCGTCCTCCAGGGTCATCTTCTGCTTCGCGTTGTGCGTCGCGAAGCAGTACTGCGGACGTCCGCGTCGACACGCACGGCAATCACCGCACACCGCACGCCAGTTCAGGATCACGAAGTCGCCGACGGCCACCTCGGTGACGCCCTCGCCGACCGACTCGACGACACCGGCGGCCTCGTGGCCGAGCAGGTACGGGTACTCGTCACCGATGCCGCCCTCGCGGTAGTGCAGGTCCGTGTGGCAGACGCCGCACGCCCGGACCCGCACACGCGCCTCGCCCGGACCCGGGTCCGGCACCACGATGGTCTCGATCGAGACCGGTGCGCCCTTGCTGCGCGCGACGACGCCGCGTACCGACTTGCTCATGTCCTCCGCCTCTCCCCAACCGCTGGATGCTCCGCTTCGCACCTTATGGCTTCATCTCGATGAACCCCCGGACGCCGCCCGCGCACAGTTGTGGCTCGGGTACGGCCCGATGACGCCGGGCGGGCCCGATCACGAGGAGCGTGACGAAGGACGAGCCGAAAACGGTGACGTCGAACCGGTTCACGCGGTGACGGGTGCTGCCCCTGTTGCCAGTTCCGTTATCGCCTCGTAGGACTCCGGATCCGTGGTGTTCTCTCCGAGATCGATGGTTTTGCGGGTGCCGTGGTAGTCGCTCGAACCGGTGGTGATCAGTCGCAGCTCACCGGCGAGACCGCGCAGGTGTGCCCGCATCGCGTCGTCGTGGTCCATGTGGTCCACCTCGACCCCGGCCAGGCCGGCTTCGGCCAGTTCGGCGATCGTGGCGTCCGAGACGGTCCGGCCGCGCTTGACCGCACCCGGGTGGGCGAACACCGCGACCCCGCCCGCGCCGCCGATCAGCCGAACGGCGTCGACCGCGTGGATCTCGTACTTCTCGACGAACGCCCGCCCGCCGTCCTTGAGCCACTCGGCGGTGAACGCCCCCGACACGTCGGCGACCACGCCCGCCTCGACCAGCGCGGTGGCCACGTGCGGCCGACCCACCGCGCCGCCGCCCGCGATCTCCAGGACTCGGGCCCAGGTGATCGGGGCGCCGAGTTCGCGGCAGCGCTCGACCATCGCCTCGGCCCGGCGGATCCGGTCGGTGCGCACCAGCTCGCGGGCCCGGGCGAACTCCGGCTCCGTCGGGTCGAACAGGTAGCCCAGCATGTGCAGGCTGATCCCGCCCTCGGCCACGCACGAGATCTCCGCGCCCGGGACCAGGGTCAGCCCGGACGGCAGCGCCCGGGCCGCGGCCGTCCAGCCGGCGGTGGTGTCGTGGTCGGTGAGCGCGACCACGTCGAGACCGGCCGCACGCGCCTTGACGACCAGTTCGGCGGGCGTGTCGGTGCCGTCGGATGCGGTGCTGTGGGTGTGCAGGTCGATGCGCACGCTGACCTCGTCTGCCGGAAGGGTCGATGGACGCTCTCGACCCTAACGACCCTGATCGAGCGGGTTCGCGGGGCGGCCGTCGAGTCGTGCGCGGGTCGGCCGGCCGGGGTGCCTGCCGGGTGGGCTGTGGGGTGCGGGGTACGGGTTCGAGCCGGCGGGTCCGGTTGCGGGCGGCCGGGTTGGTTGCTCGCCCGAGACCGGTTGCGATCGGCCTGGTTCGGGTCGGCCCGGTTCCGATCGGTCGGTCCGAACTCCGGCTCCGGGTCGGTCAGAACGCCAGCAGTTGCGGGGACAGCGCGCCGCACGGCAACAACTGCAACTCGGCCCCGGCGTCCCGCAGATCGGTGAGCACCACGTCGTCGTAGACGAGATGGCCGGCCTTGCCCGGCCACAGGATCGCCCACAACCACAGGCCCATTGCCTCGCCCGCGTATACCGCGCGGTCGGGCGGCGCGTCGATCACGCACCACAGCGGGGTGGGCCGACCGGCCGCCATCACCTTGGCCGGTGCGGACTTGACGAAGTCGCCGCCCGGGTCGTGCCCGGGCAAACCGGCGTACCTGGCGCCGAGTCCGACGCCCACCTCCTCGGCGACCAAAAGCAGTTCGCCGCGTCCGCCCAGCGGTGCGGGGCCCGTACACGCCACCGCGACGGCCCGCGAGCCGTCCCGATCGTCGCCCGCGTGCGCGACGCCGGTGTACAACCAGCCGACCGGCAGCGGCCAGGGCAACCAGACCGGAACCCGCGAGCGGCGCACCACCGCGTCCAGCGCCTCGACACTGGGCGGCACGACGGGTTGCAGCGGAGGAACGGCTGCATGGATCTCGCACTCCCACGTCTGTGAGAACAGACCCGGAGCGCGGACCCGGCCGCCGCAGCGGGGGCAGCTCGGCTCGCCCTTCATAGGACAAGACGGTCCACTGCCCAGGGCTCCGCGTCAAGGACGATCACTCCTTCGGCGCGTTCACACCGCCGACCGGCGTACGGGAGCGCGCACCGCGCCGGGACTGCGCGCCCTTGCGCTGCCGGGCGCCGCGTGGTCCACGGGCGATCTCCCGCTGCGCGTCGGCGCCGAGTACTAGGCTCCGGAGGCATGCGGCTCATTCCCTGCGTCGGCGCGATCGTCCTCGACTCCGAGGGTCGGGTGCTCCTGGTGCAACGCGCGAAAATGCCGGGCGAGGGACGGTGGTCGCTGCCCGGCGGGCGGGTCGAGGAGGGCGAGACCGACGCGGTCGCACTCGCTCGCGAAATGGTCGAGGAGACCGGGCTGCAGGTGACCGTCGGACCACTCGTCGGTTCGGTGTTGCGACCCGCGCCCGAGGGTGGGACGTACGAGATCAGGGACTACGCATGCACGCCGCACGGCGGGGCGTTGCGCGCGGGCGACGACGCGGACGCGGTGCGGTGGGTGGCCACCGGCGACCTGAGTCGACTCGACCTGGTCGACGGTCTGCTCGACGCACTGCGCGAGTGGAACGTGCCGGGGGTGTCGTGAGTGCCGGGGGTGTCATGAGCGGGACCGGCGGGCACGGGATCGGTGTGCGGGAGGCCGGCGGGGGCGAGGCCGGCTCCGGCGGAAGCCGCGCACGGTTGCTCGTGGTCGGGTCGATCAATGCCGATCTGGTGGTCCGGGTGCCGGTGCATCCGCGGCCGGGCGAGACGGTCCTGGGCGGCGATCTGGCCGTGCACCCGGGGGGCAAGGGCGCCAATCAGGCGGTCGCGGCGGCCCGACTCGGCGCCGACGTCGCGCTGGCCGGGCGGGTCGGCGACGACGACCACGGCCGGATGTTGCTCGCGACGCTGCGTCGGGAGGGCGTACGCACCGACGCGATGCGGACCGTGCCGGGCGCCTCGGGCGTGGCGCTGATCACCGTGGACGACGTGGGCGAGAACACCATCACGGTGGCACCCGGGGCGAACGGGCGATTCGGGCCGGCCGACGTGGCCGACCTGGCACCGGCGATCGAGGCCGCCGCGGTGGTCTCGCTCCAGTTGGAGATCCCGCTCGACACGGTGTGGGAGGTGGTCCGGCGCTGCCACGCGGCTGATACCCGGGTGGTGTTGAACCTGTCGCCGGTCGTGCCGAAGGCCGTGTCGATGTCCACGTCGGTGCTGCGAGCGTGCGACCCGTTGGTGCTCAACGAGCACGAGGCGAGCGCGACGGCGGGCGGCGGCGACGCACACGAGGCGCTGAAGGGATGGCGCTCGCTCGACGCGCGTCCGCGCTCGATCGTGCTCACGCTGGGCAGCGGCGGCGCGTTGGTCGCCGAGGGCGACGCGGAGGTGGTGCACGTCACCGCGCCGAAGGTGGCCGCGGTCGACACCACGGGCGCGGGCGACGCCTTCACCGGCGCGCTCGCGTGGCGCCTGGCGGCCGGCGACGACCCGGTCACGGCGACCCGGTACGCGGTCCGGGTGGGCGCCGCGGCGGTCCGGCGCGCGGGTGCCCAGTCGTCGTATCCGACGGCGGACGAACTGCCGTAGGCCGGGCGGGCCGGCTCGGGGCAGGCGGGCCGGCGTCGGGCCGGCGGGCTGCCGCGGGGCGGGCGGAGCGACGTGGGGCGGGCGGTCCGACGGAGGACAGGCGTACTCCCGCAGGGCATGCAAACTGCCCCCGGACGCGAAAAAACGGGCGGGCCGCGCCGTCCCTGGGCGACCCGCCCGCGCTCTATTCCGGGGCGGGACCCCCGGTCGGCCTCCCGGGGGTCGAAGCCCCGGTCGGCGCTCGATCAGCGCCCGATCAGCCCTCGATCAGCTCGGGGCGTCCGGGCTGCTCGCCGCCACGCTTCTCGCCGTAGCTCTCCTTGGGCACCATGACCTTGCGCTTGAACACGCACACGAGCGTGCCGTCCTGCTTGTACCCCTTGGTCTCCACGTACACCACCCCGCGGTCGTCCTTGGACTTCGACTCCCACTTGTCCAGCACCAGGGTCTGCCCGTAGATGGTGTCCCCGTGGAACGTGGGTGCCACGTGTCGCAACGACTCGATCTCCAGGTTGGCGATCGCCTTGCCGGAGACGTCCGGCACCGACATGCCGAGCAGCAGCGAGTAGATGTAGTTGCCCACCACCACGTTCTTGCCGAAATCGGTGGTGTTCTCGGCGTAGTTGGCATCCATGTGCAGCGGGTGGTGGTTCATCGTGAGCAGACAGAACAGGTGGTCGTCGTACTCCGTCACGGTCTTCCCCGGCCAGTGCTTGTAGATCGCACCGACCTCGAACTCCTCGTAGTAGCGGCCGAACTGCATTTCGGTCCCCTCTCACCTGTGAAAACGTCATATCCACGGCCGGAGGCCGGCACCGCTTCGGCCCGGCTTCGACCTACCCGACACCAGGGCCCAGCGCGCAATCCGGCACCCGCCGACGACGGTCGAGTGCGAACCCACGATGTGCCCGTACACGCGGCCCATGACCTCGATCGATCGATCGATGCCCGGGCCGACGTGAGGGTTCGAGGATAGGGACGTTCCGGGTGGGCGCAGTAGAGGGTTCCCCGTGACGTAGATCATGAGCCGCGTACGACCCTGAGCCCCTGTCCCACTCCCTTCGGAGGCAGGGATCTCCAACGGGGTCGCTGCCGGGCGAGGTAGGCGGAGAGCCGTTCCGCGGCATAGGGCGGGAAAGCGCCCACTCCCCTCCGCGAGCTTGCCCCGCCCGCGAACTCCTGGCCGGACGTCCGGAGCCGGGGCGTGCGGCCGGGGACGGCTGTCAAAGCGGGAAGGACATCTCGGCGGCGGGCCAGGTGATCCGCCGGCTGTGGGGGTTGATCTCCATGCGGAGCGACGACGGTTCGATCGGGCCGTGTTTCGAGGTCAGGTGCCGAACCCGGTCCAGCTGTCCCCACAGATCCAGTGGGCCCGACGAGTGAACGACCGGTCGGCCGCCGAATTTCGGCACCTCGGCACGAGCCCATGAGCCGGACGGGTGCAACAGCCACACCATCGACCGGTCGCCGAGATCGATCCACCGATGGTCGACGTCCGGATGCAGCAGTTCGAGGAGCAGAGCCAACCGCCAGTCGTCCCGAAGGTTCGGCACGTCGCCGTCGAAGGCCCGAACTTCGTCACCTTCGGCGGTTCGGGCAGAGAGGTACACGCGGTGCAGGGCGGACCCGTCATCGGGGCCGGTCCGTACCCGCATGAACCGCGCCTCGTGGGACACGACGCGCCCCTGAGCGTGTGTCGCATCCGTGACGGTTACCCGGAGGTGGAGCGAGGTTCCGGCGAGCGTGGTCGAGATGAGGCCGCCGCTTCGTACGGCGGCCGGCCACGTCGAAGGAATGGTCCGCGTCGAGAACATCGCCACAGCACGGTCGAACCCGTCCTCGGGAAGTGCCTGGGTCGCGTCGATGGTCGTCATCCGGGGCACCCGACCGAAGGTGGAAAGCCGTCGGCGGGCGGCACTCACCAGGTACTCGTCCACGTCGACGGACAACACCCGATCGTCGCCCAGCCGCCCCCCGTCAGGGAGGCGGCCAGGGTGGCATCGGCAGGGAAATCGGCTGTGTCGAACCGCACTACGTCGACACCTCGTTCGAACAGCTTCATGACGACCGGATCAGCGGTGGCATCATCCGGCGATGTGACGACTACGACGGTGGCGCGAGGGTTCACCACAGGTCGGTGCCGTCGCCGTCCGACTTGCCATCCGGCTGGGTCTCCGTCTTGGTGTCCCCGGGCATCAGCACATGCCACGGGTTGCCCTCGGCCGTCACACCGATCTGAAGCTCCGGGTCGTAGTGCATCGTCGGTACCGGCCGCGTGGGGACTTCGGTCAGGTGTCGCATGCCGAACGGCGCCGGCAGGGCCCTGCGGGTCATCTTTTCCTCCTGTTGAATGGGTATCGGTTGTCCTCCGCCCCGTCGGTGCTCGCGGCGGTGCGGCAGTCAGGGGAGAGGCGGCCAAGTGACGTGGCCTGTGGGGTAGTCGGGTACCAGTTCGTCCGGGTTGCCGGCCCATATCGGCGTTCCGTCACAGCGCTGTACGACAGCACTCGGGCCGTCCGGTCCGGGAAGGACGCACAGGTAGATGCCGATCGTTTCCTTGGTGTCGCGGTGGCGCACCGGTTGTTCGGTACGTGGCGCGGGCAACGTGTCGATCACCAATCGGCGCACCGGTACGACGAATTCGAGTCCGCTTCGGGTTCGCACCCGTGCGTGTCGGCCGTCGACCGCGGTCAGTTCACCCTCGCGCCCGGTGGGGCCGCGCACGTCCTCATGAACCAGTGCCCCGAGGTAGCGATACGCCAGGATTCGACCGGCCATCCTGTCCGCTTCGGTGGTCCCCTCCGTATGCACGGCGTCACCCGCTTTCGCTGCATGAGGTCGACACCCGGCGGCCCGCGACCACGGCTGCGGGTCGACCGGTAACGACGTCCACCAAGTGCCGGACGGAACAAGCGACTTCGAGCCCCTGCCTGGTCCGCAACACGGCCAGAACGCCATCGACTTCGCGGAGGCGGCCGACGGTTCCCCGATAGGGATCGCGGAACAACTTCCCGTAATGGCGCACCCCCCATCGCGCACACGGCGCACGATGCCGGCAGCGAAAGACCTTGACCCGGAAGCCTCGATGTGGGCCCTATTCGGCGCTCACCTGCGATTTCTCCGCAAACTCGCAGGCATGACGCAGCAGAAACTCGGGGCCGACCTGCATTCGACAGGATCTTTTGTTGGACAGATAGAGACGGCCGAGCGGCGGCCCAGCCCCGAGTTCGCGGCCGACCTCGATCGGGTCCTCGGCGGAACGGGCCTGCTGACGGCCACCGCCTTCCACGCTTACCGCTTGGCGGAGGGGCGGCCGAGTTGGTTCGAGACCTTCGCGGAGTCCGAGCAGGACGCATTTCGCATCCGTACCTTCCAGCCACAGGCAGTTCCCGGGCTGCTCCAGTGCGTGGACTACACCCGGGCCCTCTTGCACAAGGCCAGATTTTCTCCGGCGACCATCGAGTCCTCGGTTGCGCGCCGACTCAAGCGAAAGCGCTTGCTCACCAAGAAGGAGGCGCCGCAATACTGGGCCGCCATTGACGAGGCAGTACTCATCCGGCTGAAGCACGACCCGCATGTAGCCGAGCCTCAGCTTCGGCACCTGCTGGAGGTCAGCGAGCTTTCGAACGTGGTCCTCGAAGTGGTCCCGATGGCTGCGGCCTGCACTCCTGCATGGACGGAGCATTCGTCCTGCTCTCGATCCCCGGTCGCGGCGAGTGCGCCTACGCGGATGACATGGTCGAGGGACAGATGATGACCGAAGGACACGTGGTCGCGGAGATGCAGCGTCGATACGATCTGTTGCGAGCCGAGGCTCTGTCACCCTCGCGTTCGCAACAGCTTCTGCGAGACCTCTTGGAGGGCAAATGACGCAGGCAAAGGCCGAGTTCCCCAGTTGGCGAAAGTCGAGCTACAGCGGTCAGAGCGGCCAGGAATGCGTCGAGGTTGCGCCCCTCGACGGCGTCGTTGGCGCCCGCGTCTCCAAGGACATAGCCCGCGGCCATCTGGCCATCTCGCCCGTTGCCTGGGCAGCTCTGATGCAGTCCGTCAAACAGTGATCCGACGCCACCGGTAAGAGGCGCCGGTGCACGAGGAAGTCAGCTTTGAGCCACAGCAGATGGTCATGCTCGTCGCCTCCGTCATCGTCCACGACCTCACCAACGGGCGGGTCGTGCTCCTCCGGCGAGGCGAGGGCAAGGCGTTCGCGCCCGGGATGTGGAGTCTGCCCGGCGGCAAGGGCTTGCGGGGTGAACCCGTTACGCACACCGCCGTTCGCGAACTCCGCGAAGAGACGGGCCTGGTGGTCGAGCCGCAGGCGTTGCGTCTCGCTCATGTAACACACAGCGCGCACAGCCCGGAGGCGCCGGAGGGGTTCGTCGTGCTGGTCTTCGCCGCGGAGGCGTGGCACGGCGAACCGGTCAACGCCGAGCCCGGCAACCACTCGGCCGTGGCCTGGGTCGACACGCCCGACCTGCCGACCGACTTCGTTCCGTCGACCCTGCACGCGTTGGAGCGGTACCTCGCGGGTGAGCGCCCCGAGGTGGCCATCGACGGATGGGACGGCGCATAAAGCCGTTCGCTTACCCGCTCCCCCAACCCGACCGGCCGACCCGCGCCCCCTGCGCCGCCCACACCGCACCCATGCCGGACCAGTTGCGGTGTCGGCCGCGTAGCGGACGGGCGTCCCGGCGCGGAGCGAACGGCCCGACCCCGGCTGCGGAGCAGACGTGCGGCCGGTCACGGAAGACCCGCGCCGGCTCACGCAACCCCCGTCACCACCCAGCCCAGCCCGTCTCGCGCCGACGACTCCCCCGCCACGCCCGCGGACCCCGCACCACACCCCACCCGCCAAACCCCGCCCGCCTCTCCTCGCCACACCAACCCGCACCGACCTCCAACCCTCGTGATTCGGGTGCGTCGCTTGCCGTCGCTTGCCGTCGCTTGCCGTCGCTTGCCGTCGCTTGCCGCACATCTACATATAGATGTAAGCTACATTTATTAGCGAAGCTAACAACTATGTCGAGTGAAGTGCGGAGGTCTCGCATGCGGTCCCATTCCGGCGGCGGGCAGACCCGGGGCGACGCCCAAGCCGTGCACGCGCCCCAGCAGGGCAGCATCCTCAAGCAGCCGATGGCCGTGTGGGCCACCGCGTTCGCGGCCGTGGTCGCGTTCATGGGGATCGGCCTGGTCGACCCGATCCTGCCCTCGATCGCCAAGGGGCTGGACGCGTCCCCCAGCCAGGTGTCGTTGCTGTTCACCAGCTACTTCCTGATCACCGCCGTGGCCATGCTCGTCACCGGCTTCGTCTCCAGCCGGATCGGCGGTCGACGTACGCTCCTGCTCGGCCTCGCGCTCGTGGTGATCTTCGCCGGACTCGCCGGCACCTCCGGATCGGTCGGCGAACTGGTCGGCTTCCGGGCCGGCTGGGGGCTGGGCAACGCGCTGTTCGTGTCCACGTCCCTGGCCGTGATCGTCGGCGCCGCGAGCGGAGGTTCGTCCGCCGCGATCCTGCTCTACGAATCGGCACTGGGCCTCGGCATGGCCTGCGGGCCGCTGCTGGGCGCGGTGCTCGGCGACGCCAGTTGGCGCTACCCGTTCTACGGCACCGCCGCGCTGATGGCGATCGGCTTCGCGCTGATCGTGGCGCTGCTCAAGGAACAGCCCAGGCCCGCCCGCAAGGTCGGCCTGCTCGACCCGCTCAAGGCGCTCGGCCACAGGGGCCTGGCGACCACCGCCGCCGGCGCGTTCTTCTACAACTACGGCTTCTTCACCGTGCTCGCGTTCACCCCGTTCGTGCTGAACATGAGCCCCTACCGCAGCGGCGCGGTGTTCTTCGGCTGGGGCGTCCTGCTCGCCGTCTGCTCGGTCCTGGTCGCTCCGCGGCTCCAGGCCCGCTTCGGCTCAGCGAACGTGGCCGCCGTGAGTCTGCTCCTGTTCGCCGCCGACCTCGGCGTGATCGCGTACGGGTCGAAGGCCGTCATTGTGACCGGTGTCATCGTTTCGGGAGCCTTCATCGGTATCAATAACACGGTGTTCACCGAGATGGCGCTCGAAGTCTCGGACTCGCCGCGACCCGTGGCGAGCGCGGGGTACAACTTCGTCCGCTGGTTCGCCGCCGCGGCAGCGCCGTTCCTGGCGCCCAAGCTGGAGGAGCACTTCGATGTGCACGTGCCGTTCCTGGTCGCGACCGTGACCTGCCTGATCGCCGCCGCCGTGCTGTTCGGCGCGCGCCGCACGCTGGCCGTGGTCGACCACCACGACACCCCGACGGCACGTACGCCGCAGCCCGTCCCGGCCGCGGCCTGACCCGGTCGCCGCCCGACTCGGCCAAGCGAGTACAAATAGTTTGATACCGACAAGAACTGCAAGAACTGCGGAAAAGGAAGTGCACGACATGTACGAGCGGATTCTGGTCGCAGTGGACTCAACGCCCGAGGCCGACGAGGTCCTGGCGCACACCGCTCGACTGGCCGTCGCCGGCGGGGCCGCGGTCCGCGTCCTGCACGTGCAGACCCTGGACGTGGTGGACGGCGGCGGAGTGGGCGGCGTCGTCGAGGACGAGACCGCCGACGCCGCGGTCAAGGTGGTCGTCTCCGCCGTCGACACGCTCAAGGCCGGCGGCGTGACCAACGTCGAGGGCTGGACCGAGGAAACCGTCCGCGGCGACGTGCCCAACGCGGTCCTGGACCAGGCCCGCAGCTTCGACGCCGACCTGGTCGTCCTGGGTGCCCGCCGACACGGCGGCGTGGCAAGCCTGTTCCTGGGCAGCGTCAGCGACTCGGTCGCCCACCGCTCGGTGTGCCCGGTTCTCCTGATCCCGCAATCCGCCGCACCCGCACACACCCCGATCCCGTAATCCGCCGCACCCGCACACGAGAGGCCGCCGGCCCCGGACACCCCACACGGGATCTCCGGGGCCGGCGGCCCGAGCGCGATCCGCCCCCTCAACCCAGCGGCACCGCACGGCGGTTGGGGTCGCGGAGGTCGGTCCCGTGCCGCAGCCACTTCTCCTGGAGCGCCTCCGCGCCCTGGGCCCGCTTCCAGGCGGCCTCGGCGGGCGTCATCGGAAGCAGCGGAAAGAACCGGACCGGATCGGCCGGATCGGGCAGCGGCAGATCGGCGAGCAGGCCGCCGGGCTCGGCGACCAGCACCGCATGGAAGGCGGCGTCGTCCCACAGCGGGCCGCCCAGGTCGAGCGACGCGCCCGGCGCGATCACCAGCCCCTCCACCTGCGGAGTCGCACCCAGCACGGCCAACGGACGCAGCACCGAGTCGTGCCCGCCGCGCACCGAGAGCACCAGCTCCGCCCGCGGCCCCGCCACCGGATCGGCCAGCAGTGCCGCCGGATCGGCCATCGGAGCCCGGGACATGCCCAGCGTCGCGTACCGGACCACGCCGTCGGCGTCCGGCCCGAAGCGCAGTACCTCGATGCGATCGGCGCCCACGAAGGTGACGCCGGCCCGGCCGGTCGGATCGCCGAACGCGGCCGTCAGATGTGCCTCGACCTGCGGAGTGGGGTCGATCGGCTCGGGTCCCGGCGTGAAGTCGAACATGCCCGCATGCTAATTCGCCGTCAGGAGCCGTTCGCATACCGGCCTTTGCGGCACGCACTCTGGTGTACTCTGCATAGTCGGCCCGCCGGATGTGAACATCCTCGCGCGCCATCGGATGACGGACTCGCCCTCGCCCCGACCCGCCCGGTCGACGAGCGAAGGCTTTCCCCCAGCGGGGACCGGCCGTGGGAGGTGATCGTGGTGCATACCAGCACACCGTGCAGTACCGGCGGCTCACCCGATCTTCCCCGATCCAGTCGCACGCCCCGCCCTTTCTGAGGGTTTCCGAGACTTTCGCCGAGTTCCGGCCACCGCTTCCCGGCCCGGTACCCGATCTCCGAATTTCCTCCGTGACGGGGCGTCAGGATCTTTTGCCGTTCTTTCGGTGATTCGTTCCGCTTGCACGTGTCGACGCTCTCCGCGGCCTGCCGCCGCGGCGCTGTGGCGTTTGCGCGTGCCGTCAGTGCAGGAGCCCCGTCATGTCGATGATTCGCGACCTCCGTGCCGTAGTCCGTCCGCTCCGCCGCACCCCACTGCCGTCGATCACGCCCGTGACGAACGGGAACTGTGTGGTGGATTGCGCCGTGTACCGCGACGGTCGACGCCTGGACGGCTACGCGAATCCCGACTCGGCGATCCACGAGGTGCGCAGCGGCGGCGGCTTCGTCTGGATCGGCCTGCACGAGCCGAGCGCGCTCGAACTGTCGGGTATCGCCGAGCGGTTCGGGCTGCACCCACTCGCCGTCGAGGACGCGGTGCACGCCCACCAGCGGCCCAAGCTGGAGCGCTACGACGACACCCTGTTCGCGGTGTTCAAGACGGTCACCTACGTCGAGCACGAGCAGCTCTCGGCGACCAGCGAGATCGTCGAGACCGGCGAGATCATGGTCTTCCTCGGCAACGACTTCGTGGTCACCGTGCGGCACGGCCGGCACGGCGCGCTCGCCGACCTGCGCTGTCGCCTGGAGGACGGCGGCGAACTGCTCGCCGCCGGGCCCTCGGCGGTCCTGCACGCGGTGGCCGACCGGGTGGTGGACACCTACCTCGACGTCGCGCAGCTCATCCAGGACGACATCGACGAGGTCGAGAACGACGTGTTCGGTGGCGGCGGCGCGGGCGACGCGGGCCGGATCTACCAGCTCAAGCGCGAACTGCTCGAACTCAAGCGCGCCGTCGCGCCGCTGGCCCGTCCGCTGCACTCGCTGGCCGAACGCCCGATGCGCCAGGTGCACCCGGACATCCGCGAGTACTTCCGCGACGTCGAGGACCACCTGTCGCGCGTCGGCGAACAGGTGGCCTCGTTCGACGAGTTGCTGACCTCGATCCTGCAGGCCAACCTCGCCCAGGTGACCGTCGCGCAGAACGAGGACATGCGCAAGATCTCCGCCTGGGTGGCGATCTTCGCGGTGCCCACGATGCTGGCCGGCGTGTACGGAATGAACTTCGAACACATGCCGGAGCTGAAGTGGCGGTACGGCTACCCGATGACGCTGTGCGTGATCGCCGTCGCGTGCACGCTCATGCACCGGGGCTTTCGCCGCAACGGCTGGTTGTGACGCGCGTGTCCGCGGTCCCGACGCGCGCAGCCGCGGTCCCGACGCGCGCGGCCGAGGAGGCGACGCGCGGCCGCGGCCGCCACCCGTACGGACGCGCCCTAAAGGTCGAGCCGGCCCACCATGTTGCGGGCCCGCTCGGCCAGGTCCGGGCGCACCACCACGTCGTAGCGCGAGGCGACGATCTGACTCGTGGAGACGAAGTCCCGACGCCCGCCCAGCGCCTTGTAACCCAGCCAGCCGAATAGCGCGCCCGCCGCGATGCCCCAGACCAGGCCCATCAGCACCAGCCAGAGCCAACCGTGCGCGCGGACCGCGAAAATGCCCAGGAACAGGCCGATCATCAGGCCGAACCACGCACCACTGGCCGCGCCGGACGCCGCCGCCTTGCCCGCGGTGAGCCGGCCGAGCACGTTCTCCACCATCCGCAGGTCGGCGCCGACGATCGCGGTGTTCTCCACCGGGAACTCGTGGTCGGACAGGTAGTCGACCGCCCGTTGGGCACCCGCGTAGTTCGTGTACGACGCGATCACCTGGCCGGTGTTGGCGAGGTCGGGGCCGGGCGCGCCGGCGCCCGGGGGGAGGTTCTGCTGACCGAACATGGGTGTGCCGCCTCGCCTGGATGCCGGGTGGTGGGCCGTGTGGCCGGGTGGCCGTGTGCTGCTTCGACCCGGAACGTGTACCCGACGGCATTCATGACAACACGTGACATTCGCCCATAAAGCCGACGTCAATGCCCTGACGCGGTCCGGCCCGACAGCACCTCGTGCACCGCGTCCGCCACCGCGTCCGGTCGGTCCGACATCACGAAGTGCGCGGAGTCGTCCAGCACGTCGCAGCGCCCGCGCGGGGACAGGTTCGCCAGGGTGCGCAGCGCGCGCACCCAGCGGGCCCGGGCGGCCAGGCTCTCGTACCCGCCGGCGGCGGCCAGCACCCGCAACGGCACGTCCGGCAGCGGTGCGACCCGGCGCAGGTCGACGAGTTCGGCGGCGACGTCGAAATAGGTGGCGTTCTCGGTCAGTGCGGTCGCGAAGAACCGGCCCGACCCGTACGCGCCGCGCACCCAGCGCGCGTCCGCCACGTCACGGTGTCGGCGCGACTGGGTGAACAGGACCGAGCGGCGCGCCGCCGGCCCCACCGCCCGGGCCAACCCGCTGACCCGCATCGCTCCCCCGACCACCCGCGCGGCTCGCACCCGGGCCCGGCGGGCGGGTCGCACTCTGGGTCGCTCCTCGTTGCTCGGGTCCACCAGCACCAGGCCCGCGGTGCGCTCGGGATACATCCGGGCGAAGCCCTCGACATGGAACGCGCCGAGCGAGTGGGCCAGCAGGACATACGGGCCGGGCAGTTCGAGCGCGTCGGCCAGGGCGGCGATCCGGTCCGCCTCGTGCGTCAGGGTGGGTGGTCGCGGGTCCGGCTCGGAGTAGCCCAGGCCCGGGCGGTCGAACCGGACCACCGTGCAGTCGGCGGTCAGCAGCGGCGCCACCGGATCCCAGTCGAACCACGCGCCGCCGAGCCCGCTGGTGGCGATCACCACGGGCCCGGAACCCTCGCGGAGCACGTGCAGGGCGATCCCGTCGATCCGGACGAATGCGCCGGGCGGTACCGGAACCGGGCGTCTCGCGACCATTGTTGTGCTCCCCGATCACTGGCGGTTACACGTTTCGCCATCATCGGCCGCCACCCGACCCTCGCCCCGCAACGACGCGACCACTACGCCGACCGAGCCGATACCGGGACCCGGTTGGTCGCACCGAATCGCACCGATCCCCACCTCCGACCGGGCACGCGTCGTGCCTCGCCCGAGGGTCCTCGGGCGAAGCACGACGGCACCGGGTGTCAGCCCTTGAGCTTGTAGTCCTCCAGCAGACGCCGGCCGATGATCATCTTCTGGATCTCGGCCGTGCCCTCGCCGATCAGCAACATCGGGGCCTCGCGGTAGAGGCGCTCGATTTCGAACTCCTTCGAGAACCCGTACCCGCCGTGGATCCGGAACGCGTCCTCGACGACCTCCTTGCAGTACTCGGAGGCCAGGTACTTGGCCATGCCCGCTTCGAGGTCGTTGCGCTCGCCGGCGTCCTTCTTGCGCGCCGCGTTGACCATCATGGCGTGCGCGGCCTCGACCTTGGTGGCCATCTCGGCCAGCTTGAACTGAATCGCCTGGTGGCCGGTCAGCGGCTTGCCGAAGGTCTCCCGCTGCTGCGCGTACCGAATGCCCAGCTCGAACGCGCGCTGGGCGACCCCGCAGCCGCGTGCGGCCACGTTCACCCGGCCGACCTCGACGCCGTCCATCATCTGGTAGAAGCCCTTGCCGGGCACCCCGCCCAGGATCCGGTCGGCCGGCACCCGACAGTTGTCGAGCACCATCTCGGTGGTGTCGACGCCCTTGTAGCCCATCTTGTCGATCTTGCCGGGGATGGTCAGGCCCGGCCGGGTCTCGCCGAAGCCGGACTCCTTGTCCACGAGGAACGTGGTCATGTTCCGGTAGACCGACGTCTCGCCCAGCTCGGTCTTGGTGAGCACCGCGACCAGGTTGGCGGTGCCGCCGTTGGTGAGCCACATCTTCTGGCCGTTGAGCACGTAGAACTCGCCGTCCGGCACCGCCTTGGTGCGGATCGCCGAGACGTCCGACCCGCAGTGCGGCTCGGACATCGAGAACGCGCCGCGGATCTCGCCCTCGGCCATCTTCGGCAGGTAGTGGGCCTTCTGCTCGTCGGTGCCGTGCTGCTTGATCATGTACGCGACGATGAAATGCGTGTTGATGATGCCGGACACGCTCATCCAGCCGCGCGCGATCTCCTCGACCACGAGCGCGTAGGTCAGCAGCGACTCGCCGAGGCCGCCGTACTCCTCCGGAATCATCAGGCCGAACAGGCCCATGGCCTTCATGCCCTCGACGATCTCCGCCGGATACTCGTCCCGGTGCTCCAGCTCCGTGGCGACCGGAATGATCTCCTTGTCCACGAAGGTGCGCACGGTGGCGAGGATCTCCCGCTGGACATCGGTGAGTCCGTCGGTCTGTGCGAGGCGGCCCATGGGCGGCGCTCCTTCCGTCTGCGCATGTCCGGGCCCCACCACCGGGGTCCCGGCCACGCTTCTGGTTGAGAGAGTTACCGGGGAGTATCCACGAGCGCGGCGGGTCGCGACAGAGGGGGTCCGTAACGCGGGCACGTCGATTTCGAACGCTCTGTCGGACCCGTGCCCGGACGATTACCCCCGGTCAGAGGGGCGGGCGGCCGGGAAGTGGGCGGTCAGACCCGTACCCCGGCGCGCCACACCCCGCGCACCAGCGGCACCCCGGGCCGGTAGGCCAGGTGCACGTGCGAGGGCGCGTCGAGTTCGACCACGTCGGCCCGCGCACCCGGGCGCAGCACGCCCACGTCCGCGCGGCGCAGCGCGCGGGCGCCGCCGGCGGTCGCCGCGTACAGCGCCTGGTCCGGTGTCATGCCCATGTCGCGGACCGCGAGCGCGATGCAGAACGGCATCGACGTGGTGTAGCTCGAACCGGGATTGCAGTCGGTGGACAGCGCGATGTCGACGCCTGCGGCGAACAGCCGGCGGGCGTCGGGGTAGACCGCGCGGGTGGAGAACTCGGCGCCGGGGAGCAGCGTGGCCACCGTGTCGCCGGCGGCCAGCGCGTCCACGTCGGCGTCGGTGAGGTGGGTGCAGTGGTCGGCCGAGGCCGCGCCGAGTTCGACGGCGAGTTGTACGCCGGGTCCGTGTCCGAGCTGGTTGGCGTGCACGCGCGGGGTCAGGCCCCGGGCGGCGCCGGCCTTCAGGACGGCCCGGGCCTGGTCGCCGTCGAAGGCGCCGCGTTCGCAGAACACGTCCACCCAGCGGGCGTGCGGCGCGCACGCGTCGAGCATCGCACCGGTGACCAGGTCGACGTAGCCGGCCACGTCGTCCGCGAACTCCGGCGCGACGATGTGCGCGCCCAGGTAGGTGGTCTCGGGGGTGAACGCGGACGCGATCCGCAGCGCACGTTCCTCGTCCGCGACGGTGAGGCCGTAGCCGGACTTGATCTCGATCGTGGTGGTGCCCTGGCGGGCCGCCTCCTCGACCAGTCGCGCGGCGTTCGCGGCCAGGTCCTCGTCGCTCGCGGCGCGGGTCGCGGCGACCGTGGTGCGGATACCGCCGGCCCGGTAGGCCTGTCCGGACATCCGCGCGTCGAACTCGGCGGTGCGGTCGCCCGCGAACACCAGGTGCGCGTGCGAGTCGACGAAGCCCGGGTGCACCGCGCGTCCGTCGGCGTCGTGTCGGGTGTCGGCGTCGGGAGCACTCGCGGCGGCCCCCACCCATGCGACCCGGTCGCCGTCGAGCACGAGGGCCGCGTCCCGGATGAGGCCGAGCGGGCCCGCGCCGAGGTCCGGGTCGTTGGTGACCAGCGAGCCGATGTTGGTGATGAGGGTGGTGGCCACGCGCGAGTGGTCCCTTCCGGTCCGGGGGTGGAGCGGCCGCTCCGGGGCGGAGCGGCCGTGGATCAGCCGAACAGCCCGTGCACGGCCGTGGTCAGCGCCTGCGGAACCGCGTCCACGAGTTGGTGCACGCCGTCGCGGACGATGGTGCGTCCGCCGACCATGACGTGCGTGACGTCGCTCGCGGTCGCCGCGAACACCGCCGCCTCGGTGGCCAGGCGCGGAACGGTGCCGGCCAGGCGTACCGAGTCCAGACCGATCGTGGTCAGGTCGGCGAGGGCGCCGGGCTCGATCCGGCCGGCGTCGGCCCAGCCGAGCGCCCGGTGGCCGGTGACGGTGGCGTAGGCGAGCAGGGCGGCGGAGGTGAAGTGGCCGCGCCGCCCGGTGCGCAGTCGCTCGTCGAGTTCGACCCCGCGGGCCTCCTCGAACAGGTCGATCACCGCCTGGCTGTCGCTGCCCAGGGACAGCGGCACCCCGGCCCGGGCCAGCTCGCCGGCCGGACCGATGCCGTCGGCGAGGTCGCGCTCGGTGGTCGGGCAGAAGCACACGCCGGCCTCGGCCCGGGCCAGCGCGGCGATGTCCGCGTCGGTGAGGTGGGTCGCGTGCACCGCCGTCGCGTTCGCGCTCCAGAAGCCGTGCGCGTCCAGGAGCCCGGTGGGGGTCAGCCCGTGATGCGCGACGCACGCCGCGTTCTCGGCGGGCTGCTCGGACAGGTGCACGTGCACCGGGACGCCTTCGGTACGGGCGGCCCAGGTCGCGTAGTCGTCCTCGGCGGCGAAGGCGCGAACCGAGTGGATGGCCGCGCCGATCCGGGTGTTGTCGTCGCCGCGCAGCGCGCCCCAGCGCTCGTACCAGGCGTCCGAGCTGCCGTCGCCGAATCGGCGCTGCACGCCCTCCAACGGCCGGTAGCCGTCGGCGGTGAGGCCGCCGTGCAGGTAGCAGGTGTCCAGCAGGGTGATCCGGATGCCGGCCTGGCGGGCCGCCTCGATCAGCGCGTGGCCCATCGCGTTGGGGTCGGCGTAGGGCGTGCCGTCCGGGCCGTGGTGCAGGTAGTGGAACTCGCCGACCGAGGTGATCCCGGCGAGTGCCATCTCGGCGTACACCGCCCGCGCGAGCGCGAGGTAGCCGTCCGGGTCCAGCCGGCCCGCGGCCTGGTACATCTGGTCGCGCCAGGTCCAGAACGTTCCGGTGCCGGTCTGGGTACGCCCGCGCAGCGCCCGGTGGAAGGCGTGCGAGTGGGCGTTGGCCAGGCCCGGGAGGGTCAAGCCGGGCAACACCGAGGCGCCCGGGGGCACCGGACGGTCGGGGGTGACCGAGGTGATCCGGCCGTCCACGATGGACAGCACGACGTCGCGTTCGATGCCGGTGCGGGTCTGCACCAGCTCACACCAGTACTCGCTCACCCGAGGTCCTCGCTCATCAGGTCGGTCACCACGTCGGCGAGCGCCGTGACGCCCGCGAGGCAGTCCACCATCTCGGCGCTCTCCGCGGGCGAGTGCGACACGCCGGTCGGGTTGCGCACGAACAACATCGCGGTGGGCAGGCGCGCGGACAGGATGCCCGCGTCGTGACCGGCACCGGTGGGCAGGATCGGCGCGCCGCCGAGCTGCTTGGCGATCCGGTCGCGCAGCGTGCCCTCGAACTCGACGACCGGCGTGAACGACTCGCGGGTGACCTGCACGTCGACCCCGTCCCGATCGCCGCGCTCGGTGGCGGCCCGGATGATCTCCGCGACCAGTTCGTCCAGGGTGTCCTCGTCGGCGGCCCGCGAGTCGAGCCAGCCGCGCACCTCGGAGGCGATCGCGTTGGCCGCACCGGGCAGCGCGTCGACCTTGCCGAAGGTGGCCAGTGCTCCGGAGAGGTGGGCCTTCTTGCGGGCCGCGAGCACGGTGTTGGCGTAGGTCAGCATCGGGTCCCGCCGGTCCTCCAGGCGGGTGGTGCCCGCGTGGTTGGCCTCGCCGCGGAAGTCGAACCGCCAGCGTCCGTGCGGCCAGATCGCCGAGGCCACGCCCACCGCGCGGTCGCGGTGCACCAGGTCGCGGCCCTGTTCGACGTGCAGTTCGACGAATGCGGCGATCCGCCCCAATCGTTCCGGGTCGGCCCCGATCCCGGCCGGATCGAATCCGGCGCGCTCCATCGCATCGCCCAGGAAGACCCCGTCGGCGTCCTTCAGCGCGCGTGCCTGATCCGGCGTCAGCACCCCGGCGGACAGCCGGGATCCGACGCACGCGACGTTGAACCTGGCGCCCTCCTCGTCGGCGAAGTTGACGATGCCCAGCGGGCGCGCCGAGTCCGCGCCGCGCTCGCGCAGCAGGTCCAGTGCGGCGAACGAGGAGACCACGCCGAGCGGTCCGTCGTAGGCACCGCCGTCGGGCACCGAGTCCAGGTGGCTGCCGATCACGATCGCGTCGGCGCCGGGCGCGGTCCACGCCCACTGGTTGCCGTTGCGGTCCTGTTCGTAGATCAGGTTCCGGTTCTCGGCCTGTTCGCGAAACCAGGCGCGGCACTCCGCGTCCGCGCCGGTCCACGCGTACCGGCGGTAGCCGCCGGTCGTGGCGCGACCCACCGGAAGCAGGTCGCGCCACATGGCCTCGAAGCCGGTGCTCACGCGTCGCCTTCGCGCATCGGCACCCGCACGCCGCGCTCGTCCGCGACGTCGACGGCGTGGTCGTAGCCGGCGTCCACGTGCCGGATCACGCCCATGCCGGGGTCGTTGGTGAGCACCCGACGGATCTTCTCGCCCGCCAGCGGCGTGCCGTCCGCGACGGTGACCTGGCCGGCGTGGATCGAGCGGCCGATGCCGACCCCGCCGCCGTGGTGGATGGACACCCACGAGGCGCCCGAGGCCACGTTGACCATCGCGTTCAGCAGCGGCCAGTCGGCGATCGCGTCGGAGCCGTCGAGCATGCCCTCGGTCTCCCGGTACGGGCTGGCCACCGAGCCGCAGTCGAGGTGGTCGCGGCCGATCACGATCGGCGCGGCCAGTTCGCCCGAGGCGACCATGTCGTTGAACCGCTCGCCGGCCTTGTCCCGCTCGCCGTAGCCCAGCCAGCAGATCCGCGCGGGCAGGCCCTGGAAGTGCACCTTCTCCTGGGCGAGCTTGATCCAGCGGGCCAGCGACTCGTTCTCCGGGAACAGCTCCAGTACTGCCTTGTCGGTCTTGGCGATGTCGCGCGCGTCGCCGGAGAGCGCGGCCCAGCGGAACGGGCCCTTGCCCTCGCAGAACAGCGGCCGGATGTACGCCGGGACGAAGCCGGGGAAGTCGAACGCGCGGGTGTAGCCCGCCAGTTGCGCCTCGCCGCGGATCGAGTTGCCGTAGTCGAAGACCTCGGCGCCCTTGTCCTGGAAGCCGACCATCGCCTCGACGTGGCGGGCCATCGACTCGCGGGCGCGGTCGGTGAACTCGGCGGGCTTGGTGCGCGCGTACTCGGCCATGTCCTCGAACGCGACGCCGACCGGCAGGTAGGCGAGCGGGTCGTGGGCCGAGGTCTGGTCGGTGACGATGTCGATCGGCGCGTCCATCGCGAGCAGCTGCGGAACCAGCTCGGCGGCGTTGCCCAGCAGGCCGATGGACAGCGGACGGCGGGCGTCGCGCGCCTCGACCGCCAGCCGCAGAGCGGCGTCCAGCGTCTCGACCCGGGTGTCGCAGTAGCCGTGCTCGATCCGGCGGTCGATCCGCGAGGGGTCGCAGTCGATACAGATGACCACGCCGCCGTTCATGGTCACGGCCAGCGGCTGCGCTCCGCCCATGCCGCCGAGGCCGGCGGTCAGCGTGATGGTGCCTTCGAGGGTTCCGTTGAACCGCTTGGCCGCGACCGCGGCGAACGTCTCGTAGGTGCCCTGGAGGATGCCCTGGGTGCCGATGTAGATCCACGAGCCGGCGGTCATCTGGCCGTACATGGTCAGCCCGGCCGACTCCAGCCGGCGGAACTCCTCCCAGTTGGCCCAGTCGGGCACCAGGTTGGAGTTGGCGATCAGGACGCGCGGGGCCCACTCGTGGGTCTGCATCACGCCGACCGGGCGGCCCGACTGCACGAGCAGCGTCTCGTCCTGCTTGAGCGTGGTCAGTGTGCGGGTGATCGCCTCGAAGGAGCGCCAGTCGCGCGCCGCCTTGCCGGTGCCGCCGTAGACGACCAGCTTGTCGGGGTGTTCGGCAACCTCGGGGTCGAGGTTGTTGAGCAACATCCGCAGGGCGCCTTCCTGCTGCCAGCCGCGGGTGGTGAGCGTGCTCCCGCGTGGTGCGCGCACCTCGCGCGGTCCTGCGGTGTGGTCCGACATGGCGGCGCCCCTTCTGTCCCTGTGCACGATTTCTGTATGAAAACATTCAGTCGCTTCAAGAGTGAATCTATCTGTTCTGCAAGGCGTCGCCAAGAGAGCCGGCCGAGCCGGCGGCGTGAGCACCGCGACATCGGGGGACTTGACCCATTCGGTGCCACTTCATGCGATCGGTGGTCGGCGCGGACCGGCGCCGGGTAGCCGGACGGCATGGATCTGCAGGAGGTGCTCTGGGCGATCACCGCACTGGGCGCGTTCGTGGCGTTCGCGGGCCTGGTGATGCTGGTGCGGGGCCGCGGGCGCGAGCCGGGCGTGGTGGCGCTGGTGGTGATGACCGGCGCGCTGTTGTGCACCGGCGGTTTCCTGCTCAGCATCCCGCGCTATCGGGACACCGCGCTGATCGCGGGCGGCGCGGCGATCGTCGGCGTCCTGGCCATGCTGGGCGCGATCTCGCTCATGCCGGCGCAGCGCGGACCGACCCGGCGGCCGACGCCGGAGCAACACGTCTCACTCCGCAAGCGGACCGGGCGACGCTGAACGGCCCGACCGGCGTTCGAGGACGGGCCGGCCGCAGCCGAGACTTGCGGCCCCGACCGACGGCTCAGGCCACTCACACGTCGAACAACCCGCGCTCGCCCGCCTGCCGCTCGAACTCCTCCAGTCGAGCCTGCGCCCGCGCGGGCTCGATGTCGCACATCGCCTGGAGCAGGATCTGCCCCATCAGGATCGGCGCGCCGTACGAGTCGAAGACCAGTTGCGAGCCGACCCCCGCGATCAGCACCGCGTCGGACAGTGCCGCCGCCGGCGCGAACGGGCTGTCGGTGACGGTGACGATCCGCATGCCCAGATCGCGCGCGACCCGCAGGCCCTCGGCCAGCTCGCGCGGATACCGCGGCAGCGCGAAGCACAGCAGGCCGGTCGCACCCGCCGCCCGGGCCTGGTCGAGCCGGTCCACCAGGAGCGAACCACCCTCGTCCAGCACGCGCACCTCGGGCAACACCTTGGCGGCGAAGTAGCCGAAGCCGCGCGCGGGCGCCATCCCGGTGCGCAGGCCGAGCACCACCAGCGGGCGCGAGGGCGCGAGCAGGGCGGCGGCGTGCGCGATCGGGCCCGGGTCGGCGAGTTGGTCGGCCAGTCGGGTCAGGTTGGCGATCTCGGCGTGCACGGCGCCGACGTACTCGTTGCGGTCCACCTCGGCGGAGGACTCGGGCGTGGTGGGCAGCCCGAGTTCGCGCAGGTGCCGACGCAGCGCCGGGTAGCCGTCGAAGCCGAGCGCGACCGCGAACCGGGTCACCGACGGCTGGCTGACCCCGGCGAGCTGAGCCACCTCGACGCTGGAGAGGAACACCGCCTCGCCCGCGTGCCGGACCAGGCAGTGGGCGATCCGGCGCTGGGTGGGGGTGAGCCGGTGGCGCTCGAAGAGGGCGAGCAGGCGGGCGGAAGGGCTCGCGTCGTCGTCGGCCACCGACATGTCTCCTCGCTGCTGGGGCGTCGCTCGGCCGCGCCCGCCGCGTGGCGGAGGTGGCTCGGGCACTGCTGAAGGCGCGTACCGCCGCCCGGGGCGGCGGTCCGCGTCAGGTAATCCTGCCTGATCTGACGTGAGGTCAGTTCGGTCCGCTCGGGTCAGTTCAGCTCGCCGACCGCAGCGGCGGCGGCCTCGATCACCTTGCCGGCCCGGACGAAGGCGTCGGCGGCCTCCAGGTCGGGGGCCAGGAAGCGGTCCGGGCCCACCCCTTCGCCGCCGCTCGCCCGCAGCGCGGCGATCACCGCGGCCGTGGCGGGGGCGGGGGCGCCCAGGCCGGCGGCCACCCGCATGTCCAGGGCGCGGGCGGCGGTGGTGAGCTCGATGGCGAGGATGCGGTTGAGGTTGTCGATCGCACGGCGCAGCTTGCGGGCCGCGCTCCAGCCCATCGAGACGTGGTCCTCCTGCATCGCCGAGCTGGGGATCGAGTCGGCCGAGGCGGGCATCGCCAGCCGCTTGCACTCGGAGACCAGCGCGGCCTGGGTGTACTGGGCGATCATCAGGCCGGAGTCGACGCCGGGGTCGTCGGCCAGGAACGCGGGCAGCCCGTGCGAGCGGGAGGGGTCGAGCAGGCGGTCGGTGCGGCGTTCGGCGATCGAGCCGAGGTCGGCGACCGCGACGGCGAGGAAGTCGAGCACGTAGCCGACCGGAGCGCCGTGGAAGTTGCCGTTCGACTCGATCCGGCCGTCCTCCAGGATCACCGGGTTGTCCACGGCGGAGGCGAGTTCGCGGTCGGCGACCAGCAGCGCGTGTGCGAGGGTGTCCCGGCCCGCGCCCGCGACCTGCGGCGCGCAGCGCACCGAGTAGGCGTCCTGCACGCGCGGCGCCGCGTCCTGGTGGTGCCCGGTCAGCGCCGAACCGTCGAGCACGCGCAGCATGTTGGCCGCGCTGGCCGCCTGGCCCGGGTGCGGGCGGATGGCGTGCAGCGCCGGGTCGAGCACGCGGGAGGTGCCCAGCAGCGCCTCCATGGTCATCGCGGCGGTGATGTCGGCGGTGGTGAACAGGCGGGCGAGGTCGGCCCCGGCCATCAACAACATGCCGAGCATGCCGTCGGTGCCGTTGATCAGGGCCAGGCCCTCCTTCTCCTTGAGCTCGATGGGCTCCAGGCCGGCGGCGGCGAGCAGTTCGGCGGCGGGCCGCACCACGCCGTCGGGGCCGGACGCCTCGCCCTCGCCGGTGAGCACGAGTGCGCAGTGCGCCAGCGGGGCCAGGTCGCCGCTGCAGCCGAGCGAGCCGAACTCGCGGACCACCGGTGTGATGCCCGCGTTGAGCAGCCCGGCCATGGTCTGCGCGACGACCGGCCGCACCCCGGTGCGGCCCGAGCACAAGGTCTTGAGCCGCAGCAGCATCAGTGCGCGGACCACCTCGTCCTCGACCCGCGGACCCATCCCGGCGGCGTGCGAGCGCACCAGCGAGTGCTGGAGCCGGGTGCGCAGCTCGGGGCTGATGTGCCGGACGGCGAGCGCGCCGAAGCCGGTGGACACCCCGTACACGGGTTCGGTGCGCGCGGCGAGTCCCTCCACCACCGCGCGGGAGGTGGCCATCGCCTTGATCGCACGCTCGGTGAGTTCGACGCGTGCGCCGGCGCGGGCGACCGCGAGGACGTCCTGCGGGGACATCCCGGCCTCGCCGATCGAGACGGTGGCGGGGGCGGTTTCGGGGGCGCTGTGCAGATCGTTATTCACTCGATCATTATGTGCATGGATCGCGACAACGCCAGGGCCGACTACCGTTCCGGGAGGCATACGGCACGTTTCGCTCGTGGTTGGCGTTCGGTTCGTGTGCCCTCCGGAGCGGATCCGCCCGCCCGGAAGGGATCGAGGAAAGGCAGTGCCGTGGGTCGGGTCACCTCTCGCCACAAGGTCCTGCGGCTGGGCGGCGACGCACCGGCCGTCACGCGCACCGACACGCTCGTCGCCGAGGAGCCGCTCGACATCCGGATCGGCGGGCGCACCATCACGGTGACCATGCGCACCCCGGGCGACGACTTCGATCTGGTCGCCGGATTCCTGGCGGCCGAGGGCGTGATCGGCGCGGCCGAGGATCTGACCGCGATGCGCTACTGCGCGGGCACCGACGAGGAGGGCCACAACACCTACAACGTGGTCGACGCGGTGCTCGCGCCGCACGTGCCCGCCCCGGACCCGGGTCTGATGCGCGGCGTGTGGACGTCCAGCTCGTGCGGAATCTGCGGCAGTACCGGCATCGACGGCCTGCGCAAGATGTCCCGCTTCGACGTGCACGCGGACGAGGTGCGGGTGGACGCGGAGGTGCTGTACGCGCTGCCGGATCGGCTGCGCGCGGCGCAGAAGGTGTTCGCCAGCACCGGCGGCCTGCACGCGGCCGGCCTGTTCACCGCGGCCGGCGAGATGGTGTGCGTGCGCGAGGACGTGGGCCGGCACAACGCGGTGGACAAGGTGGTCGGCTGGGCGCTGCGCGAGGGGCGGTTGCCGCTGGCCGGGCAGGTGCTGATGGTGAGCGGCCGGGCCTCCTTCGAGCTGACCCAGAAGGCCGCGATGGCGGGGGTGCCGATGATGGCGGCGGTGTCCGCCCCGTCCGGACTGGCGGTGGACCTGGCCGCGGACGCGGGGGTGACCCTGGTCGGCTTCCTGCGCGGGCGCTCGGCCAACGTGTACAGCCGTCCGGATCGGGTGACGGTGCGGCGCGAGGACCCGTCGGCCTGATCGCCCGGAGCCGAGCCGGGACCGACCGAAGCTCGGTCACTCCGGTCGCTTCGGTCGCTTCGGTCACTCCGGGAGCGAGGCGCCCCCGGTCAGTGCGACCGCGACCAGCGCGCGCAGCACCGGGGCCAGCCCGGTGACGCTCAGGCTCAGGTCGTCGGCGTAGATCTCGACCAGCCAGCCGCCCGCCGCGTTGCTGCCGCCGGCGGCGACCATCGCCTTGTAGCCACCGACCAGGAGCAGGTCCTCCTCGGCCGGGTCGGTGCCCGGGTCGCCCAGTTCGGCGACGAAGCTGCCGCCCTGCACCGCGTGCGCCGTGGCCGGGTAGTGCGCCAGGTCGTATTCGGCGGCGACCGCGTCGTAGCGCGACCCCGATTCGCTCTGCACTCCGGTCAGTCGGTGGATCGAGTAGCGCACGGTGCGCAGCACCCGGCCGCCCGGCGGCAGGTAGGACACCCACCACGCGACGCCGTCCAGCATCCGCGCGAAGGTGTCGGCGACGATTTCCAGCCGGCCCAACGTGTCCGCGCGGTGCACGCTCTTGGGCTCGCGCTCGTCCAGGACGGCGAGTACCGCCGCGAGCAGTCGGCCGGGTTCGGCGTTGTGCAGCGCGCCGCGGAAACGGCGCCGGTCGCGATGCGGGCCGGGGCCCTCGGTCTCCGCCTCCTCCTGCGCCTCGCTCGCCAGCGACAGGGTCAGGTCGGGTTGCTGGCCGCGTCCGGCGACCACCGGCCGGGTCGAGCGCGAGCCCTTGGCCCGGTACTGGGCCGCGTCGGCGAGCCGGAACAGGCGATCCGCGCTGGTCACCGGGCCCACCGGGTCGCCGGTGGAGGCCACGCCGCAGGCCACGCCCTCGCCGTCGTGCATCCGCAGCGCGCGTCGACACAGTTCCTCGGCGACCGCGACCACGTCGTCCGGCGGGTAACCCTCGGCGAGCACGCAGAACTCGTCGCCGCCGAGCCGGGCGGCCATCGCCCCGGGCAACATCGCGCCGCATGCGGAGAGCTGGTCGGCGAACCGCTCCAGGAGCCGGTCGCCGACGTCGTGACCACGTTCGTCGTTGAGCCGCTTGAGGCCGTTGACGTCGCAGACGATCAGGCTGACCACCACGCCGTCGCGGTAGTGCCGGGCCATCGCCTCGTCCAGCCGGGCGTCGATCGCACGCCGGTTGGCCAGTCCGGTCAGCGGGTCGGTGAAGGCCAGCTTCTCGATCCGCTCGAAATGTTCGGCCTGGGCGAGGCCGGCCGAGATCTGCGCGGCCAGCACTCCGGCGAACTCGGCGTCCACCGGCTCGAACCGCGGCTGGTCGGAACGCCGGGCCAGATACAGCTCGCCCCACACCCGACCCTCGACCATGATCGGCGCGACCATGCAGTCGTGCCGGCCCCGGCGGAGCATCGCCGCGACCCGCTCCCGATCGCGCGCGTGCTCGGGATCGTCCACACAGCGCGACCACGTGGTCGGCCAGGCCTTGGACTCGATGATGTCCGGGAAGTCGGTGACCGGATACGTCTCCGCGGCGGGCAGCGGCTCCTCGCCCTCGGCGAGTTCGCCGTCGTTGACCAGTACCCGCAGGCGCCCGGTGTCCCGCTCCCAGACCGAGATCGAGGCGTGGGCGGCCCCCATCGCCAATCGCGCCTGGGTCGCGGACACCCGGACCACCTCGGAGAAGTGGTGGGTCGTGGCGAGCGTCTTGGCCAGATGGATGATCGCGTGCAGCCTGCGGGCCGCGTCCGGACCTTCGACCAGGGCGACGGGTTCCGGACACGTGTCGCCCGGCATGCCGGGCAGATCGTCGGGTGTGCCACCCGAGCCCTCCGTTTCGGGAGCGCTCGAATCGGGTCGCGAAGCTACTGTCCTCACCCCCAATCCACCAGCACCGAGACCAGAGGATATGTCATGTATTGCCCGATTTACGGCAACGTGCACCCGCGTCATGCCGCCACCTCGACGGGTCGCTGTTCGCGTGCGTTCCTGTTGCCGGTGCCGGTCGGCGCCGGTATTCGTGCCGAGACACCCGCGCGCGAGCCCGGGGGCTCGCTCCGATGCGAGCGAAGCGCTTGTATACCCCGGCTTCGCGTCCTGCGCACATTACTCCTGTGCCTCGCGCCCGCAACGCCCCGTGTCCGCTCCGTAGCGCAGCCGTGGGAGCAAGGACACATGGTTGTGAAGAGAGCGTGGAGGGCTCCCGGGATCGCGGCCGAAAGAGTACGGTCGCGGGCACAGTCCGAAGGAGCGACGCGTGCCCACGCTTTCCGTCATCGCCGCGATCGACATACCGGCCGTCCGGATCTGGGAGGCAGTAGGAGACTTCGAGGATCCGTCCGGCTGGTACCCGTGGCCGGTCGACGAACACTCCCGGGGCGAGCGATGCGTACGCAGACCCGACGGCTCGACCGTGCGCGAGCGGCTGATCTCGCACGACCCGGGCGCACACACCTATACCTACCGGGCACTCGACGGTCTGCCGCTGCTGGGCAGGCTCGCGCTGGAGTCGATCGCGGGCGGCACGATGTGCCTGGTGGTGTGGTCGGTGCGGTTCGAGAGCACACCGACCGAGCAACTCGCGGTGCTGCGCGAACTCGAACACCAGGTGATGCGGCCCGCGCTGCGAACGCTGCGCGAAACGTTCGACTGAGCGCACCGCGGGGGGTCGGACGCCGGCCTCAACCGCCGGTCGCGCCGAGCGGGTCGGGCAGCGGGGTGCCCGGGCGGCACACCGTCCAGGGTTCGACCAGGCCCAGGCCGCGGACCGGTCGGCGCCACATCGGGTGCAGCTCGTAGCGGTTGTCGCCCTCCAGGGCCGCGGCCAGCTCGCGATCGACCACCACCGCGTCCTTGGGACTGAGCGCGGTCAACCGGCTGGCCAGATTGACCGTGGTGCCGAACACGTCGCCCATCCGGGAGAGCACGTGGCCGTACGCGATGCCCACCCGCAGCGCGGGCAGGATCTCCTCCTGGGCCATCGCCTCGACCAGGCGCAGACCCAGTTCGACCGCCGAGTCCGGCGAGAAGGTCACGAACAACACCTCGTCGCCCAGCGTCTTGACCAACCGGCCGCCCTGTTCGGCGATCACGTCGACGGCGGTGTCCTCGAAGGTCTGCACGAGCCGGCCGAGCTCGGCCTCCTCCAGATTGCGCGACAGCCGGGTGAAGCCGACCAGGTCGGCGAAGCCGACGGCCAGCGACTGGCCCACCGTCTGCGGATCGGTCAGCCCCTGCATCGCCCGCGAGCTGGCCGCGGCCAGGTGACGCCGCCAGGCGTAGATGACCAGCGGTTCGAGTTCGAGCATCACGTCGCCGGCGGTGGTGACCACCTGCTCGGAGCGGCTGCCGGTGAGCTCGTTGCCGATGTACTCCACCCACGCCTCGGTCTGCCATTCGGCGAAGCGGGCCATGGTCTGACCCACCGAGCGCACGAACTGGGCCGCGACGGTGGCCGGCAACAGCCCGGACTCGGTCAGCTCGCGCAGGTGCTTGAGCGCCGCGACGTCGGCGTCGGTGAACGCGCGGGCCGGGCCGAAATCGGCGAAGCCCAGGCCGCGCCACAACCGGCGGGCCTCGTCGAGGGGCACCCCGACCAGGTCGGCGACCTGGCCGGAGGTGTATCGCCGGGGGGCGCCCAGCACGACCTGCTCGACGTCGGCGATCGTGTTGTTGACCGCCTCCAGGTCGGAAAGGTCGGGCAGGGGGTGCTGATCGGCCGCGTCGGCCCCGGCGCCCGCGCCGGGCTCCACGCGGGTCCGTTCCTCGGGCATGTGGCTCCACCGGGTGTGCGAAGGATGGTCTCGTCGGAGCCACACTACGTGTCGGGGGTCACAAAGGTTCGGGGTCGGGCGGTGCCACGTGCTTCCTCCGCCCCTCGGCGGCCCGCTCCACGAGCACCAGAAGCTCGCTCTGCAGCCGCACCACGTGGGGCAGACCCGGCAGTTCGAGCTGCTCCCGGTCGCCGACGGGGACCAGTACGACGGTGCCCGCGCCGAGCATCCGGTCCACGAACGACTCGTGCTCGATCAGTACGTCCTCCACGCGGGCGAACGGCACCACCCGGATCTCCCGGGTGAGCGTGCCGGTACGCACGGTCAGGCGATCGGCCGCGACCGAGTACAGCGTGCCCAGCCAGGCCAGCCACGGCGCGACGCTCCAGCGGACCAGGACCGCGAGTCCGGCCAGGAGCACGGCGGGTTGGATCCAGCCGCGGGCGGCGTCCGGCGGGGTCAGCGCGGCGAGGAAGCCGGTGGCGGCGACGGTGGCGAACAGGGCCAGGGCGGGGCGGACGAGGTGCTTCCAGTGCGGGCGCACGACGAAGAGTGTGTCGTCGTCGACCTCGGCTGTGGTTGTGAACACCGGGCCTCCTGGTGAGTCACCACGATTGTGCGGGTCTCTTGGGCGGGGGGCCGGGAGGCGTGCCGAAGGCACGGGTTTTTGCGCCCACCCGCCCCCCGTCGCCCAGGGTGGAAAGGCTGCGGAATTCGGGCGAGGGGCGGCCCGGGGTCGTGGTGATGGGCGGACACGCGATGGCCGGCCGGGCGCGGCCACCGGGGCGCCGGACCCGGCCTGGTGCCGCGCCCGGCGGCACTAGTCGGCGGTCGGGCGGACGTGGACGACGTCGCCGGCGCCCACCGCGGTGGGGCCTTCCGAGGTGGTGACCAGGAGGCGGCCGTCCTCGTCGATGCCGGTGGCCGGGCCCTCCAGGGTGCGGTCGGCGGGCAGTTCGACCCGCACCCGGCGGCCGATCGTGGCGCACGCGTCGGTGTAGGCGGTGAGCAGGCCGCTCGTGCGCGCGTCGCCCCCGGCCAGCCGCCAGCGGGTGTACCACTCCTCCAACTCGCGCAGGATCGCCCGCAGGATCGGATCGCGATCGGTGCTCTCGGCGCCGGCCAGCGCGAGCGAGGTCGCGGTCGGGACCGGCAGTTCCTCCTCGCGCAGCGAGACGTTCAGACCGATCCCCAGGACCACCCCGGCGCCGGCCCGCTCGGCCAGGATCCCGGCCAGCTTGCGTTCGCCCACCAGCAGGTCGTTGGGCCACTTCAGCCGCGCGTCCACGCCCGTCACCCGGGACACCGCCGAGGCCGCGGCGACCCCGGCGAGCAGCGGCAACCAGCCCCAGCGCGCGACCGGCACCTCGTCCGGCGCCAGCGTCACCGACATCGCGATGCCCGAACGCGGCGGCGCACTCCAGCGCCGGTCCAGCCGGCCCTTCCCGGCCAGCTGCGACTCGGCGACCAGTACCAGCCCCTCCGCCTCGTCGGCCCGCCGGGCGAGGTCGGCGTTGGTCGATCCGGTCTCGGGCACGACGTCGACCTCGCGCCACAGCCCGCCGGGTACCAGCAGGGCCCGGCGCAGCGCCGCCTCACGCAGCGGGGGGCGGTCCAGATCCGTGAAAGGAGAGTCCATCCGATCACCCTAGAAGGCACTGCGAGGCAGGGCGGTGATGGTCGCCGGCGTGGCGCGGATACGCTACCGATCGCCGCCGTTCGACGTGACAGGAGCCAGCACGATGGACCCAGTACAGGGCGAGCCCGACATCCACACCACCGCCGGGAAGCTGGCCGACCTCGAGCGTCGTATCGACGAGGCGGTACACGCGGGAAGCGCCCGAGCGGTCGAGAAGCAGCACGCCAAGGGCAAGATGACCGCGCGCGAGCGCATCGAGTATCTGCTCGACGAGGGCTCGTTCGTCGAACTCGACGAGTTCGCCCGGCACCGCTCCACCAACTTCGGCCTGGAGAGCAACCGCCCCTACGGGGACGGTGTGGTGACCGGTTCCGGCACGGTCGACGGTCGCCACGTGTGCGTGTTCTCGCAGGACGTCACCGTGTTCGGGGGCAGCCTGGGCGAGGTGTACGGCGAGAAGATCGTCAAGATCCAGGACCTCGCGATCAAGACCGGCGTCCCGCTGGTGGGCATCAACGAGGGCGGCGGCGCGCGCATCCAGGAGGGTGTCGTCTCGCTCGGCCTGTACGGCGAGATCTTCCGCCGCAACGTGATCGCCTCCGGCGTGATCCCGCAGATCTCGCTGATCATGGGCGCCGCGGCCGGCGGCCACGTCTACTCGCCCGCGCTCACCGACTTCGTCGTGATGGTCGACCAGACCTCGCAGATGTTCATCACCGGTCCCGACGTGATCAAGACGGTCACCGGCGAGGACGTCACGATGGAGGACCTCGGCGGCGCCCGCACGCACAACAGCAAGTCCGGCAACGCGCACTACATGGGCGCGGACGAGAAGGACGCGCTGGACTACGTCAAGGGCCTGCTGTCCTACCTGCCGAGCAACAACCTGGAGGAGGCCCCGTCCTTCGACGAGGCCGCCGACCTGGAGACCACGGACTTCGACCGTGACCTGGACACGCTCATCCCGGACTCGGCGAACCAGCCGTACGACATCCACACGGTGATCGAGCACGTCCTGGACGACGCGGACTTCCTGGAGGTCCAGCCGCTGTTCGCGCCGAACATCGTGGTCGGCTTCGGCCGGGTCGAGGGTCGGTCCGTGGGGATCGTGGCGAACCAGCCGATGCAGTTCGCCGGCACGCTGGACATCGACGCGTCCGAGAAGGCCGCACGCTTCGTGCGCACCTGCGACGCGTTCAACATCCCGGTGTTGACCTTCGTGGACGTACCCGGCTTCCTGCCCGGCACCGACCAGGAGTGGAACGGCATCATCCGCCGCGGCGCGAAGCTGATCTACGCGTACGCCGAGGCCACCGTGCCGCTGGTCACCATCATCACCCGCAAGGCGTACGGCGGCGCGTACGACGTGATGGGCTCCAAGCACCTGGGCGCGGACGTCAACCTGGCCTGGCCGACCGCGCAGATCGCGGTGATGGGCGCGCAGGGCGCGGCCAACATCCTGCACCGGCGCACGATCGCCGCCGCGGACGATCCCGAGGCGACCCGCGCGCGGCTGATCCAGGAGTACGAGGACACGCTGTGCAACCCGTACGTGGCCGCCGAGCGCGGCTACGTGGACGCGGTCATCCGGCCGTCCTCGACCCGGGCGCACGTGGTCAAGGCGCTGCGGGCGCTGCGCGGCAAGCGCGAGACGCTGCCGCCGAAGAAGCACGGCAACATCCCGCTGTAGGACGGCGACATCCCGCGGTAAGTCGGACCACACCGAGTCGGTCCCCGGCGCATGCGTCGCGGGCCGGCTCGGTCAGGGCCTGGAGGTCCCCATGATCAAGGTGGTGCGGGGTGAACCCACCCCGGAGGAATTGGCCGTGATCGTCACGGTCGTGGCGGCCAAGGCGAGCGGCGGCACCGTGGCGCCGGAGCCGGCGGCGCCCTCGCAGTGGAATGCGCCGGCCCGGCTGGTGCGCAGGCAGTTGCGGCCCGGGCCCGGTGCCTGGCGCGCGAGCGCCTGGCCGTCCTGAGAGTCGGCCGCTCCGACCGAGGGCGGGCCTGCCCGTCGGGGAGCCGGCTCCCCGACGGAGGGGCCGGCTTGCCCGGCGGGTGGCGGCATGCCCGATGGGTGCCGGCATGCCGACGGAAGGTCGGCTTCGCCGGTCGTCGGCAGATCGGTTGTCGGCATATCGCACGACCCGACTTGAGTACTCGTACTCAAGATCGCACGGTCGCGCGCCCCGCACGATGGACACATGCGTGACCGTGACGAGTTCTCCGAGGAAACCCGGCGCGCCGTGGCCCAGCTGCGGCGCGCCTTGTGGATCCTGCCCGTGGTGGTGATCCTCGGCCTGCTTGTACTCGGCCTGTGACCTGTACTCGGCCCGTGACCGGGCCGTCCGGGCCCGGGCCGACGCCCGGTACGTTGGCGGCATGACCGACCGTTCCCCCTCCCGTACCCTCGTGCTCGCCTCGGCCTCTCCCGCGCGCCTGAAGCTGCTGCGCGACGCCGGGCTGGACCCCGAGGTCGTGGTCAGCGGCGTCGACGAGGACGCGCTCACCGCCACCACGCCGCGCGAACTCGCCCTGCTCCTGGCCGAGGCCAAGGCCGACGCGGTGGCCGCCGGGCTCACGGCCGACGAACTGGTCGTGGGCTGCGACTCGGTCCTGGAACTGGACGGCCGCGCGCTGGGCAAGCCGGCCGACGCCGCCGAGGCATGGCAGCGCTGGCAGTCGATGCGCGGGCGCGCCGGGGTGCTGCTGACCGGGCACTGCGTGATCGACCGGCGCAGCGGGCTGCGGGTGTCCGACGTGGCGGCCACCACGGTGCGGTTCGGGTCGCCGTCCGACGACGAGGTCGCCGCGTACATCGGCACCGGTGAACCGCTGCACGTGGCGGGCGCGTTCACCCTGGACGGCTACGCGTCGCCGTTCGTGGACGGCATCGACGGCGACCCGGGCAACGTGATCGGCCTGTCGCTGCCGCTGCTGCGCCGGCTCCTGGACGGCGTGGGCGTGCGGATCATCGACCTGTGGACCTGACCCGGCAGGCCCGCTCCGGGCGCTGACGCGCCGTCAGGAGCCGGGCCCGTCCGGTCGGTTCAGGTCGCGGCGGACCGGGCCGGGGCCGAGGTTGGGCAGCCCGGCCGGCGGTTGCGGCCGGTACGAGCCGGCGCTCGGCTGCTGCTGCGGCACGTAGGGCTGCGGGGTGGGTTCGGCGTAGGCGTTCGGAGCCCACGGGCCGCTGCCGGGGACCGGTGCGCCGACCGGGTCGGGGCCGCGCCCGGGACCACGCGGCGGCGGCGTGGGGCTGCCGCGCAGTGCGGCCAGCAGCGCGAGCGGCAGGGCGATCGCGGCGAGCACGAGCAGCGGCAGCGGTACCCCGCCGGGCTTTTTGGTCAGCCACTCCACCCAGTCGTAGTCCGCCGACGCGGCCTGGAGGTCCGGCCACACCGGTCCGCATGCCGCACCCAGTCCGAACGCCGCGATCGCGGCCTCCGGACGCAGCCCGCCGACCACCACGCCGATCGCCGCCGCACCCGCGCAGCGCACCGCGAGCTGATGGCCGGAGCCGGCCGCCGGGCCGATGAGCTCGGCCAGGACCAGCGCGAGCGCGGCCAGGCCGATCGCGTACGCCCCGAGCATCCGGGCCGCGACCGCACCCAGGATGCCCGCGACGGCGAGCCCGAGCAGCCACGGCACGTATTCGCCCGGCCCGTCCAGGCCCAGCCCCGGGTTGCCCTCGGTGCGGTCCCAGGCGAACAGCGCGGCCGGGAACGCGGCCAGCCCGACCGCCATCGCCAGCAGCGCGCCCGCGACCGAGCGCACCCCGTCCACCCGGTAGGTCAGCACCGCGGCGACCAGGCAGCCCGCCAACGCGACGATCGGCCACAGGCCGAGCAGCTTGGGCTTGTCGTCGCCCATCACGATGGTCGCCGCGGACACCCCGACGCCGGCCAGCCCGAGCAGGAACACCCCACCGAAGGCGCCCACTTCCGACTCCTGCCAGCCCCGGCCCGGCGGCACCAGGACCCGACCGGTGGGCAGCAGGATCAACAGGTAGCCGAACGCGGCGAGCGGCAGCCAGGTCTGGAGTCCGGCGCCGGACTCCCACATCGGGTCGAGCACGTCCCGCCCGCCGAGCACGAACAGCAGCGGTACGGCCGCCGCCAGCGTCGCCGCGAACGCGGCGTTCAGCGGCGCCTGGTGGCGGGGCACCGCGAGATGGATCCACAACACCACGCCGACCAGCACCTGGACCGCGAAGCCGAACCGCAGCAGGTAGACGAAGCCGAGCCAGCGCGCGTCGCCCGAGCCGTCGTAGTGCGTGGCGATCGGGTCGAGTGCGGTGGTCAGCGCGGCACCGGCCAGACCGATCACCAGCACGCCGCCGACCGCGCCGCGGCGGTGGGTGAAGACGCTGTCGGTGAGCCCGACGCCGCCGATCACCAGCGGCACCGCCCACGGCAGCAGCACCGCGATCAGATCCCACACCGACCAGTCGCCGGCACCGGGGCTCGCCGGCGGCGGGACCGAACCGTAGGCGGCCGGGTCCGCGGCGGCCGGAGCCGGTGCGGCGGGATCGATGCCGGCCCGGAGCAGCACCAGCGCGGCGGCCGTGCCGAGCACGACCAGCAGCGCACCGGGCACCCATTCCAGGGACAGCCGGCCCACCGGTTCGGGGCGCCGCGCGCGGCCCTCCGCGAATCCGGCGCCGGCCTCGTAGGCCTTGCGTACCACTCCGCCGGCCATGGCCGTCTCCCCCGGGTCGTTTTACAGGCAGCTTAGGGAAGAACGGTGGTCGTCCGCTCCCGAAGCGGAAGACGCGGGGCCGACCGATTCGGATCTGCCGGAAGTCCCTCGACCCTCCCTCGGGCTGCTGCTCGATCCCCGCGCCCGCCCCGCGATCGCCGCTCGGACAGCGCCGGACCGTCCGGCCCTGGGGCACGGCTCGACGGATCCGGGGCACGCCCTCCCCGAGAGGCCCGGTGTCACCTCGGGACCGCGGGGCCATCACCTCGGGAGCGCGCGACCGATACCTCCGGATCGCACGGCCATTACCTCGGAGGGAATCGACCACCGCACCGGGTGTCGAGCACAGTCGTCGCTGTCGGCAATCGACCCTGGAGGACCCCATGAGCGCCCAGTCTTTGCACTCCACGTTCGCGGCGGCCGGTGGCCCCGGCGACGGCGCCGTCCGCGGCGACACCGGCCTGCTGCGCATCGCCCTGCGGCTCGACGCGATCGCCACCGGCGCGGTGGGCCTGCTCGCGCTGGCCGGTTGTGCCGCCTTCGACGGCGCCCTCGGCCTGCCCACCGCGTTCCTGGCCGGCCTCGGCGCGTTCCTGGTGCTGTACGCGCTCGGCGTCTGGCGGGTGGCCGCGCGGTCCGCACCGCATCGCACCGCCGTGCGCGTGGTGATCGGACTCAACCTGCTGTGGTTCGCGGACAGCGTGCTGACCGCCCTCACGGGCTGGTTGGACCCCACCGGCCTGGGCACCACGCTCATCGTGCTCCAGGCGATCGCGGTGCTCGGCTTCGCCGATGTACAGATCTTCGCCCTGCGCAAGGCGAACAAGTCCGCGCGATGACCATTCACCGAGGAGCCGGCGGGTTGTTGCGGACGCACCGTGCCGAGTTCGTGGAGCACCGCGTACGGTCGGGTGCCATGAGTTCGGGATCCGGGAATGTCGTCACCGAGCGGCCCGCCGGCCACACCGCCGGCCGGCGGTCGAGCGGCGAGTTGATCCGGCACTGGCGGCAACACCGGCGGCTGAGCCAGCTGGAGCTCTCCGTGGAGGTCGAGGTGTCCACCCGGCACCTGAGCTTCATCGAGACCGGCCGCGCGGTGCCCAGTCGGGACATGGTGCTGCGGCTGGCCGAATACCTGGAGGTCCCCCTGCGCGAACGCAACCGGATGCTCCTGGCCGCGGGTCATGCCCCGGCCTACAACGAGAGCCGCCTGGACGCGCCGGAACTGGACGCGGTGATGTCCGCGATGCGGCAGATCCTGGTCGGGCACGGTCCGTACCCGGCGGTGATCGTGGACCGGGCCTGGAACATCGTCGACGCGACGCCGAGCATCGCGCTGTTCACCGAAGGCGTGGCACCCGAACTGCTCACCGATCCGCTGAACGCCTACCGGGTGAGCCTGCACCCCGAGGGCATGGCGCCACGGATCGTCAACCTCCCGCAGTGGCGCGCGCACCTGCTGCACCGGCTGCGTCGGCAGGCCGCGATCACCGCGGACCCATTGGTCCAGGAGCTGTACGACGAGGTGAGCGGCTACCCGGGCGGCGAACCGCCGAACGCGGCCGGCCCCGGCGCACCGGCCATCCCGCTGGGCATCCGGTTCGGCGGCGAGGTGCTCTCCTTCGTGAGCACGGTGGCCACGTTCGGCACCGCGGTCGACATCACCGTGGCGGAAATCTCGATCGAGTCGTTCTACCCCGCAGACAAGCGCACCAGCCGGATCCTGCACGACCTGCACGGCGACTGACCCGGCCGAACCGGCGCCTCCGGCGCAGCCGACCACCCGACGACCCGACCGAGCCCGACACCGGACCGAACCCGTCCCCGGTCCCAAGGCGCGAACTACACGGCGTCGCACGGACCCAAACCGGACGGACGACGTAGCCGAGCCCCCGACGATCCGATTCGGGCCCGGGTCCGATTCGGAGCCGGCTCGGTCCGGCCGGGGTCGGTGGGCTCGGCTCGGCGGCGAAGCCGGGCTCAGGTCCGGAGCCGGTGGCCCCACACCTCGGCGGGCTCGGTCGCCGGGTCGGGTCGCCACTCGCCGAGGCGGGCCCAGTCCCAGGATCGGAACGCCGCGAGCGCGGCATGGTTGTCCCGGGGCACCCGCACCGCGGCGAACGTGGCGTCGGTGCCCGCGAGCAGCCTCTCCCGCATCCGGGTGGCCAGACCCTGGCGCCGGTGCTGGGGTACGACCATCAGGTCCACGACCACGAACACCTTGCCGGCCGCGGCCAGTTCGGCCACGTCCTCGGGCAACTCGCCGTGGAAGCCGGTCCACCAGCCACTCGCCCGCCGAGGCGGGAAGCCGTACGTGCAGCCCGCCGCTTCACCGGCCCCGTTCGCGACCACCATCTCGAACCCGGGCTGTTGGATGTCCTCGGCATAGCGCCGCAGGAAATCGGGGCGGCCCGGCGGGTCTTCGCCGTAGGTCTTGACGTACGTATCCGCGACGGATTCCCGCTGTTGGTCGGCCTGCCAACGGGTCAGCCGGCGCAAGAACACCTCTGCCACCAGTACCTCCTGCCCAGGCATGGGATGCCGTAGACGTTCACATCGTGGCAGCCCGCCCCGTCCAGGGGAAACACCACGAGCCGATTACCGCCCGCCCGGGCAGCCGGCCAACGCCCCCACACGCCGCCGCCCGGCCCTCCCACCCACCGCCGGGCGGACCCGCACCCACCCACGCCGGGCCTGCCGCAGGCGACAACAACAACCCGCCCGGGCCGCCGGCAAGGCAACCCGCACCCGGCTGATCGGGTTCTCAACCGACGGGAAGGGGGGAGCACAAGCGTGTGGCAGTGGCCGCCGACGGGATGGTCGACGGCCACGGGGTTTCGTAGAGGGTGCCGGTCAGGCCGCCAGGCGGGTGCCGCGGCGCCAGATGGCGCGGGTGTTGAGGGTGTCGGAGATGGTGGTGGTGGGGTCGCCGTCGACGAGGAGGAGGTCGGCACGCAGGCCCTCGGCGATGCGTCCGCGATCATCCAGGCTGAAGCGGCGGGCGGTGGTGGCGGTGGCTGCGCGCAGAGCCTGGGTGGGGGTGAGGCCGGCACGGACCAGGTACCGCAGTTCGTGGTGGACGCTGGCTCCGTGGGCGAGTCCGCCCAGGAACGGCAGAGGCAGCGAGACGTCGGTGCCCGCCAGCAGGTCCACACCGGCGTCACCGAGTGCCTTGACGGTGGCCAGGACGTCTTCGATCCTGCCCTGCGGGTAGTGGCCGAAGCTGGAGCGCAGTGCCTTGTCCCAGTCGGCGTCGAGGCGTGAGGCGACGCGCGGGTCGTCGGCGAGTTCGCTTCCGGTGATGCCCATCATGGAGGCGTTCAGCACCACACAGGGCACGACGAAGACCCCGGCGTCCGTGATCATGCCGATGATTTCGTCCGTATGGGGCTGGTCCATGAACAGGTGGACGAGGCCGTCGATGCCGGCCTCGATGGCCATGCGGGTGGCGTCCACGGTCAGGGTGTGGGCGACGGTGAGCATGCCGCGCCGCTTGGCCTCGGCCACTCCGGCGTTCAAGGTGGCCCGGTCGAGCATCGGCAGGCCGGGATGCCCTTCGATGCTGCCGTCGTCGACCATGAACTTGATGTAGTCCGAGCCGCGTTCGATCAGCTGCGGGATGAACGCGACAGCTTCCTCGGGAGTGGTGGAGAACGGCATGAGCGGGGGCTCTCCGACGGGCTTGGCACCTGCGGGCGGGCCGGGGCGGAAGCCTTCGGGGAACAGCTCGCTGGGGTGGCCGCCCGGCGGGGTGATGCCGAAACCGGAGGAGCGTACGTCGGCGACGGTGTCGTCGCCGCTGATGTGCGCACGGTTGTCGCGGGTGCTGGTGCCCTGCATCTCCAGCTCGGTGGTCACTCCGAACCGCAGCGCCAGTGCCAACGTGCCGGGGCCGGTGTGGACGTGGGCATCGATCAGGCCCGGCAGCAGTGTTGCCCCGCTGCCGTCGACGATCTCAGCCCCCTCGGGAACGTCGCCGCCGATGCGGGCGATCCGCCCGTTTTCGATGAGCACGGTGAGGGCACCCAGCGTCTTCTCGCCGTCGAAGACCCGGGCGCCGGTGATTGCAGTCACGGACATGGCTTGCCTCAATCCTGGAGTATGCCCCCGCCTAAATATATACCTAAAGCTATGCACATGCTCGACGCTATGCGCATGCATGATGACCGGAACTCTTTAGAATGGCCACATGAGCAGCTCCCCGTCAGACTCGGCAATCGAGAAAACCCTGCTCGACCAGGTCGGACCCGCACTGTCACGGCTGCGGCGGCGCACCTCCGGCGGACGCGGCGATCTCACCCGCAACCTCGTCCTGAACGTGGTCGCGGACGCGCCCGGGGAGATGACGGTCGGCGGAATCGCCGTCGAGATGGGCGTCACTCAGCCCGTCGCCAGTCGCACCACCGCCGCCTGCATCGCCGACGGCCTGATGCGGCGGGTCGCCTCCCAAGCCGACGGACGGCGCACGGTTCTGGAACTCACGGACGCCGGCGAGGCCGAGCGTCATCGCTTCGCCTCCGAACAACGCGAGACGTTCGAACAGATCACCGCGGCATGGGATCCGAGCGACCGCACCCGATTCGCCCAACTCCTGATCCGCTACAGCCAGGACGCCGGCGTCTGGTCCACTCGGCAACACCGCCACGGTGGGGACAGCGAAAACACCCGCTCGGAAGACTGAACAGCCCCCGGGACACAGGCCGCCACCGCGATCCGGTAACCCCGGTCCCGGGCAGCCCACATGCCCCGGCTCCTCCGCATGGACTCGCACCGCACACCCCGGACTCCGCCGCCGAGCGACCCACACCCGGCCGACACTCGCGCAACCCACGCCCCACCCCACCGCCAACCCACCCCCAGGCAACCGGCACTCCCCCACCCCCGGCCCGCAGCCAGGCGACCCGCGTTCGGCCGCGTCTCAGGCGGTTTGTGCGTTTCGCCCACTCCCGGGAGCGGGGGCTCGTAGCCTGCGCACGGGGTAGGGCGAGGAGAGGATCGATGGTGCGCGACGTGCGGGAACCGGGTAATGCGTGGGACATGTGTGCCGAGGGTCACGACGAGCACGAGTGGGTGTATCAGTACGGGCCGGCCGGGCCGGCCGGCAAGCCGTGGGCCAAGGCCTGCAAGCACTGCGGGAAGATGGCGGGTGCGAACGTGCCCGAAACCGGGCTGCTCGGACGCTCCGCCGCAGGCGACTGTCTCGGCGGTTGACGGAACCCGACAAAAAACTGGAACACGTTTCAGCTGTACCCGAGCGTCGGTCCCCATCGCGTTCGGAGTACGTTGACCCCACCGGCAACGTGGCCGGCAGCTCCACCGCAGGCCATGAACATGGCGGGTTGCCGTACCCATGACGAGGTGGGGCGGCGAATTGTGCCCGCCTTCGAATCCCTAGACTCTCCGCAGTTGAGGAGGGAGCCAGATCGTGCGCAAGGTACTCATCGCCAACCGTGGGGAAATCGCGGTCCGCGTCGCCCGAGCATGCCGGGATGCCGGCATCGCCAGTGTGGCCGTCTACGCCGAGCCGGACCGGGATGCTCTGCACGTGCGGGTGGCCGACGAGGCCCACGCGCTCGGCGGAAACACTCCGGCCGAGAGCTACCTGGACGTGGCCAAGGTTTTGCAGGCCGCCCGGGACTCCGGCGCGGACGCCATCCACCCCGGATACGGATTCCTGTCGGAGAACGCGGAATTCGCCCAGGCCGTGCTGGACGCGGGCCTGACCTGGATCGGACCGCCGCCGCAGGCGATCCGTGATCTCGGTGACAAGGTGGCCGCCCGGCACATCGCCCAGCGGGCCGGCGCGCCCCTGGTCGCCGGCACCCCGGACCCGGTCTCGGGTGCCGAGGAAGTGGTGGAGTTCGCGAAGGCCAACGGCCTGCCGATCGCCATCAAGGCCGCCTTCGGCGGTGGCGGGCGCGGACTCAAGGTGGCCCGCACCCTCGAAGAGGTGCCCGAGCTGTACGACTCGGCGGTGCGCGAGGCGGTGGCCGCGTTCGGTCGCGGCGAGTGCTTCGTCGAGCGTTACCTGGACAAGCCGCGGCACGTCGAGACCCAGTGCCTGGCCGACACCCACGGCAACGTGGTGGTCGTGTCCACCCGTGACTGTTCGCTCCAGCGCCGGCACCAGAAGCTCGTCGAGGAGGCGCCCGCGCCGTTCCTGAGCGAGGAGCAGAACGCCGAGCTGTACCGCGCGTCGAAGGCCATCCTCAAGGAGGCCGGTTACGTCGGCGCCGGGACCTGCGAGTTCCTGGTGGGCCAGGACGGCACCATCTCCTTCCTCGAGGTCAACACCCGTCTCCAGGTCGAGCACCCGGTCACCGAAGAGGTCACCGGCATAGACCTGGTACGCGAGATGTTCCGGATCGCCGACGGCGAGGAACTCGGCTACGACGACCCGCCGCTGCGCGGCCACGCGTTCGAGTTCCGGATCAACGGCGAGGACCCGGGGCGCGGCTTCCTGCCCGCTCCCGGCGAGGTCACCCAGTGGCTGCCGCCGTCCGGCCCGGGCGTACGCCTGGACTCGGGTGTCGAGCAGGGCTCGGTGATCGGTCCGGCGTGGGACTCGCTGCTCGCGAAGCTGATCGTCACCGGTCGCGACCGCAAGCAGGCGCTCCAGCGGGCCAAGCGCGCGCTGGACGAGTTCGTCGTGGACGGCATGGCGACCGCGCTCACCTTTCACCGCGTGGTGGTGGTGGACCCGGCGTTCGCGCCCGAGCTCGACGACTCGACCGACCCGTTCACGGTGCACACCCGGTGGATCGAGACCGAGTTCGAGAACACGATCGCCCCGTTCGGCGGCGGCGCTGACGCGGCCGAGGAGGCCGGCGAGCGCGAGACCGTCGTGGTCGAGGTCAACGGTCGGCGCTTCGAGGTCACCCTCCCGGCGGGCCTCGGCGCATCCGGTGCGGCCCCGGCCGCGGGGAAGAAGGCGCCCAAGCGCGGCGGTGCCAAGAAGGCCGGCGCCGCGGCGAGCGGCGACTCGCTGGCCAGCCCGATGCAGGGCACCATCGTCAAGGTCGCGGTCGAGGAGGGTCAGCAGGTGGCCGAGGGCGAGCTGATCGTGGTCCTCGAAGCGATGAAGATGGAACAGCCGCTCAACGCCCACCGGTCCGGTACCGTCAAGGGCCTGGTCGCCGAGGTCGGCGCGACGGTCACGTCCGGCGCGGTGCTCTGCGAGATCAAGGACTGATCGAGATCGGGATCGAGGACTGATCCGGATCGAGGAGTGACCCCGATCGGGATCGATCGCAGCCCGAGGAAACAACGACCGCCCCCGCCGAGGATTCTCGCGCGGGGGCGTTCGCGTAGCGCGGACCGGGCCGAAGGGGGCGGCGTGGAAGCCTGGATCACGATCGCCACGGCACTCGCGGCCGGCGGCACCGGGGCCGCCACGGGTATGCGGTGGTCGAGTCGTCGACGTGCGACCTCGTCCGCCGAGGCGGCCTTACCCGCCGAGCGCGGCGGAGCGGCGATGTTCACGATTCCGACCGCGTTGTACGAACGGGCTCGGGCCGAGTCGGTCACGGCGTTGCGCGCCGAGGCCGGCGCCCGGCTCGCGGATCTCGCGGCGCGGACCCAGGCACTCGTACCGGCGACGCATCCGCCCGCGCTCGCGGCGCAACTTCGGGCTCTGGATGCGTGTGAGGCCGCGGCGTGGGTATGGCGCGATGCCGACGATCTCCCCGATCTCGCGGGGGTGCTGGTGCTGGTCCGACACGGTGTCCGGGCATTGGAGGTGGCCGCGCATCGAGCCGAACGAGCGCTGTCGGAAGACGCGCGCGAGGAGGAGGACGCGGACGACGACCCGTTCCGCGTGTCGGTCTGCCTGCTCAACCCGCTGCACGGGACCGTGATCGGTCGGCTGCAGTGGGCGATCCGCGGCCGGACCCGACTGTCCGTACCCGCGTGCCACGCGTGCATGCTCGCCGCGAGCGAGCGCACCATGGCGGACGTGCTCACCCAGCGGGTGGCGGACGGCGCGTACCTGGCCTACTACGAGGTCCCGGCGGATCGAAGCGTGTGGTCGGCGACGGGGTTCGGGGCCTTCGGCGGCGACCTGGTCGAACACGTGCGAAGCGCGTTGCCCGGGGGGCGCCGGGCAGGCGGCGGGTGATCCCTGATCGGTCGCACGTGATCACTGGTCGGGCATCACCCCCGGGACGCGCATGTCCCGCATCCGCTCCCCGTTGAATTCCGCGCGGGCGCCGGGAACGGCCCGCTGCGGGAGGGGGGCGATGTGCACCTGTGCGCCCAGTTCGGCCAGGGCCTCGCTCTCCGGGCCGGGAGCGTCCTCGTCGGTGACGAGGTGGGTGATGCGCTCGGGGGCCACCGTCTGGAACATGGTGTCCACACCGATCTTGGTGTGGTCGACCATGACGACGACCTCGTGGGCGGCCTGGATCAGGGCGCGGTCCACACTCGCGGACAGCATGTTGGGGGTGGACAGGCCACGCTCGGCGGTCAGCCCGTTGCCGGACACGAACGCGCGGCGCACGCGCAGACCCGCCAGGGCCTGCTCGGCTCCGCTGCCGACCAACGCGTAGGACGACCCGCGCAGCGTGCCGCCGGTCATCACGACCTCGACCCGATTGGCGTGGGCGAGGACCTGCGCGACGAGGAGGGAGTTGGTGACCACGGTCAGGCCCGGGATCCGGGCCAGCCTGCGGGCCAGCTCCTGCGTGGTGGTGCCGGCGCCCACGACGATCGCATCCCCCTCGTCGACGAGGGAGACCGCGAGGTCGGCCATGGCCGCCTTCTCCGCCGCCGCGAGGTGGGTCTTCTGCGAATAGCTCGGCTCACGGGACAGCCCACCGGGCAGCACCGCTCCACCGTGCCGACGGTCGAGCAGCCCTTCGGCTTCCAGGGCCCGCACGTCCCGCCGAACCGTCACCTCGGACGTCTGGACCACCCGGGCGAGTTCCCTCAGGGACACCGCTCCGTTGGCCCGCACCATTTCAAGAATCAGTTGACGACGCTCTGCTGCGAACACGTGACGAAGGTAACGCGAACGACCGGCTCTTATCAGCCGCTTGCGACTCTTACCCGAACTTGTTCATCAAAGTGATAAGACCGCTTCGGTTTCCGGGCGCAGCGAAGCCGCAGCGTTCGGAAGGGCCAACCATAACGCTGCTCACCCGGAGCCGGATACCGCTGCTGTGCACCGATTTTGATTCCGCGTCAGCCGGGCTCGACGGATGCGGAACACACCGCGAGGCGGCGATCACACCCGGTCCGATTCGAGTATGCGCGGCGGCCCGGGAGCACAGCGGATGTTCGAGAAAAGCCACCCGTAAGTGGAGTCCCCGGGAGCGCGGAATCCGAATTCCGCGCGCCCCTCGCACGCCGGAGGCCACCACCCCCGGCGGAATGATCTTGAAGCCGTATTGATCGTGCGGCCGCATTGCTCTCGCAGGCGGGGGCACCCCGGGGCGGGACCGCGCGACGGGGCCGACCGGGCGCGATCGTCACGGCGCCACCCGCTCGACGTGCTCGTCACGGCGACATCGGACAGCGGCACGTGGCACATCGGCACGGCGGTATCGATCACGACGCGATCGTCTCGCCGGGATCGTCTCGCCGGGATCGCCCGCCCTCCGGGAGCGACCCGGCCGATTCGTCCGGGGCCGGCCGGTCAGGAACGCTCGCGCCGGTGCAATTGCCGGGCGGCTTCCGCGATCGAGCCGGAAAGCGAGGGGTAGACGGTGAATCCGCTGGCGATCTGGTCGACCGTCAAGTGCAGGTCCACGGCGAGTGCGACGGTGTGGATCAACTCGCTCGCGCGCGGGGCCACGATCACACCGCCGACCACGATCCCGGTACCGGGACGGCAGAACAGCTTCACGAACCCGTCGTGAATGCCCTGCATCTTCGCGCGTGGGTTGCGCGACAGCGGCAACTTCACACCGCGAGCGTCGATCTCGCCCGCGTCGATCGCTGCCTGGGTATATCCCACCGTGGCGATCTCGGGATCGGTGAACACGTTCGAGGACACGGCCTTGAGGTTCAGCGGGGCCACCGCGTCGCCGAGCATGTGGTACATCGCGATCCGGCCCTGCATCGCCGCGACCGACGCGAGCGCGAACACGCCGGTGCAGTCGCCCGCCGAGTACACCCCGTTCGCGGTGGTGCGCGAGACCCGGTCCACCCGCACGTGTCCGGTGTCCTTGAGGAAGACGCCCGCCTCCTCCAGACCGATGCCCGCGGTGTTCGGGATCGCGCCGACGGCGACCAGGCAGTGGCTGCCCTCGATGATCTGACCGTCGGTCAGCGTGACGATGACGCTGTCCCCGTCCCGCTTGACGCTCTCCGCCCGCGAGCGCGACATCACCCGCATGCCACGCCGACGGAACACTCCTTCGAGCACCTCGGCCGCATCCGGGTCCTCGCCCGGCAGCACCCGGTCACGGCTGGAGACCAGCGTCACCTTCGAGCCGAGCGCCTGGTACGCCCCGGCGAACTCGGCGCCGGTGACGCCGGAGCCGACCACGATCAGCTCGCGCGGCAGCTCGGACAGGCCGTACATCTGCTTCCAGTTCAGGATCCGCTCGCCGTCCGGCTCCGCGCCCGGGATCTCCCGGGGGTGGGCCCCGGTGGAGATCAGGATCGCGTCCGCATCCAGCGTGCGCTCGGTGCCGTCGGCCAGGTCGGCCACCACACGGCGCGGCCCGTCGAGGCGGGCGGTGCCGCGCAGCACCCGAACGCCGGCGCGCGTGACGCTCTGCCCGATGTCGTTGGACTGGGCCTTGGCCAGTTGCAGCACACGCCGGTTGACCACGCCCAGGTCCACGCCCACGATCGGGCGATCCAGCGTGCCGGGCGTACCGTCGTCGACGTAGATGCCGAGCTCGTGGTGCGAGTCGGCGAAGTTCGTCATGACCTCGGCCGTGGCGATCAGGGTCTTGGACGGGACACAGTCCGTCAGTACAGCCGCACCACCCACACCTTCGCGCTCTACCACCGTCACCTCGGCTCCGAGCTGTGCCGCGACCAAAGCCGCCTCGTACCCGCCGGGTCCTCCGCCTACGATCACAATCCGAGTCACGGGTGTCATTCTCTCCCATGCCCGCGCGTCGCGTAGGCTGCGGCCATGCCCCTCTACGCCGCGTACGCAAGCAACCTCGACGCGCGGCAGATGGCTCGGCGTGCCCCACACTCCCCTCTGCGCCACACCGGTTGGCTGCCCGGCTGGCGGCTGACCTTCGGCGGCGAGCAGTTGGGTTGGGACGGATCGCTGGCCACGGTCGTCGAGGACGAGTTGTCCCAGGTATTCGTCGCGCTGTACGACCTGGCCGAGATGGACGAGCCCGACCTCGACCGCTGGGAGGGCATGCCGCTCGGCCTGTACCGCAAGGTCCGGGTCCGGGTGGAGTCCCTGTTCGGCGAGCAGTTGGCGTGGCTGTACGTGCTCAACGACTACGAGGGCGGCCTGCCCTCGGCGCGCTACCTCGGCATGGTCGCCGAGTCGGCCGAGTCCGCCGGCGCCCCCGACGACTACGTCAAGGAACTCCGCAACCGCCCCTGTTCGTAGGCCGTAGGGCCGGCCCCATCCGGCCGGCCCCGCCGTCGCCGGGGACCCGGATCGCCCGCCCATTCGGCGCGCCGGGCCCCGACCCGCCGCTCCGCTCCGCCACCCGGCTCCCGCCGTCGGCCGGGGTCGGGTGACCATCGACGCGTCCGCATCCGCGGTCGGTGCAGCATGTCGACCAAGCGGACATACAGCTACTTATCCATACCAGTCGTCCCCCGCTGTCATTGCGGTCGTATCACAGTCTTCTACGCGCATAGACCCCGCCCGCGCCGTTCTCAGGTGCAGCATTTACGCTCATCGATGTGAACGTATTGGATAGCCACGACCCGTACACGGCCGCCGCCGAGGCCGCCGAAAGCCTTCAGCGGCTCACCGGTGCCGCCACGCACGACATCGCGCTCGTCATGGGCTCTGGCTGGGTGCCCGCCGCCGACATGCTGGGCGACCCGGAGCACGAGTTCCCGGTCACCGAGCTGCCCGGCTTCCCGCCGCCCGCCGTCGAGGGCCACGCGGGCACGGTCCGCTCCCTGGTCATCGGCGACCGCCGCGCGCTGGTCTTCCTCGGCCGCACCCACCTCTACGAGGGGCACGGCGTCGCGTCCGTCGCACACGGCGTGCGCACCGCGGTCGCGGCCGGCTGCAAGGCCGTCGTGCTGACCAACGGTTGCGGCGGCCTGCGGCCGTCCTTCGTGCCCGGTCAGCCGGTGCTGATCAGCGACCACATCAACCTCACCGCCGCGTCGCCCATCGTCGGGGCCAACTTCGTCGACCTGACCGACCTTTATTCGCCGCGGCTACGCGCGTTGTGCCGCGAGGTCGAGCCCGACCTCGAAGAGGGCGTATACGTGCAATTCCCCGGCCCGCACTACGAGACCCCGGCCGAGATCGGCATGGTCCGCGCGATCGGCGGGCACCTCGTCGGCATGTCCACGACCATCGAGGCCATCGCCGCGCGCGAGGCCGGCGCCGAGATCCTGGGCATCTCGCTGGTCACCAACCTCGCCGCGGGCATGACCGGCGAGCCGCTCAACCACGAAGAGGTCCTGGCCGCCGGACGCGCGTCCGCCGAGCGCATGGGCCGACTGCTGACCCAGGTCCTGCCGCGCATCTGAGCGTGCGCAGGCCGTCCCGCCTCCGATCCCTTCCGTACCGAGGAGTCCTTGTTGAGCGACGTCATCGAGATCGCGCGTGCCTGGTTGGCCGAGGACCCGGACCCGGACACCCGGGCCGAACTCGAAGCGTTGCTCGAAGCGGACGACCGGGAGGGCCTCGCGGATCGTTTCGCCGGGCTGCTCCAGTTCGGTACCGCGGGGCTGCGCGGCGAGTTGGGGGCGGGACCCAACCGGATGAACCGCGCGGTGGTGATCCGCGCGGCAGCGGGCCTGGCCGCGTACCTCAAGACCGCGTACGTCACCGACACGGCGGCACCCGCCGCGACGCGCAACGCGGTGGTGATCGGGTTCGACGCGCGGCACAAGTCCGACGTGTTCGCCCGGGACACCGCCGCCGTCATGGAGGCGGCCGGGCTGCACGCACTGCTGCTGCCCCGGCCGTTGCCCACGCCGGTGCTCGCCTTCGCGATCCGGCACCTGGGCTGCGTCGCGGGGGTGATGGTCACCGCGAGCCACAACCCGCCGCGCGACAACGGCTACAAGGTCTACCTCGACGACGGGTCGCAGATCGTGCCGCCCGCCGACGCGGAGATCGCCGGGCACATCGCGGCGGTCCGCTCGCTCGCGGACGTGCCGATGGCCGAGGACGGCTGGGAGACGCTCGGCGAGGCGCTGATCGACTCCTATCTCGACCGCGCCCTGACCGTCGTCGACCCGGCCGGGCCGCGCGACGTGCGGATCGTGCACACCGCGATGCACGGCGTGGGCACCACCGTGATGCTCGGCGCATTCGACCGCGCGGGCTTCGCGGACGTCCGACCGGTCCCCGAACAGGCGGACCCGGACCCCGACTTCCCGACCGTGGCGTTCCCCAACCCGGAGGAGCCCGGGGCGATGGACCTCGCGTTTCGCACGGCACTCGCCGAGGACGCGGACGTGGTGATCGCCAACGACCCGGACGCCGACCGGTGTGCGGTCGCGGTGCCGGATCCGGCCGTCGCGGGCGGGTGGCGGATGTTGCGCGGCGACGAGGTCGGCGCGCTGCTCGGCGCCGAGGTGGCCCGCCGGGGCACCGACGGCGTGCTGGCCACCACGATCGTGTCCTCCTCGCTGCTGGGATCGATCGCGGCGGCGCACGGCATCGCCTACACGGAGACTTTGACCGGCTTCAAGTGGCTCGCCCGGGTGCCGAACCTGGCCTTCGCGTTCGAGGAGGCGCTGGGCTACTGCGTGGACCCGGCCGGGGTGTGCGACAAGGACGGTGTCACCGCCGCGCTGATGCTGGCCGAACTCGCGGCCGGTGCCAAGCGGGACGGCCGTACGCTGCCCGGCCTGCTGGACGACATCGCGGGTCGGTACGGGCTGTACGCGACCGACCAGTATTCGGTGCGGGTGGACCGCCTCGAACTGATCGCGAACGCCATGCGGGGGCTGCGCGAGCGGACCCCGAAGACCCTCGGCGACCTGGCCGTGGCAACCGCCGAGGACCTGCTGCACCCGGCGCCCGACGGCCTGCCGCCCACCGACGGCCTGCGCTACACGCTGGCCGGCGACGGCGCGGACCTGCTCGCGGGCCGGGTCGTGGTGCGGCCGTCCGGGACCGAACCCAAGCTCAAGGCCTACCTGGAGATCGTGGTCGACCCGAAGCGGATCGCCGAGGTCGGCATCGACGCCGCCCGCGCGGCGGGCCACGCGGCGCTGGAGCGGCTGAAGCGGGATCTGGCCGCGACGCTGGGCATGTGACGCCCGGCGTGTAGCGCGCCGCGGTCGACGCGGACCGGCGAACGAGTGGGGTGGTGTGGCCGATCGGCCACGCCACCCCACCGTCGTCTCACCCTCCGGAGGGTCCGTTTCGGCGGTCGGTGGTACCTGCGTACGGGGTCGACGTGGCCCTCCGGACGGATGTGTGGAACGGGTCCGCCGGCGGATCGTGGAAGCGTCCAGTCGACCCTCGGCTCCGAAAGAACGCCATGAGCACCCTGACCCACTTCCCCGTCCGGAACACTCCCCTGCGCGCTCGCCTGCGGCACATCTGGCAGTGGGCGAAGGCCGGGCGCTCGATCCCGGCGCTCGCGACCTTCCTCGGCGGCGTGCTGGTCCTGCCGGTGCTCGCGTTCGGCGTGGCCTACCCGCTGCTCTCCGGCTCCGCCGACACGCTCTTCCACTCCTCCGCGCAGGACATCGCCGCGTGGGGTGGACCCGACATCGGCGGCCCGTGGGGCGGCCACGTCACGGTCGCCGCACTCGCGGTGAGCGGCGCGCTGATCGTGCTGTACAGCGTCCTGCGGGTGGTGCGGCGGGGCGCGCGCTGAACCGGCCGGGCTGATTTCAGCCCCGCCGGCGTTCGGCCTGCGGCCGGATCAGGCCCGATCTCCCGCTCGGGGGATCTCGAACGGAAGCGCCGGCCCGGAGGTCGGCCGGGTCGGCGTTTGGTCTGCGGGCGTTCTAGAGCAGGCCCAGGAGCAGGGAGGCCGCTCCGGAGAGGGCCAATCCGCCGAGGATTTCCGGGGACCAGTGGACCTGGACCGGGCCGGTGGACTTCTTGGCGAACTGCTCGCTCATCCCGCGCAGGTCGTCCACGACCTGGTCGGCGCGGGAGAGTTGGGGCAGGTCGTGGACGCCGTGGCCGTACGGGTCCTCCGCCGCCGTGCGGCCCTGTTGCCGCAGTGCCCGCTTGCGTTCGCGCAGCGAGACCGGGATGGCCCAGATGTGGAACGACTTCTCGTCCGCGCGCACCTCGATCGAGTATTCGGCCCGGACCCGCTCCACCGCGGCCCACGGCACCACGATGGTGCGGAACGGGTTGCGGATCACCAGCCGATCAGGCCCGACCAGCACGGCCGAGCGCAGCGTGAGCGCGACCACCAGGATCGCGAAGAAGATCACGACGGCGACGGCCAGCCATTTGGTCCGACCTTCTCCGCGGATCAGCGTGTCGATCACCATCCAGATCCCGACGGCGATCAGAAGCACCCCGACGGCCATCGCCGGCCGGGAGCGATACGTGGTGATGTCCTCGTCGCTGCTCATGACCGGTGATTGTGCCGCACGGCACCGCTCGGGTTTGGCTCGACCGGACCACTGGGCCCGACGCTACGCGAGTAGATATGCTCGTCTTGTGAGCATGCCGTCTGCAATTCTCGCCGACCCGGCCGAGGTCACCTCGTCCGAAGCGGCCCTTCGACGCTTTCTGCACGGTCTTCCCGGCGTCGACAGGGTCGGTACCGAAGCGCGGGCAGCAATGCTCGCGACACGCTCGATCAAAACCGATGCCAAGGTCGCCGCGATCGACCTCGCCATCAGGATGATCGACCTGACCACCTTGGAAGGTGCCGATACCCCGGGCAAGGTCCGGGCCCTGTGCGCCAAGGCGCAGCACCCGGACCCGGGCGCCCCGGACGCGCCCCGGCCCGCCGCGATCTGCGTCTACGGCGACCTGGTCGCCGAGGCCAAGGCCGCGCTCGGCGACTCCGGCGTGCACGTCGCCGCCGTCGCGACCGCGTTCCCGTCCGGGCGCGCCTCGCTGGACGTCAAACTGGCCGATGTCGCCTATGCGGTCGCCGCCGGCGCCGACGAGATCGACATGGTGATCGACCGGGGCGCGTTCCTCTCCGGGCGCTACCGGGCCGTCTTCGACGAGATCGTCGCGGTCAAGGCCGCCTGTGCGCGCAGCGCCGCCGCCGGCGGCGGGAGTGCCCACCTCAAGGTGATCCTGGAGACCGGTGAACTGTCGACGTACGACAACGTGCGCCGCGCGTCGTGGCTCGCGATGCTCGCGGGTGCCGACTTCATCAAGACCTCCACGGGCAAGGTCGCGGTCAACGCGACACTGCCGGTGACCCTGGTCATGCTCCAGGCGGTCCGCGACTTCCGCGAGGCCACGGGTCGTCAGGTCGGCGTCAAGCCGGCCGGCGGGATCCGCACCACCAAGGACGCGATGAAGTACCTCGTGCTGGTCAACGAGACGGTCGGCGCGGACTGGCTGGACCCGGACTGGTTCCGGCTCGGCGCCTCCAGCCTGCTCAACGACCTCCTGATGCAGCGCCAGAAGCTGGCCACGGGCCGCTACTCCGGCCCCGACTACGTGACGGTGGACTGACACCCATGGGCAACCCATTCGAGTACGCGCCCGCGCCCGAGTCGCGCGCGATCGTCGACATCGCCCCGGCGTACGGGCTGTTCATCGACGGAAAGTTCACCGACGCGGCGGACGGCGGCCGGCTCAAGACCGTGAACCCGGCCACCGAGGAGGTGCTGGCCGAGGTCGCGGTCGGCGGCGAGGCGGACGTGGACCGTGCGGTCAAGGCCGCGCGCAAGGCGTTCAAGTCGTGGTCGGCGCTGCCCGGCGCGGAGCGGGCCAAGTACCTGTTCCGGATCGCCCGGCTGATCCAGGAGCACGGGCGCGAGCTCGCGGTGCTGGAGTCGATCGACAACGGCAAACCGATCCGTGAGTCGCGCGACGTGGACATCCCGCTGGTCGCGGCGCACTTCTTCCACTACGCGGGGTGGGCGGACAAGCTGGCCCACGCCGGGTTCGGTCCGGCCCCGAAGCCGATCGGCGTGGCCGGTCAGGTCATTCCGTGGAACTTCCCGCTGCTGATGCTGGCCTGGAAGGTGGCGCCGGCCCTCGCGGGCGGCAACACCGTGGTGCTCAAGCCGGCCGAGACCACCCCGCTGACCGCGCTGCGGTTCGCCGAGATCTGCGTCGAGGCCGGGCTGCCGGACGGTGTGCTCAACATCGTCACCGGCGCCGGCGAGACCGGTCGTGCGCTGATCGCGCATCCGGACGTGGACAAGGTCGCGTTCACCGGCTCGACCGCCGTGGGCAAGGAGATCGCCCGCGCCATCGCGGGCACCCGCAAGCGGGTCACCCTCGAACTCGGCGGCAAGGCCGCGAACATCGTCTACGACGACGCCGCGATCGACTCCGCCGTGGACGGCATCGTCGAGGGCATCTTCTTCAACGGCGGCCAGGTGTGCTGCGCCGGCTCGCGTCTGCTCGTGCAGGAGTCCGTGGCCGACGAGTTGCTGGCGAGCCTGACCCGGCGGATCAAGACGCTGCGCGTGGGCGACCCGCTGGACAAGAACACCGACGTCGGCGCGATCAACTCGGCCGCCCAGCTCTCCCGGATCCGGGAACTGGTCGAGGCGGGCGAGGCCGAGGGCGCCGAGCGCTGGTCGCCGGCCGGCGAGCTGCCCGGCAAGGGCTTCTGGTTCCCGCCGACGGTGTTCACCGGCGTCACCCAGGCCCACCGGATCGCCCGGGACGAGATCTTCGGCCCGGTGCTGACCGTACAGACCTTCCGCACCCCCGCCGAGGCGGTGGAGAAGGCGAACAACACCGCGTACGGCCTGTCCGCCGGAGTGTGGACGGAGAAGGGCGCCAAGGCCCTGTGGACCGCGCAGCGGCTGCGGGCCGGCGTCGTGTGGACCAACACGTTCAACAAGTTCGACCCGGCCTCGCCGTTCGGCGGGTTCAAGGAGTCGGGCTTCGGCCGCGAGGGTGGCCGCCACGGGCTGGAGGCCTACCTCGATGTCTGAGCGCCTTGAGGTGTTGAAGACCTACAAGCTGTACGTCGGGGGCAAGTTCCCCCGGTCCGAGAGCGGGCGGGTGTACGCGGTGACCGACAGCAAGGGCCGGACCCTGGCGAACGCGCCGCGCGGGAGTCGCAAGGACGCCCGGGACGCGGTCGTCGCGGCGCGCAAGGCGTTCCCGGGCTGGTCGGGCGCCACCGCCTACAACCGGGGCCAGATCCTGTACCGGATCGCCGAGATGCTGGAGGGCCGGCGCGAGCAGTTCGCGACCGAGGTCGCCGCGGCCGAGGGGATCAATCGCGGCAAGGCACTCGCGGCCGTGGACGCGGCGGTGGATCGCTGGGTCTGGTACGCCGGATGGACCGACAAGCTCGCCCAGGTGGCGGGCGGCGCCAACCCGGTCGCGGGTCCGTTCGCGAACTGGTCGACGCCCGAACCCACCGGCGTGGTCGCGGTGATCGCCTCGCAGCGTTCGTCGCTGCTGGGCCTGACGAGTGCGGTCGCGCCGGTGATCGCCACCGGCAACACCGCCGTCGTGCTCGCGGCCGGCGCCTCGGCGCTGCCCGCGTTGTCCTTCGCCGAGGTGCTCGCGGTGTCCGACCTGCCGGGCGGCGTGATCAACATCCTGACCGGCCACCCGGCCGAGATCGCCCCGACGCTCGCATCCCACCAGGACGTCAACGCAATCGACCTGACCGGCGTGGCGCCGGACGCGGGCGTCGCGTCGGCGCGCGACCTGGAGATCGCCGCGGCGGACAACCTCAAGCGGGTGTTGCGCCCCGAGGCCAGGGAGCCGGACTGGTCGGCGGACCCGGGAACGGGTCGGATGCTGGCGTTCACCGAGATCCGGACGGTCTGGCACCCGACCGGATACTGATCGCCCCGGACCGCGTGTGCGATTCACCACGACGTGTCGCCGGCCCGTCACCCGCGTGGGTGACGGGCCGGCGACACGTGGTGGCACCACCCGAGCAGGTCCGCGATCCGATCAGGCCGCGAGCGCACGGTCGGCGCGGGTCCCGGGCGCCGTGCCGGTCCCGGTCGCCGGGCCCGTCGAGTCGGCGGCCCGCCGGATGGAGAGCTTCCAGGTGGCCAGGACGCGGGCGATCACGACGACGGCGAAGAGCGCGAACAGAGCGGACATGCGATCAGATCCTCGGAGTTGCCTGAGTGCAGTCGCCGGGGCGAACTGCCTTGCGGATCTCGACGCTAGCCGCGCACGGCGGCCGTCTCGGGCCTCTTGACGCGGCATCGACGCAGGTGAGGGCGTTCCTGACGGGATCTTGACGGGTGGTCAGCGCAGCGACAGTTCGGCGATCACCGCGGCGTGATCGGTGTGCGGCACACGGTGTTCGGACACCGAGACCACGTCGATCCCACCGGCCACCAGGACGTGGTCGATCCCGAACAGCGCGGGCAGGCCGTGGAAGTACGCCATCGGCCAGGTGCGCACCAGGACCCGGCCGCGCTCCTCGTGCGCGTCCCGCAACCCGGCGCCGGTGAGCGCGCGGAACGAGGCGTTGTCCGAGGTCGCGTTGAAGTCGCCGAGGAAGATCACCGGCAGCGTGCGCCGCTCCGCCTCGCGGCGCAGTGCGTCCATGTCGTGTGCCCACCGGCCGGCCTGCCCGCGCATCGGCGGGATGGTGTGCACGCCCTGGATCCGGACCCGGCGCCCGTCCACCTCCACGGTGGCGCCGGGCATCGGCATCGTGGTCCGTTCCGGCAACAACCGCTCCTCGGTCGGCGGCCGGCGGGCGTAGACGGCCAGCCCGGCGGCGCCGGGTTCGGCGTGACCGGTCGTGTACGGGAGTTCCCGGGAGAGGCCGGCCTGCTCCAGGCCGGTCGCCAGTTCCGGCGTCAACTCCTCCACGGCCAACACGTCCACCCGCTCGCGCCGCACCAATTCGGTGATCCGGACCGGATCCGCCTTGCCGAAGTAGGCGTTGGCGGTCATCACCCGCAACCGCACCCCGCCGGGCGCGGGACCGTCGGCGGCGCTCAGCCGCGGCAACATCCACACGGTGTGCACGACCACCAGGCCCAGCGCGACGAGCAGGGTCAAACGCATCCGCAACAGCGCCGCACCGAGCAGCACGAGCACCGAGGCGGCCGCCGCGTAGGGCGCGAAAACGGTCACGATCGCAACCGGCCACATCGCGTCGAACACGAGCAGCCGGGCGCCGGTGACCAGCACCGCGCCCGCGAAGACCAGGCCGACCACACTGCGGCCGACCGTGCGCGCCCGGCGCCGCAAGCGCCACAGCCGAGGCGGCGGCGGAATCTCCTCCGCCGGCTGCGCCTCGACCTCGGCGGTCACGGCCGGGTCCCCCCGTAGGTCTGCGCCGGCGGTGGCGCGGTCGGCCGAGGCGGTACGCCGGCGCCGGGCATCGGGGTGTTCGTCGGGCCGGTCGCGGTGCCCGCCGCGGGAGCGGGAGCGGCGGTGCGCGGGTCGGGCGCGGCGGCCGGCGACGGCGCGGAAGCGGGCGCGGGGGCAGGGGTGGGGGCGGGCCCACCGGTCCCCTGATGGCCACCCGCCTGCGGGCCGCCCGCGCCGGTCGGCACGGTGTGCTCGGCGGTGCCGGGCGCGTACGGCACTGCGGCTTGCGTCCCGGTGTGGTCGTGCGCGGGGTGGGGTCCGGACGCCGCGACCGGACGACCCGCGGCCGTGGCATCGCGCCCGTATGTGGGCCATTCCTGATGCGGCAGCGACTTGCCGCGCGTGACCGTCGGCGGGCTCGGTGCGCCCAGGACCACGATCAGGAAGTACGCGCACAGCGCGAACAGGACCAACACGCCGACGTTGACCGCACTTTGTTCGACCCGGGCCCCGGCCGGGATGTCGGCGAACCCGCCGCCGTCGTAGGCGAGGCCGCCCAGCGCCACGGCGACCCCCGCGATCCCCTGCACGGCGAGCACCCCCAGCGCGGCCCGGGTGATCACCCGGGCCCTCGGCGTGGGTCGCCCCGCATGGGTCACCAGCAGCACCGCGCCCGCGAGCAGCACCGGCGTGAGCACGTCGAGCAGTGCGGACTGACCGCCGTAGGCCCGGGCCCGGAAGCCGTGCACCCCCGACCCCACGCCGAACACGACGCGCAGCGCGTCGACCGCGAGTTGCAATGCCAGAAAGCCGACCAGCGCCCATGCCGCCGGCTCCCGCAAACGATCCGTTTCCTGCCGCATCCGACTGCCTCCCCGTGGCCACGTTCGCGGCTCAGGGTAGACGGGCCCGGGCGCCGCGGCAGGGGCGGCGTCGCGGCCGGCGCGGTGGGCGGGCGACTCAGAGCCGATCGAGGGCGTCCTGCACGGTCATCCCGTCGGCGACGTCGCCGGTGACCAGGTCGGTGCCGACCGGCGCGTCGCCGACCTCGGTACCGACGCTGTTGGACAGCGGGTTCAGACCGCCGCCGTTCATCGGGTTGAGTTGCGTGCGCTCCACGACGCCGAGCACGGCTGCGGTCGCCGCGGCGGCACCCCGGCCGGCGGCGGGTACATCGGTACGGGAGATCCCGTCGGGCGCGGCGGGCGCGGCGGCGGCCGTGCCGGCGATGCCGAACGTGGCGGCGGCGCCGAGGGACGTGGCGGCGAGCACGGTGCGAAGAACGGAGGACATAACGGTGGCCCTTCCCTGTCGACCAGAGGATTGACCACGCAACGTAGCCACTCGGCTACGGCAAGCGCAATTCGGCGCCCCGTGCGCCGATGTCCCGAATCCGCTCCGAATTCGACGGAACCGTCACAGCCCCATCCGCCGTCCCTGCCGATGAGACACACCGGCCGGGACACATCACCATCGATCGCCACAACTGCACAGCGGAAACCGGCGGCACGAAGCCGGCCCCGGAACGCCACGAGAAGGCGGACGGACGAGCACGTACGGCACGGGTCAGGCGACGAGTTCGGCGAACGCCTCGTCGGCACCGAAGCTCAGCGCGTCGTCCTCGCGCAGCCGGCGCAGCGCGCGCCAGATGCTCGACTTGACCGTGCCGACGCTGCAACCGAGCACCTCGGCCACCTCGGGGTCGGTACGACCCTCGTAGTAGCGCAGCACCAGCATGGTGCGCTGCGGCTCGGGCAGCTTGGCCAGCGCCCGCCACAACACCGCGCGCAGCTCGGTGTCGCCCATCGAGTCCGAACCGTCCGGACGCTCGGGCAGTTCCTCCGAGGGGTACTCGTTGATCCGACGCCGGCGCCAGGCCGATATGTGCAGGTTGGTCATCGTGCGGCGCAGGTAACCACCCAGTGCGGCCTTGTCCTGGATCCGACCCCACGCCTGGTACGTGCTCATCAGCGCGCTCTGCAACAGGTCTTCGGCCTCGTTGCGGTCGCCGGTGAGGTGGTACGCGGTGGCGAACAGGGCCGACCGGCGCTCCCGGACGTACGCGGTGAATTCGTCGTCGACACTGTCCGTGCACGGAACGCTACGCGCGTGGCCGTTCAACGGGGCGAGGGCGACGACGGTACGGCGGTTGTCCTTGCGGATGCCCTGCGACTGCGTCTGGGACTGCATGACTTCTCCCCCGGTTCGGCGCTCGTTCACGATGTACAGCCTGCTGGGCGGGCTTCATCGTCAGGTCGGCGAGCTGTCACAGGTATGCAACAGCGGCCTCGGACGGCGAACCGGAAGGGGCCGCCCGATGTTCTTCCCAGCCGTGACGTCAGACACAATGGCCTGCGTGCCCTACCTGCTGCTTATCGAGGATGACGAGTCCGTGCGAACCGGACTCGAACTCGCCCTGGGGCGCCAGGGCCATCGCGTGGTCACCGCCGCCACCGGTGAAGCCGGCCTGGAGCGGTGGCGCGAGCAGCGCCCCGACCTGATCGTGCTCGACGTGATGCTGCCGGGCATCGACGGGTTCGAGGTGTGCCGCCGCATCCGCCGCACCGACTCGCTGCCGATCATCCTGCTCACCGCGCGCAACGACGACATCGACGTGGTGGTCGGGCTGGAGTCCGGCGCCGACGACTACGTGGTCAAGCCGGTCCAGCCGCGCGTGCTGGACGCCCGGATCCGCGCGGTGCTGCGCCGCGGCGAGCGCGAGGTGTCCGACGCGTCGGTGTTCGGCGACCTGGTGGTCGATCGCAACGCGATGACGGTGACCAAGGCCGGCGAGGAACTCCAGCTCACTCCGACCGAGTTGCGGCTCCTGGTCGAGCTGAGCCGGCGCCCCGGCCAGGCGCTGTCCCGGCAGCAGTTGTTGCGCCTGGTGTGGGAACACGACTACCTCGGCGACTCGCGACTGGTGGACGCATGCGTCCAGCGCCTGCGCGCCAAGGTGGAGCAGACTCCGTCCGCTCCGACACTGATCCGCACCGTCCGGGGCGTCGGTTACCGCCTCGACCCGCCCCAGTGACGGGCCGGCCGCCGCTGGTACGCCGCATCGTCCGCCGGATCGCCCCGACCCTGAAGCTGCGCTCGTTGCGGTTTCGGGTGCTCGTCGCCTTCGCGCTGGTCGCGCTGATCTCCGCGGTCGCCGCGTCCGGGATCGCCTACTGGCTGACCCGTACCGCCGTTCTGGAGCGCGCGCAGGACTCGGTGCTCACCGAGTTCCGGGACAACCTCGGTCGGGTCTCGGCGAACCTGCCGGAGAAGCCGGACCAGGCCGACCTGGGGCCCGCCGTCGATCAGATGCGGGAAAGCAGCTTCGGCTACTCCGTGGTCCTGGTCGGCGCGGACGGCCGTCCGGTCGCCTCCAACCCGACCCGGTTCCCGCTGGAACGGGTGCCCGCGAAGCTGCAGCGCATGGTGCAGACCGCCGACAACAACGGCGGCTTCCACATGTACTTCCAGCGGATCGACATCGACGGGCAGCCCTACCTCGTCGGTGGCACCCGGGTGGTGCCCAACGGGCCCACCGGCTACATGTTCAAGTCGCTCAAGGACGAGCAGGCCGACCTCAATTCGCTGGCCCGCTACCTGATCGTGGGCACCCTGCTCGCGCTCGGCGCGGCGGCGGTGGTCGCGCTGTTCGCCGCGCGGCACATCCTGCGCCCGGTGCGCCGACTCGGCTTCGCCGCACGCGAACTGGGCGCGGGGCGGCTGGACACCCGGCTGGACGTGCGCGGCTCGGACGAACTCGCCGACCTGTCCCGTACCTTCAACGACGCGGCGGAGAAGCTGGAGCGCAGCGTCGCCGAGTTGCGCGCGCTGGAGTCTTCCTCGCGCCGGTTCGTCGCGGACGTCTCGCACGAGCTGCGCACCCCGCTGGCGGCGATGACCGCGGTCAGCGAACTGCTCGAGGAGGAGGCAGACAGCCTCGGCGAGCAGGGCGCGCCCGCCGCGCGGCTGGTGGTCGCCGAGATCGAGCGGCTGGCCACCCTGGTCGAGGACCTGATGGAGGTGTCCCGGTTCGACGCGGGCACCGCGGCGCTGGTGGCCGACGAGGTGGACATCACCGACCTGGTCACCGCGTGCCTGGACGCCCGCGCCTGGATGGACGCGGTGGACCTGCGGGCCCCCCGGGGCATCCTGGCCAAGGTGGACCCGCGCAGACTGGACGTCATGGTCTCCAATCTGGTCGGCAACGCGCTGCGGCACGGCGGCTCGCCGGTGACCGTCGAGATCCACCACGAGCCGCGCGCGGCGATACCCGGCATGCTCGCCGCTCCGGGCGAGGAAGACCTGGTGATCGAGGTCTCCGACACCGGTCCCGGTATCCCCGAGGACGTGCTGCCGCACGTGTTCGACCGTTTCTACAAGGCGGACAGCTCGCGGGCCCGCTCCGAGGGCAGCGGCCTGGGCCTGTCCATCGTGATGGAGAACGCCCGCATCCACGGCGGTACCGCGTTCGCCTCGAACATGCCCGGCGGCGGCGCCAAGTTCACCCTGCGCCTGCCGTTGGTGCCGCCCGAGCTCGAAGAGATAATCGACCCGGACGAGGGGGTCGAGGACGACGGCGTACACGCCGACCTCGACGCGGAGAACGCCGAATTCGCCGAGCACGCCGGACCTGCCGGGCAGGTCGAGCCGGAGCTCGACGGCTCGGGCGCCATCCACTCCGACAGGCAAGACGAGCGAGGAGGCAGGCGTTGAGACCTCGGCGGCGGCTTCCGATCGCGGTTTTCGCGACGACGGGCGTGCTCGCCGCGCTCACGTCGTGCGGGATCCGGCCGACCGAGGGACCGGTGGGGGCCGGGAAACCGGCCAACCGCACGGCGCCGTCCGCGCAGAGTCACCTGCCCGGTTCGGAGCGGCACATCGTGTATCTGGTGAAGGACAACCGGCTGCAGGCGCTGCCCCGGGGCGGCCGGCTGCTGCTGCGGCCCGGCGAGACGGCCCCCGACAAGGCGCGCACCGACCAGGTCAACCAGCTTCTGGAGGAGCTGCACCTGGGCCCCAACGACGCCGAGGCGCTGGACGGGTACACCACCGCGCTGCCCGCCGGCGGCCTGGCCGCCGCGGATCGGCGCGAGGGCGACCCGCCCGCCCTGTTCCGACTGGACGCGCCGCTGTCGGCGCTGGCCACGATCGCGCTCGGCCAGGTGGTCTGCACGCTGCAGAGCGCGTCCGGCGGGGACACGGTGCTGCTCGCCGGCCGGCGTACCGCGCCGGAGAGCTACCGGTGCGAGAGCTATCTCGACATCAGCCGCAAGAACGCGGCCACGCCGAGCCCGGGCACCCGCCCCGGCGGCTCGCCCTCGGCGTTCGAGAAGGACTGGCCTCAGGCCCGCCCCTCCGGGAAGACCCTTACTCCCCAAGGCGGATGATCGGTCGCGCCCTGGGGCGGATGTATCCCGACGGGGATCCGCCTACCTTCGAAGTACGACGACGCCGTATCCGGTGCCGTCGCACCGAGGAGGAACCGCCATGACCATGAGCACCGCGACTCTCAGTCGCCCGCGTCACGGCCGCCGGATCGCCGGCGTCTGCGCCGGCATCGCCCGCCGCTACGGCTGGTCCGTCGGCACCGTCCGAGTGGTGTTCGTGCTGTCCTGCCTGCTGCCGGGCCCGCAATTCCTGCTGTACATCGCGCTGTGGATCCTGCTGCCCCAGGACTGATCCGGGTGGGGAGCCGGCACGGCCCGACCGCCCCGACGCCTATCATCCGATCAACGGATGGGTAGGCGGGTCGATCGAGTGGTCTCGCGGGACCGGGGAGTTCCGGGCCGTGCGCTCGGTCGGGGGGCGGGGACATGCAACCGGGAAGCACGCACAACAAGAACCTCATCGTCACCATGTCGGTGTTCGCCGGCGTGCTGGTGACCCTGGTCGGGCTGGTGCTGAGCGGCACCCTGGCGGTCGAGGCCGGGCGCACCCAGGCGATGAACTCGAAGCAGTACAGCGACCGCGACGTCGAGGACACCCGCGGGTTCTGGGACCAGAACCGGCAGGACGAGGCCAAGCCTCGGGGCAACGAGATCTCCCCCGGCCAGGAGCAGCCGCAACTGCCCGAGCAGGAGCAGCAGCGCCCCGAGGCGGACTTCCGCCAACCGCCGACGATCCAGGCACGTCGGGTGTCCGCGCCGTACACCGCGCCGGACGTGGCGATCCGGGGCAAGATCTTCTTCCGGATGCCGGAAGGCGTCGCCGAGTGCAGCGGCACCGTCGTGCACCACTCCAGCGGAAACATGGTCTGGACGGCGGGCCACTGCCTGCACGGGGGGCGGAACGGGAGCTTCTACGACCGGGTCACGTTCGTGCCCGGCTACAACGGCGCGGGTCGCACGCCGGCGGAGCGCGAGCCGTACGGACGCTGGCCGGCCCGGCGGACCACGGTGAGCAACCAGTGGGCGCAGAACGCCGATCCGGGCGGCAAGGACGCGAGCGCGTCGCCGTTCGACTACGGCGCCTTCATCGTCGACTCGCGCAACGGTCGCACGCTGGAGGACGCGGTGGGGCCGGGCGCGGACGTGTACTGGAACGCGCCCCGACACCTGCGCGTGCAGTCGTTCGGCTACCCGGGCGACACGCCCTACGACGGCACCACGCTCTACTCGTGCTCGTCGCCGACCACGGACTTCCGCGAGGACGGCTGGCCGCAGCCGGACATGTTGTGGATGGGCTGCACGATGACCGGCGGCTCCTCCGGCGGAGGCTGGTTCGCCGAGGTGGACGGGCGAAGTTTCCTGGTCAGCAACGTCTCGCTCGGGGTGACCTCGCCGACGTCGCGCACCATGACCGGGCCCTATCTGGGGGACGTGGCGAAGGACATGTACGACTCGCTGTAGCAGGTCGCGCGCCCACGCTCGGCCGGCCGGCGGGCGTCGGGGCCGACGGAGCCGGGACATGGCCAAGCCGTGCCCTCGCGCAGGATCGACACGCGATGGACACGGCTCGTACCGCGGCAGGACCGACCGGTTCCGCGCCGACGACCCGGCTCGGCGACAGGGGCGGAACCCGGTGCGGACGCCTGGGCCGTACCGGCCAAGGCTGTGTCCGGTGGATCTTGGTGGATGAGGTCGCGTCGTCCGGTGCCGTGGCTCGGCGTGCCGGAGAAGCAGCCGCATAGTGGTTCCATTCGGCTGTCCGGTGCGGCGAGGTGCGGTGCCGGGCGGCGCGGCCGCACCAAGATCCGCAGACACGGCCTAGAGGGGCAGGCCCGCCAACGGCAGGTTCCCGAGCGGCGACGCGCCCAGCGGCGAGGATTCGCCGGTCGGCAGCTGGTCGGTGGGCAGCGCGCTGAGCGGCGAGCCCAGGCCGCCCTTGGCCTGGCCGCCCTTCTCCGCCATGTCGCCCATGCTCTGCTCCATGCTGTGGGCCGTGCCCTCGGCCACGTTCACGGCCAGGCTGTCGAGCGGCGACTGGCCCGGGGTGAGCACCTTGCCGACGGGCAGCGTGTCGGCGACCTGGCTCACCGGGAACGGCGCGGCGGCGTCCGGCATGGCCGCCTGGGTCGTCGAGGCGGTCGGGGCGAGCCCGTCGACCAGGTCGGTCACCGGCGTCGCGCTCGCGGAGCCCGCGGCTCCCGCTGCCAGTGCCGCACCGAGTCCGGCCGTGATGGCCGCCTTACGCGTTACCGATCGCATGTGCATCCTCGGGTTCTCGATTCGGGCGGGGCGAGACACACCCCGTAACGAAGTGAGACCGCAACGTAGCGAACCGGACGCGGAATACGCAAAACGCCCCCTTCGGGTCAGGGCCGACTGTTCACCCGCACGGAAGGAGCTCGGGGTGCGCCCGCGATCCGGATCGATCCGATTCCGCCGGGCGCACCCACGAAAGGTCAGTTCCGACCGAAAAGCCATTCCGACTTGAGCGCGGCGTAGCCGGGCTTGATCACCTCGTTGATCATCGCGAGCCGCTCGTCGAAGGGCAGGAAGGCGCTCTTCATCGCGTTCACGGTGAACCACTGCAGGTCGTCCAGGCCGTAGCCGAACGCCTCGACGAGGTGCTCGAACTCCCGCGTCATCGACGTGCCGCTCATCAAACGGTTGTCAGTGTTCACGGTCACCCGAAAATAGAGTCGGCGCAGTAGGCCGATCGGGTGATCGGCGTAGGACGTGGCGGCACCGGTCTGCAGGTTCGAGGTCGGGCACATCTCCAGCGGGATGCGCTTGTCGCGCACGTACGCCGCGAGCCGGCCGAGTTCGACGCCGCCGTCGTCCTTGATCGTGATGTCGTCGATGATCCGCACGCCGTGTCCGAGCCGGTCCGCGCCGCACCACTGGAGCGCCTGCCAGATCGACGGGAGGCCGAACGCCTCGCCGGCGTGGATGGTGAAGTGGTTGTTCTCCCGCTTGAGGTACTCGAACGCGTCCAGGTGACGCGTGGGCGGGAAGCCCGCCTCGGCGCCGGCGATGTCGAAGCCGACCACGCCCAGGTCGCGGTGCCGGTTGGCGAGTTCGGCGATCTCCAGCGAGCGGGCCGCGTGCCGCATCGCGGTGAGGAGCGCGCCGACCCTGATCCGGTTGCCCGCCTCGGCCGCGCGGCGCTCGCCCTCGCGGAAGCCCTCGTCGACCGCCTCGACCACCTGGTCCAGGGTCAGCCCGGCGGCCAGGTGCTGCTCGGGCGCGTAGCGGATCTCGGCGTAGACCACGCCGTCGGCGGCGAGGTCCTCGGCGCATTCGGCGGCGACGCGGAACAGGCCCTCGCGGGTCTGCATCACCGCCACGGTGTGGTCGAAGGTCTCCAGGTAGCGCTCCAGCGAGCCGGAGTCGGCGGCCTCGCGGAACCACGTACCGAGCGCTTCGGGGTCGGTGGTGGGCAGGAGGTCGTAGCCGACCGCCCCGGCGAGTTCGATGATCGTGGCGGGACGCAGCCCACCGTCGAGGTGGTCGTGGAGCAGGACTTTGGGGGCGCGCCGGATCTGCTCGACCGTGGGCGAGGCAGCGGGCGTGTTCGGGTGGCTGCTGTACATGAAAGGACTTTACCGCCTACGCGCGTAGATCATCTGCCGATGGCGCGAAGATTCGGCCGTGCGTGCACGCCGGGGGCGTGATCGCCGTCCCGGAGCCGGCCCCCGGCGCGGCGTACGGGCAGGAACTACCTTGCGCGGCGCGGCACTACGACGCGGGAGGGCGCGCGGGCGCGGTGCGCGGCCGGGCTCCGTCGTCGGCGGGCGCGGGGGCGGTCGATGGCAGGTTGTCGGTTCAGTCCTCCGGCCGGTCCGGGTGCAGGAGGTTGCCGCGGCGGCCGAGCACGAACTCGCGGAACAGGCGCACGGGCGCGGTCTCCGGTCGGCCCGGCACCCAGGCCAGCCCGATGGTGCGAAAGGCCCGGGGCGCGGTGACGGCCAGGTGCACGGTGCCCGGCCGGGGCACCTCGGGAGCGGGCAGCAGCGCGACGCCCAGGCCCGCCGCGACCAGGCCGCGCAGCGTCTCGGCCTCCTCGCCCTCGAACGCGATCCTGGGCTCGAACCCCGCCTCGGCGAACAGCGCATCGGTGATCCGGCGCAGCCCGTAGCCCGGCTCCATGCACACGAACACGTCCTCGGCCGCCTCGGCCAACCGCACCCGACGGCGGTGCGCGAGCCGGTGATCGGCCGGCACCACCAGGTAGAGCCGCTGATCGTCGAGCGCGCGCACGGCCAGGTCCGGCGCGTCCGGCAGCGGCGCGGTCAGGCACAGGTCGAGTTCGCCGGCCCGCATGCGCTCCAGCATCGCCGAGGCCGAGGCCTGGACGAGTTGGAAGCGGATGCCGGGGTGGTGCACCCGAAAGGCACGCAGCAGACCGGGCACCGCCTCGGGCCCCATCGTGTGCAGGAATCCGAACGCGACCTTGCCGCGCGCCCCGCCCACGTCCTCGATCACCTCGTCCAGGCCGCGCTCCAGCAGCGCGAGCGCCTGTTCCACGTAGCCGAGCAGGGTGTGGCCCTGCCGGGTGAGCGCCACGCCGCGCCCGGTGCGGGCCAGCAGCGGCACGCCCACGTCCGCCTCCAGTCGGGCCATCGTGCGGCTGAGCGTGGGCTGCGGGATGCCCAGACCGGCCGCGGCCCGGGTGATGTGCTCCTCCCGCGCGACCGCCGCGAATTGCGTCAGGAGCGGAACGATGGCCGCAGAAACCTCCGCTGATCTGCTGTCATACGACATGGCATGGATTCTTGCCTAAACATGCATTGGACGCATGAAAAAACCGGGCCTAGTTTCGTATCCATGCCCGCCTCGAACAGCTCATCGGACCCCGCCCCAAGCACCGACCCGACCGCTGCTCCGCCACTGCGGCACGTGCGTGGTTCGCGCGCGTATCGCCGGGTGAATCTGGCGCTGTTCGCCGCGGGCTGTTCGACCTTCGCGATGCTCTACGCGACGCAGACGCTGCTGCCGGAGTTGTCCGACGGGTTCCACCTGTCCCCCGCCACCGCCAGCCTCTCGGTCTCGGTGACCACCGGCGCACTGGCCCTGGCGGTGATCCCGGTGAGCATGTTGTCCGAGCGGTGGGGCCGCTCGCGGGTGATGACGATCTCCGTGTTCAGCGCCGCCCTGCTGGGCGTACTGGCCGCCTTCGCCCCGGACTTCGGCACCCTCGTGGTGCTGCGCACGGTGCAGGGCGTCGCGCTGGCCGGGCTGCCCGCGACCGCGATGGCCTACCTTGCCGAGGAGGTCGACGGGCCCTCGCTGGGCTCGGCGATGGGGCTGTACGTGGCGGGCAACAGCATCGGCGGCATGGGCGGCCGGTTGGTCACCGGCCTGGCCTCGGATCTGGGCGGATGGCGGGTCGCCCTGGTGGCGGTCGGCCTGTTGGCGCTCGGGTCGGCAGTCGCCTTCCGGGTGCTGCTGCCGCCGTCGCGCAACTTCACCCCCTCGGCCATGACCGCCCGGCAACTCACCGGCGTGCTGCGCTCGCACCTCGCGGATCCGGTGTTGCGCCGGTTGTACCTGCTCGGCATGGTGTTCATGGCGGCGTTCGGCACGGTCTACAACTACCTCGGCTACCGGCTGCTCGCCGAGCCGTTCGGGCTGCCGCAGACGGTGGTCGGCGCGATCTTCGTGATCTACCTGGCGGGCACGTTCAGTTCGGCCGCCTCGGGCCGGCTGGTCGGCAGGCTCGGGCACCGCGCCACGTTGTGGGCCGCGGCGGCGATCACCGCCGCGGGCGCGCTGCTGACCCTGCCGGACAATCTGGCCCTGGTCGTGGTCGGCCTGATCGTGCTCACGGCGGGCTTCTTCGCGGGCCACTCGGCGGCCAGTTCGGCGGTCGGCCTGCGGGTCACCGAGGGCCGCGCGCAGGCGTCCGCGCTGTACCTGGCGGCCTACTACCTCGGCGCGAGCGTCGGCGGGCCGGTCGGCGGCGTCGCCTTCCACGGCCGGGGCTGGGCGGGCGCCGTGCTGCTCGTACTGGTGCTGATGGCCGCGGCGGGCGCGGTGGCCCACGGTCTCAGCGGCCGGATGACGGGCGCGCCGGCGCCCGCACCGATCCGGCGGCACCCCCGGGCACACGTGCGCTCGACCGCCTGAGTCGCGCGCCGAGGCCGGCCCGGGTCCCGATCGGGATCCCGGCCGGCCTTGGCATGCTGGGCCCATGGACGAGCAGCACGACCCGGCTCCGGGGCCGCGCCCGGGCGATCGCGACGACTTCGGCCGGGTCTACCGCCCGCACACCGTGCGCGCCGGCTGCGCGCTGCTCGGCTGCCTCCTCGTGATCCTGGCCTCGGCCGTGCTGATCACCGCACTGATGTGGCGGGTCCTGTGACGGGTGCCGGGCCGCCCTCGGGCCCGCGGATCGCCGGGACCGGGGCCACCGGGCGGTGCCCGGTCAGTAGCCCAACTCCGACGTGCGCTCGGCGGCGGCGATCCTGGCCCGCTCGATCTCGTTGATGTGCGTCTCGGTCCACTCGCGCAGCGCGCGGATCGGCTCGCCCAGGCTGCGACCGAGTTCGGTGAGTTCGTAGTCCACCCGAGGCGGGATGGTCGGGGTCACGGTGCGCGACACGAAGCCGTCCGCCTCCAGAGCGCGCAGGGTCTGGGTGAGCATCTTCTGCGACACTCCCTCGATCCGACGACTCAGGTCCGTGTACCGCATCGTGCCGTCCCGCAGCGCGTCCACGATCAGCACCGTCCACTTGCCGGCGATGTGGTCCAGGACCTGACGCGTGGGGCACTTGGCGCTGTAGACGTCGGCGGGAAGGCCGACCGACTCGACGATGGTCACCATGCAAGGAGAGTAGCGCACCAATTAGTGCCTACTTCCCGTTGGAGAGTGACTCTCCCAGAATTGCGGCATGAGCAACGACACTTGGATCCGCACCGCCTCGGTCGCCGAGGCCATCCGCACCCGCCGCACCGTCCGCCACTACCGCCCCGAGCCGATCCCGGCCGATGCCCTGCGGACTCTGCTCGAACTCGCCGTCGAGGCCCCCACGAGCTGGAACCTCCAGGACCGCTCGATCGTGGTGGTCACCGACGACGTGGGCCGCGCCGGCCTGATCGAGGCGACCGGCGGTCAGCCGCAGACCCGGGAGGCGCCGGTGTTGCTGGTCTTCGTCGCCGAGCCGCAGGCCTGGCGCGACGAACACGCCGACGTGTACGAGCAGGCGCGCCGCAACGGGGCCTGGAACGACGCGTTCGTCACCATGTTCGCGGCGGCGGCACAGGAGTTCCAGCAGGGCCTGGCCGCGCGCGGGATGTTGCGCGAGTACGCGGTCAAGGACGCGATGATCGCCGCGACGTACGTCATGCTCGCGGCCGGCGAACTGGGCCTGGCCACGTCGCCGATGAACGGCTGGGACGAGGCTCTGGTCAAACACGCGATCGGTATCGGGGACCGCGACGACCTGGCGATCGCGCTGATCGTCGCCGTCGGCCGGCCGGCCGAGGAACGGCGCCATCCCGGCCGGCGGCCGCTGGAGCGCAACGTGTTCCACGGCCGCTACGGCGTGCCGCGACCGTGACTTCGATCCGGCACGTCACCCCACGGGCACCGTGTTCGGCCCGTACCCCGGGAGATGGGCCGACCGCCGGGCACACCCACAGGCCCTCGACTCCCGGGTGGGAGTCGAGGGCCTGTGGGTGTGGGTCGGGCGTTCAGGCCGTCGGGCCGATCCGGTCGATCAGGATCGGGGTGGGCTCGAAGGAGGTGCCGGCCGGGGCGATGGTGACCGCGTCGGCGAGGATCTCACTCGCGTAGTCGAACCGCTCCGGGGTGTCGGTGTGCAGGGTCATCAGCGGCTGCCCGGCGGTGACCGTGTCGCCCGGCTTGGCGTGCAGTTCGACGCCCGCGCCGGCCTGGACCTGCTCCTCCTTGCGGGCCCGGCCCGCGCCCAGGCGCCAGGCCGAGACGCCGACCGCGTACGCGTCCACGCGGGTCAGCACGCCGGACAGGGACGCCGTGACCACCTGGGTCTCGCGCGCCACCGGCAGCTTCGCGTCCGGGTCGCCGCCCTGGGCCTGGATCATCCGGCGCCACACGTCCATCGCGGAGCCGTCGCGCAGCGCGTCCGCCGGGTCGATCCGGGTCTGCCCGGCCGCCGCGAGCATCTCGCGCGCCAGTGCGACGGTCAGCTCGACCACGTCCGCCGGGCCGCCGCCCGCGAGCACCTCGACCGACTCGCGGACCTCCAGCGCGTTGCCCGCCGTCAGCCCCAGCGGCGTGGACATGTCGGTCAGCAGCGCGACCGTCTTGACCCCGTGGTCCACACCCAACCGGACCATGGTGCGGGCCAGTTCGCGCGCGTTCGCCAGGTCCTTCATGAACGCGCCGGAGCCGACCTTGACGTCGAGCACCAGCGCGCCGGTGCCCTCGGCGATCTTCTTGCTCATGATCGAGCTGGCGATCAGCGGTATCGCCTCGACCGTGCCGGTCACATCGCGCAGTGCGTACAACTTCTTGTCCGCCGGCGCGAGGCCGTCGCCCGCCGCGCAGATCACCGCGCCGACGTCCTCCAGCACCCGCATCATCGCGTCGTTGGACAGCGCCGCTTGCCACCCGGGAATGGCCTCCAGCTTGTCCAGCGTGCCGCCGGTGTGCCCCAGGCCGCGGCCGGACAACTGCGGGACGGCCACACCGCACGCGGCGACCAGCGGCGCCAGCGGCAGGGTGATCTTGTCGCCGACGCCACCGGTCGAGTGCTTGTCCGCGGTCGGCCGGGACAGCGTCGAGAAGTCCATCCGCTCGCCCGAAGCTATCATCGCGTCGGTCCAGCGGTTGATCTCCGTCGCGGTCATGCCGTTGAGCAGGATGGCCATCGCGAGCGCGGACATCTGTTCGTCCGCGACCACGCCGCGCGTGTACGCGTCGACCACCCAGTCGATCTGAGCCGCCGTCAGTTCACCGCGGTCCCGCTTCGTACGGATGATCGAAATCGCGTCCATGCTGTCCGTTCTCTCTTGGCCGCCGTGGCGACCTGTTCGGGTCACGAGCAATTGTCGGGCCCTGTCCGGTGGATCAGGGCACCGTCTTCCATCCCACCAAGCACCCGACGCGGGATGCGAGAACACCCCCTGGTGCCGGGCGTGGCACTAGCGAAGATCCTCGGGCCCGAAGGCGTCCGGCAGGATCTCCCGCAACGGCCGTATCCCGTGCTTGGTTTCCAGCAACATCTCGGCGCCGCCGTGCTCCCACAGCAGTTGTCGGCAGCGCCCACACGGCATCAGTACCGCACCCTCGTGGTCCACGCAGCAAAACGCCACGAGCCGGCCACCTCCGCTCGCGTGCAGTGCGGACACCAGGCCGCACTCCGCGCACAGCGTGAGGCCGTACGACGCGTTCTCCACGTTGCACCCGGACACGATCCGACCGTCGTCCACCAGAGCCGAGGCGCCGACCGGATACTTCGAGTACGGCGCGTACGCCCCCCGCATCGCCGCCGTCGCCGCATCCCGCAGCGCGGGCCAATCGATCTCCGACACCCCGTCAGCCCTTCGTGTAGGGCTTGTTGGCCGCGGCCGGAGCGCGCACCTTGCCGACCAGACCGGCCACCGCGAAGATCGTCACGACGTACGGCATCATCTGCAGGAACTGGCTCGGGATCGAGGTGTTCAGCGGCTGCAGCGACGTGGCCAGCGCACTGGTGAAGCCGAACAGCAGCGCCGCGGCCACCGCGCCCAGCGGACGCCAGCGCCCGAAGATGACCGCCGCGAGCGCGATGTAGCCCGCGCCCGAGGTCATGTCCTTCGAGAAGGTGCCCACCGTGCCGATGGTCAGGAACGCACCGCCGATGCCGGCGATCGCGCCCGCCATGATCACGTTGCGGTAGCGGGTCGCGTTGACCTTGATGCCGACCGTGTCCGCCGCCGTCGGGTGCTCGCCCACCGCCCGGGCGCGCAGGCCCCAGCGGGTGTGGAACAGGCCGAGGTGCACGACCACGATCAGCGCGTACATCAGGTACACGATGATGTTCACGTCGAACAGCACCGGGCCGATCACCGGGATGTCCGCGAAACCCGGGATCCGGATGTTCTCGAACACGCCCGGGTTGTTGTACGCCTCGGGGTCCTTCTGCAACAGCTGCGTGTACAGGAAGCCGGTGATGCCGGTGACCAGCAGGTTGATCACCACACCCAGGACGACCTGCTCGACCAGGTAGCGCACCGCGAAGACCGCGAGCAGCCCGCCGATCAGCGCACCCGCGACCGCGCCCGCGGCCAGCCCCGCCCACAACGACCCGGTGACCGAGCCGGTGAGCGCGGCGGCGAACGCGCCGAACAGGAACTGACCGTCGATGGCGATGTTGACCACGCCGGAGCGCTCGCCGATCACGCCCGCGAGCGCGCCGAGCACGAGCGGCACGGCGGCCAGCACGGTGTTCTGCAGGGCGCCCGCGAAGGACATCTGCTTGCCCGCGACCGCCCACACCAGGAAGGCGATCACGAACGCGATCAGGAACAGCGCGATGCTCAGCCGGATCGCCAGACGCGACCGGTCCAGCACGATCCGCAGCCCGCCCGCGACCATGCACAGCACGGACATCGCGATCGCCACGGCCCGCGCGGGCAGCGACAGGTCGCCGACCTCGGTGGTGTCCCGGTTGGGCACGTTCATGCCGAAGACCGCGTCGACGCCGCTGTCGGTGCCGAGGCCGAACGCCCACAGCGCGTACAGCCCGACCAGGACGAAGCCGATGCCCGTGATCAGGGCCTTCTTGCGGGCCGCGGCCCGCACCACGTCGGCGGCCTCGCCGGTGGGGTTCACCGGGGCCTCCACGTCGGGGGCGATCACGGTGTCCGCCACCTGCGTGCCTCCTTCAGGGTTCCGCTCGCTCATGCCTGGACCCCCACGGTCTCCTTGGCGGCCAACGGCCCGCCCTCGGCACCCTTGCGGGCACCGCGCAGCCGGAAGATCGAGCGCACCAGCGGCGGCGCCGCGACGAACAGCACGATCACGGCCTGGATGACGATGACGATGTCGACCGACACGTTCGCGGACGCCTGCATCACCGAACCGCCCGCGCGCAGCGCACCGAACAGCAGTGCGGCCAGCACCGTGCCCAGCGGCTTGGTCCGGCCGAGCAACGCCACGGTGATCGCGTCGAAGCCGATGCCGGCGTCGATGCTCGGGGTCAGCGTGTGCGCCGGGTTGGTCGAGCTCATCACCTGCGAGACACCGGCGAGGCCGGCCATCGCACCGGCGATCACCATGGCCAGGATCTGCGCCCGGGCCACGCTCATGCCCGCCGTACGGGCCGCGGCCGGGTTGGAGCCCACCGCGCGCAGCTCGAAACCGAGCGTGGAGCGGTTGAGCAGCCACCAGTAGATCCCGGCCGCCAGCAGCGCCAGGATGATGCCGAAGTGGATCCGCAGGTTGTCGCCGAACAGGTTCGGCAACACCGCGTTGTCGTGCGCGTCCTTGCCGATCGGCTGCGCCTGGCCGCTGCGGCGGAAGGTGTCGGTGGTCAACAACCAGCCGAGCATGAGCACCGCGATGTGGTTGAGCATGATCGTCACGATCACCTCGTGCGCGCCGTAGCGGGCCTTGAGGACACCGGCGATGCCCGCGTACAGACCGCCGCCGATCACACCGGCCAGGATCACGAACACCAGGTGGATCACCGGCGGCAGATCGACGACGAACCCTATCCACGACGCGAATACCGCGCCGGCGATGATCTGGCCCTGCGCACCGATGTTGAACAGCCCGGTGCGGAACGCGATCGAGACCGCGAGACCGCCGAAGATCAGCGGCGTGGCCTGGGTGATGGTCTCCGAGATCGGCCGGAAGATGTCCTCGATCGAACCTTCGGAGAAGCTGTCCGGGTTCACGATCGAACCCTTGAACATCGCCGTGTAGGCGTCCGAGACCAGCGTCCAGGAGCTGGAGAGCGCCTCGCCCGGGGCCGCGAAGAAGTACTTGTACTCGTCGAGCACATCCTGGTCCGCGAGGATCATCAGGATGCCGCCGACCACCAGCGCGAGCACGATCGCCAGGAAGGTGACCACGGCCGAGTTGCCGGTGATGATCGCGTCGAGCATGGCTCGGCCGAGCGAGGGCTTGTGCGGCTCCGAGGCGCTCGCCCCGGCCGCGGTCGTCCTGGTCGGCGCCGGCTTCGCCTCGCTCGGCTCACCGGGCGTGCTCTTGTTGTCCTCGGTCACGCTGGGTCCTCCTCCCCCGGGGTTGCGTCGCTGTCGATGGTCGTGGTCTCGGCCGTCGTCCCGGTCACGGTCCTCGCCGCGTCCGGCCCGGCGGCCGGCTTCGCCTCGGCCGGGTCCTTGCCCGGGAGCACGCCGGCCATCAGCAGACCCAGGTCGCCCCGGGACGTGGTGGGCGGCACGATGTCCACGATCCGGCCCCGGTACATCACCGCGATCCGGTCGGCCAGCGCGACCACCTCGTCCAGTTCGGTGGACACGATGATCACCGGGGTGCCGACGTCGCGCTCGGCCACGATCCGCTTGTGGATGAACTCCATCGCGCCCACGTCCACCCCTCGGGTGGGCTGTGAGGCGATGAACAGCCGCAGCGGGCGCGAGAGTTCGCGCGCCACGACGACCTTTTGCTGATTGCCGCCGGACAGCGTGCCGGCCGGCGACTCGATGGTCTGCGTGCGGATGTCGAATTCCTCCACCCGCTGCCGCGCATTGTCGCGCACCGCCCCCGGGTCGATCGACCCGCGCCGCCCGAACGGCGCCTGCGTGACCATGTCCAGGACCAGGTTCTCGGCCACCGTGAAGTCGCCGACGATGCCGTCGTGTTGGCGGTCCTCGGGCACGAAGCCCACGCCGGAGGTGAGGATCTGCCGCGGGGTCCGACCCGCGAGGTCCTGTCCGTCCAGGCTGATCTTTCCGGCGGCCGGCGTGCGCAGGCCCAGGATGGCCTGGGTCAGCTCGCTCTGGCCGTTGCCGTCCACACCCGCGATGCCCAGGATCTCGCCCTCGCGCAGGTGCAGGTCGACCCGGTCCACCACGGCCTGGCCGTTGCCGTCGAGCACGGTCAGGTCCTCGATCGCCAGGCGGACCTCGCCCGGCTGCGCCTCGTTCTTGTCGACCACCAGCTTGACCGGCCGGCCGACCATCAGCGACGCGAGCTCCTTCTCCGAGGAGGCCGGGTCCGCCGTGCCGACCACCTTGCCGCGCCGGATCACGGTGATCCGGTCGGCGACGGCCTTGACCTCTTTGAGCTTGTGCGTGATGAACACGATGGAGTGGCCGGAGGCGCGCAGCGCGCGCATCACCCGGAACAGTTCCTCGGTCTCCTGCGGAGTGAGCACCGCGGTGGGCTCGTCCAGGATCAGCACCTTGGCGTCGCGCACCAGCGCCTTGAGGATCTCCACCCGCTGTTGCAGACCGACGGGGAGGTCCTCGACCAGCATGTCCGGGTCGACCTTGAGGCCGTACTCGTCCACGAGGTCGAGCACCTTCTTGCGGGCCCGACGGCGGTCCAGCCAGCCCAGCGGCTTGGTCTCCTCGTGCCCGAGCATGACGTTCTCGGCGACGGTGAAGACCGGGACCAGCATGAAGTGTTGGTGGACCATGCCGATGCCCGCGTCGATCGCGTCACCGGCGGTCCGGAATTTGCGGGGGGTGCCGTCGACGACGATCTCGCCCTCGCTGGGCTCGTAGAGCCCGTAGAGCACGTTCATCAGAGTCGACTTGCCGGCACCGTTCTCACCGAGAAGGCAGTGGATCTCCCCCGGCTCGACGGTCAGGTCGATGTGGTCGTTGGCGACCAGCGACCCGAACCGTTTCGTGATTCCGCGCAGTTCGAGCTTCAACGCGGAGACCTCCTCGGCTACGCCCCCCGCAAGGGGCCGCTACGGGTTCGACCCGGGTCCCCGCGGGGCCCGGGCGGTACGGACACGGGCGCCGTGGAATCTGCTTCCACGGCGCCCGATCGGGTGGGTCAGCTCTTCGGCTGGTTCTTCGAGGTGATCTTGATCTTGCCGCTGACGATGTCGGCCTTGACCGCGGTCAGCTCGGACTTCAGGTCGGCGGGGACCTTCGAGTCGAAGTCGTGGAACGGCGCCAGGCCGACCCCGTTGTTGGCCAGCGTGCCGATCGTGGACTTGGTGGTGAACTGGTTGTTCGCCGCGGCCTTGACCGCGTTGAACACCTGGGCCTTGATGTCCTTGGTCACCGTGGACAGGAACACCGTCTTGTACTGCGCGGCGCTCTCGTAGCCGTCCTGGTCGACCCAGATGACGCTGGCCTTGCCGCCGCTCTTCTGCACCGCGGAGGCCGCACCGAGACCGGTCTGACCGGCGACCGGCATGATCACGTCGGCGCCCTGGGCGATGAAGTCGTTGGCGATCCGCTCACCGTCGGCCGGCGAGTCGAACTTGCCCGCGAGCGAGCCGTCGCCCTTGACGTCGTCCCAACCGATGACCTGGACGTTCTTGCCCTTGGTCTGGTTGTAGTACTTGACGCCCTGGACGTAGCCGTCCATGAACACGGTGACCGGCGGGATGGGCAGCGCGCCGAAGGTGGCGACCTTGCCGCTCTTGGAGTAGCCCGCGGCGAGGTAGCCGCCGAGGAAGCCCGCCTCGGCCGTGTTGAACTGCAGGCCCTGCACGTTCGGCTCGATGCTGGAGGAGTCGACGATCGCGAACTTCTGGTCCTTGTGCGCCGACGCGGCGGCCTTGGTCGCGTCGGCCATCAGGCCGCCGACCGCGATGATCAGACCGCACTTGTCGTTCACGAGGCTGTTGAGGTTCGGAACGTAGTCGTTCTCGGTCTTCGAGGTGATGTACTTCACGTCGACGCCGAGCTCCGACTTGGCCTGCTGCAGACCCGCCCACGAGGAGGCGTTGAAGGAGCGGTCGTCGATGCCGCCGGTGTCCGTCACCATGCAGGCCTTGAAGTCGATCTTGGCGGCCTGCGAGCCGCCCGGTGTGGCACTGCTGCCCGAATCCGACTTCTTGTCGTCGTCCTTGGGCTTGCTACCGCACGCGGCGGTGGCAGTAAGGGCGAGAGTGACGCCGACCGCAGCTGCGGTCACCTTGGATACCCGGCGCACGGGTGTCTCCTTCCGATGAGCGCCCCTTCGGGCGCTGCTCCCAGATGCAGACTCTGACGCGCTTGGTTCCCTGGTAAACGCGCGTAGACCTGCTAGCCGTCGGAGAGCATACCTAGTAAAAGAATATGAGCGACAAAAACCGTGAATCGCCACCGCAACACGCCCCGTTAGCCCGGCCGAGTAGCCGGAGCCGAGACGGGTCGGCGCGGAACCGGGCAGTCCGCAACATGACAAGACGGAAAAGACCCGGTGCCGCACGAGATCGAACGGCACCGGGTCGGAACATTACAGACTCACGAACGTGTGAGGAACGGGGACCGGGGTCGCGATGGTTAACAGTTCCGCATACGTCCCATCTCGGCGTCCCCACCCGCACGGCACGCACCGGGCCCGACCGGGGTCAGCGAGAGGGCCGCAGCGCCAGCCCGACGAACAGCTCGACGCCGATTCCGATCGACCGCTCGTCGACGTCGAACTGCCCCTGGTGCAAGTCGTATACGGGGTGTCCGACGGGTCGCACGCCGAGCCGGGTGAGCTCGCCGGGGACCTGGTCCAGGAACCACGAGAAGTCCTCGCCGCCCAGGCTCTGCTCGGTGCTCTCGACCGCACTCGCGCCCAGCACGTCGGTCGCGACCGCGCGCATCCCGGCGACCGCGTCCGGGTCGTTGACCACGGGCGGAACGCCGCGGTGGTGCTCGAGCTCCCACTTGGCGCCGTAGGTCGAGGCGATCGCGTCCACCAATTCGTGCATCAGATCCGGGGCCTGCCGCCACGCCTCCAGGTCCAGGCAGCGCAGTGTGCCCTCCAGCTCGCCGTACTGCGGAATCACGTTCGGCGCGGAGCCGGACTGGATCCGCCCCCACACCAGGCTGGCGCCCGAGCGCGGGTCGATCCGCCGGGAGAACGCCGAGGGCAGTTCCGAGGCGACCTTGGCCAGCGCGGTGACCAGATCGGTGGTGCGGTGCGGCCGGGCGGTGTGGCCGCCCGCGCCGGTCAGCGTGATCACCACCCGGTCGCAGGCCGAGGTGATCGCGCCGGCGCGCAGGCCGACCCGGCCGACCTCGACCTTGGGATCGCAGTGGATCGCGTGGATCTCGCCGACGCCGGTCAGCCCGCCGGCCTTGATCACGTCCAGCGCGCCGCCGGGCAACTTCTCCTCGGCGGGCTGGAAGATCAGCCGGACCGGCCGCGACAACAGCCCCTCGCGCGCGAATTCGGCCAGCACCAGAGCCGTGCCCAGCACGATCGAGGTGTGCACGTCGTGGCCGCAGGCATGCGCGCGACCGGGCACGGTCGAGCGGTAGGACACGTCCTTGACGTCGTCCACCGGCAGTGCGTCGATGTCGCCGCGGAACGCGATCAGGTCGTCGCCGGCGACCCGGCCGCCGGGCGACGCCCGCTCGGGTCTGATGTCGCACACCAGACCCGTCCCGGGCAGTAGCCGCGGGCGCAGACCCGCACGCACCAGCCGTTCCCGGATGAGCCCGGTGGTACGGAACTCCTCCCGACCCAGCTCTGGGTGCATGTGCAGGTCGCGCCGAAAGGCGACCAGCTCGTCGGCGAAAGCCGCGGCTTTGGCGGCGGCCTGGGCGTGGAGGGATTCGCTCACCCACGCAAGAGTACGTTGCATCGGTCTTCGCGACGTGGTAGGGAGCGAATTACCCCCGTTCGGGTGAGAAAAAAGCCCCCCGCCGGCGCATGCGCTACGGCCGGTAGGGGTATGACTGTGCGCTCGTTCCCGCAATGGACGACTTCCGCTCGCTCGGCCCCGTATCAACCAAGCGTCCGATTGATCAGGACTCCCCTTGCCGCCCATGGAACGCGTCCAGAATGCGAGACGCGGCGAGCGTCGCGGTGAGACTGCCGTCCCGGACGTCGCGTTCGAGGTCGGGCACGATAGCCCGCACCGCGGGGTGCCCGCGCAACTCGGCCAGCAGCGAGTCGTGCACCGTCGCCCACGTCCAGTCGACCTGCTGTCGACGCCGGAGTTCGGCCAACTCGCCGGTCGCCTCCAGGGTCCGCCGATGCTTGAGGATGGTGTCCCAGACCTCGTCCAGGCCCTCCCCGGACAGGCCGGAGCAGGTCAGCACCGGCGTCGTCCAAGACTCCCCGGCCCGGCGCATCAGCCGCAGCGCGCCCGCCAGTTCGCGGGCCGCCCGGCGGGCGGCGAGCGCGTACTCGCCGTCCGCCTTGTTCACCGCGACCACGTCGGCCAGCTCCAGGACGCCCTTCTTGATGCCCTGGAGCTGGTCGCCGGTGCGCGCTAGGGTCAGGAACAGGAAGCAGTCGACCATGTTCGCCACGGTGGTCTCGGACTGACCCACGCCGACCGTCTCCACGAGCACCACGTCGTGGCCGGCCGCCTCCATCAACACGATCGACTCGCGGGTCGCCCGCGCCACGCCGCCCAGCGTGCCCGCGGTCGGCGAGGGGCGGACGAACGCGTTGTCGTCCACGGCGAGCCGACCCATCCGGGTCTTGTCGCCCAGAATGCTGCCGCCGTGCCGGGAGGAGGACGGGTCCACCGCGAGCACCGCCACCCGGTGCCCCTCGCCGGTCAGCCGGGTGCCCAGCGTCTCGATGAAGGTGGACTTGCCCACACCGGGCACGCCGGTGATGCCCACCCGGTGGGCACCGCCGGCGTGCGGCAACAGCTTGACCAGCAGCTCCTGCGCGAGGTCGCGGTGGTCGGCCCGGGTGGACTCGACCAGCGTGACCGCCCGGGCCAGGATCGTCCGGTTGCCCGCGAGCACGCCCTCGGCGTACGCGCCGACGTCGATCACGCGTGCCATCAGTCGACCGGCAGCTCGTGGTCCAACTGCTTGTACAGGCCCTTGAGCAGGTCCACCGCGGCATCCGCGATCACCGTGCCGGGCGGGAAGACCGCCGTGGCGCCCATGTCGAGCAGCGGCTGCACGTCGGCGGGCGGGATCACCCCGCCGACCACGACCATGATCTCCCCGGCGTCCAGCGCGGCGAGCTCCTGACGCAGCGCCGGGACCAGGGTGAGGTGACCGGCCGCGAGCGAGGACACGCCGACCACGTGCACGTCCGCCTCGACCGCCTGTCGGGCCACCTCGCCCGGCGTCTGGAACAGCGCGCCCACGTCCACGTCGAAGCCGAGGTCGGCAAAGGCGGTGGCGATCACCTTCTGCCCCCGGTCGTGGCCGTCCTGGCCCATCTTGGCCACCAGGATGCGCGGCCGGCGACCCTCCGCTTCCTCGAACCGGGCGACCAGCGAGCGGGCCGTCTCCACGTTCGGCGACATGCCCACCTCTTCCCGGTAGACGCCGGTCAGCGTGCGGATCTGCGCCTGGTGGCGCCCGTACGCCGACTCCAGCGCGTCGGAGATCTCGCCGACGGTGGCCTTGGCCCGCGCGGCGTCCACGGCGAGCGCGAGCAGGTTGTGTTCGAGATCGCGCGGCCGGGTGCCCTCGACGTCGGCCTGCGCCGCGCCGGACAACGCGGCCAACGCACGGCGCACCGCGTCGTCGTCGCGTTCCTCGCGCAACCTGCGCAGCTTGTCCAACTGGCCCTCGCGGACCGCCTTGTTGTCGATCTTGAGCACGTCGATCGCCTCGTCGCTGGCGACCAGGTACTTGTTCACGCCGATCACCGACTGCCGGCCCGAGTCGATCCGGGCCTGGGTCCGCGCCGCCGCCTCCTCGATCCGCAGCTTGGGCAGACCCTCGGCGATCGCCGACGCCATGCCGCCGGCCCGCTCGGCTTCGGCGATGTGCTCGCGGGCGCGCACCGCGAGGTCGTGGGTGAGCCGCTCGATGTAGGCCGAACCACCCCACGGGTCGATCACGTCGCACGTGCCGGACTCCTGCTGAAGCAGCAGCTGGGTGTTGCGCGCGATCCGGGCGGAGAAGTCGGTCGGCAGCGCGAGCGCCTCGTCCAGCGCGTTGGTGTGCAGCGACTGGGTGTGCCCCTGGGTCGAGGCCATCGCCTCCAGGCAGGTGCGCACCACGTTGTTGAACACGTCCTGCGCGGTCAGCGACCAGCCCGAGGTCTGCGAGTGCGTGCGCAGCGAGAAGGACTTGGGGTTCTTCGCGCCGAACGACTTCACGATGTCGGCCCACAGCAGGCGCGCGGCGCGCAGCTTGGCGACCTCCATGAAAAAGTTCATCCCGATCGCCCAGAAGAACGACAGGCGCGGCGCGAAGGCGTCGATGTCCAGGCCCGCCGCGACCCCGGCACGCAGGTACTCGATGCCGTCCGCGAGCGTGTACGCCAGCTCCAGGTCGGCCGTGGCCCCGGCCTCCTGGATGTGGTAGCCGGAGATCGAGATCGAGTTGAACTTCGGCATCTTCTGCGATGTGTACGCGAAGATGTCGGAGATGATCGACATCGAGGGCTTGGGCGGATAGATGTAGGTGTTGCGGACCATGAACTCCTTGAGGACGTCGTTCTGGATCGTCCCCGTCAGGTGTTCCGGTGCCACCCCCTGCTCCTCCGCCGCGACGATGTAGAGCGCGAGCACGGGCAGCACCGCGCCGTTCATCGTCATCGAGACCGACATCCGGTCCAGCGGGATGCCGTCGAAGAGCTGGCGCATGTCGTAGATCGAGTCGATCGCGACACCCGCCATGCCCACGTCGCCGGTCACCCGCGGGTGGTCCGAGTCGTAGCCGCGGTGCGTGGCCAGGTCGAACGCGATCGACAGGCCCTTCTGGCCGGCCGCCAGGTTGCGCCGGTAGAAGGCGTTCGACTCCTCCGCGGTGGAGAAGCCCGCGTACTGGCGGATCGTCCACGGCTGGTTGACGTACATCGTCGGGTACGGACCGCGCAGGAACGGCGTGATGCCCGGGTAGGTGCCCAGGAAGTCGAGCCCCTCCAGGTCCTCCTCGGTGTACAGCGCCTTGAGCGGGATGCCCTCGGGAGTGTCGTGGGTCAGCGCGTCCGCGTCCTTGCCGGTCTCCTCGCGCACGGCGTCCCGCCACGCGTCGAGGTCACCGGACGCGGGCGCGTCGAGCTCGACCTGGGTGAAGTCGGGAATGCTCATTTCGCCCCCTCCGGGGATTCCGCCAGGGTCTCGTACGTGGCGTGCAGGACGGCGAGCGCGTCGCACCCGGTGTACACGTACCCGTCCAGGTCGGCTCCGTGCGCCTTTTGGCCCGCGAGCAGGATCCGGCGGGCGCCGGCCGCGCGCAGTGCCGCGGCGACCGGTGCCGCCAGGGTCGCGTACACCTTCTCCGAGGAGGCGAGCACGACGGTCGCCGGCCGGCCGGCCGCCGTCCACCGCTCCAGGATCTGCTCGACCGCACCCTCGTCCACCGCGGTGATGCCCGCTTCGACGGCGGCGATGCCACCGGCGGCGAACAGGTTGCCGGCGAAGCCGGCCCGCGCGGTGTACTGCGCGAGCGGGCCCAACGTGGCCAGGAACACACTCGGACGCGCGCCGGAGGCGGCGAGCAGTGCGTCCGAGCGGTCGCGCAGCGACTCGTACGGCTCGGCGTAGCGCACCCGGGGCAGCCCGGCCGCGGAGACCGGGACGTCGGGCGCGGGTTCGCGCACGACGGGCGCCTCGGTCAGGTTGGGGAACTCGCTGACGCCGGTGATCGGGTCGGTGCGATCGGCGATGTCCTTGTCCCGCCTGGCCCGCACCTCGGCCAGTTGCCCGGCCAGCCAGCCCGAGTCGAGCACCGCGACGATCCCGCCGCGCCGCTCGATCTCCTGGAAGAACGCCCAGCCGGTGCGCGCGAGGTCGTCGGTGAGCTGTTCGACGAACCACGAGCCGCCGGCCGGGTCGATCACCTGCGCGAGGTGCGACTCCTCCAGGAGCAGTGCCTGCGTGTTGCGGGCGATCCGCCGGGAGAACGGGTCGGACAGGCCGATCGCGGCGTCGAAGGCGCGCACGGTGATCGCGTCGGCGCCGCCGACGCCGGCCGCGAAGGAGGCGACCGTGGTGCGCAGCATGTTGACCCAGGGGTCGCGCCGGGTGGTCATCGCCCACGAGGTCAGCGCGTGCTGGCGCTGGGCACCGGCCGCCGCCGAGGCGCCGGACGCCTGCGCCACCCGGGCCCACAACCGGCGGGCCGCGCGCAGCTTGGCGATGGTCGGGAACTGTTCGGCGGTGGCCGCGAAGCGGAATTCGAGCAGGCCCAGTGCGGTGTCCACGTCGAGTCCGGCATCGGTCAGCGCGCGCAGGTACGCGACGCCGGCCGCGGTGGCGGCGCCCAGTTCCTGGCCTTCCGAGCCGCCCGCCTCGTGGTACGGCTGCCCGTCCACGGCGATCGCCTGCAGAGCCGGGAACTGCGCGTGCACCCGGGCCGCGAGTTCGGCGGCGGCGGCCGGGTCGGCGCCCGCCCCGGTGCGCGCGTGGTGCGAGATCGGGTCGGCGCCCGTATTGCCGCGCAGTTCGCCGGGGGCGACGCCGCTCGCCCGGAACACCGCGAGCAGTGCGTCGCCGGCCGCGACGAAGTCGGCGCCGGTGGTCAGGGCCACCGGCGCCAGGTCGAGCAGCACCCCGTCGAGCGCGCGGGCCAGGTCGTCCGGCGCCAACGCGCCGTCACCCACCTGCAGGAAGACCGAGGTGACCCCGTTCTCCAGATCGGCGAGCACGCTCTCGTTGGCCCGGGCCGGATCGCGGTCGGCGTGCAACTGGCGCACGTCCCAACCGTCCGCGGCGTGTCCGGCCGCGCGCGAGCCCCGGACGAACGGGCTCAGCCCGGGTACGCCCGGCCGGGCGGCCGCCTCCGTGTACAGCGGGGACAGCTTGATGCCGTCGTAGGTAGTGGTCGCGAGCAGGTCTTCGGGGCGCTCGGGCGCGTCGTTCTCGCCCAGCACCTTCGATTTGCGGAGCACGCCGGCCACGAGGCGCTGCCATTGTTCCCGCGTGGGCTGCGGGAACTGGCTCGCGAAGGTGGACCCGGTAGACGTGCCGCCATCGACAGTAGCCTCCGTCATGGCTCGCATCGTAGGGACCGACGGGGCCGATGAATACGCACTGCCTATGTGATGCCGGCCCTACCCGTCGGTCACGTCTGTGAGCAGGGGCTTCGCGCTTGCCTTGATCTTTCGTCCCCAAGCGTGGCGCTTTCACCCGTACGGGTGCTGACGGGGCGTCAGTATTTCGTGACCCGTGACGCCCCGGTCACCCGGATGGTTCCCCCGCACCATGCGGAATGGATCACATCGCGCGCCCTGCCACAAGGGGGCACCCGATCGGTGGCTACCATGGCCGGGGCCGGGCGACCGATACCCGGCCGGGCCGACCGACAACCAGAGGGTCCGACACGGAATGCGGACACCCTCCCAGCCGGCCGCGTCCCCCTTGTACCGCACCCGGAGGGTAGTTTCCGTGCCGGCTGGAACGCTCTACCGCGGCCGGGAAGGCATGTGGTCCTGGGTGGCTCATCGAGTCACCGGCGTCCTCATCTTCTTCTTCCTGTTCGCGCACGTCCTCGACACCGCACTCGTTCGCGTATCGCCCGAGGCGTACGACCAGACGATCGACATCTACAAGAACCCGTTCGTCAACCTGCTCGAGTACGGGCTCGTCGCGGCCATCCTGTTCCACGCACTCAATGGTCTGCGGATCATCGCGGTGGACTTCTGGGAGAAGGGCCCGCGCTACCAGAAGCAGATGCTCTGGACTGTCGTCGGCGTCTGGGTCGTGCTGATGGCCGGGAGTGCCTACCCGATCCTGCAGCACTCGATCAAGACCATCTTCGGGAGCTGAAGTGTCCGCCACCATCGAAAACGCGCCCAAGATCCACGGCGGCGGTCCGTCGATCGAGTCTCCGCGCAGCAAGCGTTCACCGCGTTCGACCAGGACCAACTTCGAGCTCTACAGCTGGCTGTTCATGCGGCTGTCGGGCGTCCTCCTGGTCGTCCTGGTCATCGGCCACCTGATCATTCAGCTCGTCCTGGACGGCGGTGTGTCCAAGATCGGCTTCGCGTTCGTCGCGGGCCGCTGGTCCTCGCCGTTCTGGCAGTCGTGGGACCTCATCATGCTGTGGCTCGCCGAGCTGCACGGTGTCAACGGTCTGCGCACGATCATCAACGACTACGCGGAGCGGGACCAGACCCGGTTCTGGCTCAAGGCGCTGCTCTACACGTCCGCGCTGATCGTGCTTTTCCTGGGGACCTTGGTGATCTTCACCTTCGACCCGAACATCGGCAGCTGACCAGTACCCGAGGACTGAACGAGCATCATGCAGACCCACAAGTACGACACCGTCATCGTCGGCGCGGGCGGCGCCGGCATGCGCGCGGCCCTGGAGTCGAGCAAGCGCAGCCGTACCGCCGTACTGACCAAGCTGTACCCCACGCGTTCGCACACCGGCGCCGCACAGGGCGGCATGTGTGCCGCCCTCGCGAACGTCGAGGAGGACAACTGGGAGTGGCACACGTTCGACACGGTCAAGGGTGGTGACTACCTCACCGACCAGGACGCCGCGGAGATCATGTGCAAGGAGGCGATCGACGCCGTCCTGGACCTGGAGAAGATGGGCCTCCCCTTCTCCCGGACCCCCGAGGGCCGGATCGACCAGCGCCGCTTCGGCGGGCACACCCGCGACCACGGCAAGGCGGCCGTGCGCCGCTCCTGCTACGCCGCGGACCGCACCGGCCACATGATCCTGCAGACGCTGTTCCAGAACTGCGTCAAGCAGAACGTCGAGTTCTACAACGAGTTCTACGTGCTCGACCTGCTCCTGGCCGAGGACGAGGCGGGCAACAAGACCACGTCGGGCGTCGTCGCCTACGAGCTGGCCACCGGCGAGATCCACGTCTTCCAGGCCAAGTCGGTGATCTTCGCGACCGGCGGCTTCGGCAAGGTCTTCAAGACCACCTCGAACGCGCACACCCTCACCGGCGACGGCATGGGCATCGCGTGGCGCCGGGGACTGCCGCTGGAGGACATGGAGTTCTACCAGTTCCACCCGACCGGTCTCGCGGGCCTGGGCATCCTGCTCACCGAGGGCGCCCGCGGCGAGGGCGGCATCCTGCGCAACGCGGACGGCGAGCGCTTCATGGAGCGCTACGCGCCCACCATCAAGGACCTCGCGCCGCGTGACATCGTCGCGCGCTCGATGGTCCTGGAGGTGCTCGAAGGCCGCGGCGCGGGTCCGAACAAGGACTACGTCTACCTCGACCTGACCCACCTGCCGGCGGAGCAGATCGAGGAGAAGCTGCCCGACATCACCGAGTTCGCCCGCACCTACCTGGGCGTCGAGCCGACCACCGAGCTGGTCCCGGTGTACCCCACCGCGCACTACGCGATGGGCGGCATCCCGACCAACGTCGAGGCCGAGGTGCTCGCGGACAACACCACGGTGGTGCCCGGTCTGTACGCGGCCGGCGAGGTCGCCTGCGTGTCCGTGCACGGCTCCAACCGGCTGGGCACCAACTCGCTGCTCGACATCAACGTGTTCGGCCGGCGGGCCGGCATCGCCGCCGCCGAGTACGCCACGTCGCACGACTTCGTCGAGCTGCCGGAGGCTCCGGCGGCCACCGTGGTGGAGATGATCGAGCGGCTGCGCGACAGCGCCGGCACCGAGCGGGTCGGCGCGATCCGCGCCGAGATGCAGGAGACGATGGACGCCAACGCCGGCGTCTACCGCACCGAGGAAACGCTCAAGCAGGCGCTCTCCGACATCAAGGGCCTGCAGAAGCGCTACCTGGACGTCTCCATCCAGGACAAGGGCAAGCGGTACAACACCGACCTGCTGGAGGCGATCGAGCTGGGCTTCCTGCTCGACCTCGCCGAGGTCCTGGTGGTCGGCGCGCAGAACCGCAAGGAGTCCCGCGGCGGGCACGCCCGCGAGGACTACCAGGCGCGCGACGACGAGAACTACATGAAGCACACGATGGCGTACCGCGAGGTCGACGCGAAGGGCGAGCACTCGATCCGCCTGGGCTACAAGCCGGTCGTGGTCACCCGCTACCAGCCGATGGAGCGTAAGTACTGATGACTGCCGTAGTGGAAGAGACCGCGCCCGGCAAGGGGCACGGAGCCACGGCCGCCGAGCGTGACCACACCCTGATCACGATCACGCTGCGGATCCGCCGGTTCGACCCGGAGACCGACGCGGAGCCGTACTGGCAGGACTTCAAGGTCGAGGCCGACCCGACCGAGCGCATCCTGACCGCGATGATGAAGATCAAGGCGGAGCAGGACGGTTCGCTGACCTTCCGGCGCTCGTGCGCGCACGGCATCTGCGGCTCGGACGCGATGCGGATCAACGGCCGCAACCGGCTGGCCTGCAAGACCCTGGTCAAGGACCTGGACATGGCCAAGCCGATCACGGTCGAGGCGATCAAGGGCCTGAAGCTGGAGAAGGACCTCGTCGTCGACATGGACCCGTTCATGCAGGCGTACAAGGACGTGATGCCGTTCCTGATCACGTCGGGCAACGAGCCGACGCGCGAGCGCCTGCAGTCGCCCGAGGACCGCGAGCGTTTCGACGACACCACCAAGTGCATCCTGTGCGCGGCGTGCACCACGTCGTGCCCGGTGTTCTGGAGCGACGGGCAGTACTTCGGCCCGGCCGCGATCGTCAACGCGCACCGGTTCATCTTCGACTCGCGGGACGAGGGCGCCGAGGAGCGCCTGGAGATCCTCAACGAGAAGGAGGGCGTGTGGCGCTGCCGCACGACCTTCAACTGCACCGAGGCGTGCCCGCGTGGCATCGAGGTCACCAAGGCGATCCAGGAGGTCAAGCGCGCGCTGATCTTCCGCCGCGTGTGATCGTTCGACGCGAGGAGGGCCCGGAACCGAACGGTTCCGGGCCCTCGTGCGTTTCGGCTATCGTCCTTCGACCTCGCGCACCCGGTCGCCGTGCCGCAGGGTCGCGGCGCGCAGCGCGGTCTCGGCGTCGACGCCCCGGCGGGCGGCCAGTTCGGTCACGGCGAGCAGCAGGTCGCCGATCGCCTCGGGGCCGACGTAGTCGTCGTCCTCGAAGGCCGTCGGCAGCGCGGGGGTGGGCACGGTCAGCCCCGCCTTGCGGGTGCGGGACAGGTGCTTCGCCGCCAGCGCCAGGGCCGGCTGGCTCATCGCGATGCCGTCCAGCGCCGAGGCCCGATCACTCTTCTCCGCCGCCTTGAGGGTGTCCCAGTTCGCCTCGACCGCCTCGGGGGTGTCCGCCTCGACGTCGGCGAACACGTGCGGGTGGCGGCTGATCAGCTTGTCCACGATGCCGCCGGCCACGTCGTCGATCGAGAACGGGTCGGCCTCGTCCTCCTGGGCCACCCTGGCGTGGAAGAACACCTGCATCAGCACGTCGCCGAGTTCCTCGCGCAGGTGGTCCCGGTCCCCCGAGTCGATCGCGTCGACCAGCTCGTAGGTCTCCTCGACCAGGTACCGCGCGAGCGACTCGTGGGTCTGCTTCGCGTCCCACGGGCAACCACCCGGCGAGCGCAGCCGGTCCATCACCGCGACCAGGTCGAGCAGTCGCGCACCCGGCAGGTCCCACGCGCCGGGCAGTAGTTCGATCTCCGGGATCGGCTCGGCGTCCTCGCCGCCCGCGGCGACCTGTGCGAGCGCCGGACCCAGGCCCGGGTCGTCGTCGGTGGCCGCGAGCCAGACCACCAGCCCGGTCCGGGCCCGCTCCAGCAACCGGCGGGCGAGCGCGCGCGGGCCCGCGTCGAGGTCGACCGTCTCGACCTCGACGCCCGCCTCGCGCAGATACGGCAGCTGCGGATGGTCGGCGTCCGCGGTCAGCACGCACCCGGTCGGCGTACCGGCCGCCTCGCGCAGCGTGTGCCACGCGGGCCAGCTCAGCAGACCGGGTGCGACCCGATGGGTCCCGGCGAGCAGGACGAGGCGGGCGGGCGGCGCGGAAGCAGGCGAGTCACTCACCCGGCCAGCCTACGGTCCGGGTCAGGTGCCGCTCTCCGCGCCGGGCGGGACCTCCACGAGGCCGGGTGCGGCGGGCTGGGTGCCCGCGGCGAGCCACGAGTACGTGGCGGGCGTGGTGCTCAGCTTCGCCGAGTCCCAGGCGCCGTAGCGCGGGTTCACGGTGATCTTCATCGAGCTCGCCACGTCGCTCAGGTAGCCGTTCAGCTGGGCCTGGGCCTCGGCCGAGTCGAGCTGGATCCCCCGTGCCTTGGCGATCTCCCGCTTGAGCGCCTCGGTGCGTACGAATTCGTCCACCTCGCCGGGCAGCACTCCCGTCTGCAGCAGCCGGACCTGGAGCGCCTCCGGGCTGCCGAGCCTGGTCTCCAGCGCGCGCCGGGCCTGGAGCACCTGGGTCGCATTCAGCGCGACGTGGTTGCGTCGGGCCGCCTCGTCGACCACCCGACGCGAGATCAGCTGCACCAACTCGGCCTGGTTGGCCTCCAGTTGGGCGCTCGTACCGGCCAGCGACAGGTTGTTTCGGGTGAACGCCTGCTCGAGCTTGTCGACCTTGGCATTCAGGGTGGAGATCTCGATCCGGTCCCCGCCGACCGTGGCGGCGGCGCCGGCCTTGGAATCCGAGCAGCCGGCGAGCGCGAAGCCGGTGACAAGCACCAGGCCCAGCGCGGCCACCCGGGTCCGGGCCGCGGATCGCCGCCGGCGGTGCGCGGAATCGACAGGGACGGAACGCGACGTGCGACTCACACGAACTCCCGGGGCTCGATGGCGCTGTACGGCGGTACGACTGTCGGCCACGGCAGGCGTGCGACCCATGACCAACGATCAAAGATACGGGTGGGCACGCTCGAAGTCCGCATATTCGGCAAGATCATCCGGGCCGATCGGCGGACCGCCTCGGCTTTCCCGGGCCGGCGCACCGCGCCGGCCCGGGAACCGCGGCTACTTCTTCGCCGCGCCGATCGGCTCCAGCAGGATCGCGTCCACCAGGTCGCGCGCCCAGGCCAGCAGCGCGACGTCGCGCAGCGGTTGGCCGCCGATCCGGGCGGTCATCGGCTTGGGCACCAGAATCTGGTGGGTGGCCGTCTTGACCAGGGTCTTCGGGTAGAGCCGCTGGAGCCGCAACTGCTGCGACTCGCGCAGGTCGACCGGGCCGAACCGGACGAAGTTGCCCTGGAGGGTGACGTCGGCCAGGCCCGCGCCGCGCACATGCGCGCGGAATCGGGCCACCTCCAGAAGGTTCTCCACCGGCTGCGGCAACGGCCCGTAGCGGTCCACCAGTTCGGCCCGCACCGCGTCGATGTCCGATTCGCAGGTGATCGCCGCGATCCGCCGGTACGCCTCCAGGCGCAGCCGTTCGCCGGGCACGTAGTCGTGCGGGACGTGCGCGTCGATGGGCAGCTCGACCCGGATCTCCGAGATCTCCTCGGCGCCCTCGCCGCCCGCCGCGAGCTCCTTGTACTGGTTGACCGCCTCCCCGACCATCCGCACGTACAGGTCGAATCCGACGCCCGCGATGTGTCCGGACTGCTCGCCGCCGAGCAGGTTGCCCGCGCCGCGGATCTCCAGGTCCTTCATCGCCACGAACATGCCCGCGCCCATCTCGGTGTGCTGGGCGATGGTGGCGAGCCGCTCGTGCGCGGTCTCGGTCAGCGGCTTCTCCGGCGGGTACAGGAAGTACGCGTACGCGCGTTCGCGCCCGCGGCCGACCCGGCCGCGCAGCTGGTGCAGCTGGGACAGGCCGAAGTTGTCGGCCCGCTCGACGATCAGCGTGTTCGCGTTGGAGATGTCGATCCCGGACTCGACGATCGTGGTGCAGACCAGGACATCGAACTCCTTCTCCCAGAAGTCCACGACCACCTGTTCGAGCGCGTTCTCGTGCATCTGTCCGTGCGCGATCGCCACCCGGGCCTCGGGCACCAGCTCGCGGATCCGCGCGGCCGCGCGGTCGATCGACTCGACCCGGTTGTGGATGTAGAAGACCTGACCCTCGCGCAGCAGCTCGCGCCGGATCGCGGCGCCCATCTGCTTCTCCTCGTACGGTCCGACGAAGGTCAGCACCGGGTGCCGCTCCTCGGGCGGCGTGGTGATCGTGGACATCTCGCGGATGCCGGTGACCGCCATCTCCAGGGTGCGCGGGATCGGCGTCGCGGACATGGTCAGCACGTCCACGTTCGCACGCAGCTTCTTCAGCTGCTCCTTGTGTTCGACGCCGAAGCGCTGTTCCTCGTCGACGATGACCAGGCCGAGGTCCTTGAACTTCGTCTCGGCCGAGAACAGCCGGTGGGTGCCGATCACGATGTCGATCGAACCCTCGCGCAGGCCCTCCAGGACCGCCTTGGCCTCGGTCTCGGTCTGGAACCGGGACAGCGACTTCACCACGACCGGGAACTGCGCGTAGCGCTCGGAGAACGTGGAGAAGTGCTGCTGGACGAGCAGCGTGGTGGGCACCAGGACGGCCACCTGCTTGCCGTCCTGCACCGCCTTGAAGGCCGCGCGCACGGCGATCTCGGTCTTGCCGTAGCCGACGTCGCCGCAGATCAGCCGGTCCATCGGGATCGGCTTCTCCATGTCGCCCTTGACCTCCTCGATCGAGGAGAGCTGGTCGGGCGTCTCGATGTAGGGGAAGGCGTCCTCCAGCTCGCGCTGCCACGGGGTGTCCGGTCCGAACGCGTGTCCGGGCGCGGCCATCCGGGCCGAGTAGAGCTTGATCAGGTCGCCGGCGATCTCCTTGATCGCCTTCTTGGCCTTGGCCTTGGTCTTGGCCCAGTCGGCGCCGCCGAGCCGGTGCAGCGACGGGCTCTCGCCGCCGACGTACTTGGTCACCTGCTCGAGCTGGTCGGTGGGCACGAACAGGCGGTCGCCGGGTTGGCCGCGCTTGGCCGGCGCGTACTCCAGGACCAGGTACTCGCGCTGCGCGCCCTGCACGGTGCGCTGGAGCATCTCGACGTAGCGGCCCACGCCGTGCGACTCGTGCACGACGAAGTCGCCGGGCTTGAGCTGGAGCGGGTCGACCATGTTGCGCCGCCGGCTGGGCAGCCGGCGCATGTCCTTGGTGGAGGTGCGCTGACCGGAGACGTCCTCCTCGGTGAGCACGAGGGTGCGCAGCGGCTCGGAGCTGAAGCCGTGGCCGATGCAGCCCGTGGTCACGTGCACGATGCCGGTGTCCGGCACCTGCGCCAGGTCGGCGTCCAGCCGGGCGGCGACCCCCTCACCGGACAACGTCTCGACGAATCGTGCGGCCGGGCCGTGGCCCTCGGTGACCAGCACCACCCGCCAGTCCTCGGCGAGCCGGCCCTTGATCTCGGCCAGCACCCGCTGCGCGTCGCCGCGGTAGGCCTCGGCCTCGACCGCGCCGATCCCGGTGCCCGTGTCGTCGGCGTCCGCGCTGAACGGGCTGAGCGACCACCACGGCACGCCGATCTCGGCGGCGTGCTCGCGTACGTCCGCCAGGCTCCACAGGGATGCGGCGCCCAGGTCGATCGGGCTCTCCCCGCCGCCCGCCGCGGCGGCCCAGGAGGCGTCCAGGAACTCGCGGCTGGTCGCCACCAGGTCCGCCGAGCGGGTGCGCACCCGCTCCGGGTCGCAGACCAGCACGTGGCTTCCGGCCGGGAGCACGTCCAGGAGCAGCTCCATGTCGTCGACCAGGGCCGGCGCGAGCGACTCCATGCCCTCGACGGCGATGCCCTCGGCGATCCGGCCGAGCATCTCGACCAGCCCGGGGTGCTCCACGAGCAGCTCGCGGGCCCGCTCGCGCACCTGGTCGGTGAGCAGCAGTTCGCGGCAGGGCGGTGCCCACAGGCCGTGCTCGGCGGTCTCCAGGGAACGCTGGTCGGCGACCTTGAACCAGCGGATCTCCTCGACCTGGTCGCCCCAGAACTCGACCCGGAGCGGATGCTCCTCGGTCGGCGGGAAAACGTCCAGGATCCCGCCGCGCACCGCGAACTCGCCGCGCTTCTCCACCAGGTCGACCCGGGAGTAGGCGGCGGCGGCGAGCTGTTCGACGACAGTGTCCAGGGCGATGTCCTGCCCGGCGGTCAGCGCCACCGGCTCCAGGTCGCCGAGCCCCTTGACCTGGGGTTGGAGCACGCTGCGAATCGGGGCGACGACGACCTTGAGGGTGCCGGTGCCGGAGTCGGCGAGGCCGCCCGAGGTCGGGTGCGCGAGTCTGCGCAGCACCGCGAGTCGGCGCCCGACGGTGTCCGAGCGCGGGGAGAGCCGCTCGTGCGGCAGCGTCTCCCACGAGGGGTACTCCACGACGGAGTCCTCGGGCAGCAGCGACCCGAGCGCGGCCACCAGGTCCTCGCATTCGCGGGTGGTGGCGGTGACCGCGAGCACCGGCCGGTCCGCGCGGGCCGCGATGGCGGCCACCACGAACGGGCGCAGTGCCGGTGGTCCGACGAGGTCGAGGGCGGTACCGCGGCCCTCGGACGCGGCCCGCACCGCCTCGGCGACGGCGGGGTCCTGGACGACGATGTCTAGCAGACCGGTCAGGCTCATGGGCCGGTTGGATCCTCCGCAACGCGAACGGCCCCGACCTTGGAAAAGGACCGGGGTTCCCCGACAACCCTACGCCCGAAGGGGTCGGTGTCGCCCGTGATGACAACGTGTGACTGTGACCAGTACCGCCCACCTCTCCCTCTTGGCAATGCGACTGTTAGGGGGTCCAATGGCCTGCGAAGAGGAATCTGACGGGTCGTCGGATTTCCGGCGGACCGTCGGGAGTCCGGGGCAGCGGCTGGACCAGGGGAGACGACGGACACGATGAGCAGCGCGCAGCAGAAGCTCTACATCGGCGGCGAATGGGTCGAGCCGGAGCGCGGTCACTACGAAGTGATCAACCCGGCGACCGAGGAGGTCGTGGGCCTGGCGCCCGAGGCGTCGGTGGAGCAGGCGAACGCGGCCACGGCGGCGGCGGCGGAGGCGTTCGGCACCTGGTCGCGGACCACGCCCGAGGAGCGCGCCGGCATCCTGGACCGGGCCGCGGACCTGTTCCTGAAGATGGGCGGCGAGGTGGTCCCGCTCGCCTCCGCCGAGACCGGCGCGACCCTGGCGGTCGCGGGCATGATGCAGCTGGGCACCACGTACTCGCGCTTCAAGCGCTACGCCAAGGGCGCGCTGGAGCCGACCGAGTTCGCCCTCAACCCGCAGGCGACCCCGGAGACCGCGCTGAGCCGGGCGGGCATCTTCGGTGCGCAGGAGATCCGCCAGCCGGTCGGCGTGGTCACCTGCATCACGTCGTACAACAACCCGCTCGCGAACAGCGCGGGCAAGGTCGCGCCGGCCCTGGCGATGGGCAACACGGTCGTGGTCAAGCCCGCGCCGCAGGACCCGCTGGCGGTGTACCGGATGGCCGAGGCGCTGGCCGAGGCCGGGCTGCCCGCCGGCGTGCTGAACATCATCACCGGCTCGGGAGTGGACGTCTCCGAGGCGACGGTGGCCTCGCCGCACGTGGACATGATCAGCTTCACCGGCTCGACCCTGATCGGCTCGCGGATCGCCGAGGTCGCGGGCCGCACGTTCAAGCGCCAGCTGATGGAACTCGGCGGCAAGGGCGCGTGCATCGTGCTCGACGACGCGGACCTGGACGCGGCCGTGCACGGCATCGGCACGGTGTGGAGCTTCTACGCGGGCCAGATCTGCACCGCGCCGACCCGGGTGATCGCCCAGCGCGGCATCTACGACCGGTTGGTGGAGCGGCTCGCGGAGCACGCGCGCGGCCTGAAGGTGGGCAGCCCGCTGGACCCGGCGACGCAGGTCACCCCGGTCATCTCGGCGGTGCAGCGCGGCCGGGTGGAGGCGCTGATCGCCAAGGGCCGCGAGGAGGGTGCCCGGCTGGTGGTCGGCGGCGAGCGTCCCGACTTCGAGAAGGGCTTCTACGTCGCGCCCACGCTGTTCGCGGACGCGACCAACGAGATGACCATCGCGCGCGAGGAGTTCTTCGGCCCCGTGGTCACGGTGATCCCGTTCGACGGGGACGAGGAGGAGGCGATCCGGCTCGCCAACGACTCGGACTACGGCCTGCTCTCCTACGTGTTCGCGGGCGACACCACGCGCGCCTACGGCATCGCCCGCCGGCTGCGCTCGGGCGGTGTCGGGGTGAACACCGTGGGCCGCAACATGGAGGCGGCGTTCGGCGGCTTCAAGCAGTCCGGCGTCGGCCGGGACGGCGGCTCGTACGGGCTGGCCGCCTACAGCGAGATCCAGAGCATCGTCTGGCCCAGCGCCTGACCGAACCGGTCCGGGCTTGCGCCCGACCGGCTCGCCCACGACCGCGGACGGCCCCGGGATCCTTCCCCGGGGCCGTCCGCATGTTCGGATCCGGGACGCCTCGGGTTCGCCGGTTTCCCGCATGGGAGTGCGGTTGTGCCCATAGCCTGATGGGCGGTCCGCGGCGCTCGGCCGCGGGCTCGTCAGGGGGGATCACGCACGATGGCACAACCGCAACGCCTGGTCCGGGCCTGGTCGGTGCGCGCGGCAGCCGCGCGCACCCAGGTGGAAGCCGGGGCGCGGGCGCGACGATGGTTGTGGTTTCGCGAGGCGTTCCCGGACATCGAGCGGCTGCGGGTGGTGGACTTGGGCGGCTCGGCCGAGTTCTGGTGGCACGCCCCGGTGCGGCCCGCGCACGTGCGCGTGGTCGAGGCCGCGGGCCAAACCGCCGGGTCGGCCTCGTGGTTGGTCCATGAGGCGGCCGATCCGCTGGAGTGGTCCGGGAGTTGCGACCTGGTGGTGTGCGACGGTCTGCTCGATCGGCTGGCCGCGCCGACCGCCCGGGCCCGGCTGGCCGATGTCGTGCACGCCTGCGCGGAGCGCTACTGGCTGCGCACCGCCGCCCGGGAGCATCCGCTCGATCCGCAGACCTCGTTGCCCGCGCTGCATCTGATGCCCGGTCATCTGCGGTCGCGGATCGGCGGATCGGCGCCTCGGGTGTTCCCGGCCCGGCGTACCGAATTGGTCTCGCGCTTTCCCGGAGCGGTGGTGCGCGGCGAACGCGTGGCCGGGCTCGTGTCGTCGTGGGTGGTGGCCAAGCCGCGTGCCGATCACGTGCCCGGCCGCCCCTGACGTTGCATCACCAGCCGCTCGGGGGTGGGCGGTTGCGCGAGGAGGGGGAGTCTCGGATGCGTGTTGTCATCGCCGGTCAGGGCTATGTGGGGCTGCCGCTGGCGGTTCGGGCCGCACAGGTGGGCCACGAGGTGGTCGGCTACGACGTCGACGAGGGGCGGATCAAGCGGCTCGCGGCGGGCGAGTCGTACGTCGAGGACATCCCGTCCGCGCACGTGCGGGCGATCCTGGACGCGGGCAGCTACCGCGCCACCGCCGAGCCGCGTGATCTGGGCGGCTACGACATCGCGGTGATCACCGTGCCCACGCCGCTGCGCGAGGGCGTCCCGGATCTGAGCTACATCGAGGAGTGCGCCCGCACGCTGGCCCGCTATCTGCGGCCCGGCGCGTGCGTGGTGCTCGAATCGACCACCTATCCGGGCACCACCGAGGAACTGGTCGGCCCGATCCTGGAGGAGGGCTCGGGTCTGACCGTGGGCCGGGACTTCCACCTGGGCTACAGCCCGGAGCGGATCGACCCGGGCAACCCGACCTGGAACCTGGTCAACACGCCCAAGGTGGTCTCCGGGGTGGACGCCGCCTCGTTGGCGGTCGTGGAGGGTTTCTACGGTTCGCTGATCGACCGCGTCGTGCCGGTCTCCTCGCCGAAGGAGGCCGAATTGGTCAAGTTGATCGAGAACACCTTCCGGCACGTGAACATCGCGCTCGTCAACGAGGTCGCGATGTTCGCCCACGACCTGGGCATCGACGTGTGGGAGGCGATCGACGCCTGCTCGACCAAGCCGTTCGGCTTCCTGCGCTTCACCCCGGGGCCGGGTGTCGGTGGGCACTGCCTGCCGATCGACCCGTCGTACCTGTCCTGGCGGGTGCAGCGTGCGCTCGGCCAGAGCTTCCGTTTCGTGGAGTTGGCCAACGACGTCAACAACCACATGCCGGACTACGTGATCCGCCGGCTCACCGCCGCGTTCAACACCCGGCGTCGATCGGTCAACGGCTCCCGGGTGTTGCTGGTGGGGCTCGCGTACAAGAAGAACACCGGCGACGCCCGGGAGTCGCCGTCCACGCACGTGGCCCGGTTGTTGCTGAACCTGGGTGCGGAGGTCACCGCCGCGGACCCGCACGTGGACCTCGCCCAGGTCGTGGACGCCCGGTTGCGACGGGTGGAGTTGACCGCGCAGACGGTGGCCGCCGCGGACGCGGTGGTGCTGCTCGTCGACCACGACGACGTCGATCTGGATCTGCTGCGCACCGCCGACTACGTGCTCGACTGTCGTCGGGTGCTCGGCGCGGGGCCCAACATCGAGGTGCTGTAGGGCCGTTCCGGCTCCTTCGGGCGCCCGGTGGTCGCAAGTGTCGACCACCGGGCGCGGCTTCGATCCGTGCCCACCCGTTCCTACTCGTGCCGGCCTTTTCCCACTGGTGCCCGCCCGTTCCTACGCGGGTGCGCCCGTTCCCACTCGTGCCCGCCTGTTTCCCGCGTGTCCCCGGGCGGCCGTGACCGGTCGGCTACCTGTACTCGATGATCCTCGTCTTGTGCCCGGTGGCCTTCGTGTGCGCCTTGGCCGCCACCTGTGCCGCGTCCTTCGATCGGTACCGCTGGCGGGCGCCGTCGGACTTCGACGGACAGGCGTTCTCCTGGCAGACCCATCCCCAGGTGCTCATGGACAACCTCCAGACATCACGGGCGCCACTCCCGTCCCGAGGGACGCGAATGACCTGGACGGCCACACCGCAGCACTTGCGGCCGCCGCGTGGTCGCCACTCGACGCGCCATGACACGCTCGTGACGGAACCCGGACGTTTCGGAGAAAAACGTTTTCGTTTTGAATGCCTAACGCGTCTTTACCGACATACAAAGGATGCAATATCGCGATCAATCATCTTTTCTGACGAATAGGGCGAACGAGTGGCGCGGACTCGCTCGCAGGGGTGACGGCGCGCCGGACGAGCAGGGCGGCCGTCGATCCGGAGCAGGACGTTATGTCAACCGCCGTACGCTCGAACGCATGTCCCGAGCGATCGGCGGCGATCGTCACCGATCCGGGACGTCGTCGGCGATCGGCTCGACCCGCAGCGGCACGGTCCCGCCCGCCACGCACTCGCCGGTGTCCAGGCGCCACTTCCAGTGATGGCGCGGACACTCCAGCACGCCGTCCGCGATGTCCGCGTGCGACAGGTCCTCGCCGGCATGCGGACAGAACCGCTGCATCCGCACCCCGCACCGCTCGATCGACTCGCCGTGCGCGGCCGATTCGCGCTCGCGGACCATCTGCATGGTCTGCGCCGGGTGCTCGCCGTAGCGCAGCAGGCTCATCAGGGTCAGGTCGAACACGTCCGGATCACGGGCCAGGCCCAGGCGCATGGACAGCAGCGCCTCCTCCCACCCCACCGCACCGTCCACGATCGCGCGCAACACCCGCTGCGGAACCTCGATCGTGTAGGCGGGGTCGACCGGCTCCTCCTCGAACACGATGTCGCCCGCGATCCGGCCCAGCCGCACCGACCAGGAAGACCCGTCCGAGGTCAATCGCACATCCTTGCGCCAGTCGCCCAGGAAGCGCTTGTTCCAGCTCTGCAACCGGGCCAGATAGGCGTCCAGTTCGGCCGGCCCGACCGGCTCGAACGCCGGCTCGGCATAGGCCCGCCACTCGGCCTCGCGGCGGTCCCGATAGGCGCTCAGGTAGGCCTCGGTGCGCCAGTGCGCCACCGGGCCGGTCGGCGCGCCGAGGTCGTCGCCCGGTGCCGCCTCGATCACCCGCACCTGCGGACAGGCCGCCGCGAAGTCGTCGGCGAACGCGTCCCACAGCGGGAAGATCGTCTCGTCCCGGTCGTTGTACCGGGCGAGTTCGGGATCCAGGAACACCGGCGGGCCGGCCGACGGCAGGTAGGCGCGCGCACCGGTCAGGCGAACCTTGCGCACCAGTGTGTCGAACAGGTCCGAGCGCACCTCGGCGGTCTTCTTGCGCTGGGTCTCCTCCGGATACGCGTACGCGTTCGGGTACCACATCGCACCGGAGAACTGTGCGGACAACAGGTCGACGTCGCCCGGGAGTTCGCCGAGCGGGGTGTTGCAGTCGTTGAGGTCCAGGAAGCGGTAGCCGTCCAGGTCGACGAGCAGGCCGCTGTCCTCCTTGTGGCTGGTGTCCAGCAGCATGGTCAGGGTCAGTCCCGGCGCGGGCGTGAACGACTCGCGATGGCCGAGCACGACCTGCTCGTGGAAACCCAGCGCACTCATCCGCCCGACCAGGGACTTGGACCGGTACCGGGGCAACACCACGGTGATGCCGCGGTCGAGTCGCTCCAGCACCCGCTCGTCGAAGTGGTCCTCGTGCAGGTGCGAGAGATAGAGCAGGTCGTATCCGCCGGCGAGCACCTCGGGCAACAACGCGCGATTGTCCGGGAACGGGAACCACGCGCCGAGGAAGGCGGGGTGGAACCACGGGTCGATCAGCAGCGAGACGCCCGCGTGGGCGACCACGAAACCGGCGTGGCCGAGATGGCGGATCGTGCCGGGCGCGGGCAGGCACGCCGGTCCGTCGTCGGGCCCGGGCCTCACAGCCGGCTCAGCGCTCCCGCGAGCACCTCCACGACGCGCTCCTGCTGCGACACGGTCAGCTGCGGGTACAGCGGCAGCGTCAGGATCTGCTCGGCGGCCCGCTCGGCGACCGGGAAGTCACCACGTGCGTAACCCAGTTCGGCGAAGGCGGGTTGCAGGTGCACCGGCACGGGATAGTGCACACCGGCACCCACGCCCGCCTCGTTCAGCAGCGCGAGCACCTTGTCCCGCTCGGGCACCCGAACCGCGTACAGGTGCCATACGTGCTCGTTGCCCGGCGCGGTGCCCGGCACCCGCACGCCCTCGACCCCGGCGAGCAGCGCGTCGTAGCGGGCCGCCGCCGCCCGCCGCCGCACGTTCCAGTCGGCGAGTCGGCGCAGCTTGGCGCGCAGCACCACGGCCTGGATGGTGTCCAGGCGCGAGTTGAAGCCCAGGCGCGTGTGCACGTACTTGCGCGACGACCCGTGGTCGCGCATCTCGCGCACCGCGGCCGCGTATGCCTCGTTGCCGGTCACCACCGCGCCGCCGTCGCCGTAGGCGCCCAGGTTCTTGCCCGGGTAGAAGCTGGTCGCCGCGATGGAGTCGGGCCCCCACCCGCCGGGTGCGGTGCCGTCCTGGGTCGCGCCCTGGCACTGCGCGGCATCCTCGACCAGGAACACGCCGCGGGCCTGCGCCAACGCCCGCAACGCGCCCATCGGCGCCAGTTGGCCGTTCAGGTGTACCGGGACCACGGCGTGGGCCTCGACCGGGCCGCCGAGCGCCTCGGCGGCCCGCTGCGGATCCAGCAGCAGGAACTCGTCGTCCACGTCCGCGAACACCGGCCGGGCGCCCGCCCGGACCGCCGCCTCCGCGGTCGCCACGAACGTGTTCGCGGGCATCACCACGCCCGCTCCCGCGCCCACCTCCAGCACCCGCAGCGCCAGTTCCACGGCGTCCGTGCCGTTGGCCACCCCGACGCAGTGCGCGACGCCGGTGAACTCGGCGTACTCGGCCTCGAAGCCCGCGACGTCCGGGCCGCCCACGAACGCGCAGGTGGCCAGCACCCGGGCGATGCCGGCCTCGACCTCGCCGGCCACCTCGGCGTGCGCGGCGGCCAGGTCCACCAACGGAATCCGGTCCCGGTCAGCACTCATTCGCATCTCCCCCTCGTGAAATCCCCACGGCGGCGGGGGTCGGCGCCGACCGCAGTCGGCGGGCCGGCACCCCCGCCCACACCTCGGCCGGCGGCACGTCCCGCGTCACGACCGAGCCCATCCCCACCAGCGACCGGGCACCGATGGTGCGGCGCTCGCGCACCAGCGCACCGGCTCCCAGGTACGCCTCCCGGCCCACCGTCACCGCGCCCGCCAACCGCACTCCCGCGGCCAGCGTGGCGAAATCGCCCACGTCGTCGTCGTGGGTCAGCACCACGTGCGGCATGGTGTGCGCGTGGGCGCCCACCCGGACCGAGGTGGTCAGCACCGTCTGTGCCATCAGCACCGCGCCCGGCCCGACCTCGCACGTCCGCGGAACCACCGCACTCACGTGCACGAGCGTGGCCCAGCGCGAGTCCGGCAGGCCCAGCCGGGCCACCACCCGCGAGCGACTCCACCAGTTCGTCGGACTCCCGACGCACACCACCACCAGCGCATCCGACCACGTGTGCACCGCGTCGGCACCGCCGAGCACCGGGAAGCCGTCCACCTCGGTGTCCAGGCGGGCCGGATCGTCGTCCAGGAAGCCGAGCAGCCGCCACCCCGAACTCCCGCGCGGGGCACGAAAGTCCGGGATCGCCGCGGCGACCTCGCGGGCGAACCCGCCGGCGCCGACCAACAGCAGATCGCGAAAGGACACTAGACCGCCGCCCGGACGCCGGCCGCCGCCCGCACCGCGGCGACCACCCGGTCCTGCTCGTCCTCGGTCAGGTCGTGGAACAGCGGCAGGATCAGCGAGTCCCGGGTCAACCGCTCGGTGGCGGGCAGCGGTACGTGTTCGACGTCCGCGTAGGCCGGTTCCAGATGCGCGGCCATGATCCCGCGCCGCGCCGAGATGCCGGCCCGGGCCAGTTCCCCGAGCAGGTCGTCGCGCGAGACGGGGAAGTCCTCGGGCAGCAGCACCCAGAACGCCTGATAGTTGGTCAGCCCGTACGCCGGATCGGCCGCCGTCTCCAGCCCGGCCACCCCGGCGAGCACCTCTCGGTAGCGGGAGGCCAGTTCCCGGCGCCGGGCGACCATCGCGGGCAGTCGGCCCAGTTGCACCAGGCCGATCGCCGCCTGGATGTCGGTCATCCGGTAGTTGAAGCCGAGTTCGTCGTAACTCTCCACCACCGGCGCCCCGCCCGCGCGGTCCGCGGCGTCCCGGTCGGCCGCGCTGACGCTCATCCCGTGCTCGCGCAACCGACGCAACCGCGGTGCCGCGCTCTCGCGCGCGAGCGTGAGCATGCCGCCCTCGCCGGTGGTCAGCAGCTTGCGCGGATGGAAGGAGAACGTCGCGGACATCGCGCCGGCGCCCACCGGTCGCCCCTTGTAGGTCGAGCCCGCCGCGCATGCCGCGTCCTCCACCACCACGATGCCGCGGGCGTCCACCAGCGCCCGTACCCCGTCCAGATCGGCCGGAATGCCGCCCTGATCGACCAGGATCACCGCGCGCGTCGCGGCGGTGAGCACCGGTTCGATCGTCTCCGGAGTCAGGTTCCCGGTGGCGAGTTCGACATCGGCGAACACCGGGCGCGCACCCACGTAGCGCACCGCGTTGGCGGTGGCCACGAAGGACAGCGAGGGCACCACGACCTCGTCGCCCGGCCCCACCCCCGCGTTGATCAGCGCCAGGTGCAGCGCGGTGGTGCACGAGGACACCGCGATCGCCGCGGGCACCTCGACGTACTCCGCGAACGCCCGCTCGAAGGCGGCCACCCGAGGTCCCTGGGCCACCCACCCGGAGCGCACCGCCTCCGCCGCGGCGGCGGCCTCCTCCTCGCCCATCCAGGGCCGCATCACCGGAATTCGTTCCATGCTCATCGTGCCTTCCCCCAGCCCGGTCGCCCGCCCATGCCCGTCCCAGCCGCGTCCGCCCCGCACCCGGTGCCCACCGAACCCCCTCGGTGCCCCGATCGGATCAGACCGCGTCCCGCCACCACGCCACCAGTCGGCGCAGTCCCTCGTCGATGTCCACCTCCGCGGTGAAGCCCAACTCCCGTGCGGCCTTGGTGGTATCGGCCAGCCGCCGGGTCACCCCGCCGGTCGATCGGGCCGGGCCGTACTCGATGCCCAGCCCCTCCGCACCCATCACCGCCAACAGTCGCTCGGCCAGTCCGCGCAGCGAAGTCTCGCTCCCGGACGCGATGTTGAACACCTCACCGGCGGCATCGGCCTGCGCGGCAAGGAGGTTGGCGCGGGCGATGTCCTCGGTGTACACGAAGTCCATGGTCTGCAGGCCGTCGCCGAAGATCAACGGGGGTTCCCCCTTGCCGATCCGCTCCATCCAGCGGATCAGCACCTCGGTGTACAGGCCGTGCACGTCCATGCGCGGGCCGTAGACGTTGAAGTAGCGCAGCGCCACGTAGTCGAGGCCGTACATCGTCCGGAAGCTGCGCAGCAGGCCCTCGTTGAACAGCTTGGCCGCGCCGTAGAGCGTGTCGTTGTCGTACGGGTGGTGCAGCTCGGTGGTCGGGAACTCCTCGGCGAGCCCGTAGACCGACGCCGAGGAGGAGGTGACCACCTTGCGCACGTCGGCGGCGACCGCCGCCTCCATGACGTCGTAGGTGCCGTCCACGAGCACCTCCAGCGCGAGCCGGGGTTCCTCCACGCATTGCGTGATCCGGATCGCGGCGAGGTGGAACAGCACGTCGGTGCCGGGCATCAGCCGGGCCAGCAGCGGCCGGTCGCGGATGTCGCCGTCGACCAGCTCGAACCGCTCGTCGGTCAGCGCTCCGGCCAGGTTGCCCCGGTGCCCTCGGGTCAGGTTGTCCAGCACGACCACCTGCGCGGCCCCGGCGGCGAGCAGCCGGTCGACGATCGTGGACCCGATGGTCCCCGCGCCGCCGGTGACCACGCAACGCGAACCGGCGATTTCGACAGCCATCAGAGTTCTCCCAGCGCGACGGTGACGCCGCCCAGTTCCAGGCTGCGCGAGGCCGCCTCCAGTAGTTCCAGGACCCGCAGACCGGCGCGACCGTCGGTCAGCGCCGGCCGGGACGTGCCGATCGCGTCGGCGAATTCGGCCATCACCGCGCGCAGCGCCTCCCGCTCGGGCAGCGCGGGCGAGACCACGTCGCCCACCCGGTAGGAGATCAGCTTCTCCCGCCGGGCCTCCCGGCTGAGCGCGGCGTCCTCGGCGAGGTCGATGCCCTTGTCGTGCACCTGGAGTCGGGCCGCGGGATTGGTGTCGTCCCACACCAGGGTGCGTCGGGAGCCGCCGATGATGGTGGTGCGCACCTTGGTCGGCGAGAGCCAGTTCACGTGCACGTGTGCGATCGCCTCGTTGCTCAGCCGCACCACCAGGTAGGCCAGGCAGGCCCGGCCGGTGCCGAGCGGGTCCGCGCCGTGGGCCGCCACCGAAACCGGGCGCACCCCCGGCGGCAGGATGAAGTCCAGGATGGACAGATCGTGCGGTGCGAGGTCCCACACCACGTCCACGTCCGGCTGGACCAGACCCAGATTGATCCGCACCGAGTCGAAGAAACGGATGTCGCCCAGTTCGCCGCTGTGGATCAGATCGCGGATGTGTCGGACCACCGGCATGTAGCAGAACGTGTGATCGCACATCAGCGTCAGCCCGTTGCGCTCGGCCAGTTCGACCAGTTTGACCGCGTCCGAGTGATCGGCCGTGATCGGCTTCTCGACCAGGACGTGCTTGCCCGCCTCCAGCGCCGCCGCGACCAGCCCGAAGTGCGTCGCGGCCGGCGTCGCGATCGCCACCGCGTGCACCGCGGGGTCGGCCAGCACTTCCTGATACGACGTGCTCACCCGGACCGTGCTGTAATCCCCCAGGACCGCACGGGCCCGTGCCTCGTCCAGATCACACAGCCACTCCACCCGCAGAGCCGGTGTGGCCTGCGCGTTGCGCACCAGATTGGGCCCCCAATAGCCGGCCCCTATGACGGCGAGCCCGATGGCTCGCCCAGACCCGGAATTCGACATGACGGAACGTCAACTCCCCTGCAACCCCCCGGCCGCGCGGGCCCAGCCGCCGCACGGCACCCCCACCCGAACGAAGCTAGCGCCCGATCCGCTCCGCCGCGGGTCAACCGGGAAATCCGCGGGTCGGACCGAACTGCAAAGATCTTTCCGGGAGTCCCGGTTACACGGGTCGCCGATACGTTTGGCACGCTGTTGCACGCACAGTCACCGATCCGGGCGCCGGCATGATCGATCCGTCGACACAAGCCGCCTCGGCCGAAGCAGCACATGAACGAGAAGGGAACGCCACGTGGCCGCGGGTACTCCGACGACGACACTGGCGAAGGAACGTACGGTGGAAGTTGATCCGGAGCTCGAACCGGTGGATCCCGACCCGCGCGAGCGGGTCGCCCCGGGGGGCACCCGGGAGAGCATCCTGCCGGCCGTGGCGGCGGCGCTGTTCGTCGGCAAGCGCATCCGCACCCGGGCCGGCGCCAAGGGCGACACCGTGCCGACGGCGCATCCGCTGGTCCGGGACTTCCTGATGGCCCTCCCGGTCGAGGCACGCGAGCGCTGGCGGGGCCGCTGTCCCGAGGTCGAGCTGGTGTCCGAGCATCTCTTCGAGGCCGAGGCGGCGCGCACCAAGCGGGCGGCCCGGCGACCGTTCACCGTGCAGGAGGCACGACGCTCGCTCAAGGGGGCCAAGCTGACCCTGCGCCGGATCCGCGAGGACGGCGACCCACGACACGACACGTATCAACCGCCGTGCCGGTCCTGCGCACCGATGCTCGAACACTTCGGCGTCACGTCGACGGAAAGCGGCTGACGTGTCCCGCTTCTCCACCGACGTGGTGCACGAACTCAAGCGGGCCGGCTGGACGGTGGGTCGGCGCCGGCTGACCCAGGCCGAGACGTGGGCCCGGCAGATCAGCGACCACGAGTCGCCCGACGGGCACCGGCACAGCGTGTTCCCGGCGGCGCTGGTGGCCTGGGCCGAATTCGGCACGCTGCACTTCGCCATCGGCGGCGCGGGCAAGGACGTACTCCGCCGCCCGTTCACCATCGACCCCACCCGCGGGCTGCACCTGCCGCGCACGCTCACCGACGTGGGTCGCGCGCTGGGCACCCCGCTGGCCCCGCTGGGCGACGAGGACGACGGCAGCAGCTACCTGGCGATCGATCCGAGCGGTCGGGTGTTCGGCCTGGACCACACCGGCGAATGGTTCATCGGCTCGTCGATGGACTCCGCGATCAGCACGCTGGTCCTGGGGCTGGCGCCGGTGCGCATCCGCGACGACGGCCGCTGGTAGCCGCCCGGACACGGCCGAGGGCGGGTCCCCGTGGGGCCCGCCCTCGCTCGTCCGTCACGCGACCCGCCACGGTCAGGTGTTGAACTCGTTCTGCGCCCGCTCCAGGCCCTCGCGGACCAGTGCCTCGCACGCGTCGGCCGCTCGGTCCACCTCGAACGCGAGTTCCTTGCGCTCGGTCGCGGAGAAGTCCTTGAGCACGAACGCCGCGACGTCCATCCGCCCGGGCGGGCGGCCGATGCCGAACCGCACCCGCAGGTAGTCGGGTCCGAGCGACTTGGTGATCGACTTCAGGCCGTTGTGCCCGTTGTCGCCGCCACCGCGCTTGAGCCGCAGCACGCCGAAGTCGACGTCCAACTCGTCGTGGACCGCGATGATGTTCGCGACCGGGATCTTGTAGAAGTCACGCAGCGCGGTCACCGGACCGCCGGACAGGTTCATGAACGACATCGGCTTGGCCAGCACCACCCGGTGCGGGCCGATCCGGGTCTCCACCACCTGGGCGCGCGACTTGTGCGCCTTGAACCTCGACCGATCCCGCTCGGCGAGCAGATCGACGACCATGAACCCGACGTTGTGGCGATTCCCGGCGTACTCGGGCCCGGGATTGCCGAGGCCCACGACCAACCACGGACTGTTCTCCGTGCCGGCGTGGGCCTGCGACTCACTCATGATGTTGTCGTCCCCGCGTTCGTCCTACGACAACGAGACCGGATCAGGCCTCGTCGGCCGCGGTCTCCTCGGCGGTCGGCTCCGGAGCCGACGGGGTGAGGATGTGCAGGATGACCGCTTCGGGGTCGCCCGCGAGCGCGGTGCCCTTCGGCAGCTTGATGTCCTTGGCGTGCACCGAGGCGCCCGGCTCCAGGCCGGTCACGTCGATCTCGATGGTGCCGGGAAGCGCGGTGGCGTCGGCCTCGACGGGAAGCGCCGGCACGACGGTCTCGAGCAGACCGCCCGGGGCGATCTCGCCGACCGTGCTGACCGGAACCTCGACCGTGACCGTCTCGCCCTTCTGGACGATCAGGAGGTCGACGTGCTCCAGGTGACGCTTGATCGGGTGGCGCTGTACATCCTTGGGCAGGGCCAGCTGCGCCTTGCCGTCGATGTCCAGCGAGAACAGGACGTTGGGGGTCTTGAGCGCGAGCATGAGCTCGTGGCCCGGAAGCGCAAGGTGGAGCGGAGCGGAGCCGTGACCGTAGAGGACGGCCGGCACCTTACCCGCGCGACGGGCGCGACGGGCGGCACCCTTGCCGAACTCGGAACGCGGCTCGGCGACGATACGGACCTCGGACACGACGGGTACTCCTCGAACGACGCGGTGGCGGATGGCGGGGGCGGGGTCCCCATGGTGCGGATCGACTGCGGACGGTGATGGCCGGAGTCGGTTCGTAGGTGCCCGAGTGGCACCGGGTCCCCTGCAAAAGCCTTGGAGGAGTACACGACACACAACTACCGCGTCGATCACGGAGCAAGTAGCGCGCATCCCTCGCCGGGCAACCCCGTTAGCCTACCCGCTCTTCTCGGTCACCCCGAAATCGGGTCGCGGCGAACGCCACTCGAACGAGTGACAGCGCGCCCCCCATTCGACGCAAGATACCTCGAAAAGCAGATGGGCACACGTACGCCGCCCGGCCGAACGACCGGGCGGCGTACGTGAGTTACGGCTCGACGGCCCAAAGGGGGCCGCCGTCGACGGTGCCGTGGGGTCAGCTGTGGCCGTCGAACAGGCTCGTGACCGAACCGTCCTCGAAGACCTCGCGGATCGCACGACCCACCATCGGGGCGATCGACAGGATGGTCAGCTTGTCGAACTGACGCTCCTCCTCGATCGGCAGCGAGTTGGTCACGATGACCTCGCTGATCCGCGAGTTCTTCAGCCGGTCCACGGCCGGACCGGACAGCACCGCGTGGGTGGCGGCCACGATCACGTCGGCGGCGCCGTTGTCGTACAGCGCGTCGGCGGCGGCGCAGATCGTGCCACCCGTGTCGATCATGTCGTCGACCAGCACACACGTGCGGCCGGTGACGTCACCGACCACCTCGTGCACGGTGACCTCGTTGGCGATGTTGGGGTCGCGACGCTTGTGGATGATCGCCAGCGGCGCGCCGAGGCGGTCCGTCCACTGGTCGGCCACCCGGACCCGGCCGGCGTCCGGGGAGACCACGGTGAGCCGCTCGCGGTCCACCCGCTTGCCGACGTGGTCGGCCAGCAGCGGCAGCGCGAACAGGTGGTCCACCGGGCCGTCGAAGAAGCCCTGGATCTGCGACGTGTGCAGGTCCACGGCCATCAGCCGGTCGGCACCCGCGGTCTTGAACAGGTCCGCCATCAGGCGGGCCGAGATCGGCTCGCGACCGCGGTGCTTCTTGTCCTGACGGGCGTAGCCGTAGAACGGCACGATGACCGTGATGCGCTTGGCGGAGGCCCGCTTGAGCGCGTCGATCATGATCAGCTGTTCCATGATCCACGTGTTGATCGGAGCCGTGTGGCTCTGGATCACGAACGCGTCGGCACCTCGTACGGAATCCTCGAAACGTACGTAGATCTCCCCGTTGGCGAACTCGAAGGCCTTGGTGGGAACGAGATCCGCACCGAGCTCCGAGGCCACCTCCTTCGCAAGTTCGGGGTGGGCCCTGCCCGTGAAGAGCATGAGCTTGCGCTCAGGCGTCACCTTGATCCCGCTCACAGCACCGTCTCCTTGCCATTCGCCTCGGCAGAACCGTCGTTCGGCCCGGCCGTTGTGTGCACGTCGCCCGCGTCCCCCTGCGTGGCCGCGAGCGCGCGTTCGGCGGCCTGCGCCGAGGCCGTACCCGCGCGTTTGCGTGCAACCCACCCGTCGATGTTGCGCTGGCGCCCCCGCGCCACCGCCATCGCACCGGGCGGGACATCTTCTGTGATCACCGATCCGGCGGCCGTGTAGGCACCGTCGCCGATCTCGATCGGGGCGACCAGCATGGTGTCGCTGCCCACCCGCACGTGGTCCCCGACCACCGTGTGGTGCTTGTTCACGCCGTCGTAGTTCACGAAGATCGTGGCCGCACCGATATTGGTGCCCACCCCGATGGTCGCATCTCCGACATACGACAGATGCGGCACCTTGGATCCGGGGCCCACCACGGCGTTCTTCATCTCCACGAAGCCGCCGACCTTGGCCCCCTGCGCGAGCCGGGTGCCCGGTCGCAGGTAGGTGTACGGACCCACGGTCGCCTCGGGGCCGATCTCGGCGCCGTCGCTCGTGGCGTTGTACACGTGGGCCCGCTCGCCGACGACGGTGTCGCGCAGCGTGCAGTTGGGGCCCACCACGGCCTCGGCGGCGATGGCGGTCGCGCCGTGCAGCTGGGTGTTGGGGTGGAGTACGGCATCCGGTTCGAACGTGACGTCCACGTCGATCCAGGTGGTCGCGGGGTCGACCACGGTGACCCCGGCACGCATCGCGGCTTCGAGCAGGCGGTCGTTGAACACCCGCCGTGCCTCGGCGAGCTGCACCCGGTCGTTGACGCCCAGGATCTCCCGGTGGTCCACGGCCGCGGCGGCGCCCACCCGGTGCCCGGCCTCGCGCAGCACGTGCAGCGTGTCGGTGAGGTATTCCTCACCCTGGCTGTTGTGCGGGGTGATCTGGCCGAGCGCCTCGCGCAGCAGCTTGCCGTCGAACGCGTACACGCCGGAGTTGATCTCGGCGATCGCGCGCTGGGCGGCGGAGGCGTCCTTGTGCTCGACGATCGCGGTGACGGCGCCGCGCCCGTCGGGGGTGTTCTCCCGGACGATCCGGCCGTAGCCGGCCGGGTCGGGCACGACCGCGGAGAGCACGGTGACGGCGTTGCCCTCGCTCTCGTGGGTCGCGACCAGTGCGGCCAGGCTGTCCGCGGTCAACAGCGGGGTGTCCCCGCACGTGACCAGGACCACGCCGTCCGGCTCCCGGTTGCTCTCGGCGAGCCCGTCCAGGGCGACGCGCACGGCGTGACCGGTGCCGTTCTGCTGTTCCTGGACGACCACCCGGGCGGCCGGGTCCAACGCGGACAGGTAGCTCGCGACCTTGTCGCGGCCGTGGCCGACGACGACGATCAGGTCTTCGGGATCCAGCCGTCGAGCGGCCTCGACCACGTGCCCGACCATGGCCCGACCGGCCAGGGCGTGCAACACCTTCGGAGTGGTCTTGGAACGCATGCGGGTGCCTTCACCCGCAGCAAGTACGACGACGGCAGCCGGGCGGATGGGGCTCACAGAGCAAGGCTCCTCGGCATCGCTGGCGGGGGATGCCCGACGACTCCGAAGGCCGACCTCGGAGAAACGAAATGACGGCACGACGAAGCCGAGCCGAACAAACCGGGCCCTATGAGGATAGCGCCGTCGGGAGAAGGCTCCACGCGCCGCTGCGGCCGGCACTGCCGAGAGGCTCCGCTACCAGGATTTGAACCTGGACCATGGGGACCAAAACCCCGTGTGCTGCCGAGTTACACCATAGCGGAATGAATCGGGCATTCCGCTTGGCAGGCGGGCTCATCCCGTTTTCACGGCACCCACTATGCCGGCCCCTCGGCGCTTCGTGCGCGAATAACCCCCCGTAGACCCGACGGAACATCGCGGAAGACCGCGGCGCGACGGGCCCGACAAGCCGCTCCGGCGCCCCACGCATGCCTGCGGCCGGGCCGGGAAGCCGTTCGACACAAGGGTTTTGCCATTCGCGCGGCGGAAAAATCGGAGGTCGGGCAGACACCTCACTTTCCGCTCATGACCTGCCATACTGGCGGAACTTACGGCTCCGTAGGTTACGTCGCCGTAGCATCGCCGCCCCCGACCTGAGGGAATCCCTATGACCCCTTCCCCCGGCACCAGCGTGCTCGAAGAACGGAAGTCCGCCACCGACTCCGCCCAGCGCGGCACGCTCGGCGGCGAGCGCAAGCACTTCGCCGAGCAGGTCGCCTTGGCGCTCTTCATCGGCATCCCGTTCCTCGCGCTGGTGGCAGCGGTGCCGGTGGCCTGGGGGTGGGGCCTGTCCTGGCACGACGTGGTGATCGCGGTCGTGATGTACGCCATCACCGGCCACGGGATCACCATCGGATTCCATCGCTACTTCACCCACGGATCGTTCAAGGCCAAGCGCCCGGTCCGGATCGCCCTGGCGATCGCGGGCAACATGGCCGTGCAGGGGCCGCTGGTGCGGTGGGTCGCCGACCACCGCAAGCACCACAGGTTCTCCGACAAGGAGGGCGACCCGCACTCGCCGTGGCGTTACGGCACCGGCGTGGGCGCGCTGGCCAAGGGCCTGTGGTGGGCGCACATGGGGTGGCTGTTCGACGTGGAGCAGACCTCGCAGGAGAAGTACGCGCCCGACCTGCTCAAGGACCGCGACATGATCCGGGTCTCCCGCCAGTTCCCGCTGTGGGTCGCGGTCTCGCTGGCCGCTCCCGCGCTGGTCGGCGGCCTGTGGGCGTGGTCGTGGCAGGGCGCGCTGACCGCGTTCTTCTGGGCCGGCCTGGTCCGGGTCGGGCTGCTGCACCACGTGACCTGGTCGATCAACTCGATCTGCCACGCGGTCGGCGACCATCCGTTCAAGTCCCGCGACCGTTCGGGCAACGTGTGGTGGCTCGCGATCCCCTCGATGGGCGAGTCCTGGCACAACCTGCACCACGCGGATCAGACCAGCGCACGGCACGGCGTACTGCGTGGCCAGCTCGACAGCAGCGCCCGGGCGATCCGCTGGATGGAGAAGCTCGGCTGGGTCTGGGACGTACGTTGGCCGGACCGGGAACGGGTCGCGGCTCGCCGCGCGGCATGATGGGCCAGTGACCGAGAGCAGCAGGCGGAGTGCACCGCGCGGCGGCGGTCGTGTGCGCATGACCGGGAAAGAGCGTCGCGAGCAGTTGATCGACATCGGTCGAACACTGTTCGCGGAGCGTGGCTACGACGCGACGAGCGTCGAGGAGATCGCCCACAAGGCGGGCGTCTCGAAGCCGGTGGTCTACGAACACTTCGGGGGCAAGGAAGGTCTGTACGCCGTCGTCGTGGACCGCGAGACCAGCGCATTGTTGGACATGGTGACCGGCGCCCTGACCGGCGGGCACCCGAGGGAGCTCCTCGAACAGGCCGCCTTCGCCCTCCTGGACTACATCGACCAGAACACCGACGGCTTCCGGATCCTGGTCCGGGACTCGCCGGTGGCCCAATCCACCGGCACCTTCGCGTCGCTGATCAGCGACATCGCCTCCCAGGTCGAGGACGTTCTCGGGCTGGAGTTCAAGTCGCGCGGCTACGACCCGAAGCTCGCCCCGATGTACGCCCAGATGCTGGTCGGCATGGTCGCCCTCACCGGCCAGTGGTGGCTGGACGTACGCCGCCCGAAGAAGGCCGACGTCGCGGCGCACCTGGTCAACCTGGCCTGGAACGGCCTGTCCGGCATCGAACCCAAACCGAGGCTGGTGGGCCGCCGAAGCTCGTGAACGCCGTGCCTTCGCACACACGCCGATGAGAGCTAGGGCGACGGATACTATCGCCGGCGATAGTATCCGGGGAGCTACTACCGGCTCGCCGGTACATCGCCCAGCCCACTTGGACTGCTCGTGCCTCGTTTCATCGGCCGGAAACGGGAACTGCACACCTTGCGGAACACGCTCGACGAGGTGCGGTCCGCCGTCGGCGCGGCGCGGCCCGGGCAGTGTGTGCTCATGCGGGGCAGGCGCCGCGTGGGCAAGTCCACGTTGGTCGAGGAGTTTCTTCGGCAGGCGGCCGTCCCGTACCTGTTCTTCACCGCCGGCGGCGGCTCGGCCGAGGACGAGTTGGCCGAGCTGCTCGACGCGATGAAGCAATCCACCCTGCCCGACCACTCGGTCTTCGCCGAGGAAGCCCCGACCCAGTGGAACGCGGCCTTTCGGCTGCTGGCCGAGATCCTGCCCGACGACACCCCGAGCGTCGTGGTGATCGACGAGGTCCCGTACCTGATGGAACGCGTCGACGCCTTCGAGGGCATGCTGCAACGCGCCTGGGACCGATTGCTCTCCCGCAAGCCCGTCCTGCTGCTGCTGGTCGGAAGCGACCCGTCGATGATGCGGGCCCTCGACAGTCACGAGCGGCCCTTCCACCAGCGCGGGCGTGAGATGGTCGTGGGTCCGCTGAACCCGGCCGACCTCGGCGACATGCTGGACCTGGCACCCGCCGAAGCCTTCGACGCCGCGCTGATCACCGGCGGGTTGCCGCTGATCTGCCGGGAGTGGCGCCCCGGAGCGTCGATGTGGGAATTCCTGGAGACGGCGTTGGAGAACCCGATCTCCGCACTCCTGGTCTCGGCCGAACGCTCGCTCGCGGCGGAGTTCCCAGCACAGGCGATGGGCCGAGAGGTACTGCGCGCGATCGGTACCGGCGAGCGCACCTTCAGCAACATCGCGCGAGCCGCCGGTGGGATAGCGCACAGCACTCTCACCCGAGCAGCCGACTTGCTGATCGACAAACAGGTCGTGGCAACCGAACTGCCACTCTCGCTGCGCCCCTCCAAGGAGCGCCGCTATCGGGTGGCCGATCCCTACCTGCGCTTCTGGCTGGCCTTCCTCGATCCCCACATGGCGGAGATCGAGCGCATGCGCGGCGACCTCACCTTGACCCGAATCGGAAGCGGGTGGACCGGCTGGCGAGGGCGCGCCGTCGAGCCGTTGGTCCGCGAGTCCCTGGCCCGGATCCTGCCCGCCGGCGGCCTGCCCGCCGCGCCCGCCGTCGGTGGCTACTGGACTCGGAGCAACGACGTCGAGATCGACCTGGTCGGAGCCGACCGGCAGCCCGTGGCCGAGCGGTTGTTGTTCCTCGGCTCGATCAAGTGGCTCGAAGCCTCCCCGTTCGACGCCCACGACCTGGCCGCGCTGCACAAACACCGGGCGATGCTCACGGAGGACCCGATTCCATTGGTCGCGGTCTCGCGGAGCGGTGTCGATTCTCCCGGTCTGCAAGCCGCGTTCGGGCCGGCGGATCTGTTGGAGGCATGGCGAGCCGGGTGACGCGCGGGGGAACGGCCGCTGAGGTGGGGTGCGGCGGCCGTTCCCGTCCGGGGGTTACGCCAGGACGGCGCGCAGTCGGTCCAGGGACCAGTCCAGGTCGTCCTTGGAGATGACCAGGGGCGGGGCGATGCGGATCGTCTGACCGTGGGTGTCCTTGACCAGGACGCCGCGGTCCATCAGGGCCTGGGAGACCTCGCGGGCGGTGCCGTGCGCCGGATCGATGTCGACGCCGGCCCACAGGCCGCGACCGCGGACGGCGGTCACCGAGTGGCCGACCAGGGTGGCGAGTTCGCGGTGCAGGTGGTCGCCGAGGTCGGCGGAGCGCTGCTGGAACTCGCCGGAGCGCAGGATCTCCAGCACCTCCAGGCCCACTGCGCACGCCAGCGGATTCCCGCCGAAGGTCGAGCCGTGCTCGCCGGGCGCGAAGACACCGAGCACCGCGCGCGAGGACACCACGGCCGAGATCGGCAGGATGCCACCGCCGAGCGCCTTGCCCAGGATGTACATGTCCGGCACCACGCCCTCGTGCTCGCACGCGAAGGTGCGGCCGGTGCGCCCGAGCCCGGACTGGATCTCGTCGGCGACGAACAGGACGTTGCGCTCCGCGGTGACCCGGCGCACCTCGGCCAGGTAGCCGGGCGGCGGGACCAGCACGCCGGCCTCGCCCTGGATCGGCTCGATCAACACCGCCACCGTGTCGTCGGTGATCGCCGCGCGCAGCGCCGCCGCGTCGCCGTAGGGCACCACGTCGAAGCCCGGGGTGTACGGGCCGAAGTGCCGACGCGCCTCCTCGTCGGTGGAGAAGCTCACGATCGTGGTGGTGCGGCCGTGGAAGTTGCCGGCGGCGACCACGATCCTCGCCTGCCCGTCCGGCACACCCTTGACCTCGTAGCCCCACTTGCGCGCCGTCTTGACCGCGGTCTCCACCGCCTCCGCGCCGGTGTTCATCACCAGCACCATCTCCATGCCGGCCAGCTGCGCGAGCTGCTCGCAGAACGGCGCGAAGCGGTCGTTGTGGAAAGCGCGGCTGGTCAGCGTGACTCGGTCCAGCTGACGCTTGGCCGCGTCGATCAGGCGCGCGTTGCCGTGCCCGAAGTTGAGTGCGGAATACCCGGCCAGCATGTCCAGGTAGCGCCGGCCCTCGACATCGGTCATCCACGCACCGTGCGCCTCGGCCACCACGATCGGCAGCGGGTGGTAGTTGTGCGCGCTGACGTCCTCGGCCAGCTCGATCAGTCGGGTGCTCTCGGCTCCCGGGCCGGCGGTGCGGCCGACACCGGACGTGTGCTCGGAGGAGGGGACGGGCGAGTGCTGCGTGCTCATGACGTCCTTTCGCAACGGTGGAATTCGATACGCGGTGTGGATCGGTGGGGACGGCTACGAAGGCGGGTGGCGTTACGACGGCGGATGACGGTACGAAAAGAGGAAAGCGCACAACGGCGGCAAGAAGGATGAAACTCACCCGAGTGCGCACAGACGGGATACCCCGCGAAGACGTGCGATCAACGATCGGCGCGCAGTTCCAGTACGCAACTGCGCACGCTCGCGCCGTGGGCCGCAAATGCCGACATGTCCAATTCGATCGTACGGAACCCCCGGCCCGCGAGCCGGGCCGCAAGCGCGGGTGTCGCATCGCCCAGCAGCACGCTGCGTCCGTCGGAGACCGCGTCCAGGCCGAGCGCGAGCGCGTCCGCCTCGTCGACCTCGATCCGCTCCGGGAAGATCCTGGCCAGCCGGCGCTGCGCCCGCGGCGTGAACGCCCCGGGGTAGTAGGCCGCGGTGTGCTCGCCGAGCACGGTCAGCGCCGAGCCGAGCCGGCCGAAGCGCGGGTCGGCGAGTTCGAGCGGGAGCACCGGCAGGCCGAAGAACGCCTCCGCCTCGGCATGCGCGGCCGGCTCGGTCAGCGGTCCGGCCGCGGCCAGCAGTCGCGGTCCGGCCGGGATCAGGTCGCTCTCGCCCTCGTGCGCGAACACCGGTTCCAGGCTCGTCCGGAAGCCGTGCCGGTCGAACCACTCCAGGTAGACCGGGGTCTCGGCGGAGCGATCCGCCGCACGAGGCCGCGCGCCCAGCACCCGTCCACCCACCACGGTCGCGGCCCGCGCGGCGAACACCATGCCGGGCAGCCCCGGTCGCCCGGACACCAGGCTCACCCGATGCCCCAGCGCGATCAGTGTCCCGCGCAGCCGCTCCCACTGACCCATCGCGGCGCTCGTCCGCGCCGGGAAGCCGGTCTCCGCCGACAGCCCCCGCACATCCGGCCGGGCCGGCGAACGGTCGGTCGCGGGCGCGTCCAGGAACACCGGCGGGCACATCACGTAGTGCCGTGCCTCGGCCGCCCGCGGTGCGACGAACCCTCGGCGCCGCTGTCGAGGCGCCCGCGGCCGCTCGACTCCGGGCGATATGCGCTCCGACCGCAGCGCGGCGCGGCCCGATCGACCGCAGCACGAGGTGAGGCGCACGCGATATCCCCTTCTCGCGGACGGCGGCAGCGCACGGGCGCACGGGATTTCCGCGAACCCACACCGATCTGCCGTGCCGTTGGTGTAGCCGTGCATGGCGGCAGGCCGGGGCCGGATGCGGTCGTCACCGTGGATATGCGGTCGACGACCCTGTGTATCGGCCCTGCACAGCCTAGGTTGCGTTCGAAGGGGCGGTAAAGCCGCCTGCGTTGTGCACTGCCGCACGATCGTTGCGTCTTCCCCGGGGCGCCCACGCGCTTTGTTGTGCGCCCGGCGCGGGGGTCGCGTGGCTCCCCTGACCGGATCCGCCCCACACGCCTGAGAGAATGGCGTCATGGCATCGACGCGTCCCCGTGTTCTGTCCGGAATCCAGCCCACCGCGGATTCGTTCCACCTGGGCAACTACCTGGGTGCGATCCGCCAGTGGGTGCCGCTCCAGGACAGCCACGATGCCTTCTACTGTGTGGTCGACCTGCACGCGATCACGGTTCCGCAGGATCCGAAGGAACTGCGCACCCGCACCCGGACGTCCGCCGCGCAGCTGCTCGCGGCCGGCCTCGACCCCGAACGCTGCACCCTGTTCGTGCAGAGCCACGTGCCCGAGCACGCGCAGCTCGCCTGGATCATGAACTGCGTGACCGGCTTCGGCGAGGCCGCGCGGATGACCCAGTTCAAGGACAAGTCGGCGAAGCAGGGCAGCGACCGCACCACGGTCGGCCTGTTCACCTACCCGGTGCTCCAGGTCGCGGACATCCTGCTCTACCAGGCGGACGCGGTGCCGGTCGGCGAGGACCAGCGCCAGCACCTGGAGCTGACCCGCGACATCGCGCAGCGCTTCAACTCCACCTTCGGTGAGACCTACGTCGTCCCCAAGCCGTTCATCGTCAAGGAGACGGCCAAAATCGTCGACCTCCAGGACCCGACGATCAAGATGAGCAAGTCGGCCTCGGCGCCCAAGGGCATCGTCAATCTGCTCGACGACCCCAAGGTCAGCGCGAAGAAGATCCGCAGCGCGGTCACCGACACCGGCACCGAGGTGCGCTTCGACGAGACCGGGAAGCCGGGCGTGTCCAACCTGCTCACCATCCACTCGGCGCTGTCCGGCACCTCGATCGCCGCGTTGGAGGAGCGATTCGCGGGCAGGGGCTACGGCGATCTGAAGAAGGAGGTGGCCGAGGTGCTCGTCGAATTCGTGGAGCCCTTCCAGGACCGCGTGCGCACCTACCTGGACGACCCGGACGAGCTGGACAGGGTGCTCGCCCGGGGCGCGGAGAAGGCCCGCGCGGTGGCGTCCGAGACGCTGGCCAAGACGTACGACCGTGTCGGCTTCCTGCCCCCGGTGACCGGCCGGACGGGAGTCTGAGGCGCAGCACATGGCGAAGCGCACCATCGGGGTGTCGATTGCGATCCCAGAGCCCTACGGCAGTGAGCTCCAGGCTCGTCGCGCCGGGTTCGGGGATCCGCTCGCGAACGCCATCCCGACCCACGTGACCCTCCTGCCACCCACCGAGGTGGCCGACGAGGCGATGGCCGAGGTCGAGGAACATCTACGCGCGGTCGCCGCCGGCGAGGCGCCGTTCGACATACACCTGCGCAGCACCGGCACCTTCCGGCCGACCTCGCCGGTGGTGTTCGTCCAGGTCGCGCGCGGCATCCCGGAGTGTGAGCGGATCGAGGCCGCGGTGCGATCCGGGCCGCTGGAGCGCGAGTTGCACTTCCCGTACCACCCGCATGTGACCGTCGCGCACCACCTGCCGGACCATATGCTCGACCTCGCGTTCGCCGAACTCGTGGACTACGACGCGGTCTTCCCGATCTGGGGCTTCAGTCTGTACGAGCACGGCGCCGACGGAGTGTGGCGTCCGCAACGTGACTTCGCGTTCGGCCAGTCGTTGCCGGGCCCCCTGCCCGTGTGACGCCGTCGTGGCCACACCGAAGGTCGCAGAGTGGAGTCGCGTGTGGGCCGGACCTCGGAGGGGCAGCAGTCAGCCGTGGCGATCAAGGAACGACTGGCGAGGATCCCGGTCATCGGCCCGACGTGGCGGGCGTATTCGCGGTACGGCGACCGACAGGGCAATCGGCTTGCCGCGGCGGTGACCTACTACGGCTTCCTGTCGATGTTCCCGCTGATCACGCTCGCGGCGGCGGTGGTGGCCGCGGCTTTGGACGCGTCCCAGGTCCAACGCATGCAGAACAAGATCTCCGAACAGATCCCCGGCATCGCGGACAAGCTCGACCTGGACGCACTGGTGCGCAACGCGGGCGCGGTCGGCGCGATCGGCGGCGTGCTGCTGCTGATGTCCGGGACCGGATGGGTGGACGCGACCCGCTCGTCCATCCGGGCGATCTGGGACGTGGAGGAGGAGCCGGGCAATGTGGTCGTGCGCAAGATCGCCGACGTGGGTGTGCTGATCGGTCTCGGCCTCGCCCTCATGTTGTCGGTGGGCGCGTCCGCGTTCGCGACCATCGTGATCCGCGAGATCTCCGACTCGATCGGGCTCGAACACCAGCCGGTCGGCCGGATCCTGCTCCAGATCGCCGCGTTCGCGGTCGCGGTCGGCGCGAGCGTGGTGCTGTTCCTCTACCTGCTGGTCGGCCTGCCTCGGCTGACCATGCACCGCGCGGTCGCGGTCAAGGGCGCGCTGATCGGCGCGGTCGGCTTCGAGGTGCTCAAGCTGTTGGTGTCCGGATACATCGCGGGCGTCGCGGGGAAGAGCGCGTACGGCGCATTCGGCGTGCCGGTCGCACTGCTCCTGTGGATCTACTTCGTGATCCGACTGCTGCTGTTCTGCGCGTCGTGGACGGCCAACGCGCAAGAGGCGGCGGAGGCCGAGGAGAACGCCGACGCGGCGGCGGAGAAGGCGGCGGCCGAACCACCGCTGGACCTGTCCCGCTACCCCGCGAAACGCTCCCACCCGGCCCGCACCTACGGCCTGGCCATCGCCGGCACCGCCACCCTGGGCATCCTTCTGGAACGCTTCACCCGAAACCGCCCCTGAGCCCGACCCTCGAGGCCACCCTTCAGCCTCACCAAGCAACCCGACAGCCCCGGCGGCGCTCGACGCCACCCTCCAAGCCCGGCCAAGCAACCCGACAGCCCGGCCGGCGCTTGAGGCCACCCTCCAGCCCGGCCGGCGCTCGAGGCCACCCTCCCAGCCAACCGGCACCCGCACCCCCTACGGCAGGATGTCGTCCTCGAACCGAACCCCCGAATCCCCCTCGCGCCGCCGAAGGGCGAACAGCACGCCACCCCCCAGCACGAGCGCCGCCGGCACTCCGAGCCCCGCCCACAGCCCCCAGTTGAAGCCCTTGTCCTCGGAAGAGGACGCCGCCTGCGCGGTCTTGGACTCGCCCGCCTTGGCGTCGGTCGGCTTCGAGCCCTTGTCCTTGTCCTTCTTCCCGCCCGGCGACGAGAGCGGCTCGACGAGTGTGCCGATCGGCTTCGCCTGGGCCAGCGCCGCGAAGCCCCAGTCGAGCAGCTTCCCGGTGTCCTCGTAGGTCTTGCCCTTGCCCTCGACGTGCATCAGGCTCACCAGCAGCGTGTGGCCGCCGCGCTGCGCGCCGCCGACGAAGGTGTTGCCCGCGTTGGTGGTGTAGCCGTTCTTGACGCCGATCATGCCGGGATACTGGCCGAGCATCGTATTGGTGTTCTGGATCTGGAACTTGGCCCCCGCCACACCCGGGAAGTCGGCGACCTTCGTACTCGCGTACGACCGGAAGTCGTTGTTCTTGAGTCCTTCGCGGGCGAACAGCGCGAGGTCGTACGCGCTGGAGACCTGCCCGGGCGCGTCGTACCCGTCCGGCGAGACCACGTTCGTGTCGCCCGCCTGAAGCTGCTTGGCCCGCTCGTTCATCTGTTGCACCGTCGTGGGCACGCCGCCGTTCATCGCGCACAACACGCGTACCGCGTCGTTGCCCGAGCGCAGGAAGACGCCCCGCCACAGGTCCTCGACCTTGTAGGTCTCGTTCTCCTTTATCCCGACCAGGCTGCTGCCCTCGCCCAGGTCCTGCAGATCGGCGAGCGTCACCTGGTGGGTGGTGTTCCGGTCGATCTTGGGCAGCACCGTGTCGGCGAACAACATCTTGAGCGTGCTGGCCGGCGGCAACTTCCAGTGCGGGTTCTTCGCCGCCAGGATCTTGCCGGTGTCCGCGTCCGCGACCACCCACGCCCAGCCCTCGACGGCGGGCAACGGCGGTGTGCCGGGCGGCAGATCGCTCTGTACGCCGGGCTGGGCCAGGCGTGCTCCGCCGAGATCGGACATCGGCGTGGGCGGCTGTGGTTCCTGGGTGGGACCGGCGGCCCGGGCGGCCGGGACAAGACCGAACGCGAAAACGAGCGAGGCAGCACAGAACACGGCCGGCTTCCGAGAAGCCCGGAACCAATCAGACATGTGATGAGCGTACTGGCGGCCCCCGGCTGCGGTTCGCCGACCGCGCCGCCGCATACTGAACCGGGACAAATTTGCTGGGGTTCGACCGAGGAACAGGTGCTTCACGTTGAGGATCGGCCGAGGTATTTCCACCTGTCTGGTGTTGTTCGGCGTCTGGAGCTGGATCCTGTGGCCGAACTTCCTCAAGAACATCTGGGCCGACGACCGGTCCTGGAACGACGGCGCGACGACCTTCTTCCTGATCCATCTGGCGCTGACGATCGTCTCGTTCGTGGCGGGCAACGCGATCGGCTGGCTCGGCATCAAGGGCCTGCGGGCGGCGCGGACCCCGCAGCCGTGACCGACGATCCCGCCCGGTGCCCGGCGCACGCGGTGCCCGCCGGACCCGAGTTGTTCTCCCGCGAGTTCATCGCCGATCCGTATCCGGCCTACGCACACCTGCGCGAGCACGCGCCCGTGCACCGCACCACGCTGCCCAGTGGGGTCGAGGCCTGGCTGGTCACCCGGTACGCCGATGCCAAGCAGGCGCTCGCCGACCAGCGGTTGAGCAAGGACCCGCGGCGCTCGGAGGCGGCCTGGAAGCAGGGCAAGGTCGGGGTGCCCGGCGAACAGCGCTCCGGCGTCGGCGCGCACCTGCTCAACCTCGACCCACCGGACCACACCCGGCTGCGCCGGCTGGTGTCGAAGGCGTTCACGCCGCGCCGGGCCGAGGAGTTCCGACCTCGGATCCAGGCCCTGACGGACCGGCTGCTCGACGACTTCGCGCGCGCCGGCGAGGCCGACCTGATCCACGACTTCGCGTTCCCGCTGCCCATCTACGCGATCTGCGACCTGCTCGGCGTGCCCGAGGACGACCAGGCGGACTTCCGCACCTGGGCCGGGATGATGATCCGGCACGGCTCGGGTCCGCGCGGCGGGGTGGCCCGGGCGGTGCGGCACATGCGCACGTACCTGGCCGAGTTGATCCATCGCAAGCGCGCAACCCTCACCGACGCGGACGACGACCTGATCTCGGGGCTGATCCGGGCGAGCGACCACGGCGAGCACCTGACCGAGGACGAGGCCGCGGCGATGGCCTTCATCCTGCTCTTCGCCGGCTTCGAGACGACCGTCAACCTGATCGGCAACGGCCTGCTCACGCTGCTCACGCACGACGCCGAGCGACTCGCGGTGCAGGCCGACCCGGCGCTGCTCGCCCCCACGGTCGAGGAACTGCTGCGCTACGACGGGCCGGTCGAGGTGGCCACGTGGCGGTTCAGCACCACCGAGCTGGAGATCGGCGGCACACGCATCCCGGCGGGCGAACCGGTGCTGGTGGTGCTCGCGGCGGCCGACCGGGACCCGCGCAGGTTCGCCGAGCCCGATCTGCTCGATCCGGCCCGCGCGGACAACCAGCACCTCGCGTTCGGACACGGCATCCACTACTGCATCGGCGCACCACTGGCTCGGCTCGAAGGCCAGATCGCCATCGGCACGCTGCTGAGCCGGCTGCCGGACGTACGACTGGCGCTGCCCAGGGACGAACTGCGGTGGCGCGGCGGGCTGATCATGCGGGGATTGCAGCGGCTGCCGGTGACGTTCACGCCGGAGGCCCGCACCCCGGACGCGGGATCCGCGGCGACGGGATCGCCGGCGAACTGAGCCGGCCCACCCGCCGGATCGACCACGGCTCGGGACCGGGCGGCCGGGCCGAATTCCGCCGCCCGCGCACGAACGCGGCGCCGGGCCGGTGGATCGTCATCCACCGGCCCGCCGCCGCCCACCCCTCCATCCTTCTCCCCGAGTCGCCCCCCGACCCCCTCGTTTCCACCGCCCCCTGCGCGCTTCCCCGCCCCGCATCCCCCGCGTCCCGCCCCACGTCCCCCGCGTCCCTTCCCGCTTCCCCTGTGCTCGTCCCGCGATTCCCCCGCGTCCCCCGCGATTCCCCCCACCTGTCCCCCCGCATTTCCTGCCCTCACGCCCCCGGCGTCTCGCTCCTCGGCCGCCGCCTTCCGATCGCTCCGGCGTTACTTCCCCAAGACGCCTTCGCGGATCGTGAGCGGGTCCGTTCCCCCTCCCCCGAGGGGCGCGGCTAGTCGTGTCCGGTCAGTGCGGCGAGTTCGGCGGGGGTGGGTCGGTCGCTCCGTGCGCATGCCACGCGCCCCTCCCGACGCGTGCCGCCAACCGGACGAGTGCTGCACCTCATGCCCTGCTCCTGTTCCCCGAGGCGAACCCTTGCGGTTCCGCTCCCAACAGGGACTTGTCTACAGGCAGGCGTTCCCGACACACAACGGGTGCTTGACACATTTGATCACCAAGAGTGAATCATGGTCACGAAATGGCCAAAGAGGTTTGTTTCAGGCGTGGTTGTCGAACGGCGCGACAAGGGAACGCAAAAGCCCGGCGAGAGCCGCCTGCTGATCGACCGTCAGGCCCGCCAGGATGGCTCGCTCCTGGCCGAGCAGCTCGGCCATCGCCGCGTCGACCCGATCACGACCGTCGTCGGTCAACCGGACCAGTACGCCGCGCCGGTCGTCCGGATCGGGAAGTCGCAACACCAGGCCCTTGGCGGCGAGTCGGTCGATCCGGTTGGTCATCGTCCCGGAGGTCACCAGCGTCTGGGTGAGCAACTGGCCGGGCGAGAGCTGATACGGCGCGCCGTCCCGGCGCAGCGCGGAGAGCACGTCGAACTCCCACGGTTCGAGGTCGCGCGCGGAGAACGCGGTACGCCGGGCGCGGTCCAGATGCCTCGCCAGTCGGGTGACCCGGCTCAGTACTTCGAGGGGTTCGACGTCGAGGTCCGGGCGCTCCCGCTTCCATGCCGCGACAAGCCGGTCGACCTCGTCTTTCATGGGATCATTCTAGCGAGTCGTTCGACGCCAAGCCTCTTGATATCGAGATAAGACTGAGCAATATCCGACACTTTCCCTCGGATCCGAGCGAGTCCGACCGGCTTCGAGCGGCTTCGAACGACGTCGGGCGCCCGGGAAATCCCTGGCCCGGGTCGGACCCGGCCGGCAGGGTGAGGCGCATGAACGCCAGCCGTCCGGACCGTACCCGGCGCGTCGCCAACGCCGCTCGCGCCCTGCATGGCCTCGCCCTCGGCGACGCCTTCGGCCAACAATGGTTCTTCTACCGGGGCACCGAGGCGACCGAGCGTCAGGCCCGCCGGATCGCACCGGAGGCCGAGCTCTGGCACTGGACCGACGACACCGCGATGGCGCTGTCCGTGCTGCGCATCCTGCACCTGCGCGACGACGTCGACCAGGACGCACTGGCCGCGCACTTCGCCGCGTCCTACACGGCCGACCCGCATCGCGGCTACGGCCCGTCGATGCACGGCGTGTTGCGCGCGATCCACGAGGGCGAGCCGTGGCGCGAGGTGACGCGCCGTCAATTCGAGGGCCAGGGCTCGTGGGGCAACGGCGCCGCGATGCGGGTCGCACCGCTGGGCGCATGGCATGCGGACGAGGACCTCTCCCACGTCGCGGCCGAGGCCGAGCGCTCCGCCGCGACCACGCACGCCCACCCGGAGGCGGCTGCGGGCGCGGTCGCGGTGGCGATCGCGGCGGCCCTGGCGACCCGCGGGCGGGACGAACCGGCCCAGGATCCGGTCGCGTTCCTGACCGAGGTGGCCCGGCACACGCCGGAGAGCGACGTGGCCTCCGGCATCCGCACCGCAGCCCGGCTGCCGGCCGGCTCCTCGGTCCGCAACGCGGTGAGCGTGCTGGGCAACGGAACCCGGATCAGCGCTCCCGACACGGTCCCCTTCGCCCTGTGGACGGCGGCCCACCACCTGGACGCCCTGGACGACGCCCTGTGGGAAACGGCCCGGGGCATGGGCGACGTCGACACGACGTGCGCGATCACGGCGGGCGTGGTGGCGTCGCGCACCGGTTCGGCCGACATCCACAGCTCCTGGCTCACGGCCCGCGAGCCCGTCCCGGGCTGGGTCGACACGGGCGGCGCAACGTCCGCGGGCCGGACGTGAAAGCGGGCCCGCCGACCTCGAACGAAGTCGGCGGGCCCACCGCTGCCGGGCCGGCTCCGGGGCGAACCCCCCGGTGCTCGGCACCCGCATCACGATCGTGCCGAGCGGGCTCCCGGAACACACCGAGGGCGGGCCGTTCGGCCCGCCCTCGGTCACCACCGACCGGCCGCCGGGGCGGCGAAACCGACGAGCGGTTCCCGGCCCCGGCTCGGGGTCAGATCAGGCCCAGCTCGCGCACCGCGTCGCGCTCCTCGGCCAGTTCCCGCACCGACGCGTCGATCCGGCCGCGGGAGAACTCGTTGATGTCCAGGCCCTGGACGATCTCCCACTTGCCGTCCTTGCAGACGACCGGGAAGGACGAGATGAGGCCCTCGGGCACCCCGTAGGAGCCGTCCGAGACGACACCCATCGAGGTCCAGTCGCCGTCGGCGGTGCCGTTGACCCAGGTGTGCACGTGGTCGATCGCCGCGTTGGCCGCGGACGCCGCCGAGGAGGCGCCGCGCGCCTCGATGATCGCCGCGCCGCGCTTGGCGACGGTCGGGATGAAGGTGTCCGCGAGCCAGGTCTGGTCGTCGACCACCTCGGCGGCGTTCTTGCCGGCGATCTGCGCGTGGAAGACGTCCGGGTACTGGGTGGCCGAGTGGTTGCCCCAGATGGTCAGCTTCGCGATGTCGGTGACCGCGACGCCGGTCTTCTTCGCGAGCTGGGTCAGCGCGCGGTTGTGGTCCAGGCGGGTCATCGCGGTGAAGCGCTCGGCCGGTACGTCCGGCGCGTGCTGCTGCGCGATCAGCGCGTTGGTGTTGGCCGGGTTGCCGACCACGAGCACCTTGATGTCGTCCGCGGCACCGGCGTTGATCGCCTCGCCCTGCGGCTTGAAGATGCCACCGTTGGCGGCCAGCAGGTCGCCGCGCTCCATGCCCTTGGTCCGCGGGCGGGCGCCGACCAACAGGGCCACGTTCGCACCGGCGAAGCCGTCGGTCGGGTTGTCGAAGATGTCGATCCCGTCGAGCAGCGGGAACGCACAGTCGTCGAGCTCCATCGCGGTGCCCTCGGCGGCCTTGACCGCCTGCGGAATCTCCAGGAGGCGCAGGCGCACGGGGGTGTCGGGGCCGAGCAGGTGACCGGAGGCGATGCGGAACAGCAGCGCGTAGCCGATCTGACCGGCCGCGCCCGTGACGGTGACGTTGACGGGGGTACGGGACATTGCGCGCGGGTCTCCTCTGCTGCGGCGGGATCCGACGCCGATGGCAGTCCGCCGGTAGCTCGGCATCGAGATACTTTTCGCCGCCACATTACTCCGGCCCCCGGGGCCGCTCCGCCAACCACCGGTGTGAGGTTCGCCCCGAACCGGTTTCCGCCCGCCGCGTTTTCGTTTCGACGGAACCGACCGGTAGGTTCATCACCCGTCGGAGTCGGTCGATCCCGGAGGGTGACACATGTTCGCGTCGGACCCGTCCGAGCCGGCCGGCGGACCCGCCTCCGGCCTCCCGGGCGCATCGGTGCCGGCCGATGCCGCCGCGCCGGACCCGATCGACGCGGTCGCCCTCGGCTGGGTGGACAACGCCGGCATCACCCGGGTCAAGACGATCCCCTATGCCCGCCTGGACGCGGTCGCCACGCACGGAGTGGGCTTCTCCCCCGTGTTCGACGTGTTTCTCGCCGACGACTCGATCACCGCCGGCAAGCTGGTCGGCGGGCCGACCGGCGACCTCCGGCTGATCCCCGACCTGGCGGCGCTGCGCCCGCTGGCCGCGCAACCCGGCTGGGCCTGGGCGCCCGGCGACCGCTACACCCAGGACGGCGTGCCCTACGCGGGCTGCCAGCGCACCTTCGCCCGACGGATGGCCGCCCGCGCCGGGCTGCGCGGATTGTCGCTGCGGATGGGCTTCGAGGTCGAGTGGATCACCGGCACCGAGGACGCGGCCGGCCGCTTCGCACCCGCCTTCCACAAGGCGGCCTACGGGATGACCCGGGTGGTCCGGGTCTCCGGCCAACTGCGCGAGCTGATCCGCGCGCTCGCCGCCCAGGACGTGAGCGTGTTGCAGGTCCACCCGGAGTACGCGGCGGGCCAATTGGAGGTCTCCGTGGCACCGGAGGATCCGGTCGGCGCGGCGGACACCACGGTGCTGGTGCGCGAGACGATCCGCGCGGTCGCCGCCCGGCACGGGCACACGGTCACCTTCGCGCCGTGCGTGCTGCCCGGCGAGGTGGGCAACGGCGCCCACCTGCACTTCTCGCCGTGGCGCGACGGGATGAACCTGTGCCACGGCGGCGAGGGGCCGCAGGGCCTGACCCGCGAGGGCGAGGCGTTCCTGGCGGGTGTCCTGCGCGAGTTGCCCGCGCTGCTGGCGATCGGCGCCCCGAGCGCGGCCAGCCATCTGCGGCTGGTGCCCGCGCAGTGGGCGGGCGTGTACCGCTGCTGGGGTCTGGAGAATCGCGAGGCGGCGCTGCGGCTGGTCACCGGGATGGCGGGCGAGCGGCAACACACGGCGAACGCGGAACTCAAGTGCTTCGACGCGACGGCCAATCCGTACCTGGTGGTCGGCACGGTGATCGCGGCGGGGCTGGCCGGCATCGAGGACGGGCTGCGACTGCCGGTGGAGGTGCCCGGCGATCCGTCGGCCGCGGACGGCGTGCCCCGGCTGCCGGAGTCGCCGGCCGCCGCGCTGGCCGCCCTGGAGGCGAGCGCGGTGCTGCGCGAGGCACTGGGCGAGACGCTGTTCGACGCGGTCACCGCGGTCCGCCGGGCCGAGATCGTCCGCTCCACCGGGATGACCCCGAGCGAGATCGCCGGCGAGGCGCGCCGGCTGTACTGACGTCCGCGGGTCCCGGCGGGTTCGTGCGCCCACAGGGTCCGTGCACCCACAGTCGCGGAACCGCGGGGTCCGCGGGTGGTCTACAGGCCCAGGCCCTTCGAACCGGTGCGCTTGGGTACCCACGGCAGATCGACGAGCGGCTCGGGGATGCTCAGCCCCAGGAGCAGTACCGCGGCGCCGAAGAACAGCAGCACACCCACGTCGGTGAACCGGCTGCGAATCGCCAGGACTCCCACGTCGGATACGAACAGCCGCAGTATCGCGGCGACCAGGAAGGTGCCCGCGATCAGGATCGCGGCGATCCGGAAGCCGTCGAGCGCGGCGGTCAGCAGCGCTGCGATCAGGCAGCCGAAGACCACCATCGCGGGCCACTCCCGCAGCGGTCCGGGTCCGGCCGGCGAGGCACCACCCTCGGGCAGGTAGGTGCCCGGCTCCTTCTTCCTGCCGTCCTTGCGCCGCCCCCGAGCGGTTGCCACAGGTCCCACCTCTCCTCGCTGAGCGTGAGCGACACCGCGTCGGACCCGCACCCCGCGGCCGCCGGTCGCGGGCGGGCACCCGCGATCGCGCGGCCCGGGGCGAGGGTCCGACGCGGTTCGATCACAGGCTGGTGACCTGCCGCTCGGCGGCCTCGATGACGTTGGTGAGCAACATCGCGCGGGTCATCGGACCCACCCCGCCGGGCATCGGGGCCACCCAGGCGGCCTTCTCGTAGGCCTCCGGGTGCACATCGCCGACCAGACCGTGCTCGGTGCGGGTGATGCCCACGTCCAGCAGCACCGCGCCGGGCTTGACCATGTCCGCGCTGATCAGGCCGGGCACGCCGGCCGCGGCGACGACGACGTCCGCCTGGAGCACGTGGAACGGCAGTTCCTTGGTGCCGGTGTGGCACAGGGTCACCGTGGCGTTCTCGGTGCGTCGGGTGAGCAGCAGCCCGATCGGGCGGCCGACGGTGACGCCGCGGCCGATCACGCACACCTCGGCACCGTTGATCTCGATGTCGTGCCGGCGCAACAGTTCGACGATGCCGCGCGGGGTGCACGGCAGCGGCGCCTCCTGGCCCAGCACCAGCCGGCCCAGGTTCGTCGGGTGCAGGCCGTCGGCGTCCTTGTCCGGGTCCATCAGCTCCAGGACCCGGTTGGCGTCCAGGTGCCTGGGCAGCGGGAGTTGCACGATGTAGCCGGTACAGGCCGGATCCGCGTTGAGCTCGCGGACCACGTCCTCGACCTGCTCCTGCGTCGCGTCCGCGGGCAGGTTGCGCTGGATGCTGGCGATGCCCACCTGGGCGCAGTCGCGGTGCTTGCCGCGCACGTACGAGTGGCTGCCGGGGTCGTCACCCACGAGCACGGTGCCCAGACCCGGCGTGATGCCTCGGGCCTTCAGTGCCTCGGCCCGAACGGCCAGTTCGGCTTTGATGGCGGTGGCGGTGGCCTTGCCGTCGAGGATCTGCGCCTTCAAGTTCTGTCTCCTGGTCCGCGGTTTGGGGCCGGTCGCTGCGATTGTCCCGTATCCGCGTCGGTCGCGCGGCGGGCCCCGTGCAGGAGCCGGGCGGGCGGGGCCAGAATGCGTCGCTGGACGAACTCGGGCAGCTGCCGGGCGGGCAGTGGTTCGTTCGCCCGGGCGATGGTGCGACCCAGTCGTTTCAGGTGTTGGCGCAGCACCGGATACCCCCACAGATCCGGCTGGTCGGGCAGCGTCGGGGGGCGCCGCTCCTCGGCGGCGGAGGCCAGTTCGGCCAGGTAGGCGTCCAGCCGGTCGAGGTCGTCGGCGGGAATCGGCTCGGGTGGTTCGGTGCGGTAGGTCTCGGGGGCGGTCATCAGTCGATAGCCGAGCCGTTGGGCGGTCACGATCGCGGGCCACAACCGCTCGACATCCAGCCGGCGGCCGGTGAACTCGCCCAGTGCCGCCTCGTACACGCTCCACAGGTCGAGCAGTTCGCGCCGGGCCGCCCGCCGGGTGCTGCCCCAGGCACGATCGTCCACGATCTGCCCGGTGACCGTGGCCCGCAGCAGCATCGACTCGGCCCGGATGGTCCGGCCGAGTTGGCGCGGCAATCGGGTCGCGGACGCGCGCGGCCACAACACCAGGCTCGCGGTCAGGCCGACGGCCAGGCCCAGGACGGTGTCGATGAGCCGGGTGGCGGCCAGGTCGCCCACGTGCGCGTCGGGTTGGCCGGTGGCGGCCAGGAAAAGGCCGACCGGGGTCACGCACGCGGCACCCACGGCCAGGTTGCGGGCGATCACGGTCTGCGTCGCGCCGAACAGCAGCGCGACGGCGATCACCACGAGCCAGCGGTTGGGCATCAGGTCGTGGAAGAACAGCGCGATCACCGCGACGCCCACGAGCGTGCCGATCGCCCGTTGCAGCACCCGGCCGAAGTCGAGCACGACGTTGCCGCCCTGGAGCGCGGCGCCGGCCGCGATGGCCACCCACACCGGGTGCACCACCGGCAGCAGCGCGGCGGCCAGCGTCGCCGAGCCGACGCCCAGTCCGGTGCGCAGCGCGGTCGGCGGGACCAGGGACGAGCGGTCGAACGCGGCGCGCATGCGCTCGCCGGCGGTGGGCCGCCGGCCGGGGATGATCTCGCCCTCCTTGACCGCCGGTTGGCCGGCCGCGGCGGCGGCCGCCCGGAGCACCGTGCGCAGGTAGCGTTCGGCGGCGGTCTCGGTGTCGGCGAGCACCGCGGGCATCACCGGGACCAGCTTGGGCTGCCCGACCGCGCCGGCCAGTGCGCGCACGGTGTCCGTGATCTCCGGCGGCAGCGGCCGGGTGCGCTCGACGGCGAGCAGTTGGGCGGCCTGGAACAGGTCGAGCGCGCGCCGGCACAACACCCGCAGCCGACGGGCCTCGCCGGTGCGCCGATTGCGCTTGGTGTCGGCGCGCAACACGCTCACCCACGCGCTGTGTACGGTCTCGGACGCGCGGTGTCGGGCGGCGTCGCTGGGCTGGTCGCCGATCGAGGCGAAGAAGTCGGCGAGCGCGTCGAAGCAGGCCGCGAGCGCCATGTGCTCGGGGTGGCGCGGACGCACCAGCCACCCGGACATCGACACCAGCCATGCCCCGGCGGCGCCCACGAGCACCAGCGCGGCCCGCTCGGGGACCATGTCGGGTTGGTGCGGCAGGAAGGCGCCCATCGCGCAGACCAGGGTGAACATGTAGCCGCCCGGGCGGTCCACCTGCAACGCGCCGCACAGGAAGGTGGCGACGGCGGCGACCAGGGTGATCACCGGGACGTACAGGAGCGCGGTGCCGGCCGCGAGCGAGCCCAGGGTCAGCGACAGCGCCAGGCCCAGGCCGACCAACGCGAGGGTGATCGCCCGGCGCGCATACGGCTCCTTGGCCGCGTACAGCACGGTGTAGCCGCCCAGCGCGGCGAACGTGCCGTAGCCGACGCCCAGGGCCGCGGTGACGATCGCGAACGGGATGCCCACGCCGAGCGCGGCGCGCGCCCCGGCCGCCCAGGTGAAGCCTTTGCCGGTGAGCGTGACGAGGGGCTTGATCTGGTTCTGTGGGCCCAGCTCGGGCGGGTGCAGCGCCGGGAACGGCGGCAGCGTGGGCGGGTCGGAGGAGGCCGCCGAGGGCCCGGGCGGCAACGCGAGTGGTGTGCGTTGCGGCTGGGGTCCGGGGGTCGCCTGATCCTGCATCCTCCCATGCAACGCACCTTTCGCCGGGAATGCCAAGTCCCACCGCATGATCCCGATCACCGGAGCCGACAAAGACCTACCGGGCGCCAACCGCCCCGGTGTAACGTGCCGCCTCCAACAGGCTCCCGGGTGGTGGGGGCGACGCCGGGCCCCTCACGGCGCTCGCGCGTCGACGACCCCGGAGCCATCGGCGTCGCGTGCCGCGTGTGCGCGCGTTCTCAGGGGAGAGTTCCGCATGTCCCAACCTCCGGGTCCGTACGGCCCGACGCCCGGCTATGGCGCCGAGGGCCAGGGCTATGGTCAGCCCGCCTACGGTCAACCGGCGTACGGTCAGCCCGGCCCGCAGGCCGGCTATGGCCAGCCCTACGGCTACGGCCCGCCGCCGAACATCGGCGACTACTGCGCGAGTTGGGGCCGCCGCGTGGGCGCGACCCTGCTCGACGGCCTGGTCGGGGCACTGGTCGGGATCCCGATGCTCGGTGGGTTCCTGTGGTTCGGGAGCGAGAGCACCGTGACCGAGCACCTCGACGGCACCGAGACGACCACCTACGACGGCGGGCCCGGCCCGATCGTGCTGATGGTCGTCGGCGGCCTGGCGCTGCTCGGCTTCGGGCTCTGGCAGCTCTACCGCCAGGGCAAGACCGGCCAGACCATCGGCAAGGGCGCGGTCGGGATCAAGGTGCTGCGCGAGAGCGACGGGATGCCCACCGGCTTCGGGATGGCCTTCGTCCGCCAGATAGCACACTTCCTGGACTCGATCGCGTGCTACGTCGGCTGGTTGTGGCCGCTGTGGGACGACAAGAAGCAGACGTTCGCGGACAAGGTCTGCTCGACGGTCGTGGTCAAGGTCTGAGCGGGAGCGAGGTGTGGGTGGCACCCACACCGAGCGCACGAGGCGCGACCCCGCGGGGGTCGCGCCTCGTGCGTGTTCCGGCCGGTCGGTGCGACCTGCTCAGTGGAAGAAGTGCCGGGTACCGGTGAAGTACATGGTGATGCCGGCCGCACGCGCCGCCTCGACCACCTGTTCGTCGCGGACCGAGCCACCGGGCTGCACCACCGCCCGCACGCCGCCCGCGATCAGCACCTCCAGGCCGTCGGCGAACGGGAAGAACGCGTCGGACGCGGCCACCGAGCCGGCCGCCCGCTCCCCGGCCCGCTGCACGGCCAGCTTGGCCGAGTCGACCCGGTTGACCTGGCCCATGCCCACGCCCACGGTCGCGCCGCCGGAGGCGAGCAGGATCGCGTTGGACTTGACCGCGCGCACCGAACGCCAGGCGAACACCAGGTCGCGCAGCGTCTCGGCGTCGGCGGGCTCACCGGTGGCCAGCGTCCAGGCCGCCGCGTCGTCGCCGGGCGCCTGGTAGCGGTCGGCGTTCTGCAGCAGCAGCCCGCCGTCGATCTGGCGGAACTCGGCCGGCGTGCGCGGCGCCTCGGGGGCGCGCAGCACCCGAATGTTCTTCTTGCGGGCGAGCACCTCGACCGCGCCGTCCTCGTAGTCCGGCGCGACGATCACCTCGGTGAAGATCTCCGCGACCTGCTCGGCCATCGCCACGCTCACCGGCCGGTTGACCGCGATCACGCCGCCGTAGGCGGACACCGGGTCGCTCGCGTGCGCCTTCAGGTGCGCCTCGGCGACGTTCTCGCCGATCGCGATCCCGCACGGGTTGGCGTGCTTGATGATCGCCACGCAGGGCTGCTCGTGGTCGTACGCGGCGCGCCGGGCCGCGTCGGTGTCCATGTAGTTGTTGTAGGACATCTCCTTGCCGTGGAACTGCTCGGCGCCCGCGAGGCCACCGGTGCCGTCCACGTACAGGGCCGCGGCCTGGTGCGGGTTCTCGCCGTAGCGCAGCACGTTCTCCCGGCGGCGGACCGAGCCGAGGAAGGCCGGGAAGCTCTCCTCGTCGGCCGGCGCGTAGCCGTTCGAGAACCAGGAGGCGACCGCGACGTCGTACGCGGCGGTGTGCCCGAACGCCTCGCCCGCGAGCCGCTTGCGCTGCGCGAGGTCGAAGCCGCCCGCCCCGAGCGCGGCGAGCACGTCGGCGTAGCGGTCCGGGCTGGTCACCACCGCGACGGAGGGGTGGTTCTTGGCCGCGGCGCGGACCATCGAGGGGCCGCCGATGTCGATCTGCTCGACGCACTCGTCCGCGGTCGCGCCCGACTCGACGGTCTGCGTGAACGGGTACAGGTTGACCACGACCAGGTCGAACGGCCGTACGTCCAGCTCTTCGAGCTGCGCGCGGTGCGACTCCAGGCGCAGGTCGGCCAGGATGCCGGCGTGCACGCGCGGGTGCAGCGTCTTGACCCGGCCGTCCAGGCACTCCGGGAAGCCGGTCAGTTCCTCGACCTTGGTCACGGGCACGCCCGCGGCGGCGATTCGGGCGGCGGTGGAGCCGGTGGAGACCAGTTCGACGCCGGCCGCGTGCAGGCCCTGGGCCAGTTCCTCCAGACCGGTCTTGTCGTACACGCTGATCAACGCGCGACGGATCGGGCGGCGTGCCTCGTCCTCGGTGCCGGCGGTGGGGGTGGGGGCGGCGGAAGTCATGCGGGGATCCGGACCTTTCTTCCTTCGATGCGGTAGCCCTCGCGGGCCAGCCGGCCCACGACCTCGACGAGCAGGGTGCGCTCGACAGTCTTGATGCGCTCGTGCAACGCCTCGCCGCCGTCGGCGTGATCGCCGTCCTCGACCGCGACGACGCCCTGAGCGATGATCGGCCCGGTGTCCACGCCGGCGTCCACGAGGTGAACCGTGCAACCGGTCACCTTGGCGCCGTACGCGAGCGCGTCCCGGACGCCGTGCGCGCCGGGGAACGAGGGCAGCAGTGCGGGGTGGGTGTTGACGGTGCGTCCCTCGAAGCGGGCCAGGAAGCGCGGGCCCAGGATCTTCATGAAGCCGGCCGAGATCACCAGATCGGGTTCGTACGCGGCGACCGCGTCGGCGAGCGCGGCGTCCCAGCCCGCCCGGTCCGGGTGATCGGCCACGCGTTCGACGAAGGTGGGCACGCCCGCCCGCTCGGCCCGGGTCAGCCCGGCGATGTGCTCGCGGTCGGCGCCCACGGCCACCACCCTCGCGCCGTACGCGGGATCCGCGCACGCGTCGAGCAGGGCCTGGAGGTTGGTGCCGGAGCCGGAGACCAGAACGACGAGCCGGGCCGGCCCGGGGATGCGCGGGGCGTGAACGGCCACTGCTTTTCGGCTCTTTCCGGAAGGGAAGGGCGGGAGGGGCACCAAATGGATTCGGGCTCTCGCCGGGATCTCGCACGGGTCCGGCGGGCGTTCCCCGACAGGAGGCGGGAACACGGAGCGGCGCCCGTACGTCGGCAACGATAGCGTCAGGGGGTAGGCAGTACCGAACCGGCGGGGTGGGATGCCGAGGACGGGGCCGGGGACAGGGCCTTGGGGCCACTCGGCGCCGCCGCCCGGCTACGGTGCACCCCGCACACGTACGATCCTGGGAAGGGAATCCCGCGATCCGGCACGACGAGGGCAGGCAGAGGATGAGTACCGGCAACGAGACCGACGAGCGGGATCCCTACGCCCCGCCGCCGGAGGGTACGCCCGATCGCCCGCCGGCCGCCCCGTGGAACGTGCCCGGCAACGGGCGAGGGGACGGCGGCAACGGGGGCGATCGGCACGGCCGCGAGGACCGACCGCAGCGGGCGCCGCGCGAACCGCGCGAGCAGCCCGACCCCAAGGACATCCGGGTCCGCAATGGCCGACTGGCACTGTGGTCGGGGGTGTGGGCGGTGTTCTTCGCGCTGTTCCTGCCGTCCGACCTGGGCCTGGTGCTCGGCGTGGTGCTGGGCGTGGTCGCCCTGGTGCTCGGCATCCGGACGGTGCGCGGGACGACGCCGGCCACGGCCGGGCCGCGGATCGAGGAGGGCCCGGGCGGCACCGCTCGGCACCCGGGGCACGCCCCGGGCGGGCCCGCCCATCGGCCGCGGGTGCGCCGACCGGCGGGCAGCCGCTCCGGCGCCGCGCTCGCGGGCCTGGTCACCGGCGCGATCGCGGTGGTCTACGTGCTGGGCGTGTGGACGTTCGAGGCGGTCAACAAGGACTACTACGACTGCATGGACAGCGCGCTCACCAAGACCGGCGAGCAGCGCTGCCTGGACAAGCTGCCGGAGCGCTACCACTTCCTCGTGGACGGCACGATCTAGGCGGTTGCCTGTCCGGCGAAGCTCGGTCGGGCCGCTCCGCCCGGGACGGCCCGGGCGTGACCCGGCTGCATCGACCCGCAGGGCTGGTCGGCGGGCCTACGACGGGCCGCCGGTTCCGAAGGCCGTCTCCGCTTCGGCGGGGGCGGCCTTCGGGTTCTCCCGACCACGCCACCAGGTCGTGACCAGTGCGGTCGGGGCGGCGATCAGCGCGATCTCGACGGTCAGCGCGGCGGCGGTGCGCCATACGTTCGGGCCCAGTTCGGCGAGGTTGGCCAGGCCCGCGGTGCCGGAGGCCAGTCGGGTCGAGGCGAGGGTGAGCAGGCCGACGCCCAGGGCCGCCCCGGCAGCGTGCGAGGTGACCGCGAGCCAGGCCCGCGGCGGTTCGGCGCGGGCCGCGAAAAGGCCCGCCACGACGCCTGCGAGCAGCGGAAGCACCGCGGGCGCCCAGGCGGTGGAGGGCACCGTGGTGGGGCCGGGCAGCGCGGCGAACAGGGGCAGCGTGGGCAGCGGGCCGAAGGTGCTGCCGGTGGGCGCGAGCGTGGTGGCCGCGCCGAGCGCGAACCCGGTGCCGGCCGCATAGGACACCGCCCACACGATCGCGTTGGGCACCAGCACGGCGCACAACACGGCCAGCGCCGCGAAGCCGACCGCGTCGTGCGTGGTCAGCGCCAGCGCGATCCGGACCTGGCCGGCGTGCGCGAACAGGCACGCGAGCACGAGGAGCGCGCCGCCCGCCGCGAGCACGGCGGCCGAGGCCAGGCCGGCCCGCACGGCCGGCACCCGCACCAGCGCGGGCCCGAACGCGCCCAGCAGTCCGGCCGCCAGGACGCCGAGCGCGGCCACCGCGACGGTGCCGGACTCCGGCCGCACGCTCGGCGTACCCACGCCGGCGGCGACCGCGTACAGCAAGCCGGTGTACACCAGCGCTTGGGAGGCCAGCACGATCGCGGTCCCGGCGAGGCCGTCCGCAAGCCGGCGGCCCAGCCGACACAGCAGCCAGATCAGCGGCACGGTCAGGCCGAGCGGGGCCAGCCGCAGCGGTACGACGGTCACGATCGGATCGACCGAGCCGGTCGCCGTGTGGCTGATCTCGACGAACTCGAAGCCGACGTGATGCGCCGCGAGCCAGATTCCGCCGATCACGCGCAGCAGCGCCTGCGGGTGATCGAAGCTGCCGGAGGTGGCCCCGCACGTGGCCACGATCAGCACGAGCACCCCCACCGTGCCGAGCCCCGCCCCGACCGCGAGCAGGGCGGACACCACCCCGCGGGCGAGGGCCTGCGTGATCCGGGCCGTGTCGGGGCGGCGGCGGACGAAGCCGGCCACCGCGGCCACGCCCGGCAGCCCGAGGAGGACGGCGGTCGGCGGCCGACCGGGCGGCGGCGGGCCCCACGGCTGCGCTCCGAACGCCGCGGACTCGCCGGGGGCCTCGACGGGGGTCGACACCGGCAGCGCGCCGGGCGGGCGGTTCGGCCTGGGCGGGGCGACGAGCGGCGGCGCCTGGGGACGGGGCGGCGGGGGCGGCGACGCGGGGGCCTCGGTGGGTCCGGGGGCGTCGACGGCATCGGTGGGCTCGGCGGGCTCGGGCAGCTCCGCCGGGTCCGGCGGGGCCGGCGGGGCCGGCGGGTCGGCTGCCTCGGGGTGCGCGGCGGCTTCCGACGACTCCGGCGGTCCGGATGCCCGGGCGGGCTCGTCGGGCGGCCCGGATCCCACGTCCGGTGCCGTTTCCGGCGTGGGGCCCGGCGCCCCTTCCGGGAGCGGTTCCGGCAGCGGCTCGGGGATCGGGTCCGGTGTTGTTTCGGGTGTGCGGCCGAGCGCCTCCCCGAGGGACCTGGGCGGCGGAGCCGAAAGGTACTCGACGCCCGCCCACGGAGTGGAGCCGGCCACCGTCCAGGGCGCCGACGGGCCGTGCTCGGTTTCCGGCGTTTCGGTCACGCCCCCCATGCTGCCCACGCAGCCACGATCCGAGCCGCATATGGCCACGAGGCGTGACAGAACACCCCATTTGATCGATTGAAGTTGGTTAATATGCATTATCGATCGACCCTCGGGTACCTCACGCCCTCATGGGCATCGACGACGAGCGGACCGAGCCGCACGAGCGCGCCCCGGGCTTCGACGCCCTGCATGCGGCGATCGCACCCGACATCGCGCGCTACGCGTATCTGCTGACCGCGAGCCCCGCCCGGGCCGCGTACGTGACCCGGCACGTGTTCGCCCGGGTCTGGCGGGACCTGCCGGACGTCGAAAACACCCCCGCCGATGCCGCCCGTGTCCGCACCCTCGCGGGTGACCTCGCGCTCGGTCACCGGTTCCTGCTGCGGCGCGCCCTCTGGCGACTGGTACCGCATCCGGACCGCACCGACCGGGTCGTCCCGCACGCGGAGGACGACGCGCATCGCGACCGGGACATCGCGCTCCTGCGCGCGCTCCAGCGGGTGCCGAGCCACCGTCGGCGGGTGTTCGTGCTGCGCCACCTGTACGGGATGTCGCCGGAGCAGGTCGCGGTCGAGACGGAGGCGACCACCGAGGCCACCCGGATCCGGCTCCTGCACGCGCACGAGGACCTCGCCGAGCTGGTGCCCGCGCTGACCGGCCCGTCGCCGAACTGCCCCGAGGCACACGACTTCCTGACCACGATCACCCGTGACCTCGCGGCCCGCCACGAACCCCGCCTACCCGGTCCGCACGCGTCCCGGGTGGGCAGCAGGGCCCGGGCCTCGCTGCTCGTCGCGGTGGTCGCGGCGGCGATCCTCGCCCTGCTGATCGCCTCGCTGCCGCCGCTGCTCGCTCCGGGCACCTCGCGCGACTCGCGGGGCGGCTACCGGGTCCCGGCGATCACCGGCTCCGCGGCGGCCCGCAGGCTGCCGCCCGTGCCCGCCGATCTCGCGGCCCCGCGGCCGCCCGCCGCCGCCCCGCCCGCCCCGGAGGCCGACACCCCGGAGCCCGCCGCGCCCACGACCGCGGCTCCGGAGCCGGAGCCGACCCCCGCCGAGCAGTCGCCCACGCCGGAGCCCGCCGGCGCGGCCGAACAGACCACCCCGCGGTTGCACCTCGTGGTGCCCACCGCGGGGCGGCCGGCCGATCCGGCCTCGACCCGGGTGTTCGCGCCCGCCCCGCCCGCGCGCGGCACCGCCGCGCTACTGGCTCCGGAGACCGGATTCACCCTGGACACGAGCTGCGTGGACAACGGGCTGCGACGTGCGCCGCAGCACTGACCGGACGACACGTGCGCTCGGACCCGCCCGGAAACCACGACGCCCCGCGCACCGCCTGGAAGGCGGCTCGCGGGGCGTCGTGGGTCACGGGTGACCGGTGGGTCAGCCCGCCATGATCTCGCGCATCAGGCGCGCCGTCTCGGACGGCGTCTTGCCGACCTTGACGCCGACGGCCTCGAGCGCGTCCTGCTTGGCCTGCGCGGTGCCCGAGGAGCCCGAGACGATGGCGCCGGCGTGGCCCATGGTCTTGCCCTCGGGGGCGGTGAAGCCCGCGACGTAGCCGACGACCGGCTTGGTGATGTGCTCGGCGATGTAGGCCGCGGCACGCTCCTCGGCGTCGCCGCCGATCTCGCCGATCATCACGATCGCGTCGGTGTCCGGGTCGTCCTGGAACGCCTGGAGGCAGTCGATGTGCGTGGTGCCGATGATCGGGTCGCCACCGATGCCGACGGCGGTCGAGAAGCCGATGTCGGCCAGCTCGTACATCATCTGGTAGGTCAGCGTGCCCGACTTGGACACCAGACCGATCCGGCCCGGCTTGGTGATGCTCGCCGGGATGATGCCCGCGTTGGACTGGCCGGGGGTGATCAGGCCGGGACAGTTCGGGCCGATGATCCGGGTCTTGTTGCCCTTGGCGCCGGCGAGCGCCCAGAACTGCGCGGTGTCGTGCACCGGCACGCCCTCGGTGATGACCACGGCGAGGCCGATCTCGGCCTCGATGGCCTCGACCACGGCGTCCTTGGTGAACTTCGGCGGCACGAAGACCACGGTGACGTCCGCGCCGGTGGCCTCCATGGCCTCGGCCACGGTGCCGAATACCGGTACCTCGGTGCCGTCCACGTCGACCGTGGTGCCGGCCTTGCGCGGGTTCACGCCACCGACGATGTTCGTCCCGGAGGCGAGCATCCGGTGGGTGTGCTTCATCCCCTCGGAGCCGGTCATGCCCTGGACGATGACCTTGCTGTCCTTGGTCAGGAAGATAGCCATGTTGGGTCGGTCTCCCTTACTTCGCGGCAGCGAGCTCGGCGGCCCGCTCGGCCGCGCCATCCATGGTGTCCACCTGCTGGACCAGCGGGTGGTTCGCGTCGGTGAGGATCTGACGACCCAGCTCCGCGTTGTTCCCGTCCAGACGCACGACGAGCGGCTTGGTGACCGCCTCGCCCTTCTGCTTCAGCAGTTCGAGCGCCTGCACGATGCCGTTCGCGACCGCGTCGCACGCGGTGATGCCGCCGAAGACGTTGACGAACACCGACTTGACGTCGGCGTCGCCCAGGATGATCTCCAGGCCGTTCGCCATCACCTCGGCGGACGCGCCGCCGCCGATGTCGAGGAAGTTGGCCGGCTTCACGCCGCCGTGGTTCTCCCCGGCGTACGCGACCACGTCGAGCGTGGACATGACCAGACCCGCGCCGTTGCCGATGATGCCGACCGAGCCGTCGAGCTTGACGTAGTTCAGACCCTTGGCCTTGGCCGCCGCCTCCAGCGGGTCGGCCGCGTCCTTGTCCTCGAGCGCCTCGTGGTCGGGGTGCCGGAAGTCGGCGTTCTCGTCGAGCGAGACCTTGCCGTCCAGCGCGATGATCTTGCCCTCTTCGGACTTGATCAGCGGGTTGACCTCGACGAGCGTGGCGTCCTCTTCGACGAAGACGGTCCACAACGTCTTGAGGGTCGCGACGATCTGGTCGTGCAGCTCGGCGGGGAACTTCGCCGCCTCGACGATCTCGCGGGCCTTGGCCTCGGTCACACCCTCGATCGCGTCGACCGGGATCTTGGCGAGCGCGTCGGGGTTCTCCTCCGCGACGACCTCGATCTCGACGCCACCCTCGACGGACGCCATCGCGAGGAAGGTGCGGTTGGTGCGGTCGAGCAGGAACGAGACGTAGTACTCGTCCACCGGCTTGGCCAGACCGGCCAGCATGACCTTCTTGACGATGTGGCCCTTGATGTCGAGGCCGAGGATCTGCTCGGTCTTCTCGACGACCTCGTCGGTGCTGAAGGCCAGCTTCACGCCGCCGGCCTTGCCGCGGCCACCGACCTTCACCTGCGCCTTGACGACGGCCTTGCCGCCCATGCGCTCGGCGGCGGCCCGTGCCTCCTCCGGCGTGAAGACGACTTCACCGGGCAGAACCGGCACACCGTGCTTAGCGAAGAGATCCCTCGCCTGGTACTCGAACAGGTCCACGCGGGTCCGTCCTTGTGATCGCGATCGGATATGCGGAACATGCGCAGCCGCGTCCGTCGTCGCACAGGTCCGGCAGGCTCGCCCCCAGTTCTGGTGGACGGCGTCCGCACGCGTAGCTGATCCGCCTTGCAGGTTATCGGGCAGGAGTGCTAGGTCCGAAACGGGGTCTTGGGCACGCCCCCCGGGAGACCCTCGCCCACGGCCCGGCCGCACGTCGAGATCCGCCCGTTTACGCCTGTTCCACCGTGACACAGGGAACACATCGAAACGGACCGTGACAGCGTGGATGTGGCCGATCCCACCCGACGCCGCCGGCGGAGTGCTGCTCACATGCCGAGGAAGTCGGACAACCAACCATGGATGTCAGCCATCTCGAGCTCGCTCGCAAAACCCAGACGGCGGCCGAACCGAAGGTGTGAGACCGCTCGCACATCCTCGGGCCTGGCGAAGCTCACGTTGCCGAGCCCGGACGCCGAACTTGACACCTTCACCTGGTGGGGCAACCCGCGGTCCCGACTGGTCAACGGCACCACGATCGCCATCCCGCGCATCACGCGGTTGTACTCGTCACTCGAAACGACAACGCAAGGCCGCCGCCGCCCCTGTTCGTGCCCGGCCACGGGCTCCAGATCGACCATCCACACGTCGCCTTGGCGCGGTCGAAGAGCAGGGCTCACTCGGATGCCTCGTCATCCAGACCGTCGGCCAGAGTGGCTTCCCATTCGCCCTGCTCCGCCCGGTAGGAGCGCCACTCGTCGGGATCCGCCTCCAAGCGGGCCATGGCCGCTTCGATCGCCGCGAATCGTTCGGCCCGTTCCTCGCGCTCTATGGCGGCGGCGATGACCGCGCCCATCGACATCTCCCGTTGCTCCGCCAGGCGCGCGATCCGGTCTCGCAGTTTGGCGTCTATCTTCACCGTTGTCTGCATACCAAAGAGCATACTCCTCGGTCTACCGATCAGGACACCATTACGGCTCCGGCACCGGAAGCGGCAGACCCTGGATCGCCGCTGCCATCACCTCCGGGAACAGGTCGGGGGTGCAGGCGAAGGCCGGGCTGCCCAGAGCGGCCAGTGCCGCGGCGTTGGTGTGGTCGTACGCGGGGGCGCCCTCGTCGGAGAGGGCCAGCAGGGTGACGAACGAGGTCCCGGCGGCCTGCATGCTCGCCGCACGGCGCAACATCTCGTCCCGCACGCCGCCCTCGTACAGGTCGCTGATCAGCACCACGATCGTCTCCGCCGGGCGAGTGATCAACGATTGGCAGTAGGCGAGCGCGCGGTTGATGTCGGTGCCGCCGCCGAGCTGGGTGCCGAACAGCACGTCCACCGGATCGCTCAGTTGTTCGGTCAGGTCGACCACGTTCGTGTCGAAGACGACCAGCGAGGTCTCGAGCGAGCGCATCGAGCCCAGCACCGCGCCGAAGACCGACGCGTAGACCACCGAGGCCGCCATCGAGCCGGACTGGTCGATGCACAGGATCACGTCCTTCCGTACCCCGTGCCGCTGCCGCCCGTAGCCGACCAGGCGCTCCGGCACGATCGTGCGGTGCTCGGCCTGGTAGTGCTTGAGGTTGGCCTTGATCGTGGCGTTCCAGTCGATGTCGTGGTGACGCGGGCGGTTGATCCGGGTCGCCCGGTCCAGCGCGCCTTGGACCAGGCTCGTGGTGCGCTGCGCGACCCGGCGCTCCAGGTCGTCGACGACCGTGCGGACCACCGCGCGGGCGGCCTCCTTGGTGGCCTCGGGCATCAGCTTGTTGAGCGCGAGCAGGGTGCCGACCAGATGTACGTCGGGTTCGACGGCGGCCAGCATCTCCGGCTCCAGGAGCAGCCGGGTCAGGTCGAGCCGCTCGATCGCGTCCTGCTGGAGGATCTGTACGACGCCCGCCGGGAAGTGCTCGCGGATGTCGCCGAGCCAGCGGGCCACCGAAGGCGCGGAGGCACCCAGACCGGCCGCCCGCGGGCCGGTGCCGCGTCTGCTGCCGCGCGGGGCCGGGGTCTCCGGGCGGTACAGCGCGGCCAGGGCCCGGTCGATCCGGATGTCGTCGCCGGTGGGCCCGTAGCCGGTGCCGTCCGCGTCGCCGCCGAGTACCAGACGCCAGCGGCGCAGGCGTTCGTCGGCCGTGCTCTCGCTCATCGGGTGGTCACCTTTCGGCGTTCGAGGCCGAGGATCCCGGCCAGCAACGGCAGCGTGGCGTCCGCGCGCCCGGTGTCGAACAGCTCGGCGCTCGCGGCCGGGGCGGCGCGGTGTGCCGGGGTGCGCACCCGCTCGCCGAGCATGCGCCGTTCGGCCGCCGCGAAGGTGGCGAAGGTGCGTCGCAGCAGCGGCAGGATCTCGGTGAACAGATCGGCCGGGGTGTCGGTGATCCACTCGTCGACCAGGGCCATCAGCCGCTCGTCGTGCACGAGCAGCATGCCGCCGCCGGCCAGGAACCCCTCGATCCAGGCGGCCGATTCGCGGTGCGGAACACCCCGGGTCAGTGCTCGGGCCAGGCGCGGAGCGGCCGCCTGCGGGTCGAGTCGGCCCAGGTCGAGCAGCAGTCGGGTGGCCCGGCCGGTGAGCAGGCCGGGCAGGTTCTCCCGGTCGGCGAGCCGGTCCAGGGTCGCGTACCAGTCCTGCTGTTGCTCGTCGCCGAGCAGTTGTACGGCCGCGTGCACGGCGTCCAGGTGTCGGCGCATCGCCTTGGCGCCGTCGTCGTCCAGACCCGCGCAGGCCGGCAGCAGCCCGACGCAGATCCGGACCACCAGGCCGGCCACCACGGTGCCCAGCGCGGAGGTGTCGGTGCCGCGCACGTCGCCGTAGCGCAGCGCGCGCACCAGGCCCGGCAGCGCCTCGGCGAGCTTGCCCACGTCGGTGTCCAGCGCGGCGCGCTGGTCCAGGACCCGCATGATCAGCGGCAGCGCGTCGGGCAGGTCGGCGCGCAGACAGCGCTCGGCCACGTCGGTGACGTCGGCCAGCGATTCGGCCCGGATCGCCAGATCGGCCGTGCGTGCCGCGGCGGCGGCGAGCACGGTGGTCCCCCACACCCCGGCCTCGGCGACCCGGATGGCCAACTCGGGCTGCCAGTCCAGGCGCCAGGTCTCGCGGAAGGTGCCCTTGCTCTCCCGGGCCCGGGCCGGCACACCCCACGGGATGTCCAGCAGTGCGAGTCGGTTGAGCAGCCGGCTGCGGTCGGCGTGCGACTCCTTGCGCAGGTCGAGTTCGAGTTCGCGGGCCGAGGGCTCGGGCTTCAGGCGCAGTCGGCGCTGCTCGCGGGACAGGTCGCGCTGGAGCGGTACGGCGGGCACCGTGTCGGGCACCTCGCCGATCACGTCGCCCACCACGAGGGCATCGTGCACCAGTGCGAGCGGCCCGGTGACGCCGTCGCACATCACCGCGCGGACCGCCTCGATCGTCTCGTCCAGGCCGGCCAGCGGACGACCGCGCAGCGCGGCCAGGGCGCTCGCGTGCCGGGTGGCCTCGATCACGTGTGCGGAGGACACCGGATGGCCCGCGTCGCGCAGCAGCGAGGCGATCCGGACGAACCAGCGGGGCAACAGTTCGCGTTCGTCGGTGTTCGCGTACAGGTGTCGGTACCACCCGGGCGAGGCGACGCCCGCGCCGTAGCCGGAGCTCTGCGCCAGCCGGCGGTGCGTCCAGGGCACCCAGGTGGTCTCGACCTTGACCCTGGCCCGGTGCGGCGCCAGCAGCGCCCGGTCGGCGGCGGCCGAGGGGAGCCGGGAGAGGGCGGGCAGGTGCCAGGCGCCGCACACCACGGCGATCCGCCGGTGGCCGGCGCGGCGGGCGGACCGGATGCACTGGCGCATGTGTGCCTCGCGCAGCCGCTCGACGTCGGGCTCGACGCCCGGTGCAGTCGTCGGGTCGGGCTCGGGCTCGTCCTCGCGCAGCGCGGCCATCGCGTCGGCGAGCGCCGCGAACGGGGTCAGCGCATCGCCGCCGGTGGGCAGCCGGTGCTCGATCACGTCCTCCCACCAGCGCTCCGGGTCGTCCTGACCGGCCAGCCGGGCGAGTTCCGCGATCGGGTCGACGCGCGGCGGCGCGGGCGCCGCCTCCTCGTCCTCGGGCGGGGCGGTCGCGGCGCGCTCCTTGCGGGCCCGGTCGAGCGTGAAGGACACCGCGACCGGCAGGTCGACGAAGCGGATCGGGACGCCGTGTGCGCCGGCGAACCGGATCGCCACCCACTCGGGGCTGAAGTCGGCGTACGGCCAAAAGCCCGCCTGCGCGGGATCGTCGGCCGCGTGCGCGAGCAGTGCGACGGGCGGGCGCATGTCGGGGTCGGCGGCGAAGGACAGCAGCACGTCCGCCTCGGGCGGGCCCTCGATCAGCACGATGTCGGGCTCGACCTGCGCGAGCGCGGCGGCCACCGCCCGGGCCGAACCCGGCCCGTGGTGCCGCACGCCGAGCAGGATCGGCGGGTCGACCGGCGGGTTCGCCATCAGGCCCGGTCCGCGTCGCGGCAGGCCCGGTAGAAGTCCTGCCAGTCGGCCCGCGGACGCACCGCCGTCTCCAGGTATTCGCGCCAGACCAGGGTGTCCGCCGCCGGGTCCTTGACCACCGCGCCCAGGATGCCCGCGGCCACGTCCGCCGAGCGCAGCACGCCGTCGCCGAAGTGGGCGGCCAGCGCGAGGCCGCCGGTGACCACGGAGATCGCCTCCGCGGTGGACAACGTCCCGGACGGGGTCTTCAGTTTGGTCCGCCCGTCCTCGGTCAGGCCGGCCCGCAGTTCGCGGAACACCGTGACCACGCGCCGCAGTTCGGCCTCGGCGGCGGCCACCGGCGGCAGGTCGAGCGAGGAGCCGAGCTGGGCCACCCGGCGACTGACGATGTCCACCTCGGCGTCGGCGGTCGCCGGCAGCGGGAGCACCACGGTGTTGAATCGGCGGCGCAGCGCGGAGGACAGGTCGTTGACCCCGCGGTCGCGGTCGTTGGCGGTGGCGATCAGGTTGAACCCGCGCACGGCCTGCACCTCGTCGTTCAACTCCGGTACCGGCAGCGTCTTTTCGGACAGGATGGTGATCAACGAGTCCTGTACGTCGGCCGGGATGCGGGTCAACTCCTCGACCCGGGCGACCAGTCCGTGACTCATCGCGCGCATCACCGGACCGGCCACCATGGCCGCGCGACTGGGCCCGTGGGCCAGCAGCTGGGCATAGTTCCACCCGTACCGGATGGCCTCCTCGGGGGTGCCGGCGGTGCCCTGGACCAGCAGCGTGGAGTCGCCGCACACGGCGGCGGCCAGGTGCTCGGACACCCACGTCTTGGCCGTGCCCGGCACGCCCAGGAGCAGCAGCGCGCGGTCGGTGGCCAAGGTGGTGACGGCGACCTCGATGATCCGCCGGGGTCCGATGTACTTGGGCGAGATCACCGTCCCGTCCGGCAGCGTGCCGCCGAGCAGGTAGGTCGCCACCGCCCACGGCGAAAGCTTCCAGCGCGGTGGCCGGGGCCGCTCGTCGGTGGCGGCGAGCGCGGCCAGTTCGTCGGCGAACGCGTCCTCGGCATGGGCCCGAAGCACACTCTGCTCAACCGGTTCAGCGGACACAGTCACGGCGCTCCCCCAAGGCTCGAACAAACCCGAACAGACCCCATCCTGCCGCCCGGGTCCGACACCTTCGGGGCCGCCGACCTCACAGATGATCGAGCAGAAACCCGCTCTCGATCGTCGCCTCGAACGGCTCGGGCAGACGCACGGGGGCGCCGGCCCGCACCCGCTCGGTGAACGTGTACCGCCCGTCGACCGGCTCGAAGTGCACGATCACCTCGTGCTTTTGCCGATCCACGATCAGCATCACCGGCACCCCGGCCCGCGCATACTCGTTCGGCTTCTCCCGCAGATCGACGCGGCGCGTGCTGTCCGAGGTCACCTCGACGAACATCCAGACCCCGGACGCGGACGTCGCGTGCCCTTCCCGGAATTCGGCCTTCTTACGGGGATCGAGGACGACGAGGTCGGGCGTGCGTTCGGTGCCGACGCCCACCACGAAGGCAACGCCCTCCAGCACCAGGATCTCGGCCGGAAGCGACGGTTCGAGCAGGTGGCGCAGACCGGTGAGGATCCGGGCATGCTCCCAATCCGGCGACGCCTGCATGACCAGGCCGGCCGGAGATGCCTCCCACCGCACGCTCTCGGGAAACTCGCCTGAGTCGCGCAGCATCCGTAGGGCGGTCAGGCGCATGTTCGCCAGTGGGTCGATCTGTTCCGCGTCGTCGGTCACTCGCTCATCCTCTCGCGGCGAGGTCCGCCGGGTGTGGGACATCCGACCGTCCACCCGGACGAATGATTCGACCCGGCCGGCGCGAGAGCGCTCGCGTTCAGCCGCCCAGGAGTTCCGCGCGCATCGTCGCGCGATAGTGCAGGGTGTCGGCCAGGGCGCGGAAGGCCTTCGGCCATTCGCCCTCTCCCTGCGCCAACTGCTCCACGCGGTCGACCACGGCCGGGTCCAGGCCGCGGCCGGCCACGTCCCGGGCGCCGCTGAAGCTCCACGGATAGCCGCCGCTCCCGGCCGCGCTCGCGAGCGCGTCCAGGACCGCGTCACCCAGCACCGCCGGCCACGGTGCCGGGCAGTTGGTCAGCAGTTGCAGCGCCTCGGACAGCCCGTGCGCGGCGATGTGCCGGGCCACGTGTTCGGCGCACTCGGCCGCCGGCAGCACGGTCAGCAGCCGGGTGGGCGCGCCGCGCCCGGCCAGCGCCCGGGCCCAGTCGACATCGCGTTGCAGCACCGCGGCACGGGCCCACCCCTCCCGGACGTCCTCGGCGAACCGACGCGGCAGCGCCCGCGCCACGATCTCCTCGGGGCCGGCCCCGAACACCTCCCGCCACACCGCGAGCGGCGTGGCGGCGACGATCTCGCCCAGCCACCACGAGTGGTCCTCGCGCCCGGTCGGCGACGTCTCCGCGATGCCGTCCCGCCGCATCGCCGCATCGCAGCCGCTCGGCGGCACCACCAGCACCCGCCCCGCGCCGCCGGGCCGCAGGCAGGCCAGCGCGCGCTCGCGCATCCGGGCGGCGAAGGCCGAGCCGGGCAGTTCGGTGAGCAATCGCGCGGCGGCCACCCGAACCACCTTGGCCCGGTCGTCCAGCGCCTCCTCCAGGAACGGCTCGTCCCGCGCCGACAACTCGGTGCGCAGCGCCGCCACCCACACCGCCCGGTCCTCCGCGGGCTCGGCGCTCCAGACCCGGGCCAGCAGCCCCCGGGCGGCGTCCGGGTCACCGGTGCGCAGTGCCTCGAACGCGGCGAGCCGCTCGCCGAAGCGTCCGTGCCGCCACAGCTCGATCGGATCGTCCGGGTCCGGCACCGCGACCCGGGTCAGCCACGCCCACTCGGGGTTGAGCCCGGCCAGCCAGCGGCCGCGCGGTCCGGCCAGGTCGGCCACGATCTCGCGCAGATCGGTCCGCGAGCGCGCCGCCGTCAACAGCGCGGGCAACTCGGACTCGGGCGCGCGCAGTCCGGCCGCGCGGGCCAGCGTGAGCCATTCGGGCAGGAAGTCCATGCCGTCGCCCTCAAGCAGGATCCGCAGCCGCACCCGGGCCCGTTCCGGCACCGACGGCCGCGTGTCCGGCTCGGCGCACGGCGCCGGCGGCGCACCCGCCGGGGCCCGCCGGCCCGCACGCCGGTGCACCATCACGATCGCGGCCAGGTCGAGCAGCCGCACCGCCTCGTCCGCCCGGTCCACCTGCGCGGCCAGCGCCCCGAGCGCGTCCTGCGCGGGCACCTCCGCGGCCGGCCGCCGTCCGGTGCCCACCAACGCCGCCGACACCAGGTCGTCCCACACCGGATCCGCCACCCGCATCCGAACTCCCCTTCCGCACAGGCCGATCGACGGTGTCGACCGACTCCGGTGATGGTTTTGCGGGCCCTCCGGGGCCGGTCCCGACTCGCGCCATGGCGTGCGGCACACGGCACACGGCCAGGCCGCACGGCCGACTACAGCTGCACGGCCTGCCCCTCGTGCCACGCGGTCACCGGGACGAACCCGCGCGCGCCGTACTCGCCGAACACGGTCAGCCCCGCGCCTCCGGACATCGCGGACAACCGCCACAACGCCTGCTCGCCGGTGCGCGCCCGATCCACCGGCAGCCAGAACCCGTCCGCGCCCGCGATCCGCCACCCCATCGGCTCCGGCACGGCGACCACGTCGGCCAGCACCACCGGCCACGCCTCCAGCCACGGTTCGCTGCGCAGCGCCTCGGCGTAGCCCACGGTGGCCTCCTCCGGCCCGACCCCCGCCGGCTCCGCGCCCGCCACCGGCGCGCCGGCGCGCTCGCCGAGCGCGGCCCGCAGCGGCACCGCGTCGTCGTGGAAGGCCGCGTCGGCCTCGATCGATCGGCCCACCGGCAGAGCCAGTTGCGGCGCGCGCCCCTGCGGCCCGAAGGCCAGCACGAGCGCCGGGCGACCGGACCGCTCGCCGCGCAGCCAGATCCGACGCTCCGTCAGATTGCCGTCCGTACTGTCCCGGCTGCCCAGCACCAGCCACCGGTCGTGCACCACCGTGCCCGCGTCGCGCGCCCTGCGCAGCACGTCCTCCGCGTCCACGGTCCAGCCGATCCGCGCCCGCAACCCGGCCACCAGGGACGGGTCCAGGTCGTCGGCGTGTTCGTGGGCGCGCAGGAGCAGCCACAACTCGGCGTAGTCCTCCAGGAGTCGGCCGGGCCAACCCTCCGCCCCGGACGCCGGTATCGCCCCGGCCGCCCGCAGCCGGGCCGCCAACCCCGGCGCCTTGGCGTCGACCATGCGTTCGGCGATGCCGTCCCACATGGCGTATCCCTCGCGCTCGGTGCCCGCCAGGCCCTGATGGACCCGGTCGGCCAGCCAGCGGCGCAACCGTTCGGCGCCCTCGGCGACCTGGGCCGCGCGCTGGTCGGCCCGTCGTCGGGCCGCGGCGGGGTCGGCCGGTGCGGACCCGGCCGACGCGCTCTTCCCGGCCCGCTCCCGGCGCCCGGTCAGCCACGCGTCGGCCCAGTCGGGTGCGGTCGCGTCGGCCGGCACGGCCACCGGGTCGGCCGCCCACAGGAGCAGCAGGCCGAGTGCGTGCTTGCAGGGGAACTTGCGGCTGGGACACGAGCATTGCGACGCCGGGCCACCGAGATCGACCACCGTGCGGTACGGCGTCGCGCCGCTTCCGGCACACTCGCCCCACACCGCGCCGGCCCCTCCGGCGAACTCCGCGGCGCCCGCGGCCGACCATGGCCGCGGCACCGCCAATCTGCTCCCGGCCTTGCGTGACGCGGCGTCAGGCGCGAGTGCCAGCACCTGTTCTGCGGTCCACCGTTCCAGCATGACGGTCACGGTACGGGCCCGCACCGACACGTGTGCACCGGCCGGGAGAACGAGCCGGGCCGGTTGTCCGGATCCGGGTGAAGTGCCCGGTCAGGCAGCGGTGGTCGCCACGTGTGCGCGTACCCAGTCGACGATGTCCGTGGTCGGCGCGCCGGGGGTGAACACCGCCGCGACGCCGATCCGCTTCAGCTCCGGGACGTCCTCCTCCGGGATGATCCCGCCGCCGAACACCAGGATGTCCTCGGCCTCGCGCTCCTTGAGCAGTTCGATGACCTTCGCGAAGAGCGTCATGTGCGCGCCGGAGAGCACCGACAGGCCGATCGCGTCGGCGTCCTCCTGGATGGCCGTCTCGACGATCTGGATCGGGGTCTGGTGCAGGCCGGTGTACACCACCTCGAAGCCCGCGTCGCGCAGTGCGCGCGCGACCACCTTGACGCCCCGATCGTGCCCGTCGAGTCCGGGCTTGGCCACCACGATCCTGATCGGTCCGGGAACACCCATCACTGCCTCCATGTACGTAGCGAAGCCCTCGCCCGGAGCGTAACCCGCTGCCGGGACGGCCTGCCGAAGGTGGTCCCGGTCGACCGCGCGCCGGGAAGTCCCGCCCGCACGTGCGCCCGATCGTCCCCGCCCCGGTCCGCGCCGACGCGGGGGGCGGCGCCGCACCGCCGGGACGACACCTCGATCGGGCGGGCGGAACGGTGTCGCCGGTCGACCCCGGCGCCGATCCGCAGCCCGCCCGAGCGGGTTCGGCCGTGCCGGATCGCGTCACCCGCTCGGCGGCCTGACCTGCGGTTCTTATCGCGAGGATTGTCCTGTGAACGTCAAGAGCACTACAGTCCGATTCCGACCAGCCCCCGAGACGAAGGCGACGTAGGTGACGGACGTTCGCTATCCGAGCGAGGATCAGCAGGGTCGCTACGTCCCGGACGCCGAGGGTGCGTACTCCCCTTACGGCCCGTCCGGTTCGATCCAGGGCGGCTACGACCAGGGGTACGGACCGGGCGCCGGTTACGACGCGAACGCGTATGCGACCGGTTCCGGGTACCAGGCGGTCGACTCATCGGGCGGTTGGGGCGTGCCGACCCCGACGTACGACGGGTACGACGCGAGCGGGACCTACGCCGCCGTCGACTACGCCTCCTCGAACCAGGCCCACGTCGGCTACGACGCGTCGGGCCACGACTCCGCGGCCTACGGCTCCTCGGGCCACGACGCCTCCGGGTACCGACCCGCCTACGACTCCTCGGGATACACCGCGGTCCCGGCCTACGACGCGTACGGCCGGGCGGACGGGTACGACAGCGGCGCGCACACCGCGGTCACGGGCGAATACGCCACCGGTACCGGCTACGACGCGACCGGCACGTACGGCTACGCGGCGGTGGCCGACAGCGGCGCGTACGACGCCTACGGCACCGACACGCAGACCCGGACCTGGGCGGGCACCGACACCGCGGTCCAGACCGCGCCGGCCACGCCGTACGTCGACCCGTCCTGGGACGGCGGCTCGAACACCGGTATGTGGTACGCCGCTTCGGACACCGCCGCGTGGGAATCCGACACCTGGTTCTCCCCCGTGCCGGCGCGCGACGACGCCGACATGTGGTCCGGTGGCAACCGCTCGACGACGGACCTGTTCGACGACGGCGCGACCCGCGCGCCGGTCGAGCCCGCCTTCGATCCCGGTGACCATGACGACAGCGTGCCGGCCCCGACCGACAACGGAACCGAGGCGGACGACCCACGGGTCGAGCCGGTACGGGTCGAGCGGGTCGAGCGGCGGGAGAAGCCGGCCAAGGACGCGAAGCCGAAGGAAACCGCCGACAAGGCCCGGATCAAGCGCAAACGCGCGTTCCCGCTGACCGCCGGCGCACCGCTCGCGGTGATGGGCGCGGCCGCGATGGCCGTCGCCGCGGTCGGCGGCCTGCACACCGCGGGCGCCGAGACCAAGGACGCGGACCCGGTGGCGGGCGGCGAGGACCTGCCGCTGATGTCGCCGATGGACAAGCAGTTGATGGACCTCCAGGTCGGCGCCGAGGACTTCGCCGAGCGCGCCGGCCGGGCACAGACCCGGATCTCGCTCCAGGAGCGCCAGGAAGAGACACAACGGGCCCAGGAAGTCGAGCGCAAGCGCCGGGAGTCCCTCAGGCCCAAGTACGTGCTTCCGGTCGCTCAGCGCGGCCTCAGCGCCTATTTCGGCTCGTCCGGCTCCCGCTGGGCGCACACGCACACCGGCATCGACTTCCCGGTCGACCTGAACACCCCGGTGGTCGCGGTGATGGACGGCGTGGTCCGCACCCAGTTCAACACCGCCTACGGCAACATGGTGATCCTGACCGGCAAGGACGGCACCGAAACCTGGTACTGCCACCTGACCCGGGCCAAGGTCCGCTCCGGCCCGGTCAAGGCGGGCGACGTGATCGCCTACAGCGGCGACACCGGCAACAGCACCGGCCCGCACCTGCACTTCGAGGTCCGCCCCGGCGGCGGCGCCCCGATCAACCCCCTCCCCTGGCTCCGGGCGAACGGCCTGGACCCGACCTGACGGCGGGCGCGTCGGGCCGGCGTCGGCTCGGAGGCCCCCGATCCGGGGCTCGGCGATCTACCGTGGACGCATGACCACTTCCGATGCGCAGTTCACGGCCGAGTCGGGCAGGGGCGGAGAGTTCGTCCGGCAGGCCAATCGGTTCACCGGGCGACCCGAGCCGGAGGCCGGTCGGTATCGGCTCGTCGTGTCGTTGGCGTGTCCGTGGGCGCATCGCGCGGTGATCGTGCGGCGTCTGCTCGGGCTGGAGGAGGCACTCGGGTTGTCGATCGTGGATCCGATCCGGGACGAGGCCGGGTGGCGGTTCACCAATCACCCCGACGGGCGCGATCCGGTCACCGGTCTGGCGTTCCTGGCCGACGCCTATCGGGCCAGTGACCCGACCTACAGCGGCCGGGTGACGGTGCCCGCGATCATCGACCTGCGCTCCGGCCACGTCGTCACCAACGACTACCCGCAGATCACCCTCGACCTCTCCACCCGCTGGACCGCGCTGCACCGCGCCGGCGCGCCGGACCTGTATCCGGAGCGGCTGCGCGCCGAGATCGACGCGATCAACGCGGACGTGTTCCGGGACGTGAACAACGGCGTGTACCGCTGCGGGTTCGCCACCACGCAGGAGGCGTACGAGGCCGCGTTCGACGCGCTGTTCGCCCGTCTGGACGCGCTGGAGGAGCGGCTGGCCGGGCAGCGCTACCTGGTCGGCGACACGATCACCGAGGCGGACATCCGGCTGTTCACCACCCTGGTCCGGTTCGACGCGGTCTACCACGGCCACTTCAAGACCAACCTGCGCAAGCTGACCGAGTACCCGGTCCTGTGGGCCTACGCCCGCGACCTGTTCCAGACCGAAGGCTTCGGCGACACGGTCGACTTCGACCACATCAAGCGGCACTACTACGTCACGCACGACCGGATCAATCCGACCGGCATCGTGCCCAAGGGGCCGGACCCGGCGCTGTGGCACACGCCGCACGGGCGCGGCTGAAGCGAGCACGACACGGAGCGGGGGCGGGCCGTCGGCCCGCCCCCGCTCCGTGCGTCGCCCGGCGGCTACTTGGTCAGGTCCACGGTCGGCGGCCCCGGATCCTCGGGGTGCTCGTCCTCGACCACCGGGTCGACGACGACGCCGGCCTCGGCCTCGACCACCGCGACCGCGTACGGCTCGTCCTCGGCCGCACTGGACGCACCCGGGTGGGTTTCGACCTCGCCCGCACCCGGCGCGCCCGGACGGGGCCGGTCCCCGCCCGCCGCACCGCCGCCCGGGTACGACTCGACCACGGCATCCCCAGCCGCGTGGGGCGCGGTCGGCGCGAACGTGGTCGCGGACGCCGGTCGACCCATCGCCGCCGGCGCGGGTCCACGCGACGGCAACATCGCCCACAGCGCTCCCGCGAGGCCGGCCAGGCCCACGCCGATCGCCGCGGTGGCCAGTGTCCACTCGGGGCGCACCGTCAGCGTGCCGGACGCGCGCAGCAGGTAGGCGATCGCGATGCCGGCGAAGACCGTGCCCGCGATCAGCGCCATCGGGTCGAAGCGGTACCTGTTCGGCCTCATCGGGAATCGCCCTCCATACGGGTCACGCTCGTCCGCCGGGTCGTTCGGGGTGTCGATCGACGCGCTCATCGCGGCTCCCGCCCGTCGTCCCCGTCCAGCACCTCGACCTCGCCGACGCCGACCTTCAGGTCGAGCGTGATCGTGCCGCGGCCGGGCCCGACCTGCGGGGCGGTGGTCTCGATGCGCTCCGGCCGGTAGCCGTCGTCCCGGCCGGTCGGCGTGCGCACCCGACCGAGGTCGACGCCGCCCTTGAACACCACCGTGACGTCGTCCGGCACCCAGACCTGGATCTGTCCGGCGCCGATCCGGGCCTTGACCGTCGCGCTGCCGCCCGGCCCGAGATCGAGCCGGCGCAGGTCGATGTCCATCGCGCCCACGCCCAGGTGGTACGAGGTCGGCAGTGCGGCGACCGTGGTGGGCCGGTAGGTGCGCTCGCCCGACGGACCGGTCAACGGCACGCTGATCGCGGTGATCGCGGCCAGCATCGCGGTGAGGGCGAGCGCGGGCAGGATCAGCAACCGCGCCCGGCCGAACCAGCTGCCCGCGAGCAGACCCAGGCCCACGATGCCGAGCAGGATCGCGAGCGTGACGGTGAACGTCACGTCCACGGCGCCGGTGTGGTCGAGCACCCACAGCAGACCGCCGGCCATCGTGGCCACCGACAGCGTGGCCAGGGACACGTACGAGCGCGGACGCCTGGGCCGTTGCGGAGCCGGCGGCGGCACGGGCCGATCCTCGCCCCCGGACGCCGCCCCCGCACTCGCACCCGGCACCTGCCACCACATCGGCGGCCCGGGCACCGTCGCGCCGTCCGGCCGGACGTCCACCTGGGCCGGTGCCGCCGCCATCGCCGCGGCCCCGGCCGCGCCGACGGCGGCCTGCTGCTTCTTCTTCGTGTCGGACCACACCATGAACAGCACCACGGCGGTGATCATCAGCAACGGGACGGACCGGCCGAAGCCCGAGTCCAGGTAGGTGAAGAACAAGGCGACCCCCATGACGGCGACCACGGTGGCTGCCGACGCCCCGTAGTCGAACTTCCCGGAGAGGATTCGGCGCAGCATCGGCTGCTCCTCCCCGCGGGCCGGGATCAACAGCCAGCCCAGGCTGTACACCAGTACGCCCACCCCGCCGAAGAGCGAGAGCACCGCGAACACGATGCGGAAGATCACGGGGTCGAGGCCGAAGTGTTCGCCGAGGCCACCGCACACGCCCGAGACCATCCGGTCCTCGGTGCTGCGCAGCAGTGGGGGGCGAATCGTCGTCGTGGGCGCCGCGGACGACCCCGCAGGGCCGCCCGGGGCGCCGCCGGCCCGGTCGCCGGCCGAGATACCGGGTTTCATGTCGTCGTTCATGGGTCCATCGTGGCGCCCGCGGAGCCCGCTTCCCATCGGGCTCCGCCCTGGCGCACCCCTGGTTCGACCCTGAGGACGAATCAGGGTCGGGCCCTGATGCGTACGCTCTTGCCGGCGTGTGACGATCGGTCGTGTGACCGCCGTTTACCCCCCGCCCGCCGCGCCCGTCCGGCCCGCGCCACCGACTCCCCGGCTCCGCCGCGCCTCCTCCCACCGGCTCGCCGGCGGCGTCGCGCGTGGCCTGGCCGAGCACCTCGGCGTCGAGGTGCTGCTGCTGCGGATCGCCTTCGTCGCACTGGCCTTCTTCGCGGGAATGGGGATCGCGCTCTACGCGGCGTTCTGGGTCTTCGTACCGCAGGGCGGGGCGGCCCCGGCCGGGCGCGAACGCGGGCGGGAGCGGCACCAGGCGCTCGCGATGATCATCGTGCTGATCGCGGCGACCATGCTCACCGGTGTGGGCGCGACCACGAGCGGGACCAAGGTCGGCGACTGGATCTGGCCGCTGCTGGTGGCCGGTCCCGGCGTGATCCTGTTGTGGCGCCAGGCCGACGAGTCGCAGCGCAACCGGTGGTTCTCGCTCGACGGCCGCAGCCGGGTGGCCGGCGCGCTGCGCACCGTCGTCGGCGCCGTGCTGGTGCTGGCCGGCCTGGTGTTCTTCTCGTTCGGCCGGGGCGGCATCGGCGACGCGCTGGCCGCGATGCGCGGGGCCGGGCTGCTCCTGGTCGGCCTGCTGGTCATCTTCGGGCCGTATCTGCTCCGGCAGACCCGCGAACTGGGCGTCGAGCGCCGGGCCCGGATCCGGGCCCAGGAGCGGGCCGAGGTGGCCGCGCACGTGCACGACTCGGTGCTGCACACGCTGACCCTGATCCAGCGCCAGGTCGAGGACCCGCGCGAGGTGGCCCGGTTGGCCCGCGCCCAGGAGCGCGAGTTGCGCGCGTGGTTGTACCGCCCCGACGGCGAGGAGCCGGACCGCACCTTCGCCGCCGCGCTGCGCTCGACCGCGGCCGAGGTCGAGGACGCGCACGGGGTGTCGATCGAGGTGGTGTGCGTGGGCGATTGCCCGGTGGACGACAAGCTGGCCGCGCTGGTGGCCGCCGCCCGCGAGGCGATGGTCAATGCGGCGAAGTACGCGGGCGGAGCGGCGATCGCGGTGTTCGGCGAGGCCGACGAGGACACGGTCACGGTCTTCGTGCGCGACCGCGGACCCGGTTTCGACCCGGAGACGGTGCCCGCCGACCGGCTGGGTGTGCGAGAGTCCGTGATCGGGCGCATGCGCCGCAACGGGGGCGCCGCGCACATCCGCAGCGAACCCGGTGAGGGCACCGAGGTCGAGCTGGAGATGCGCCGCGCCGACGCCGGCCGGGCCGCTGTGGGAAGGACGAACACGTGAACGCCACCGAGAGCAGCACGGAGCACCCCGAGGGGACGGCCGCCCGTACCCGGGTGGTCCTGGTCGACGATCACCGGATGTTCCGGACCGGCGTGCGCGCCGAGATCGGCGAGGCGGTCGAGGTGGTCGGCGAGGCCGACGACGTCGCGAGCGCGGTGGCGGTGGTCACCGAGACCCGCCCCGAGGTGGTGCTCCTGGACGTGCACCTGCCCGGTGGCGGCGGGGTCGAGGTGCTGCGCCGGTGCGCGTCGCTGATCCCGGCCGTGCGCTTCCTCGCGTTGTCGGTGTCGGACGCCGCCGAGGACGTGATCGGGGTGATCCGCGGCGGGGCCCGGGGCTACGTGACCAAGTCGATCACCGGCGACGAGCTGATCCGGGCGATCGGCCGGGTCGGCGAGGGCGACGCGGTGTTCTCGCCGCGCCTGGCGGGCTTCGTGCTGGACGCGTTCGCGGCCACCGACGTGCCGCCGATCGACGAGGATCTGGATCGACTCACCCAGCGCGAGCGCGAGGTGCTGCGGCTGATCGCACGCGGCTACGCGTACAAGGAGATCGCCCGGCGCCTGGTCATCTCGGTCAAGACCGTGGAGACCCATGTGTCCGCCGTACTGCGCAAGTTGCAGTTGTCCAACCGGCACGAGCTGACCCGCTGGGCGACCGACCGGCGACTGGTCTGACCCCGACGCACGCGGAGCACGAAAAACGACGGCGTCCTCCTCCGGAACGGGTCCGGGGGAGGGCGCTGTCGAGGTCTCTACGCGCGACCGGTGACTCTAACCGGGTCGAACGGCCGCGTAGAACGGCATCGAGCCCACCGGTGCGTAGGTCACGTTCTTGCCCGGCCGCGGGGCGTGCACGATCTGCCCGCCGCCGACGTAGATGCCCACGTGCGAGTTGTCCGGGTAGTAGAACACCAGGTCGCCCGGCTGGAGCGCGTCCTTGGAGATCCGCGGACCGTCGTTGACCTGGGTCCAGGTGGTCCGGGTCAGGCTGACGTTCGCGGCCTTCCACGATGCCTGGGTCAGCCCGGAGCAGTCGTAGGAGTCGGGGCCCACGGCCCGGGGCGAATACGGCTTGCCGATCTGGGACTTCGCGAACGCGACCGCGGCCGCGGCCCGGCCGGACACGGGGACATTGGTCGCCGGCGGCGGCGTGTCCGGCTTGTCCCGCGAACTGCGGTCGTTGCCGGTCCGCGTCGTGTCCGCGTTGCCTGCGTTGCCCGTATTGCCCACGTGCTCGTCGGAGTCGAGCACTTCCTTCTTCTGCTGTTCGGTGAGCGTGTTCAGCAGCCGCTGGGCCTCGGCGAGCTTGGCCTGGATCTCGGTCTTGTTCTTGTTCAGCTCGGTCCGCAGCTTCTCCAGCTCGGCCAGCTGTGCAGAGGCCTCGGTGCGGTCCTGCTGGAGAACCCGGGCCTGCGCCGCGATCTGCTTCAGCTTGGCGGCCTGCTGACCGTCGAGCTGGGACATCATCTGCGACTTCTGCAGGAAGCCCTCGGGGTCGCCGCTGAGCGCCAGCGACAACGACGGCGGCAGGCCGCCGCTGCGGTACTGGTTCGCCGCCAGGACACCGATCTGATCACGCAGAGCGTTCAGAGCGGTTTGTTCCTCGGTGATCCGGGCCTGCGTCTGGTTCGCGGTGCCCTGCTGCTTGGTGATCTGCTCCTCGACGCCATTGGCGGCGTCGGTGGCCTTGATCACGTCACTGTGCAGCCGGTTGACGCGTTCCTTGGTCTGCTGGAACGACTGCGCGGGATCCGCGCTCGCGGTGCCGGCGAAGGTCATCACGCCGGTCATCGTCGCGGCGGCCGTGACCACGGTCGCTGCGGTACGCACGGCGGTGCGCGGCTTGGGCTTGCGGTGCTGCCCGGGTCGACGTTGGGACGCCACTGGTGGCGAGTCTCCTTCCTCGGCCGCCTACCGGGTTAGCTGACGGGTTCGGGCGGAAGAAGGCGCCCTACGGTGCCGAGGCACCGATTCACCCCAGGGACTGCGAGGGTCCCCGGTTCCGGCTTCCCATCACAATGACGGTGGTCACCCACCGTCACCGAAATGCGTCCCCGAATTCGGCGGTGGCGATCGTGTCGACCGGGTGGCCGACGTCGAGCCGATCGCCTGTCGCAGAACACTAGTCACAGGAGTGTCACGGCCATCACCACCAACCTTCGCATTGCCAAATCTTTACCAAATTCGCCGTTTCCTTCTCCGTGTATCTCGGGATAAGCGCGCGGATTCCCGAAAGTCGATCTTGGGACGATTTGGCGACTGTTGATCACGTATAACCCGCCGGAGAGTCATCGACCCGTGCCGGCTAGGCTGCCGGGCAACATTCGCGGCATCCCGGTGCCGCGCGACGGTCGACGAGGAGTTGTACGACGTGGACGTTCTGCGGCAGATCCTGCTGGTCCTGCACATCGTGGGCATCGCGTCCCTGCTCGGCGGCTTCCTCACCCAGATGTCCGCGCTGCGCACCGGCGACGGGCGGATCGTGCCCGCGATGACGCACGGCGCGCTGACCATGCTGGTTACCGGCCTGGCCCTGGTCGGCGTGGTCCAGGCCGGTCCGGACAAGGACGTGGACAACGCCAAGATCGGCACCAAGCTGGTCATTCTGCTGGCCATCCTGCTGCTGGTCTGGGGCAACCGCGCCGCGGACCGGGTGTCCTCCAAGGTGCTCGGCGCGATCGGCCTGCTGACCGTGGCGAACATCGCCATCGCGGTCATGTGGACCTGAGACCCCGCCGACACCGACTCCGCCCACCGCCGGCACGAGCCGAACCGCCTGGGCGAGCGACGCAGGTCGGCGGTCCGAGCGACGCCGCACCCGGTACACACGACGGCGCCCTCCACGCGGAATGAATCCGCGGGAGGGCGCCGTCGAGGTTTTTCGGGCGACCGGTGGATTTACCCGGGTCGAATCGCCGCGTAGAACGGCATCGAGTCGAGCGGCGCCTCGGTCACGGTCTTGCCGGGACGCGGGGCGTGGATGATCTTGCCGCCGCCGATGTAGAGGCCCACGTGCCGGTTGTCCGAGTAGAAGAACACCAGGTCGCCCGGCTGGAGCGAACCCTTCGCGACGCGCGGACCGTCGTTGACCTGGGTCCAGGTGGTCCGGGACAGCCTGACGCCCGCGGCCTTCCACGACGCCTGGGTCAGCCCCGAGCAGTCGTAGGAGCTGGGCCCCTCGGCGCCCGACACGTACGCCTTGCCGATCTGGGCCCGCGCGAACGCGATCGCGGCCGCGGCCCGACCGGACGCGGGGATGTTGGTCGCCGGCGGCGTCTCCGCCTTGTCCCGCGAGCTGCGGTCGTTGCCCCGCGTGGTGTCGCCCTCGTGCTCGTCCGAGTCGAGGACTGCCTTCTTCTGCTGTTCGGTGAGCGTGTTCAGCAGCCGCTGGGCCTCGGCGAGCTTGGCCTGGATCTCGGTCTTGTTCTTGTTCAGCTCGGTCCGCAGCTTCTCCAGCTCGGCCAGCTGCGAGGAGGCCTCGGTGCGGTCCTGCTGGAGAACCCGGGCCTGCGCCGCGATCTGCTTCAGCTTGGCGGCCTGCTGACCGTCGAGCTGGGACATCATCTGCGACTTCTGCAGGTAACCCTCGGGGTCGCCGCTGAGCGCCAGCGACAACGACGGCGGCAGGCCGCCGCTGCGGTACTGGTTCGCCGCCAGGACACCGATCTGATCACGCAGAGCGTTCAGCGCGATCTGTTCCTCGGTGACGCGAGCCTGCGTCTGATTCGCGGTGACCTGCTTCTTTTCCAGCTGATCCTCGACGCCGTTGGCGACGTCGGTCACCTTGACCACGTCACTGTGCAGCTGGTTGACCTGCTGCTTGACCTGCTCGAAGGATGCGGCGGGATCCGCGCTCGCGGTGCCGGCAAAGGTCATCACGCCGGTCATCGTCGCGGCGGCCGTCACTACGGTCGCTGCGGTACGCACGGCGGTGCGCGGCTTGGGCTTGCGGTGCTGCCCGGGTCGACGTTGGGACGCCACTGGTGGCGAGTCTCCTTCCTCGGCCGCCTACCGGGTTAGCTGACGGGTTCGGGCGGAAGAAGGCGCCCTACGGTGCCGAGGCACCGATTCACCCCAGGGACTGCAAGGGTCCCCGGTTCCGGCTTCGCATCGTCGACGATGGTTACCCACCGTCACCTGAACGCGTCCCCGAATTCGGCGGAGGTGATCGTGTCGACCGGGTGGCCGACGTCGAGCCGATCGCCTGTCGCAGAACACTAGTCACAGGCGTGTCAGGACCATCATCATCAGCCACCGCATTGCCAAAACTTTACCAAAATCACCGTTTCCTTCTCCGTGTATCTCGGGAAAAGCGCGCGGATTCCGGAAAGTCCATTGTGATCAATTTTTCTGATGATTGTCCTGATATGACCTGTCCAAGTAGTCCCGGACAAGAACACGGACAACGCCAGGATCGACGCCAACCGGTCATTCTGCTAACGGGTGTCGACCACCCGGAACACCTCGGCCATCCGTCCCGCGCCCAGGCCGAACCGCTCGGCATTGCGGGTGAGCATCGTCGTGACCTCCGCACGCAGCCCGGTCAGATGGCTCGTCTGACTCGCGTGCGACAGCAGGGCCGCCATCTTGCGCTCGAACACCGCGCTCACCTCGACCGCGTGGTCCGGCGCCGGTGTCGGCGACAACCACGTCTCCGGCACGGTCCACTCCTTCAGCCCCTCCACGTCCAGCAGCTCGGGGTGCGCGAACGGGTTCCGGGCGTCCGGATAGATCGCCCGCATCGCCGCCTCGCCCGCCTCCAGGTGATCCGGATGACTGGGCGCGAGCCGGGCCCAGTCCCGCTCCGGGCTCGGGATCACCATGCGCTGCGGGCGCACCTGCCGGATCACCCGGGTGATGTCGCGCCGCAGCTCGAAGGTCGCCGCCAGCCGCCCGTCCGGGTAGCCGAGCCAGTACAGCTGCCGCACCCCCACGTGCGCCGCCGCCGCGCTCTGCTCGGCCCGCCGGATCCCGCCGATCTCGGATCGCGGCACCGCCGGGTCGAAGCCGCCCGCGTCCCCGTCGGTGACCAGGCAATAGCTCACCTCGATGCCGGCCTCGGTCCAGGTCGCCACCGTCCCCGCCGCCCCGTAGTCGATGTCGTCCGGATGCGCGGCCAGCACCAGGACCCGCTCCACGTCGCGATCGTCCAGCACGATGTACTCCCTTGGTCCGATCGATCCGACGGCGGGAAAACCCGTCGCCGGCGCAATGATCTCCGCTCCGTACAAAGGGCCGAGCACGACTCGCTTGTTACCCACCTAGACTCGGGGAACGATGAGCAGCCTCTTCGACGACATCCCCCTGCCCGGTTTCGAGACCGCGGCCAAGAAGTCCCCCACGAGCCCCGCGGACGACATCCCGCTACCGCCCGAGCCGGACGACAACCACGTGTACGGCCTGCCGGAGGACTATCCGGACGACCTGTACGAGGGGCAGTACGCGCCGCCCCCCGAGCCGCGCGACGCCTACTACCGCAACGGCGCCCCGCGCCCGGTCGTGGATCCGGCGCGGCTGCTCGACGGGATGAACCCGCAACAACGCGCCGCGGTCGTGCACGAAGGGTCCCCGCTGCTCATCGTGGCCGGCGCGGGCTCGGGCAAGACCCGCGTGCTGACCCACCGGATCGCCCACCTGCTCGCGGCCCGCGGTGCGCATCCCGGCGAGATCCTGGCGATCACCTTTACCAACAAGGCCGCCGCCGAGATGCGCGAACGGGTCGAGGCGTTGGTCGGCCCGCGTACCAAGGCCATGTGGGTGTCCACGTTCCACTCGGCGTGCGTGCGCATCCTGCGGCAGCAGTACAAGAAGCTCGGCATGAGCTCGTCGTTCTCGATCTACGACTCGGCCGATCAGCAGCGGCTGATGGCGATGGTCTGTCGCGACCTCGACCTGGACCCGAAGAAGTTCCCGCCGCGCAAGTTCAACGCGCAGGTCTCCAACCTCAAGAACGAGCTGATCGATCACGAGGACTTCGCCGCGAAGGCGATCAACGAGACCGAGCGCATACTGGCGCAGGCGTACACGATGTACCAGGAGCGGCTGCGCCAGGCCAACGCCCTGGACTTCGACGACCTGATCATGACCACGGTGCACCTGCTCCAGGCGTTCCCCGACGTCGCGGAGCACTACCGGCGGCGCTTTCGGCACGTGTTGGTCGACGAGTACCAGGACACCAACCACGCGCAGTACATGCTCGTCCGCGAACTGGTCGGCGGCGCGGCGGGCAGCGGTCCGCGGCGCACGATCGACGGCGACCTGGTCAACCCGGCCGAGGCCGGTCTCGCCGAGATCGAACCCGCCGAGTTGTGCGTGGTGGGTGACGCGGACCAGTCGATCTACGCGTTCCGCGGCGCGACCATCCGCAACATCCTCGACTTCGAGGCCGACTACCCGAACGCCAAGACCATCCTGCTGGAGCAGAACTACCGCTCCACGCAGACCATCCTGAGCGCGGCCAACGCGGTGATCGAGCGCAACAGCAACCGGCGCGCGAAGAACCTGTGGACGGACGCCGGCGCGGGCACCCCGATCGTCGGCTACGTCGCGGACGACGAGCACGACGAGGCCCAGTTCGTCGCGGACGAGGTGGACCGGCTCACCGACGCGGGCAAGACCAAGCCGGGGCAGGTCGCGGTGTTCTACCGGACCAACGCCCAGTCCCGAGTGTTCGAGGAAGTCTTCATCCGGGTCGGGCTGCCGTACAAGGTCGTCGGCGGCGTGCGCTTCTACGAGCGCCGCGAGGTCCGCGACGTGCTCGCCTACCTGCGACTGCTGGCCAACCCGGACGACACGGTCTCGCTGCGACGGATCCTGAACGTGCCCAAGCGCGGCATCGGCGATCGGGCCGAGGCGTGCCTGGACGTGCTCGCCGCCCGCGACCGGATCCCGTTCGCCCAGGCGCTGCGTCGCGCGGAGGACGCGCCGGGCCTGGCCAAGCGTTCCGCCAACGCGGTCAAGGGCTTCGTCCAGCTGTTGGACGACCTCACCGCGGTCGTGGACGGCGGCGCGGGTCCGGCCACCGTGCTGGAGGCGATCCTGGAACAGACCGGCTACCTGGCCGAGTTGCAGGCGTCCAGCGATCCGCAGGACGAGACCCGGATCGAGAACCTCCAGGAACTCGCGGCGGTCGCGCTGGAGTTCGAACAGGCCCAGGCCCAGGAGGGCGGTGGCGGCACGCTGGCCGACTTCCTGGAGCGGGTCTCCCTGGTGGCGGACTCCGACCAGATCCCCACCGACGGCGACGACGGCGGTGTGGTCACGTTGATGACCCTGCACACCGCCAAGGGCCTGGAGTTCCCCACGGTGTTCCTGACCGGCCTGGAGGACGGCGTCTTCCCGCACATGCGCTCGCTGGGCGACGCGAAGGAGCTGGAGGAGGAGCGCCGGCTCGCCTACGTCGGCATCACCCGCGCCCGTGAGCGGCTCTACGTCACGCTCGCGAAGATGCGCAGCGCGTGGGGCGCGCCGTCGTACAACCCGCCGTCGCGCTTCCTGGGCGAGTTGCCCGAGAAGCTGGTCGACTGGCGCGGCACGTCCCCGTCGGCGGCCAAGGCGCTGTCCGCGACCAAGTCGACCGTCGGCTCGCGCGGCGGCTTCGGCAAGGGCGCGCAGATCAAGGAACGGCCGATCGTCGCGCTGTCCCCCGGCGACCGGGTCACCCACGACAAGTTCGGCCTGGGCACGGTGGTCTCCACGGCCGAGACCGGCGACAAGGCCAAGGCCACGATCGACTTCGGCGCCGGCGGCGAGAAGACCCTGCTGCTGCGTTACGCGCCGGTGCAGAAGTTGTAGCGACGAGACCCCGTCGAATGTGCGTGCGGGCCGGGCCGAGTGAATCGGCCCGGCCCGCACGCACATCCGGTCGGCACGCAACCGGGCCTGCCCGGTCCGGCGGATCCCGACGGCCCACGCCCCGGCACCACCGGACCGGTGAATACGGCTAGGCGGTGATCTGGATCTCGTAGGGCGCCGACTCCACGCCGGATGCCGAGACCACGCACAGCTCCACCCGGCCGGGCTCGACGTCGACCGGGACCGGGACGATCACGCACGCGTCGGACGGGTTGGCGAAGCCGGTGTCGGCCGGGATCAGCGGGACGTGTACGTGCACCGCGCCGAACTTGACCACCACCCGCGCGAGCAGGTCCGCCTCGTGCGAGCCGCCCGCGGCGAGGTTGATCCCGCGCACCTCGATGTCGTCGCCCTGGCGGACGGCGGAGTCCAGGTCGCCGCGGGAGCGCACGCGGACCACGGACAGGATCACCGGGCGGTCGTTCTCGGCCAGCTTGCCCGCGAGGTAGGTGACCACCGAGACCACGGCGAGCGCGACCAGCGTGGCCGGGATGTCCGGGAGCCGGTCCGGGTCGCGGGCCAGACCGACCACCACGAAGCCCACCGCGACCAGGTTGACCAGGACGTACTGCGCGTCCACGAAGGAGGCCCGGCCGGCGTCGTCGGTGACCAGGTCGCGCAGCGAGGCCTGGTCGGCGCGCAGCTTCTGCAGCACCCGCCGGCCGACCTTGTCGCCGACGATGCGCCGGACCGCGACCGCGGCCAGCAGGGGCGCGGCCACCAGGGTGATCTGGTCCAGGGCGACGTTGCCGAGTCGATCCAGCAGTCGGTCCCGCTCGCCGTCCCCGGAGGCCGAGGCGAGCCGCATGCCCAGGAAGGCGAAGCAGTACATCAGCGCCACCATCCACAGCGCCGCGACCGCCTTGGAGGTGGACAGGCGGCCGTCCAGGCCGCGTACGGGCGCGAACACGCCACCGCTCGCCCGGGCGGCCCACCCGACCACGCTGAGCGCTCCGGCGACCACCACGGCGGCCACGATCCCGGCGGTGCGCGCGCCGGTCCAACCGGCGCCGATCGCGGTGAGCGCCTGGACCAGGACGAGCACGGCGACCAGGAGCCACAACACGATCAGCGCGCGCCCGCCCAGCACTTGCAGCCACGCCCGCCCCTGGGCCCGGCGTACGGCGGCCAACTCCTGTGCCTTGCCGCGCAGTTCGTCGGAGATCCACTGGCGTGCGCCGCCGTCGGAGTGGGCGACGGCCGAGGGCACGCCCTCCTTGCGGGCCAGGGCCCGCCTCAGCGTCTCGAAATCGGCGACGGTCCTGCGGTATTCCTCCCGGACCACGCAATGACAGTCCGGTCCGTGCACACCGACACCGTGCGCCACTTCGCCACGCCCTCCCCACCACCACATACGAACGAGCTCGTTCAGCGGCACATTGTGCCGCATCCGAGGGGCGTCGCACGGGCCCGGTCGAGGGATCGCACGGTTTGTCGATCGAACACCTGATGCGGCGTCAACCCCGGTGCCGCACAAGGCGTCCCGCCGGCTCCTCGACAGGGTCTCGGCGAACCCCGCGAACGCCGCCGGCCCCCGCCCGGGATCGGGCGGGGGCCGGCGGCGAACACGTGCGGTCCGTCGGTGGGACTACTCCCACTCGATGGTGCCCGGGGGCTTGCTGGTGACGTCCAGCGTGACCCGGTTGATCTCCCGGACCTCGTTGGTGATCCGGTTGGAGATCCGGGCCAGCAGGTCGTAGGGCAGGCGCGACCAGTCGGCCGTCATGGCGTCCTCGGAGGACACCGGGCGCAACACGATCGGGTGGCCGTAGGTGCGGCCGTCACCCTGCACACCCACCGAGCGCACGTCGGCGAGCAGCACGACCGGGCACTGCCAGATCTCCCGGTCCATGCCCGCGCGGGACAACTCCTCACGAGCGATCGCGTCCGCCTCGCGCAGGATCTCCAGCCGGTCGGCGGTGACCTCGCCGATGATCCGGATGCCCAACCCCGGGCCCGGGAACGGCTGGCGCCAGACGATCTCGGACGGCAGGCCCAGTTGCTCGCCGACCGCGCGCACCTCGTCCTTGAACAGCTTGCGCAGCGGCTCGATCAGCTTGAACTGGAGGTCCTCGGGCAGTCCGCCGACGTTGTGGTGCGACTTGATGTTCGCGGTGCCGGTGCCGCCGCCGGACTCCACCACGTCAGGGTACAGCGTGCCCTGGACCAGGAACTCGACCTCTTCGCCGTGCGCGCCGGCCTCGGCGACCACCTCGGCCGCGGCCTGCTCGAACACGCGGATGAACTCGCGCCCGATGATCTTGCGCTTCTCCTCGGGGTCGGTGACCCCGGCGAGCGCGGTCAGGAACCGCTCCTGCGCGTTCACCACCTTCAGCGAGACGCCGGTGGCCGCGACGTAGTCGCGCTCGACCTGCTCGGGCTCGTCCTTGCGCAGCAGACCGTGGTCCACGAACACGCAGGTGAGCTTGTCCCCGACCGCGCGCTGCACCAGCGCCGCGGCGACCGCGGAGTCCACCCCGCCGGACAGACCGCAGATCACGTGCTTGTCGCCGACCTGTTCGCGGATCAGCTCGATCTGCTCCTCGACGATGTTGACCATCGTCCAGTTCGCCGCGAGCCCGGCGCCCACCTTCAGGAAGCGCTCCAGGATCGCCTGGCCGTGCTCGCTGTGCATCACCTCGGGGTGGTACTGCACGCCGTACAGCCGCGCCCGGTCGTTCTCGATCGCGGCGACCGGCGCGCCCGCGCTGGTCGCGGTGACCGCGAAGCCGGCCGGCGCACCGGAGACCGAGTCGCCGTGCGACATCCACACCGACAGGTCGGCGGGCAGCCCGTCGAACAAGGTGCTCGTCGTGCCGGTCACCGTCAGCGGCGTCGCGCCGAACTCGGCGAGACCGGTCTTCTCGACCACGCCGCCCAGACCCTGCGCCATGGCCTGGAAGCCGTAGCAGATGCCGAGCACCGGGACACCGGCCTCGAACAGCGCCGGGTCGATGCTGGGCGCCTCGTCCGCGTACACCGAGGAGGGGCCGCCGGACAGGATGATCGCGGCCGGCCGCTTCGCGAGCATGTCCGCCACGGGCATGCTGTGCGGCACGATCTCGCTGTACACGCGCGCCTCGCGCACCCGGCGGGCGATGAGCTGGGCGTACTGGGCACCGAAGTCGACGACGAGGACGGTCTCGGTGCCGCCCCCGTCCGGGCTGGCAAAGGTCACGAGGGGCCTTCCGGCGAAGCGAAAAAAGGGGTGGATGCCGATTCTACCGGCGCCGCGCGGGTGACCCCGGCTGGTGTCCGCGCCGGCGGGTTCGGCATACTGGCGCCATGTCCTCGTTCGACGTGACGCGCAGCTTTACCTATGGCACCGGGATCCCCGGCGCCACCGTCACCGCCTGAACGAGTACAGCCACAGGCAGACGAAGACGTCTCGGGTCCGGTACCCGGGGCGTCTTCGCGTTTTCCTTCGGCGCCCCGGAGCACGGACCCCCTCCGGAGAGCAGGCCATCGATGGAAGACACCACCACGAACCCGCAGACCCCCGACGACGTGATCGGCGCCGGCCGGGCCCGCATCGACGATCTCGACCGACGGATCATCGCGCTGATCACCGAGCGGGTGGACACCTCCGCGGAGATCCAGCGGGTCCGCGTCGCGTCCGGCGGCGCACGCGTGCAGTTGACCCGCGAGATGGAGGTCATCGCCCGCTACCGCGAGGGGTTGGGCAAGCCCGGGACGACCGTGGCGCTGACGCTTCTGGAACTGTGTCGCGGTCGGGTCCGCCCGCAGGCGTAACCTCACCGCGTCGGCCGTCGTTGTGACTGATGGCCGGCCCGCTTGATGCGCGGGCCGGGCAACGCAAGGCCGCCGACGCGATGAGGCGCGCTCGACCAGTGCGCCGTGGGACCTCGCGTTGGTGTCGTGACCGGGACGCAGGGGACAGCAACCGGTCACAACCCCGCCGGCGGGGGGGGGGGGGGGGGGCCCCCCCCCCCCCCCCCCCCCGCCGGGGCGCCCCCGGGGCGGCCCCCCCCCCCCCCCCCCCCCCCGCCGCTCACTCA